>DATFSM010000025.1:0-72440 GCA_035262625.1 Bryobacteraceae bacterium
ATCATAGATGGGCGTGGCGAAGGAACTGAAATCACCGCCTTGCATGGCCGCCGTCGGAAGCGTGTAGTTGGCCTGGCTGTTCTGCCGTTGTTTCTTCCATTCGTCGTTCGCCATGAAGAACAGTTTGTTGCGGCCGTCGAATAGTTTCGGAAGCCGCACGGGTCCGTCGATTTCGAATCCGTAGTCGTTCCATTTGAACGGGGACTTGTTCGGGTGAACGGTTCCGAAGGAGTAGGGGACGGCGTCAAAGACGTCGTTTCGTACGAACTCGAATAACGCGCCGTGATAGGCATTGCCGCCCGACTTCGTTAACACGTTGATCTGCGTGGCCTCGTGCCCGAACTCTGCGGGATACACGCCGGTCTGCACCTTAAACTCCTGGATCGCGTCAATGGATGGCAATGTCACATAGGTGTTGAAATCCGGATCCGTATTGACGACTCCGTCGAGCGTGAAGTAGTTAAACATGATCCGCTGGCCGCCGGCCGAAATGGACTGACTTGCTCGGTCACCGCCTTGGCGTGAACCCGCCTGCCCGGAAGACGACGAGAGCGTGTTGGTATTGGCCGATAGCGCTACCAGACCGAGGTAATTGCGCCCGTTCAGTGGAAGCTCGGTGACGTGCTTGTTTTCGATAACAGTACCGATTGATGAGTTCTCAGCCTGCAACAGATCCGCGGCTGCCGAGACCTCCACGGATTCACTGATTTGCCCCACCTGAAGCGTGAAGTCCAGACGGACCGTCTGTTGGACCTGAAGTTCCAGGTTATTGTTCGTTGCGGTTTTGAATCCCTGATGTTCAGCCTTGACGTTGTAGAAGCCAGGGGGAACGGAGGGAAATGTGTAGTCCCCCGAATCTGTCGAAACTGTGGTGCGCACGGAATTGGTAGCTACGCTGGTTAGCGTTATCGTGGCATTGGGAATCGCGGCGGCGGTGGTGTCCGTTACACGACCGGTAATCTCACCTAGTGTCTGCGGAAACGCTGAAAGACTGAACAAGAACAATGTTGCGGCAAGCGCGGCAAGGCGGCTCATACCCCTTTAAACCTCCCGTCAGGTTTTGTTGGTGCTCTGGATTATATAAAAAGTTTTGAGAGTCAAGTCGCCAAAATGAAAAGAAAAACGAAATCGAGGCGGCGACATTGCCGTCTGACCTCGATTCTCCTGAGGGATCGCTTATGAATGCGATGCGGTGGCCCTACGCCTGGCTCGCCTCCGCCGAGGTATCAAGGAGTGCGTCACGATTGAGCTCGCGGCGTGATAAAACGAATCACAGCATGGTCAGGGAGAGAAACGCATGAGCGAACCGCGATCCGGCGCCGGACGCAGAGACTTCGGAAAGCTCGCGCTGGGCGGCGCGTTGGGAGCGGCGGCTTACCTTTCCGCCGAGCAAAGCGCTTCCGCGGCGGTTCACAACAGCCAACCCGGCATCAAACTTTGCGGGCAGGCTTCCGCGAAGCCAACCGATGAGGAACTGAAGTTCTGGAATCAGATCGGGTGCTCGTACGTAAGCGTCGGGTCCACGCCGGACCTCCGCACTGCAGACGGATTCAAGCAGATCAAAAAGCGCTACGCGGACGCGGGCATCACCGTCTGGAATATCGGCAATACGAGCGTTCACAACATGCCCGAGGTCACGCTCAACCTTCCCGGGCGCGACAAGAAAATCGAGGAGTACAAGCAATACCTGCGGAATCTGGGGGAAGCCGGAATCTATTACACGACCTACGCCCACATGGGCAACGGCATCTGGTCGAGTGGGCGACAGGAAATCCGCAACGCGTCAGGGCGAGAGTTCGATCTGAACAGCCCGAACAAAGTAGGCGTGTGGGACGGCGTTCAGTATCATGAGCCGCTGTCGCACGGACGCGTCTTCTCCCAGGAAGAGATCTGGGAGAACTATACGCATTTCATCCGGCAGGTCGCGCCGGTCGCCGAGGAGGCCGGCGTCCGTATCGGAATTCATCCGGACGATCCGCCTGTGCCGGTGCTCGCGGGCGTGCCTCGTTGCGTCTTTGGGAACTTCGATGGCTACCGGAAAGCCATGCAGATCGCGAACAGCCCCAACGTGGGCATATGCCTGTGCTGCGGGACCTGGCTCGAAGGCGGCAAGGCGCTCACCGGGAAGGATCCCGAGGAGATGATTCGCTATTTCGGGTCGGACAAGATCTGGAAGATCCACTTTCGGAATGTGAGCGGGCCTCTGCCCCACTTCGTCGAGACCTTCATGGACAACGGCTACTACGACATGTACAAGATCACGAAGGCGCTGCGCGACGTGAACTTCGAAGGCATCGTGATTCTGGACCACTCTCCCGGTATCGTCGGCGGACACTACGCGGAACAGAGCTACGGGTTCGCATACATGAAGGCTCTCTTCAACCGGGCGAATTCCGAAGCGAAGGCTTAGGCAGCACGCGCGGACGGTCCAACATAAGCGGATTGTTAAAATCGGGTTTCTCCTTCCGTTAACGCCGCCCAGATTCGCGTGGATATCGCAACAAGGTTCGCCAATTACTTTCCCAGTGTCGTCCGGCAGCGCGGACAGCAGTACGCTTTCGCCGGCTACGTGCGCTTCGATCAACACGAAGACGATCACCTTCACGGTGAAGTGCGGGGCGAGCGCCAGTACGAATTCTGTATTCAGGTGGAAGACCGCGCTTTGGTGGCGTGGTGCAAGTGCCCTTATTTTGAATCGGAGGGCCCTTGCAAGCACCTTTGGGCCGCCCTGGCGCAGGCGGGGCGGCAAGGTTATCTGGCAGATGCCGGGCGGGCGGTCAAACTGATCGAGAGCGATCCGGACGACGACTTCGACGAGGACGAGGAATATGTTTCGCCATTCGAACTGAGCCCTCCCGAACCTCCCCCTATCCCGGCTCTACGCGGACCATCCTGGCGCACCCAGATCGGCGACGTGCGCAGCATGTCGCTCCAGACCGGGCGCGCGGCTCGCGCCTGGCCTGCGAAGCGTCAGATCCTTTACACGGTCGACGCGCAGGCAAGCATTGCGTCCGGCGCGCTCACGATCGCGTTGCAAACCCGGGATCTGAAACTCGCCGGAGGCTGGGGCCGGATCGCCCGACTCGACGTGCGGAGAGACGAAATCGACCAGCTGCCGAATGCGGCCGATCGCGAGATCATTTCTACTCTGATCGGCGGCGTACGAACTTACGACCTGTCTTACGGGATGCGCAGCTCGATCCCGGATGTGAATGGCCTCGTTGCGACGCTTGCGGCAAGGCTCGTGCCGCAAATCGCGCAGACGGGCCGGATGTTCATTCGGACCGATGCTGCCGGGCAGGATCTCTCGTCCCTCGAATGGGACGACGGCGGCGAGTGGGGATTCGGTCTTCAGATCCGGCAGGGGCAATATCGATGGGCGCTTCATGGAGTACTGATCCGGAATCGCGACGGCGAAGAGGAGCGGATGGACCTCGCTTCCGCGGCGCTTGTGGTTCCCGGGTTCGTTTTCACTCGCGACAAAGTCGCCCTCCTGGCTGCGGATGCGCCGTTCGAGTGGATTTCGTACCTGCGGCGCGCGGGGACGATCGAAGCGCCGGACCACGATCGCGAGGAATTCCTGACCGCGCTTCTTAACTCGCCGCGGCTGCCGCATCTGGAGGTTCCGGATGAATTGAAATTCGATGAGGTTTCTCTCCCAGCCCGCCCGTTCCTGAAAATCACCGGCGCGGCTGCCGGTTCGGCCCTGGGGCGATTACGCGGCGATCTGATGTTCGACTACGGCGGACGTCTGGTCAGCGACAGCGCGTCGGGATCCGGCGTCTTCGACGCCAACTCGCGGCAGTTTATTCGTCGGGACGGCGCTGCGGAGAGGACCGCGGCATCTCAGCTATCCGACCTGGGGCTGCGCCACACAACGCCCTACCTGGAACAGCCCTCGTGGGATATACCAGCGTCCAAGCTGCCACGCGTCGTTCGCGCGCTGGTCGGAAGCGGATGGCATGTCGAGGCCGAAGGAAAGGCGTTCCGCAAGCCTGGCGCGTTCCGAGTGGAAGTATCGAGTGGTCTGGATTGGTTCGAACTGCACGGCGAGGTGGACTATGGCGAATCGACCGCGCGACTTCCGGAGCTTCTGGAAGCCCTGCGCAGGGGCGAGAGCATGGTGCGGCTGAGCGATGGCGGCTACGGCATGCTGCCGGAAGAGTGGCTCAGGAAGTTCGGTCTCATCGCTGGACTAGGCGAGGCGGTCCGGAGCGACGACGACGGGCACATCCGATTTCGCAGAAGTCAGGCGGGGCTGCTTGACGCGCTGCTTGCGGCGCAACCCGAAGCGAAGGTGGACGAGGTCTTCGCGCGCGTTCGGGAACAGTTGCAGACATTTCGCGGCGTTGAGGCGGCTCCGCAACCGCCCGGCTTCGAAGGACATCTGCGCGATTACCAGCGAGAGGGCGTGGGCTGGATGGACTTCCTCCGCCGCTTTTCGTTCGGCGGATGCCTCGCGGACGACATGGGCGTTGGCAAGACAGCGCAAATGCTGGCGACGCTGGAGTATCGGCGAGTCTTGCGGGAGGAGGGCGAGGATATCGGGCCGTCCCTCGTGGTGGTCCCGAAATCGCTGGTCTTCAACTGGAAGCAGGAAGCGGCGCGGTTTACGCCGCGGCTGCGGGTGATCGACTACACCGGAACCGGCCGGTCCGGAACCGACCTGACATCCGCCGATCTGGTTCTGACGACTTACGGGACCCTGCGCCGCGATATCGCTCAGCTCAAGGATTTCGCCTTCGATTACGTGGTGCTCGATGAAGCGCAGGCGATCAAGAACGCAGGTTCGGAATCCGCCAAAGCCGTCCGGCTATTGAACGGGCGGCATCGCATCGCGATGAGCGGAACGCCCGTAGAAAACCACTTGGGCGAGCTTTGGTCGCTCTTCGATTTCCTCAACCCCGGCATGCTGGGCTCGGCAAGCGTGCTCAAGCTTTCGGGAGGCGCGGCGCGGAATCCTGACGAGGACACGCGAAAGCTGCTGGCGCAGGCGCTGCGGCCGTTCATACTGCGCCGCACCAAGGATCAGGTCGCCCGCGAACTGCCTCCGCGCACCGAGCAAACCATCTACTGCGAGCTCGAACCGCCACAGCGCAAGCTCTATAACGAGCTGCGACAGCATTATCGGGACGGATTACTGAAGCGAGTCGAGACGCACGGCCTGAAGAAATCCAGCTTTCAGGTTCTGGAAGCGCTTTTGCGGCTTCGGCAGGCCGCTTGCCATCCGGGGCTGATCGATAAGAAGCGGGCCGCTGAGGCGAGCGCCAAGCTCGACACCCTGATGCTGCAGTTGCGCGAAGTACTTGAAGAGAACCACAAGGCCCTGGTCTTTTCGCAGTTCACGAGCCTGCTGGATATCGTTCGAAAGAAACTAGACGCAGAGGGGACGGTCTACGAATACCTCGACGGCGCCACCCGCGATCGCGAAGCGCGGGTCGAGCGGTTCCAGAACGATGAGGACTGCAAGCTGTTCCTCATCAGCCTGAAAGCCGGGGGCGTAGGGCTCAATCTCACCGCCGCGGAGTACGTCTTTCTCCTGGACCCCTGGTGGAACCCCGCCGTGGAAATGCAGGCAATGGACCGCGCCCACCGCATTGGTCAGACCCGGCATGTTTTCGCGTATCGGCTGATTGCCCGCGACACGGTGGAAGAGAAGGTTCTCGAGCTTCAGAAATCCAAACGCGATCTGGCGTCGGCCATTGTGAGCGCCGATAATAGCCTGATCCGGAATCTCCGGCCGGAAGACCTCGAACTCCTGCTTTCCTAACGGAATCCTGACTACTTTGTGGATCGTCCAGCGCGTTCGCGCGTCTGAGATCTGCCGTTAGCAGGAAAGGAGTCGTTATGAGTTTTCCAGCCCGCGTCCTTCTCGGGTTTGCGCTGATCGCCCCGCTCGCCGCGCAGCGCGACGCGGCGCAACTCGATTCGAAGCAGCAGGCGCAACTAAAACTCGCCCGGGAAGTCTACAAAGACATCGTTACCAACACGAACTACGGCGTTTTCGATGACATTCATTTCGGGCTCAAAGGAGACACGGTGATCCTGCGGGGGCAGGCGTCGCGTCCGATTCTGAAATCGACCATCGAGAATACGGTTAAGAAGATTGAGGGGATTTCAAAGATCGAGAACGAAATCGCGGTTTTGCCGTTGTCCCCCAACGACGACCGAATACGCGCACAGGTTTACGCGTCCCTCTATTCGTTTCCAACGCTGCAAAAGTACACCTCAAATCGCGCTGGTTTTACGGGGATGACGGTTGCGCGGCGGGCAGGCGGAATTACCAATGATCCCCCGATTGGATATCACGCGATCCACATCATTGTGCAGAACGGCAACGTCCGGCTGGTGGGGGTTGTAGATAATGAAGCGGATTCGAACGTGGCCGAAATCCGCGCGAATACGGTCAGCGGCGTTTTCAGCGTGGACAACGACATTCAGGTCGCCAAACCACCGCAGAAGTAATCAGAACGCGATCAGATCCTTCTTCGCTTCGATTTTCTTTGGATCGACACCCGTCACCTTTTCGAGCGCCGCCAAATCTTTGAAGTTGCCATTGGCTTTGCGGAAGCTGACAATCGCCTCCGCTTCAGCGGCTGTGAGTTGAAGCGCGTTCTTCAATTGATCGGCGGTCGCCGTATTGACATTGGTTTTTTCTGCGGGGAAGTATACGGCCAGGTAATCGGCCACTACGTCGATCTGCTCCGGAGTCACGTTCGCGCCCTTTTTCACCATGCGGTTGACCGTGGCTTTCCAGTCAGCGGCCGACATTCCGGACTGTACTACCTGATCGAGCCCGTGGCATTCGGAACATGCGCTTTCGACGGTCGCTTTGGCTTTCCCGTCCGGCAGGACGACGTCCTGCGCAAAGGCTGAGAACCCGATCATAAAAACAGCCGTGACTGCGATGGTGCGCATGCCCCTAGAGTATCGTCTGAACGCCTGCGGGCGGGAATCGCGCGAGGCAGTGGGCGCATCGAAGGGGGGTTGAGTCTTCGTCTTGGCGTTCTGGATCAATCGCCTGTGCCGGCAGGATCGTCGGTTGGCGAGGCGCTCCGAAATTCGATCGACCTTGCGCGGCTGACGGACAGCCTGGGCTATCAGCGTTACTGGCTGGCCGAACATCACGGCGCAGCATCCCTCGCGTGTGCGAGTCCGGAGGCGATGATTGGGCCGGTCGCCGCTGCTACGAAGAACCTGCGGGTCGGGAGCGGCGGGATTATGCTGCCGCACTACAGCCCTCTGAAGGTCGCCGAGACTTTCAGCATGCTGAACGGCCTGTACGACGGGCGGATCGACTTGGGGATCGGGCGGGCGCCGGGAACCAGCGGGCGTATCGCGCGGGCCTTGCAGCGCGATCGCAGGAATCCGCCCCCGGACGACTTCCTCGATCAGTTCGAAGAGCTTCAGTCGTACTTCGCCAACGCGCGAACCGAAATTCCGATCTCCTTCACCAGACCGGAACTATGGCTGCTTGGCTCGTCCGAGCAGAGCGCCGTCTGGGCGGCCGAACGGGGACTTCGGTATGCGTTCGCGGACTTCATCAACCCCGAAGGGGCTCCTCTCGCCGCCTGGTATCAGGATCGCTTCGTCGCCTCACAAGAAGTACTTGCGCCGAAGACATCTGTCGCGCTTTCAGTAATTTGCGCGGAGACAGACACGGCGGCCCAGCGGCTCGCATCGAGCGTCCGAATGATGCTCGTGCTGATGTTCAGGGGCCGTACAGTTCCGGTTCCTCCGGTCGAGGAGGCGGAGGAATTCCTGCGGTCCGAAGGGGTACCGGCCGAGTTGTTACCAGTCGGGCGGCGTCTGATTGTGGGCTCGCCGGCGACAGTAGTCCCGGAAATTCATCGGGTTGCCGCGGAGTATGGGGCGAAGGAGGCCTTGGTCGTCACCATCACACACAGTCATGAGGCGCGCCGCCGGTCTTACGAACTGATCGCCCGCGAAGCGGCTCAGTAGCCGGGAACATTGCTTCGGAAGCCGGAGTCTATAATTGTGAAGGCACTCTCGCGTCCTCATGACCGGCGCCTATCTCAACCTCAATTCGAGCCTTACACCGGAGCAGGAGGCCGAACTCGAAGATGTCCGCCTGATTGAAGGGCTCCGGGCGGCGGATGAAACCGCTTACGAAGATCTGATCCGGCGCTTCCAGGGTCCGGTCTACAACCTGGCCTGGAGGCTTCTCGACGATCCGTCGGACGCAAGTGACGTCGTTCAGGAGGTTTTCCTCAAAGTCTTCCGCAACGTGGGCAGCTTTCGAGGCGACAGCAGCCTGCGGACCTGGGTCTACCGGATTGCGGTAAACGAATCTCACAACCGGCGCCGATGGCTATTCCGCCATCGCCGGGGCGAGACTGCGATCGACGAGACTTACGAGGATTGCGAAACGCACGAAAGGCCGCTCGTCCACGAGGGCGAAACGCCCTTCGACTTCACGATGAACCGGGAGGCGCAGATTCTCCTCGAAGAGGGCCTGGAAGCCATCAATCCGGTGTTTCGCACGGCACTGGTACTGCGCGAAATCGAAGATCTGAGTTATGAGGAGATCGCGGCCGTTCTCGAGGTCTCGATTGGAACCGTAAAATCACGAATCCTGCGGGGGCGCGAGGCCCTCCGCCGGTATCTCGCGAGCCGGCTGGAAGGCGCGTCCGCGATGCAACTGGTACCGAGGACTGCGAAGTAATGGAAGACTTTACCTGCAAGAGTGTACGCCGGTCCATGTGGGACTACGTCGCCGGGCAACTGGAGGAGGTCGACAGCCACGGCGTGCGTTATCACATTCAAGACTGCCGCGAGTGCGAACTCCACCGCGTTGAAGTGCGTTCGTTGAGGACCGGACTGCGCCATCTGCCGGAAGCGCAGGTTCCCTCGATGCTGGGAACCAGGCTCCGCGTACTCGCCTCGCGGGAGCATGCGCGCCAGGTGCGCCGCCGCGATTTCCAGACGCGTTTCCAGGATTTCCGCAGGCGGTTCAAAGTGTCTTTTGACAACCTGCTTAAGCCTTTCGCCGTCCCCGCCGCGGGGGGAATTCTCGCTTCGTTCCTCTGTTTCGGCGTAATTCTTGGCAACTTCTACGTCGTGCCGGACTGGCAGAACGATCTGCCGATCGGCGTATCGACCGATGTGTCTATAGACGAGTTGTCGCCATTCGATTGCGGCCGCAAAGACGTTCTCGTGAAACTGAGCGTGGACTCAGAAGGGCACGTCACCGACTACGAACTGCAACCGGATAAACATGCCTCGCCCGAAGAGATGCAGGAGATCGGAAACCTCGTTCTCTACAGCACCTTCAATCCGGCGGTGCGCTCGGGCCGGCGCGTCTCGAGCAAGCGGCTGTTCTTCATGAGCCACATCAGCGTCCGGGGCTGAAAGAGGGGTGGCTCGCCAGAAGCTCGGGCAGCACTTTCTGGCTAGTGCGGGAACTCTCGAAAAAATTGCGTTAGCAGCCTGCGGGCCCGGGGTCGACCTTGCGGTGGAAATCGGTCCGGGCAAAGGCGCGCTCACGGAGCGGCTGCTGGCTCACGCGCAGCGCGTGGTCGCGTTCGAGTTGGATCGTGAACTGGCGGCGTATTTGGTGGAACGGTGGGCCGATGAGCCGCGCCTGAACGTTCGTCAGGCCGATGCGCTCACGGTGGATTTCGCCAAATGGCCGGACGAGCGAAACGCGGTGCTGGCGGGCAACCTGCCGTACTATGCCGCGACCGCGATCATCTCGCGATTCCTTCGTGCCCCTGGCGATCTTCGGCATGGGACTTTTCTGATTCAGAAGGAGGTGGCGGACCGAATCGCCGCGCGACCCGGAACACGGGACTACGGATATCTGACCGTCGAGTGCGAGTACCTCGCAAATGTGGAATACCTCTTCACCGTGCCTCCCGGGGCGTTCCGCCCGCCGCCCAAGGTGAACTCCGCGGTTGTACGGCTGACGCCACGGCAGACCGGGGGAACGGAGGAATCCAAAGCATTCCTCGATTTCGCGAGCGCCTGCTTCCGCCAGAAGAGGAAGACTCTGCGTAACAATCTCAGCGGACGCTACGATCTCTGGGAACTTCCTCGCGACCCCCGGCTGACCAAACGGGCGGAGGAACTGAGCGTCGGCGAGCTTCTCTCTCTGTTCGAGAGCGTCGCTGCAGCGCCGCGGACGCCGCGATGAAGCTAAGTCCGCAGGCGACCAAAACCCAGAGTTCCGGTTCGGGAACCCGAGATGCGACCGCACTGGTGGTCACCATATCCGGAATGGGCGACGTTGTCCCGCCGGAAACCGTATTCGAGAGGAATGACGGCGCGAAGTCGTCCCAATCGTTCTCTGCGAAGCCGAGCTCCGAGTCTCCAACGAAATCGTAAATTGTGTTCTTTGCGAACATGAATCCCTCAGACGTTGCGTCCCACCGGAACCATATCTCGAGATCCTCTGAACTGCCCGCATGGGGCGCAGCCAGCGTATTCACTGTCTCGGCCGAACTAACTCCAGGGAAGGCCCAGAGCATCGCGGCGATTCCGAGACAGAATACTGCCGATTTCCCAAAATCCATTCGATAGCGACTACGCGGTAATGAGTTCAGTCTCACCGAAACCCCTCAATCCAGGCAACTTTTGTTCCGAAATGGCATCGCCCCGTACAATTAAGGCGCGCATGCCTCAGCTAACGCTCTCCGTCCTTGTGCCCCTGTACAACGAGGAAGAGTTCGTCCGCGAATTACTGGTCCGTGTGGTGAGCGCCGTCATGTCCGGGGGCTGGGATTCGGAAATCATCGTCGTCGACGATCGTTCTACTGATGGATCGGCGGAAATCGTGGAGGACTTTATGGCGTCGCAACCCGGCGTGGCGGTTCGCCTGATTCGTCATGACCGGAACCAGGGCAAAGGCGCCGCGATTCGAACCGCGATATCAGCCGCGGAGGGACATTACACTATCATTCAGGACGCTGATCTTGAGTACGATCCGGCGGAATATCTTCGGTTGCTGACTCCGCTAATCGAAGGAAGAGCCGACGTGGTTTTCGGCTCGCGCTTTCTCGCCGCGGGTGAACGCCGCGTGCTCTATTTCTGGCACTCGCTTGCCAACAGGATCCTGACCACCGTCTGCAACATGGTTTCGGACCTGAATCTGACGGACATGGAAACCTGCTACAAAGCGTTTCGCACGTCTCTAGCCAAGTCCATACCAATTCAGAGCGACCGCTTCGGAATCGACCCGGAACTCACCGTGAAATTCGCCCGCCGTCAGGCGCGTATTTACGAGACGCCGATCAGCTATCACGGACGCACGTACGAAGAAGGCAAAAAGATTGGGCTTCGCGACGCATTTGTGGTTCTCTGGGTGATTCTGCGTTCGCGCTTCACAAAAAAATTGTTTCACGACCCGGGCCCTGAAATGCTCGACGCCCTTTCCGTTGCGGGAAAATTCAACCGCTGGATGGCGGACACGATCTCTCCGTGGGCTGGCGCGCGGGTTCTGGAAATCGGCGCCGGGATGGGCAACCTGACGCACAAGCTCTGCCCGGCGCGGAAACTGTATCTTGCCACCGATATCGAGCCCGAGTATCTGGAGCAACTGAAGAAGCGTTATCAGCACCGCCCCGCTGTGCGCGTTCACAAACTGAACGCGGAAGATCCCGGCGACTATCGGCATTTCGAAACGCAGGTGGATACCGTTATTTGTCTGAATGTACTGGAACACCTGAAGGACGACCGGCAGGTGCTCGAAAGCATCCGTACGACACTCATACCGGGCGGAACGCTGATTCTCCTCGTGCCCAACGGCCCCGAAGCTTACGGAGCGCTGGACGAAGCGCTCGGCCATTACCGCCGCTATACGAGGACCGCGCTCGCCTCGGTGCTGGCTGAGGCAGGCTTCCACGTCGACAGAATGCTCGAATTTAACCGGGTTTCGTGGCCTGGATGGCGCTTCACGGGCCAGGTGCTGAAGCGGCGAACTCTCTCGCAGTTTTCGATGCGGATCTTCGATAAGTTTGTCTGGCTGTGGCGCGCCATCGACCAGAAGTTGCCCTGGGAGCCTTGTTCGCTAATTGCCATCGCCCGCCGCCCCGAATGACGTTTTTCAGATTCTGCTTGCATCTGACAGTGTTCTAGTGTATTAATACAATCAGCGGAAATGGATTTCCGGCTGAATCTCGAGAGCGGGGTACCCGCCTACAGGCAGATCATCGATCAGGTCCATTCCGCCCGGGCTTCCGGCGCGCTGCGTCCTGGCGCGCGCCTCCCCACGGTCCGGCAGCTTGCCGTGGATCTTTCGGTAAACCCGAATACGGTAGTCCGGGCCTATCGGGAACTGGAACTGACGGGCGTCGTGACCACGTATCAGGGTACGGGCACGTTTCTCGCGGAAGCGAAGGTGGAGAGGTCCGAGGCGGAACGCGAGCGCAGGCTCGAACGCTTCATGGCCGAATTCGTGGCGCGCGCCGGACGGGAAGGCTTCACGCTTAAGGAAATCCGCAACCGCCTGAAGGAATTCGTCAAGGAGTCGAATTGAAATGGTGCTCGGCATCGGTTCGTCATGGTTGGCGCGAGGCGGCGGCGTGAGAAGCCCGCGGGAAATCGCAAGCGTCGAAGGCGTGACTCTCTTTCTGATACTAACGATCGCCGGCGGCGCGCTATCGGCGTACACGAAACAGACGGGATGGACGGTGGCCGGGCTTCTGATCGGCTGCTATTTGTTGTTCGCGGTAAAGGTGGCCGACCAGTGGGAGCGCGCGGCTGTGCTTCGGTTCGGACGGTACAAAGGCATGCGCGGCCCCGGCCTCTATTTCATCATTCCGCTGATCGAGAAGATCAGCCGGTACGTCGATCAGCGCATCCGAGTCACCGACGTGACGGCGGAATCGGCGCTGACGCGGGACACGGTTCCGGTCAACGTCGTCGCCATAGTTTTCTGGCTGGTATGGGATGCCGAGAAATGCATTCTCGAAGTGGAGGACTTCTCCCGGGCGGTTCAGATGAGCGCACAGACGGCGTTGCTCGAGTCCATCGGCCGCCATCAACTTTCGCAGATGATTACGCAGCGGGAATCGCTCGGCCACGAACTGCAGGCGATTCTCGATGCGAAGACAAATCCCTGGGGGATCACGGTTCAATCGGTAGAAATTCGCGATGTCCACATCCCCTCCGGTCTGGAAGACGCAATGTCGCGTCAGGCGCAGGCGGAACGTGAACGGCAGGCCCGCATTGTGCTGGGCACAGCCGAGACGGAGATTTCGGCCAAATTCGCGGAAGCGTCGCTGGTTTACCAGAACAATCCAACAGCGCTCCATCTGCGCGCCATGAATATGCTTTACGAAGCCATTAAAGAGAAAGGCGCCATGGTGATCGTACCGTCCTCGGCGGTTGAAACAATGGGTCTGGGAGGCATGCTGGCCACCTCCACACTGGCCCCGAAGGACGTGAACTGAAAAGTATAATGGCGCATGAATGCGCCGGTCCCGATTAACATTATTCGTCCTGCTTTGCGCGTGCGCCGCCGAAGCGCGCGTCACGCGTTTTGTGGTTGAGAAGCGGGAATCGCCCGCCTACAGCGGCAAGACGTTTGGCGCGGCAGGACCGTTCGAGACGCTTGCCGGCCACTTTTACGGCGAGCTCGACCCGAAAGACCCGCACAACACGATCATCAACGACATTCAGCTCGCGCCGCGCAATGCCCGCGGCATGGTGGAGTACTCGGCCACCTTCGCGCTGTCGAAGCCGATCGACATGTCACATTCGGACGCCGTGCTGTTTTACAGCGTGCCGAACCGGGGCAACGGAGGGCCCTCCGGATCGAATGACGGCCGCGTGTCGGTAGTCAGTGGATGGCAGGGAGATCTGATCGTCAGGCCGGGCCTGCAAACGATCGAAGTACCCATCGCAAAGAATCCCGATGGTTCACCGATTACCGGCCCGGTGATGGAGCGCTTCATCAATATTCCAAACCATGCCTCTACTGTCGCGCTTAATTCGCAACAATACGTCGCGCTTACTTATCAGAAGCCGTTTAGTCTCGACACCTCGAAAGCAAGTCTGATGCGCCGGACTTCTCAGGCCGCCACGGCTACGGCCGTTCCGTCGGACCAGTGGGCCTTCGCAGACTGTTCGGTGACTCCGTTTCCCGGCGCGCCTGATCCCACCAAACTCTGCGTTAAGGGAGGCTTCGACGGAGCCTCCGAGTATGTCGTGTCGTTCACTGCCAGAGATCCCCTGGTGCTCGGAATCGGGTTCGCCGCCACGCGCGATCTGAACTCTTTCCTTCGCTACTCGGAGAAGGACAGCGCGGGCAATGCGAATCCCCTGGCAGGCAAAATCAAATGGGTCATCGGACAAGGCAGTTCTCAGTCCGGCAATTTCATCCGCACGTTCATCAATCTTGGCTTCAATCAGGACGAATCGCAGCGTATCGTCTGGGATGGCGCGAACCCTCATATCGCCGCGCGCCAGCTCGCGATGAATTTCCGGTTCGCGAATGCGGGAGGAGCGGCAGGAGTGAACGAGCCGGGCAGCGAGGCGGTTCTTTGGTGGTCCGACTATGAGGATCGAGCGAGGCATCGACCGTACGCGGGGCTCCTCGACCGGTGCCTCGCGACGGACACGTGCCCGAAAATCATGGAGACTTTCGGCGCACTGGAATTCTGGTATCTGCGCGAGTCGCCGAACCTCGTCGGAACAGACGCGAAGGGCGACATTCCGCTGCCTCCGAATGTCCGCCGCTATTTTTTCCCCGGGACGTCGCATGGCGGAGGGCGCGGCGGATTCAGTACCGAAACGCCGCCGGCCCCCAACGGCTGTGTTCTGCCGGCCAATCCCAACCCGGAGAGCGACACGATGCGCGCCCTTACCGCGGATTTGATCGACTGGGTGACCAAAGGCGTGGAACCGCCGCCCAGCCATTATCCTCACTTGCGGCTCAGCGAACTGGCCCCCGCGACCGCCGCCGCCATCGGCTTCCCGTCGATCCCCGGGGTTCCTTCGCCGGACGGACTGGTGAACTCGCTGATCGACTACGATTTCGGCCCGGATTTCAACTATAAGGACCTTTCGGGCGTAATCACAAAGCAGCCGCCCACCATCAAGCAGACGCTGCCCACGCTGGTACCGAAGGTTGATAACGACGGAACGGATATTGGCGGCGTGCCGTCGGTACTGCGTCAGGCGCCCCTCGGCACTTATCTCGGATGGAATATAACGGCGGGGGGATTTGACCAGGGCCGCATCTGCACTCTCAGCGGCGGGTATGTGCCCTTCGCGAAAACCAAAGGCGAGCGCCTGGCGTCGGGCGATCCTCGGCTTTCGCTTGAGGAGCGTTACGACGACCACCAGGCTTATGTCGATGCTGTTCGGAAAGCAGCCCAACGGGCAATCGCTGAGCGGTTTCTGCTGAAGGAAGACGCAGACCGCCTGATCAAAGAAGCCGATGCAAGCGACGTCCTCGCCGGAAAGTAGCTCAGGCCGGGAACGATTCCGCGATCTCGATCAGTTTCAGGACTGTGTTCCAGTTGCGCGCCGTACCGGTGATCCCGAGTTTCGAGAGTTTCTTCCCGAGCAAAATGGGAAGTTTCGAACGGCCCATTCCGTCGGGGAAGTAACAGTGCAAATGCCGCGGGTCGGCGTGCATCTCTTCCGGGAGAACACAGCAGGAGCAGATATCGGCGATCTGATTCTTTTCGAGAACGCCAGTCAGGAAAATCGCGACATTCTTGTTTGGCTCGACGCCACGGGCCGCAAAACGATTGACCTCAGTCAACTGCTTTAGCTCCGGCAAAGTCCGGAGCACGTTCTCCGATCGGAAGCCATAACGCTCTTCAAAAGCGCGCTCCAGGGCCAGGCTGAGCTTCGTCAGGTCCTTATGAGGGCTGCGGAAAACGACGTTTCCGCTCTGGATGTAAGTCACCACACTCCTGAGCCCACGCGATTCATATAGCGCCCGCAGATCCTCCATGGCGACTTTGTGCTTGCCGCCGACGTTGATGCCGCGGAGAAGCGAGACGATTGCCTGCATTTTCAGATCATGTCGATAGTCGATTGCTCGAATCCGACTATCTCCCGATAGGCAACGGTAACCGCGGCGAACGTCACCGGAATCGCCACCAGGAGTCCGACAACCAAACACAGAAAACCCAGAACATTCACGCCGATGAGCAGCAGGAGGAAGATCGTAAATCCCACATAATCGCGGCGCACCACCGCATGGCTTGCGCGCATCGCCGCCCAGAAATCCATTTTCTTATCGAAGATAAACAGGAATGTGAACTTGTACATTGCGGCGATCACAAGCCCGGGAATGATAAAGCAAAGCGTTCCAAGCGCGACAAACAGGCCGATCACGAGGGACGCCAGAAACGCGGGAAGGAAGTAGCCAAACCCCTGAAAGATATCGCTGACGGAAGCGGGGCGTTCCAGGAGTTTCCGGAGAGTGAAGATGTGAAGACCGACGATCAGCGCGCCCTGGAGGATTCCGGAAGCCGCCCCGCCCAGCAAGCAGAAAATAATGCCCACCAGTAGGTAAGAGGAAAGATCCGATTTAACGGTCCGCCAGCCTTCGCCGACCCATTCGCTCGCACGGACCTCGAATTGCCCCGGCCCCGCCCATAGGACCGGAGCCGCGGCAACGGAAGGAGCGACGACCGCTGCGCCGCAGGAGGCGCAGAACTGCGTGCCAGCAGGAAAAGCCGTGCCGCATCGGGAGCAGAACATTGGACTCCTAAAACGGAACTCGGTTCGGTTGGTGGATCATACCAAAATCCGCTCCTGAAGCGGCTGAATCGGAACTACTGGAACAACTGCGGCGTGAACTCGCTCAGATAGTTCCGCCAGTTGATCCACGTGTGCGCGCCGGGGCTCTCCTTGAAACTTGCCTCGAAGCCGTGTTTCTTGAGTAGTTCCACGGTGGACTTGCTGTTGGCGATCAGGCCGTCATCGGCGCCGGTGCTGAACCAGACGAGCTTCAGCCCCTTTTTCAGGCTGGCGTTGCCGAGGTCGGCTGCGTGATCTTTCTCCCACTGCTCCGCTCCGCCGCCACCCAGGATTCCGGAGCTGTAGACGCCGATATAGGAAAACTTATCCAGGTGTTTGAACGCTACGTTCAGGGTCTGGGCGCCGCCCATCGAGAGGCCGGCGATCGCGCGGTGGGCGCGGTCCGTCATCGTGCGGTAGTTCTTCTCGACATACGGCATGATGTCGGTGGTGAAGTCTTCGTAGAACTCGTCACGCGGCGGAGGTCCGCCCGCGGCGGGCGCAGCGCCTCTGCCGAAGCCCTGTGTCTGACTCGTGTGGCCCGCTGGCATCACGACGATCATCGGCTTCGCCTTCTTCGCGGCGATCAGGTTATCGAGGATAAAGCCTGCGCGTCCTACTGAAGTCCACGACTCGTCGCAGTCGCCCGCTCCGTGAAGAAGGTAGAACACCGGGTATTTTTGTGATCCGCTGGCCTCATATCCCGGAGGCGTGTAGACGTGCATGCGGCGGAACTTTCCGAGCGAGGTCGAATAGTAGTTCACCGCCGCCACGGCGCCGTGCGGCACGTTCTGCTCGTCCATGAACTCCGCGCCGGAAATGTAGACGAGGCTCCAGACGTTGCCGTTGGATTCGCTGACGCTGGGATTACGCGGGTCGATTACAGCGACGCCGTTCACGATGAACCGGTAGCGGTACGCGCCAGGATTAATCGGACCAACGGTCGCCTCCCATACTCCGTTCTCGCTTTTTGTAAAGGTGGGGCCCGGATTCGGAGGAGCGCCGCGGCCGCCGCCCGCAAGTTGCGGAATGTCACCGCCGTTGAGTCCGACGGTTTCTGCCTGCGGAGCGAAGATCCGGAACGCGACCCGGTGATCGGAAAGAACCTCCGGTGAAATAAACGCAGGAGCAGCAGGTCCGCGGCCTCGTCCGCCGCCACCGGCAGGCGGAGCCGCGGCCGGACTCTGAGCAAACATAACGCCAGCAAAAGCTGCGGCGATCAACAAAGTTCGCGTAGCCATATCGGTTTGTACCGATATCATATGCGAGCTCAGGGCACTAAATCGGCGACAGTTCGACAGTTTTGTAAAGTCGCGTCAGCGCGTTGTGGTCAGGCTTTGGCGTCGATGATGAAGGTCGGGGCGATCCCCGCCGCGGGCGAATAGGTTCCCGAGCCCGCCGTCGAAACGTAGCTCGAACAGCCGGCGACCTTACCGAGAAACGCCTGCGGCTGAACGTCCACCTGCATCTCCTTAAATTCGAGATGTCCGTAGTTCATCAGCGGGAATAGCGTGCGGGCGGCTTCCACTCGTTCCTGGACCACATATGGAGCCCGCTGCGCCTCGCGAAGCGCGCGCGCCCAGGATCCGTCGTCGTGTTCGTATCCGACAAAGCTGTGGAGATCAGCGTACTCGTCGTTCGGACGGAGTACGAGAGTCTCGCGATTCTGCCTGATGAATTCGAGAAGGTCCGGAATGGTCTGATCGCCGCGCGTGGCCTTGCCCGCTTTCACCACGCGGGTCCACGGCACGTGTTCGCGAATCGCCTTGCGCTCGTTCGCCGGGAACTTTGCGGTCAGCGACTCCTCGGTGAGCAACGCGAACATCGCCTTTTTATGGGAAAGCTCCGAGCGGAAGCTGTTCACCACGCAAACCTTGTGCTCGCGGTACGCCTGCACCAGCGGATGATTCAGAGTGAAGCGGAGCAGGAATTCCTGCGCGCTGATCCTGCGGTAGACGAGGTCGATATTGAAGCTCGGCCGCGAATCGAGTCCCGTGGCGCGCAGAACACCATTGCGATATTCCAGTTGCTCGGGCGAAACCATCTCGGTTTCGTAGCCCGCAGAACGGAAATAATCGCGGAACATTTCGTGCTCGCTGCGCCCCGTGGCGTTGCGGAATTCGAGAATCGCGATGTTTGGCTTTTTGCTCCCGGCGTGACCGTTGGAAGCCGCTCGGAACATCTTGTACGCCTTAAGCAGCGCATCCAGAAAAGGCTTTTTGCCGCCAATGCGGGTAAGGTTGTAGCGCCGCCGGAATTCTTTCACGGGCGGACAATCGTAGAACAGGTCCGAGAGCCCTTCGGCGTACGCGGCTCCCGACAAAGCGTCCGCGTTATACTGCATTACGTGCAGCGAGCCGTTCTGGATCTGCAGATCGAGTTGGGCGGACACCTCCGACATCTCGTATCCAGGGTCCACCGCGGCCAGCATTTTCTCGGCGGGAAAAAGCTGCATAAGGGAAAGCAGTTGAGGGGATGCCATCGCCATGCGTTGCATCCGGTCCACCGCCGAAATGAGCGCTTCGCCGGTCTTCACCAGATTGTCGTACTGTTTCTGGGTGACGAAATTCGGTCGCAGAAAAGGACAGAGCAGACGTCCACCGGCGGATAGCTGGCGGGCTTCCATTTGCTCCTGCAGGTTTTTTACCCACCGCATATCGCGGTAGGGCTCGGACTCGAGGATCCGATGGTATCGGGCGATGGCCTCGTCCAATTGCGTCATGTGTGCGCTGGCTGCTTTCTTTTGCTTCCAGTATGACACGAATTAACGCCCTTTGTCTGGTTTATAGGCCCGATAAACTCCGTAAAATACTGAAAATGCGGGAAATCAAGCGTTTTTGATAGCGATCATTATGTGGCGGATTGGCCACAGTCGTGGATTACAACATCCAGGACGGCTGACCGCTTCTCATCGCGCACAGCTGTGAACGCCTGATCGAGCGCCGCATCGAGGTCCTCGGGACGCTCCACTTTTCTTGCGAAAGCGCCTCCCGCCGCTGCGGCGATTCCTGCGTAATCCGGTGGTTCGACGAACTCTGTGCCGATCTCCGTCGATCGGCTCGCAAAGCCATGTGGATGCAGCGAAAGCATTGAAAGCCGGGGTGAACGCCATCCTCCGTTGTTGTAGACCACCTGTAGGAACGGCGTCTTATACCGGCGCGCCATCCAGTGTACGGATGACGGGACTGAGAACATGTAGGAGCCGTCACCGGTCAGGGCCACGATCGTCTTCTCGGGCTTTGAGAGTTTGAACCCGATGGCGGCGCCGCCGTTCCACCCGAGCGATCCGCCACCGCTCGTGAATAACCCTCCGGGCTCACGCGAACCGATGTGCTCGCCGATCGCTTTGTAGTTCGTTATGCCCTCATTGAGCACTATCGCGTCATGATCGAGATGTTGGCGAATGCGCGACGTGATCCATTCCGCGCTGCCAGGGATTTCACGAGCTGCAAGTTTCCGCTTGCACTCTGCGTGCCGCGTCGAGTAGTGTTCGCGACGCTCGGAGTAATCTCCGCCGGGCAGTGCGACGTTCAGTTGCCGCAGCGCCAGACATGCGTCGGCGCGGGCAATGTGAGCCGCAGGCAGATACCAGAGCGGCATCTGTTCCTTGATCGGATCGATATCCACGTGGAAGATCGGTACGCCTTCCCGTGGTTTATTGACGTTCGGGATCCAGGGCACGTCCGAATCAATCACCAGAACGAGATCGGCTTCGGCCAGCGTGGCGTTCTGCGCGGGTTCGTTCCCCTGCATTCCCTGATACATGGGATGCTCCGTGGGGAAATTGACGTTGTTGGGAACGGACTCGATCACGCCGATTGCGCAGCGCTCGCATAGACGCGCCAACTCCGCGACGGCTTCCGTATTGCGGCCGAGATAAGACGTAACCACCAGCGGACGCCGCGCTTTGTCGAGCGCGCGAGCCAGATCGGCAATCCATGCCGCGGGCGCGGGCGACAGCGGGATTACGGGCCAGAACGCGGGATCGATCTTCTTCTGTTTAATCTCCTGTTCGAGCACCTCGCGGGCCGCGGTCAGATACACGGGACCCGACGGATCGCTCTTCGCGAACTGCATCGCACGAAATACGATCTGGGCGACGTTCTCGCCCGTGCGGATTTCGTTGTCGTAACGCATGTACTGCCGCACGATCCCGCGTTGGTCGAAAACGTCCTGCAGCCAGTGGATGAACTCCGTGCGGCTTCCGCGCAGTTCCCCTTCCAGCGTGAATGGCGATGCGCCCGCGAAGATGAGCACAGGCACCCGGCCCTTAGCCGCATTATGCACGGCGCCGGCGAGAGCCTGGGTGCCGCATTCCACGTGAACGAAAACCGCCTGCGGCTCGCCGGTCGCCTGAGCATAACCGTGAGCGGCGCTCAGCGCGACCATCTCGTTCGGGCAGGTAATCAGCCGCGGCATGGGCCGCCCGATCTCGCGCGCCTCTGCCAGGCTTTCAATGATCGCGGGATGATCGCTGCCGAGATTCGCGAAGATGTACGAGACCCCCGCATCGCGAAGGGCTTCCAGAAATGCCGTTGCGGTGGTGTACATCAGGCAGTCTCCCGGTTCTTCTCCTTGCTGAGTTCCTCGAAGTACTTCATGGCGAGATCGGTCCTTGCGCTGCGCAAAGCCAGCAGAATGCACTCCCGCAATTCCTTGTTGACGCTGCGGTCGTAGCGGGCCTTGAGAAGGCCGATCGCGTCATCACGCCGTGACGCCCCGATGGCGAGAATCGCGGCGTCGCGGAGCGCCTCGTCACGCGAGTTGGCGATCGAGTCTGCGAGGGGAAGCGCGTCGGCACCATCAATCCCGATGAGGCCGGACAGGCATTCGCCGATAACGTCGGGCTGCCGGTCGCCCACCAGGATTTTGAGGCGCAGCGCAACGGAGGCCGTTTCCGAACCCACAGCGGCGATCGCCCTTGCTGCGCCCACGCGGGCGGGCCATTCTCGGTCTGCCAGAAGATCCACCAGATAGCGCACCTTACGAAGAGTTCGCGTGTTGGCGAAGCCCATCGCGCAGATGCCGCGCAACTCGGCTGCGACGTCCTCGCTGCCGCCCCAGACCGGCTCCATCTGCACATGCTTCATGCCTCGCCGGAAAACTTCGTCATCATCGCAATCGAGATTGACCAGCGCCCGAGCAAGCGCATTCAGAGCGGCGCATCCTTTGTCGCCCCTCTGCAGAAAGCGGTCGAACGCGGCGGCAAGCTTCGGCACGAGGTCTCTCGCGCGGGCCTCATCCGCAATCTTTGCCGCCTTTGCGGCGACCAGATTCGATTTTGAAGCCAGCGCCTTCTCGAGCCGTACTCGGCCTTCAGCGGTACCGGGATCCGCGCCATCCAGACCCTCGATGGCGGCAACGATCGGGTCGTCTTTCATGCCGCCGCGACGATTGTGGCGGCGACGCCCTGTACAGTCAAAGCGCGAGGCCTCAGTCGAACCATTCGATTAGCCGGATACGGCAGATCCATCTCGGCTTTGATGTAGTTGTCGGTCAGAGCGAGCCCCAGCGGTTCGATGCTGACGGCCTCAACTTCGCGTCCGAGCATCGATTCGCGGAACGCCTGATTCTTGCGCGCGGCGAGTTCCCGCAGGATACGGTTGCGTTCTTTTCGGACCGGGATCGGCACAACCTCCGGCATCTCCGCGGCGGGCGTGCCCGGGCGCTCCGAGTAGGTGAAAACGTGGAGATAGGTGTACGGCATCGATTCGATGAACGAGCGGGATTCATCGAAGAGCTGGTCCGTTTCTCCCGGAAAGCCGGTCATCACATCAGCGCCAATGGCAGCGAACGGCATCAGCGCCCGTGCCTTTGTCAGGCGGTCCGCGTAATGGCGCGGCCGATACTTGCGATGCATCCTGCGGAGAATCGTATCGGAACCCGATTGCAACGGCGCATGCACATGCTTGGCGATGCGCGGCGATGAGGCCATCAGCTCAAGCAGGTCGTCGGAAAAATCCATCGGCTCAACCGAGCTCAGCCGGACACGCGCGATGTCTGTTTCGGAAAGAACCCGGCGCAGAAGATCGGCAAGCCGAACTGAGCTTCCCGCCTCGCGCCCCCACCTGCCTAAATTGATTCCAGAGAGCACGACTTCCTGATATTTCGCGGCAATGGCGCGCACCTGCTCTACAACGTTTTCCGCGCTGATGAAGCGATTCCTGCCCCGAACGAACGGGATCACGCAGAAGGAGCAGCGGTTATGACAACCATCCTGAATTTTGAGATTCGGACGCGTGCGATCGCCCCCGGCGTCAAGAATCGGCGCGGTCAAAATATCGCGGGTTTCAAATATGTCGCCCGTCAGAATCTGGCCGTGATACGGTTCGGCCCCACCCAGCAGATCGGCGATCTGCGTCTTGTGCGAGTTACCGACTACCCACTCAACGCCGGGCATCTTCGCCATTTCTTCCGGAGCGCGCTGCGCGTAGCATCCGGTAACGAGAATCCTGGCATTCGGGTTTTCGCGATGGACGCGCCGAATCGCCGCCCTGGCGTCGCTATCGGCTTCCGCGGTCACCGTGCAGGTGTTAAGAACCACCACGTCGGCGCTGTCGCGCGATTCGGCCTCCACAAGCCCGCGAGCCGTGAGCTGCGCCTCAAGCGCCGCGCCATCCGCCTGCGTCGCGCGACAACCGAAGTTTTGTATATGGAAACGGTTCACAGCTACTGTTTCCATTCTCACATCTATACTGAAAGGGAATACCCCCGCATGGGCGAATCCAGCGTACTCTGGCTGCGCGTAGCCGCCGGACTCTATTCCCTGGGCCTCATCGACGCCATCATTACAGTGCTCCGCCGCCGCGAGGGGCTGTTCCGGATGGCGCTCGGCGCATTTGGCGTCGGCGCGCTGTTCCAGCTTGTCTCGATCGTCGAGCAGGGAATGACCCAAGGTCAGCTTCCGGTAAGCGACATTTTTGAAACGATGTCGTTCTGCGCGTTCATCATCACGGCGTCGTTCCTTGCGATCTACTACCGGTACAAGGCCGCAAGCCTCAGCGTTTTCATTTTTCCGCTGGTGTTCGTGATGACGTTGGTGGGTGCGCTGCGCAGCCCGGTGTCTACGTGGACCAACCCCGTGATTCGCAGCACCTGGCTGGTGATTCACGTGGTCTTCTCGCTGCTCGGATACGCGGCGCTGCTGTTCACCGCGGCAGCGGCCGTGATTTATCTGGTGCAGGAGCGGCAGCTCAAGCGTAAACGGACGAGCGCGATCTACCGGATTCTTCCGCCCCTGGGGACGCTGGATGAGCTGATTTCTAAATCGTTGGGCGCCGGCTTCGCATTTATCACGATAGGCATCGTGATCGGCAGCATCTGGGCGTTCATCGAAATGGGAACGAAGTGGATCGGATACGGCAGCATCGCGATCTCGTTCGTTACCTGGGCGGTGTATCTGGCGCTCGTATTCTTCCGGGTCAGCGCGGGCTGGCGGGGGCGAAAGACAGCGATCCTCTCGATTGTGGCGCTGTTCTGCTGCCTGGTGACGTGGTTTGAGCACGCTCAGCTAAGGCGGTTCACGGAATGAAGCTGCTCCTGGCGGGATTAAGCCACAAAACCGCCCCCGTGCACCTCCGCGAGAGGCTTGCCATTCCGGAAGAGACGCTGCCGCGGGCGCTGCAGGAACTGCAACGGCTGGGCGCGTCCGAAGCAGTCGTGCTTTCAACCTGCAACCGCGTGGAATTCGCCGTGTCCTCCGCCGATGATGTGGAACCGGGCGCCATCGTGGACCGTTTCCTTTCCGACTGGAAAGGCTCGGGCTCGGCCTTCGATGGCCACATTTACCGGCTCGAAGCGCGTGAAGCGATTCAACATCTCTTCCGCGTCGCGGCCAGCCTCGATTCGATGGTCGTGGGCGAACCGCAGATCCTCGGACAACTCAAGGCGGCCTACGCGGCCGCGAAGAGCGAGGGCACTGTAGGTGGCCTTCTCGAAGCGGTACTCACCAAAGCTTTCTACGTCGCCAAGCGGGTGCGGTCGGAAACGGGTATCGGCCAGATGGCGGTGTCGGTCAGCTATGCGGCGGTCGAACTCGCCCGCCAGATCTTCGGCTCGCTGAAGGGCCACACCGTGATGATTATCGGCTCGGGCAAAATGGGCGAACTGGCCGCGAAGCACCTCCGCCGCTCCGGGGCCAGCCGGATCCTCGTCACCAACCGGACCTGGCAGCGCGCCCAGGAATTAGCGCAACTGTTCGAAGGAAGCGCGGTTGAATACGAGAGCTTCCGGTCGGTGCTCCACGAAGTCGATATCGTGATCAGTTCGAGCGGCGCGAAACAATACATCCTTAACCGCGAGGACATGCAGCGCGTGATTTCGCAGCGCCGCAACAAGCCGATCTTTCTGATCGATATAGCGGTTCCCCGGAACATCGATCCGGCGGTTAACGAAATTGAGGGCGTGTTCCTGAAAGACGTCGACGATCTGGAGGGCGTCGTCACTGCGAACCTTCGCGAACGTGGCAGACAGGCGGATCAGGCGGAGCGTATCGTCGCCGACGAAGTCGATCAGATGATGTCGCGGCTGCGGATCGAAGAGGTCACGCCGACGATCGTGAGCCTCCAGGGACAACTTGAAGAGATCCGCGCGGCCGAGGTCCTGCGTGCGTTGCGCAAAATGCCCGGTCTAAGCGAGGCGGACCGGCAGCAGATCGAAGTGATGACGAAATCCATCATCAACAAGATCGCGCATGGTCCCATTTCTGAACTGCGCCGGAACGCCGGACAGCCCGAAGGCAGCGTGGTTATCGATGCGATCCGGAAGGTGTTTCATCTGGGGTGACGTTCGACCCCTCAACGCACTTCCAGGAACCGGTCGGCAGGTTGCGGAACTCCTGAACGCGTCCGCTGGGCCATTCGATCGCCAGACGGTCGGTCTTATCCCGCCGCCCCGTCCCGAACGTCAGAGTGAGTTCGGACTGCGACAGATAACTCGATCCCGTCTTCACCATGCGCGACTGAGTGCCGTCGGGAGTCGTGAGCCGCGCGATTGCGCCGATGGCGTCGCGGTTCGACTTCGTGCCCTGCAGCCGTAATCGAAACGCGCGATTGCCGTTCGTGACGTCAACTCGATAAAGGTACGCCGGGCCCTGATTGGTGGTGAGGAGGAGATTCGCGCCGGCATAGGCAAGCCCACGCCCCACTTTCGGATTCGCGAAGCCGCCGCCGACCTGCGCGGCGACATCGTGAAATCCGCCTTTTCCATCGCTGAGAAACAGCAGAGGCGGCTGCGCGTAGCCGTGATTCCCCGTGATATTGCGGACCGTCTCATCGATGTGCCCATTGACCGCGACGAGATCGAGATGGCCATCGAGGTTGATGTCCACAAAAGCGCAGCCAAACCCCAACCGCATACGCGACGCCCCGCCGACGCCGGACTTCATCGCATCGTCCGTAAATACCCCGCCTTTAGTCGGACGATACAGCGCCATCATCTCTTCATCGAAATTCGAAATCGCAAGGCCCATGACGCCGGAGTTATCGAAATCGGCGGCATCAACGCCCATGCCCGCGCGCGCTTTGCCGTCCTCGCTGAACGCCACGCCCGCGCGCACCGCGACGTCCTCGAATGTTCCGTCACGACGATTACGGTAGAGCTTGTTCGGCTGCGTGTCGTTGGCGACGAAGAGGTCGGGCCAACCATCGCGGTCGTAATCGAGCATCGCGACCCCGAGGGACTTCGACGTGATATCGAATATGCCGCTCTTGGCAGTTACATCCTCGAACGTGCCGTTCCCCCGATTACGAAAGAGCCAGCACGTCGCGCCGTGATAAGCCTCCGGCGTGCAGTAGGACTTATTCTTCCCGTCCACACTGCAGAACACATCGTGCTCAGGCGACCATTGAACGTAATTACAGACAAAGAGATCAAGGAGGCCGTCCCGATCGTAATCGAACCAGAGCGCGGACGTGCTGAAGGCGTTTCGGCCGCCAAGACCGGACTTCACTGTTACATCCTCGAACGTGCCGTTTCCGCGATTGCGAAACAGCCGGTTCTGGCCCACCGCGGTGATCAGAACGTCCGCGAATCCGTCGTTGTTGTAATCCGCGATGGCCACGCCCATCCCGTACATCTCCACGGCGAGGCCGGCGCGCTGCGTAACGTCCGCGTAAGTACCGTCCCGGTTGTTCCGGTAGAGCGCGAGCGTCGAATGCCTCTTGCCAGTCCCGTTGACGAGGAGAATGTCGAGCCAGCCGTCATTGTCGTAATCGAAGAATGCGCAGCCCGGGCCCAGCGTCTCCGGCAGAAGCTTCGCGCCCGACGCGCCGCTGTTGTGCTGGAACGAAATGCCGGCTGAGGCGGTGATATCGGTCAGATGAAAGCCCGGCCCGCTATCGGCGGCAGCCAAAAAGGGGATGCCGCCCAGCAGGAATGCCCGGCGGTTCATGCGATGCTGACCAGACCTTTGCGAATCGCGTGGACCACCAGTTCCGCCGTATTGTGAATTCCGAGCGCCTGCATGATGTTGGCCCGGTGCACCGCGACGGTGTTCGCGCTTAGGCCGAGAACCACCGCGATGTCTTTGTTGGATTTGCCGTGAACGATGAGGTGAAGCACTTCGAGTTCGCGCGTCGTGAGTTTCGGTTCGGGGTCGAGCGCGTCCGCCATCGCGCCGAGCCGCGGGTCGATCACCTTCTCGCCCGCGGCGACCCTTCGCACCGCCGAAACGAGCTCCAGATCCATGGCGTTCTTGAGCAGATACCCGTTTGCGCCCGCTTCAAGGCATGTTCGGACATAAGTCGCCTCCTCATGCATGCTCAGGATGAGGACAGCGGTTTCGGCGCACGACTCGCGTATGCGTCGAGTAGCTACCGCGCCATTCATGCTGGGCAGCGCGAAGTCCATCACCACCACGTCCGGGCGCAGAGCATTCACCGCCTCCACCGCCTCGTGTCCGTCGCTCGCTTCGCCCGCTATCGAAATACCGGGATCGTCTTCGAGCATGCGACGGAATCCCCGCCGGACGAGACTGTGATCGTCTACAAGAAATACCGAGATCGTCTTCTCAGACATGAACGCTTTCTGTCACAGGCACTCTCACGCGCACCAGCGTGCCCCCGGTTTCAACCGGTTTGATTTCAATATCGCCCTTCATCATCCCGGCCCGCTCACGCATCGAGACAAGACCCAGGCCCTGCCCGCCAGCCTTCCCGATCCCCACGCCTTCATCCTGCACTTCGAGAGTAACGGAGTCGGGCCGAAACGCCAGCCGCACGGTCGCATACTTCGATCCGGAATGGCGCGCCACATTGTTCAGCGCCTCCTGCGTAACGCGGTAGAGATGAGTCGATATCTCGCGGTCGAGTTCTCGAATGCCGCCGGTCTTTTCAAAGGTGATCTTGATACCTGTCTGCCTCTCGAATCCCGGCAGATACGAATCGAGCGCGCTCTCCAACCCGACCTCATCGAGCGCTACAGGGTGAAGAGCATGCGAGAGCGACCGGACCTTTTCGAGCGTCGATTGAACAATCTCGCGCACCTCCTGCAGAGCCTCGGCGGCGGTCTCGCGATTAGCATTCCGGCGCGCCGCTCGCTGCAAAGTAACTCCGATTGCCGTCAATATCTGGCCGAAATCGTCGTGCAGGTCGCGTGAAATGGACCGCAGAGCGTTTTCCTGGATCGAGATGAGCTGCTGCGCGAGTTCGCCGCGGCGAGCCGAAAGATCCGCTAATTGTTCAAAGAGCCGCCGCGTGTGGTGCACGAGATAAAGGCTCGTGAGCGCGATCACGACGAGCATCGCCGCGAGAAAGATATACAGGTTGCGCTCGACTCCCGAATAGATTTCCTGCGTACGAGCCGCCGCGGCGCTTTCGCTTTCGTTGTTCTGAACGAGCAGTCGCGAAACCGCGGTGCTGAGCGCTGCCTGACGCGCCTGGAGTGAAAGACGAATCTCGGACCGGGCTTCCGGGAGATTGCCGGATTCCGCCGTCGCGAATACGCGGTCAAGCGCTTCCCAAAATTGACGGAAGGAGTCGGAAAGATACCGCCGCTGGTTCGGCGACCGCGCCGCAACTGAGATCTTCTCTTCACGAGACAGCGCGTCCTCCAGATCCGCGCGAATGCGGCGGAACTGCGGCGCCCATGCGGTAAGAGGATAAGGCTCCTGGTTATCGAGCATGTCTCGCATCGCCAGCGCGAGGGAATTCAACCCGTTCTGGATGCGCAGAAGCAGCAGCGTATCCGTCCGATTCCGGTCGATGGTTTGCGTTTGTAGCGCCCGCAGACTGTCCAGTTGCCGGATTGTGTAAGCGAAATAGACGCCGACGGCAAGAAGCGTGACGACGAGGCCCGTAAGGAGCCGGACGGTGGGCGAGCGCTGGGGCACCTGATTGAGTCCGATTGTATCGCCGCCCGAGGAAATGCCCTCTCCGTCACCCGGTTTAGCATGAAGCGAGGCGGCTATTTGAATCGAAGTTGGTCGTTGGGATTTGTTCTCATGACGGGCGTGCTCGCTGCGCGTGCGCAGGACCCCGCCACGATCCGGGTTCCAGTAAGAGTCGTCGAGGTCCCGACCGTCGTTACGTCAAGCGACGGACGCTTTATCCGGGATCTCCAGTCCGCGGACTTCTCGGTATTGGACAATGAACGGCGGCAATCGGCGCGCCTCGACTATGTAACAGGCGCACTGTCTCTTGCCGTCATCATCCAGACGAACGACGCGGTGCGGACCTGGCTTCCATCCGTCCGTCGGACCGCAAGCATCTTTGAAGGATTGTTGATGGGCCGCGAGGGCGAAGCAGCGGTCATAACAGTCAGTGACGACGTGAAAGTCGTTCAGCCTTTCACCTCCGATTCAGCGCGGATCGACGATGCGTTTCGCTCGCTGGCGCCATCGGGCTCGCAATACCGTTGCCTGGATGCGATCGACGCGGCCGCGGATCTCCTTATGAAGGCGCACCCCGATGCGCGGCGAGTGATCCTGCTCATTGGGCAATCTTCCGATTACGGCAGTTCCAGCCGGTTGCGCGACGCGATCGAGAAGCTGGAGAAAAACAATATCGTTCTCTAGAGTCTCGCGATGCCGCAGGTGGGCCGCGACCTCATTGGAAGCACGGTAGCCGTCAAAAGCCCGGATGGCGTGTTCGCGGCTCATGACACCGGAATCATGGTGAGTCTCGATCTGGCGAAACTTGTCCCCGAGATCTATCGCAGCAACAAGGCGGCTTCGCGCAAGGATTGCGCGACCATCCTGTCGGCCGAAACCGGCGGCAAACGCATCCCGTTCCGCAAGCTCAAGGATTTCGAGACAGGCATCTCGACAATCGGCGAGGAACTCCATACCGGCTACGTTCTGAGCTACTCGCCGGACCGGTATGACCCCGGATACCACCGCATCCGAGTCGACGTGGATCACTCAGGCGCGGTCGTTCGGTCGCGTCCCGGGTACTTCGTGCCCGAGGCTGATACCGCAGCCCGGTAAGCTCTTCTCAACCCGAACCCTATAATCGAAATATCCCCCTTTTAAAGGACTTCTGTGACCGGCAACGAGATACGCCAGCGCTTCCTAGACTTCTTCCATGCCCGCAGTCATCGCATCGTGCGGTCGGGCTCGCTTGTGCCCGCGAACGATCCCACTCTGCTCTTCACCAACGCAGGCATGAACCAGTTCAAAGAGGTGTTTCAGGGTCTCGAGAAGCGTGACTATTCCCGCGCCACGACGTCGCAGAAATGCGTCCGCGCCGGCGGGAAGCACAATGATCTCGAAAACGTCGGTTACACGCGGCGTCATCACACCTTCTTCGAGATGCTGGGCAATTTTTCGTTCGGCGATTACTTCAAAGCCGAAGCGATCGAATATGCCTGGGACCTGATCACGAAGGATTATGGGCTTCCGAAAGACAAGCTCTACGTCACGGTTTTTCGTGAAGACGACGAGGCCGAGCGATTGTGGCAAGAGGTGGCCGGAGTTCCCAAAGAGCGAATCTTCCGACTCGACGAAAAAGACAATTTCTGGCAGATGGGCGACACGGGTCCGTGCGGACCCTGTTCCGAGATTCATTACGACCTCGGCCCCGAGGCCGCCGAGCCCGGACGCGAGGACGAACAGTTTCCGCTGGATGGCGGCGGCCGTTTCGTCGAAATCTGGAATCTCGTTTTTATGCAGTACAACCGGGATTCCGCGGGTACGCTGACTCCACTTCCCCGCCCTTCGATCGATACGGGCATGGGACTCGAGCGTATCGCTGCTGTGCTGCAAGGGAAGATATCGAACTACGACACAGACCTGATTCGTCCGATCATCGATCGCGCGGGGGAACTCTGCGGAGTTGCTTATGGATCAGGAGAGCGTACGGACACGGCGCTGCGCATTAACGCCGATCACGCCCGCGCGACGGCTTTCCTGATTCACGACGGCGTGCTTCCTTCGAACGAGGGACGCGGCTACGTGCTGCGCAAGATTATGCGGCGCGCCATGCGTCATGCGCGACTCATCGGAAAACAGGATCCGTACCTTTACGAACTGACCGGTTTTGTAGCCGAACTGATGCGGCCGGCCTATCCCGAACTGATGGAATCGGTGCAGCGAGTGGCGCGCATCGTCAAAGACGAAGAGCACCGCTACGCGACGACTTTCCTTGTCGCGGAAAAAGTCTTTACCGACGAGTTGGCGACTCTCACGTCGAAAACCATTCCCGGTCCCGTTTCATTCAAGCTCTACGACACCTACGGGCTGGCTCTCGATGAACAAGAGGAGATGGCCCGCGAACGCGGCTATGAAATCGACCGCGACGCTTTCGAAACCGAGATGCAACGCCAGCGCGAACGCGCCCGGGCAAGTTGGAAAGGCGGCGAAAAGGGGACGATCGCTCCGGCTTATCAGCACCTTCTACAAAAGGGCCGCACGCGCTTTCTCGGATACGACAATCTCGACGCCACATCGACCGTTACCGGGCTGCTGCTCAACCGGGAACTCGTCGACCGGCTCGAACCGGGAGCCGAAGCCGAACTGGTTCTCGATCAGACGCCCTTTTACGCCGAAACCGGCGGCCAGGTCGGGGATCACGGCGCGTTGCTGAACGCGCATACCGGTGAGCGCGTCGCGACTGTGATCGACACCTATCCCGCCGTGCCTGGCTTGACGGTTCATAAAATCCAGCCGCTTCAGCCGATCCATCCCGGAGACGAACTCCGTTCCGAGGTCGCCGCGCCCGAACGCCTCTCCACGCAGCGGAATCACACGGCGACCCACCTTCTTCAGGCAGCCCTGCGCCAGGTTCTCGGCACGCACGTGAAACAGGCCGGCAGCGTCGTGGAACCGCCGCGTCTTCGCTTCGATTTCACGCACTACGCCGCTCTCGATCAGGCCGAAATCGGCGAGATCGAACGCATCGTGAACGATCAGATTCTGCGCAACACGCAGGTATCCACGAAGATCATGCCGATCGACGAAGCGATCTCCTCCGGCGCCATGGCTCTGTTCGGAGAGAAATACGGCGAAGAAGTTCGCGTGGTTTCCGTCTCGGATTTCAGCAGGGAATTGTGCGGCGGCACGCACGTCTCACGCACCGGCGATATCGGGGTGTTCAAGATCACTTCGGAGAGCAGCATCTCGGCGGGCGTGCGGCGCATCGAGGCCATCACGGGCGAAGCGGCCGTGCATCAGTATCAGCAGACCACCGACGCGATTCATCGAATCGCGAACATGCTCCGCGTGTCCGAGCCCGAACTTGTCGCGCAGGTCGAGCGCATTCTGGAGGAAAGACGCGTCCAGGAACGCCAGGTAGAAGTTCTGAAGACCAAAATCGCGCAGTCGCTGGCCCGCGATCTCGATTCCAAAGCAAAGGACAAGAACGGCGCGCGCTATCTGGTCGCGCAGGTCGACGGCCTCGACCGTCAGCAAATGCGCGCACTCGCGGACACGCTGCGGAATAAATGGAAATCCGCCGCCGTGGTGCTCGCTTCGGCTGAAGATGGCGGCGTTTCGATCGTCGCCGCCGTCACGCAGGACCTCACTAAGAAACTCCAGGCCGGCAATCTCGTCCGCAGCCTCGCGCAGGCTGTCGGAGGAAAAGGCGGGGGACGACCCGATATGGCGGAAGGCGGCGGCAAAGATCCGTCCGCTTTGCCTCAGGCGCTCGCCGCCGTCTCCGCGGAGATTGAGACCAAACTGTGAAGACCGGTTACGACGCCATTGTCATCGGCGCCGGGCCGACGGGACTCGCCTGCGGCATTGAACTGAAGCGGCGCGATGTGGACGCGCTGATCATCGACAAAGGCTGCGTCGTTAACTCGCTGTACCATTACCCGACTCACATGACGTTCTTCACCACTCCGGAACTCCTGGAGATTGGTGACATACCGATGACAAGCCTCAACGAGAAGCCCACACGCACGGAGGCTCTCAAGTACTATCGCCGCGTCGCCGAACACTACAAGCTGAACATTCATCAATACGAACGCGTTAATGCCATTGAGGGAGACGACAACGCCTTCTCCGTTCTGACGGACCGCTGCGTTTATTCAGCGAAGAAGATCGTCATCGCAAGCGGGTACTACGACGTTCCAAACCTGCTGAATGTACCGGGCGAGGAATTGCCGAAGGTCATTCATTACTACAAGGAAGCACACCCTTATTACGATCACGACGTAATCGTCGTCGGCGCCAAGAACTCAGCCGCTATAGCGGCGCTTGAGCTTTACTGGACAGGCGCGCGCGTTACGCTGGTCCACCGCGGCGCAGGTATTCATCACCACGTTAAGTACTGGATCAAACCAAATATCGAAAATCGGGTGAAAAATGGCGAAATAAAGGCGTTTTTTAATTCGCAGATTGTTGACGTCCGACGATCGTCAGTCGCGCTGGTCACGCCCGCCGGCGAAGTCGAAATCCGCAATGATTTTGTCTTTGCGATGACGGGATATAGTCCCGACTTAAAATTCCTTAATAAAACTGGTATCGAGCTGGATCCAGTTACACAGAAACCTCGTACCGACCCTTCCACGCTTGAGAGCGCCCGGAAAGGCGTTTTCCTCGCCGGCGTAATCGTCGCCGGCATGCATACAAACGAGATATTCATCGAGAACGGCCGTTTCCACGGCCACCAAATCGCTCAGGCAATAGCCACTCAACTCCGCTAAGTACTGGGCAATACCCGAACAGTACCCCCTGGTATGGCAATTGCAGTAACGCAACCGACGGTCGGAACACTGAATCAATTGAAGTGGAGACGGTTGGAAATGCTAAACTCGCTGCTCAATGCAATGTTCGGTTGCTCTCATAAGAGAACAACTTTTCCCATTACTCCTGCGCGCCGCTCGCAAATGTCGGGTGACGCTTCGCGCCGCGGAACCTACGTAGTCTGCCTCGATTGCGGCAAAGAGTTCGATTATGACTGGAAGGACATGAAGATCAGTCCGGTCATCATGAAGCCCGCGTCGGCTCCATCGCTCACCGCCATTTCGCGGTAACGTCAAAATTCAAAGCTGTTCCTGCCCGACCGCCCCTTATGGAGAGCGGTCGGGCCACACTTAGTTTTAGACACCGTCGTCTAAACGACACTGCGGCCGCGGAAGAAGTGAATAATTAAACTTACTGCCGCGATAATCAGGAGCAGGTGAATCGCGCCGCCGGTGATATGAAACGCCGCCCACGCGAGCAGCCAGCCAATCAGAAGTACAAAAAACAGAATCACAAAAATAAAATCCGCAATTACCCGCATCCTGCCTTCTCGCGGCGGAGGGGAGCAGTTGAGGCGCCAAATGGGCTCTCTTAAACTGGTACTTCATGCGGATCGCGCTGGGCCAGATTAACCCCACGGTCGGCGGCATTCCCGGCAATCTGGAGCTATGCGTTGATTTCGCGGGCCGGGCGGCTGCGCGGAAAGCCGACCTCATCGTGTTCCCCGAACTCGCGCTGACGGGCTATCCGCCGCGCGATCTGGTACAGAAGCGCGGCTTCATTGAGCGCTCCGAGGCCGCCGTCGAAAAGCTCGCCGCCGCCACGAAAGACCTCCCTCTCGCCATCATCGCCGGCTATGCCGGGCGTTCCCCGTCGAATGCGGGGAAGCAGGCGACCAACTGCGCCGCGATTGTCCGATCAGGAACAGTTCTGCTTCGGCAGGTGAAGATGTTGCTGCCGACTTACGACGTATTCGATGAGGAGCGCAACTTCGTTCCCGGGGAGCGGCAGACGATTTGGAAGGCCGAACACGACGACATAGCCTTGACCATCTGCGAGGACGCCTGGAACGATAAGGAATTCTGGCCGCGGCCGCTCTATCCGCGCGACCCCGTAAGCGAACTGATGCAGCAGGGCGCCAGCATGCTGATCAGCATCAACGCTTCTCCTTATTACCAGGACAAGCGGCGGTTGCGGCACGACATGTTCCGCGCCATCGCCCATCGCTACGGCGTTCCGGTAATCGTGGTCAACCAGGTGGGCGGCAACGATCAGGTGGTGTTCGACGGATCGAGCTTCGTGATGGACCGAACCGGGAATGTAATCGCGTCCGCCGCATCGTTTCGCGAAGATCTGGTAATCGCCGATACAGCGACTGGCGAGGGCGATCACAATGAGGATTTGCCGCACGAATGTGAAGCCATGTATGAGGCGCTCGTACTGGGCACGCGCGACTACATTCGCAAGTGCGGATTTCGCAAAGTGCTCATCGGCCTGAGCGGCGGCATCGATTCGTCTCTGACCGCGGCGATCGCGGTCGATGCCATTGGCCGCGAGAATGTTCACGGCGTCGGAATGCCCGGGCCTTTCTCTTCCGATCACAGCATTTCCGACGCGCGCGAGATGGCGCGCCGCCTCGGTATTCAGTTCGATCTCGTTTCGATCACCAGCGCTTATGAAGAGATGCTGCGTACGCTGAAGCCCGTCTTCGGCGGCCGCGCCTCCGATGTAACGGAAGAAAACATCCAGTCCCGTCTGCGCGGGCTCACGCTGATGTCCTTGTCGAACAAGTTCGGCGCGCTGGTTCTGACGACCGGTAACAAGAGTGAGATATCCGTCGGATACTGTACTCTCTACGGCGACATGTGCGGCGGTCTTGCGGTCATAAGCGACGTTCCGAAGACGCTGGTCTACGAGCTTTCGCGAGTCGCCAACCGGCGGCGCAACAACGCCATTCCCGAATCCGTTTTCGTGAAGCCACCGTCCGCCGAATTGCGGCCGGACCAGAAGGACAGCGATTCCCTCCCGCCCTATGACGTGCTCGACGCTATTCTGCGCCTCTACGTGGAGGACTTTCGCGGCGTCCGCGAAATCGCCGAAGAGTTGCGTTTGCCGGTCGAGCTCGTACGCGACGTCGCGCTGAAGGTTGACCGCAATGAATACAAGCGCCAGCAGGCGGCGCCCGGATTGAAGGTCACATCCAAGGCCTTTGGCATCGGGCGCCGGTTCCCTATCGCCCAGAACTACGTGGAGAACGAATGAACATCCGAATTGCCCTTCCGATTCTGGCTCTTGGGTCTCTTGCGCTGATCTCGCAAACGTCGTCGCCGGAGCGCGTCGGGCTGATGTCCGACGGTGGGTTCCTCCTGAACAGCGGCTGGCGCATCAAACCCGCCGGCGCTCAGATTCCGGTGGAGAGCTTTCCGATGTCGACAGCGGTCACGCCGGATAAGAAGTATCTGCTGGTTCTGAACGGCGGATACAATCCGCCAACGGTGAGCGTCATCGACATTACCGCCGCGAAGGAACTCAGCCGCACGCCGGTGCCCGACGGTTGGCTCGGACTCACGATGACGAAAGCCGGAGACCGCGTGTACGTGGGCGGCGGTTCCCGAGCAGCCGTGTACGAGTTCAGCTTCAGCGAAGGCGCGCTCAAGCCGTCGCGAGTGTTTCCGGTGGTGGCGGAAAAAGATCGAAAGCCAGAGGATTTCATCGGCGATGTGCAACTGGCGCCGGACGGCCATCTGCTTTACGCCGCGGACCTGTATCACGATTCCGTCGTCGTGATTAACCCTCAGTCCGGATATCTGCTCTCGCGCGTCAAAACCGGACGCCGGCCTTACCGAATCGTGTTCCATCCCGACGGAAAGAGCTTCTACGTTTCGAGCTGGACGGACGGATCGATCGGCCGCTACGACGTGGCGTCGGGCCAGCGCCTTTCCCTCACTCGCGTGGCGCCCCACACGACCGACATGGTTTGGAACGACGGTGAGGTAGAAGACCACCCCGACATTAAGGCCCGACTGTTCATCTCCGCCAGCAACACGAATAGCGTGTATTCGCTGGGCGTAAACGAATCGGGGGATCTGTCTCAACTCGAAAGCATCAACTTGTCGCTTACGCCGCGTCAGCCGCTTGGGATGACTCCCAGCGGTCTGGGAGTCAGCGCCGACGGAAAGAAACTGTTCGTTGCCTGCGCGGACGCCAACACCGCCGCAATCGTTGATATCTCGGGCGAGCGTAGCCGCGTCGAGGGCTTCGTGCCCACAGGCTGGTACCCGACCGCGGCGTTTGGCCTTCCGGACGGGCGCATCGGCGTTCTGAACGGCCGTGGGCTTCGGTCATTCGCGAATCCGCGTGGACCGAATCCGCTGGTGCGCACGGAACCGGTACATGAAGGAGTGCCGGCTGTCGAATACGTCGGCCGCATTCAGCGCGGCACGGTCCAGTTTGTCGATTTTCCCGACGACACGGCGATTCGGAACTACACCGCTGAGGTCCTCGCCAACTCGCCGTATCGTGACGAGAAGCTTGACGACCCCGGCGCGCCGGAGGGAAGCGTCGTTCGCGCGGGCGGCCCCATTAAGCACGTGATCTACATCGTGAAAGAGAACCGCACATATGACCAGGTGCTCGGCGACGTCAAGGAAGGCAACGGCGACCCGAACCTGGTAATGTTCGGCGAAAAGGTCACGCCGAACCTGCACAAGATCGCCCACGAATTCGTGCTGCTCGACAACTTCTACGTGAACTCCGACGTGAGCGCGGACGGCCAGAACTGGGCTACGGCCGCCATTGCGCCGGACTACACGCAGCGCATGTGGCCGAACAGCTACGCTGGACGCCGCAAGACCTACGACTATGAGGGCCAGGAGCCGACGAATGCGCCGCCCGCCGGATACATCTGGACCGCCGCCAAGCAGGCCGGCGTATCCATGCGCAACTACGGCTATTATGTGGACAATCGCAAGACGCCCGAGCCGGACGGAACGCAGATTACCTCGGTACGCGATCCGATCCTCGCTCCGGTAACGGATCCGAACTACCGTGGATTCGACCTCGATTATCCGGACGTCGAACGCGCCAAAGAGTTCATCAGCGAACTGCGCGATTTCGAAAAGGCGGGTTCCATGCCGCAGTTCCTGATCATGCGTATGGGCAACGACCACACGAACGGCGCCGCCGCCGGAAAGCTTTCGCCTCTATCCCTCGCAGCGGACAACGATCAGGGCATCGGGATGCTCGTCGATGCCGTGTCCAAGAGCCGCTTCTGGAACGAGACCGCCATCTTCATAGTTGAAGACGACGCGCAGAACGGGCCCGATCACGTGGATTCCCACCGATCGCCCTGCTGGGTCATTTCGCCGTGGGTCAGGCGCGGCACAGTCAACAGCACGATGTACAACCAGGAATCGGTCCTGCGAACTATGGAGTTAATTCTCGGACTTCGCCCTTTGACTACCTATGACGCCGCGGCACGTCCCATGTTCGCGGTTTTCGGGACCACTGCCGGCGCGCAGCCCTTCTCCACCGAGAAGGCGCTCACGCCGCTCAACGTGCTGAATCCGCCGAATACCGCAGCGTCAATCCGCACCAACAAGATGCGTTTTGACGATGCCGATGAAATCGATGACGACGAACTGAACGCGATTCTGTGGTCCGTCATCAAGGGGCCGGCGGCCCCGCTGCCCGTCCCGGTGGCGAGCCGGTTCTCGCACTAAGACTCAGGAAGCCGAGCGGTTCATCTTGCGGGCTGCGTAGCGCGCTCCCAACGCCCCCCCGGCGGCGCAAAGCGCGACCACCACGGCGAACAGAAACGCGAGCGCCATTACCAGCGCGGCGAAGAGCATGGGCGGATCGTTCACGACCTGCTTCAGGTCTGGATTCTGCTTCTCCATCTGGTCGAACAGCTGTTTGCCCGCGAATAATACCGTAACCGTAATGCCGATCGCGTAGCCCAGAAACGTCAGCACTCCCGTAATCGAGCCGAGCCTCGCTCCCGCGCGCACGGTCAGCACGGAGCCTGTCAGCCGCCGGTAAAGAATCACTGCGCACCAGCCCGCCCCGACCCACCAGAGAAACGTAAGCATATTCAGAAACGGCGTCAATTCGATGGGGATGATCACCACCGACATCAGCAGAGCCACCCGCAGCGCAACAGGGTTACTGAAACTGACGGGCAGAGCCGCCGCCTTGAGGCGCGGCGACTCCGGAGACGTTATCGGCTGGCTGACCGGCTCCGCCGGCGTGTCCTCAATCGCCGCGGGCTCGGCAGTGGGCCTTCCGCAGCGATGACAGAACATCGCCCCTTCGACGAGTCTTGTTCCGCAGGTGCAGAATTCCGGCATGATCTGGCACTTTCAGTTTGACATTCCATGGCCTGCGCCGTCCTGGCCTGAAACAGCGACTGGATTTCCGCGCAGAGTAAGCTGGTGAGGAATGACCATTGAGGTTCTGCTTACCGAAGCGGAAATCGCCGACGAGTTTGCGGAGTCGATCGAAGCCCGCGACATCCCTGAGAAGTTCTTTTATTGGAGCCCGGCCTCAGTAAAAGCCTGGCAGACGCTATCGGCGCGTTCAGAGGAGCAGTTGCAGGCCACTTGGGAGACCTTGGCCGCAAAGGCGCCCGATCTTACAAAACAGTTCGGCAAAGGCATGCCCGTAATCAGCTTCGGCGCGGGAGATGGGTCAAGAGATCGGTTGCTGCTGAAATCGCTCGCCAATGCGGGAAGAAACGTCAAATACTTCCCGGTGGACGCGAGCCAGACCCTGCTGGAGATGGCATGCGCCAGGGCGGAACAAGACGATTGCGAGGTACTGGGCATCAAGGCCGATATCTCCAGCCCGATGCACCTGCTGCTCGCCGCCGATGTCAGTGAGGCCCCTCGTCTGTTTCTGATGGTGGGAAATACTCTTGCGGGGTTCGACCCCCTCGAGCAGGCGGTGAATGTCGCGAAATGCATGCACAAAGGGGACATTCTGATTACCGACGCGACGATACACGGTGGAAGTCCGTTGACGCCAAGTGAGGAACAACGCCAATTCGCATTCGCGCCGCTCGTCGCCGCGGGACTGACGACGGACGACGGAGGACTCGAATATGCCGAAAAGCCGGACGACCGGCTCGACGGCTTGTTCATCCTGACGCGCCGCTTCCACACGCTCCGCGATTTGCGGCTGATCGCCGCGGGACGGGACATTCTGGTGGCGCGCGGTGAGCGCATCCTGCTGAATTTCCGTTACCTTTTCTCGCTGGAGGCGATTCGCTGGCTCTTAAACGTTCATGCGGGACTGCGGATCGTCGGCGAGATCCCTGGTGCGCATGGTCATTTCATGACCTTTGTGTGCATTAAACCCTGAATCGAAAGAAGAGGGACCGGCCCCCCGAGCGCCGGTCCCCGCATAGCCGGGTGATCCCGGTCGTTTACCGCTCGCCGTGAACCGTGGCGGGCACGACGGCGGATTTCCCCGCCGCGCGCACGGCCTTGAGGGCGTAGCCCTTTTCGGTGCGCTCAAAGCTGAGCGTATTCCGGTCATCCTCGACATCCGCGCCGGGAGTGCCGAGGATGAGAGCGGTTGCTTTCATGCCGCGAATCGTAAGCAGATGCGCGTCGTTTTCGTATACCGTGTAGTCCCCTGCGGGAAAGCTGGCCTTGCCCGCCGTGAACGCGAACGGTACAGTGACGCGAAGGGGTTCCAGTTCGCCGGCGAAAACGGGCGACGCCGCCACCGACAGACCGAGAGTGGAGGACGCGATCAGCGTCCGAAGCTTAGTGTTCATAGATGTCCTTTCAGGTACGGATTTGCGCTGCCGCGCGGATAAAGCTCGCGCGACCGACTATGCCACCCCGCGAAGTCAGGTTCGCGGGCGGGGTAAATCCAACAAGGGATTGTGAATTTCTGAAAACCGAGGCCGTTTATCTTAATTGTCGTTACATCGACAACCAAGACAAGGACAACGGCGACATCGACAACGATTGGCCGATATTGTCAGGCAACAGCAAAGCATTTCTTCCGCTTGAGTGCCTCTCATGTTTCCAAGTCTAGCGGCGGCCGGCCAAAAAGGCCAATCGGAAATTTTGATCCGGGTTATGGCGTGGCACGCGTAACCCCATTGTTAACAATAATTAACGAGGGCTTATTGTCCGGATTCGGTCGGCGTCTCGGCGGGAACCTCGGCCGTCTTGGTCGCGTGCTCAAACAGGAAATTCAGCGTCTTTTCCGTCTGAATATGCGCCGCAATTCGGTCCATTGTTCCGTTCTCGGTGAGCTTTTTCCGAACAGCGGCGATCGGCTCGCGCTCCTGCCGCGCGATTCGCTCCACTTCGCGGTCCACTTCCTCACGCGTCGCTCCGATCGCTTCGCGCTCGGCGACCTTCGTGAGAATCAGCGATGCCCGGACTTCGCGGAGCGCATCGCCGCGCTGAGCTTCCTTAACCTTCGACCAATCGAGGTTGAATGAGCGCGGGTCGATCCCTTGCTGCTCGAGCGCCCTGAGCCTTTGCTCTACGCGGCTTTCGATCTGCCGGTCGACAAACACTTCCGGTACCGGGAACTCGTTGGCGTCGACAAGTTTCTCGACCAATTTGTCTTTCGCCAGCCGTTGCGCCTCGTTCTGACGCTGCGCCAACAGAGACTTGCGAACCGCCTCTTTGAATTCGTCAAGCGTGACGAAATCGCCCATGTCTTTTGCGAACTCGTCATTCAACTCGGGCAGTTCCTTGCGGCGCAGCCCTTTCACCGCGACGTGGAAACGTACAGTCTTACCCGCGAGACTTTCACGCCCATAGTCTTCCGGATACGTGACATCGAATTCCTTCTCATCGCCCACCGACGCGCCGGTGAGGTTTTCGGTAAAGCCCGGGAGCGTTTCGGGTCCGCCGAGGAGAACCTGCACCTCATCCGACTTGATGCCCTCGTCGGTCCCGGAAAGGCTTTCGAGCGACACCACTGCGTAATCGCCGTTCGCGAGCGGGCGCGGTTCTTCGTTCACATATTGCGCTTTCGTTTCGCGGATCTCTTCGATGCGTTTGTCGACATCTTCGGTAGTAACCTGTGGCTCGGAATAAGGCACTTCGACGCCACGATACTCAGCCAGGTCGAACTCGGGGTAAACCTCGAACTGCGCCTTGAAGCGCAACGGTTCGCCATCGTGAAAATGAACGTCGGAGATGCTCGGCGACCCCACCATGCGAAGGTTCTCGTCCTTTACTTTTGCCTCGAAGAACCGGGGTACCAGGTTCTCCAGAACCTTCTGGCGGATATCGCTCGAGAAGCTCTTTCGCACGAGGGACAAAGGCGCCTTGCCGGGTCGAAAACCCTTCAGATGCGCCTTGCTCTGAAACTGCTCTGTTACCTTACCGGTCTCACGCTCCACGTCCTGCGCAGGGACGGAGATCTCCAACTCGTGCTTGCAGCCTTCCACTAATGCCAATTCGGATTTACCTCGGAATAATTCAGGTCGAAACCTTCAGGATATCAGGACAGCAGGCGTGGTACATGTAAGGGTTTGCCCGCATGCCATTGATTCCAATCGCGTCGCGCGCGGCGGCGTATCGGTGATGGTCCCTCCTTCCGCACCGAAAATCCCGAAGCCACGGACGGTCCACGGCGAAACCGTAATCGACGAATGGTTTTATCTTCGCGATCGTGAGCATCCCGCAACAATCCCCTACATCGAGGCCGAAAACGCATATACGGATGCGGTCCTGCAACCCGCGGGAGACCTGCGGCAGCAACTGTACAACGAGATGGTCGGGCGGATTCAGGAGGACGACTCCACCGTTCCCTGGCAGCTCGGGGACTACGAATATTACTCGAGAACCGAGCGGGGCTGCCAGTATTCGATTCATTGCCGTCGTGCCTTGAATACGGAACGGGAAGAGATCCTGCTTGACTGCAACCAGCTTGCGGCGGGGCACGACTACTTCTCGCTGGCTTTCCACCAGGTCAGCCCGGACGGAAAACGTCTCGCCTACGCGACCGACACGGACGGGTCCGAAGTCTACACTCTGCGCTTCCGCGATCTGGAAACTGGCGAAAGCATTCCGGGCGAAATACGGGGCGTCTACTACTCGGCAGATTGGGCGGCGGACAGCGCCACGTTCTTCTTCACCACTCTGGACGACACGAAACGCCCTTACCGGCTGTGGCGTGTGCGCATTGGTCTGGGTTCGGCGCCCGTTCTGGTTTATGAAGAGTCCGATGCGCGGTTCAATGTCTCAATCCGAAGGACGCGTAGCGGCCGCTACCTGCTGCTGACAGTCGACAGCCATGCGTCGAGCGAAGTTCGTTACCTCAATGCTGGCGCACCGGATGGAGAATTCCGGCTGATCAACGCGCGTCGCGACGAAATCGAGTACTTCGTTGAGCATCACGGGCCCTGGTTTTACATCCGGACCAACGAAAACGGCCGCAATTTCCGATTGCTTCGCGCCCCGGTCTCGGATCCCTCACCCGCGAATCGTGCGGAGATCATCGCCCACCGGACTGAGGTCGCCATCGAGCACGTCGAGGCATTCGAAAGCCATCTGGTTCTGCTCGAACGCGCGGATGCCCTTCCACGACTGCGCATTCTCAACCCGGGCGCCGGAACCGATCACACTGTCGCATTCGACCAGCCCGTTTATACGATCCACGCCGAGCATAACGCCGAATACCGAACGACGCGCTTCCGGTTCGTCTACAGTTCGCCTATCGAGCCGCGGTCCGTCTTCGATTACGACATGGAGACGCGCGAACGCGAGCTGAAGAAACGCGATGCGGTCCTCGGCGGCTTTAGTTCGGACGACTACGCGACCGAACGAATCTACGCCACCGCGTGCGACGGAGTCCGTATCCCAATTTCCCTCGCCTATCGAAAAGAAGCGCGCCTCGATGGGCCCAATCCTGCTTATCTATACGGCTACGGAGCCTACGGAATCGTCACGGAACCCTCGTTCGCCCCGGAGCGGATTTCCCTCCTCGACCGCGGCGTCATCTTCGCGATCGCGCACATTCGCGGCTCAGGCGACCTGGGCAGAATCTGGTACGACGAAGGCCGCCGCATGAAGAAAAAGAACACCTTCACCGATTTCATCGCTTGTGCGGAACATCTGATCGCCCAGGGTTACACATCGCCCGACCGCCTTGCGATCGCAGGCGGAAGCGCCGGAGGTCTGCTCATCGGAGCCGTGCTGAACGCCAGACCCGAACTCTTCCGCGCCGCCGTTGCGCAAGTACCCTTCGTCGACGTGGTTAACACGATGCTCGACGTGGTTCTTCCCCTGACTGTGACCGAATACGACGAATGGGGCAATCCCAACGAGTGGCCCCCATACGAGTACATCCGTTCTTATGCGCCCTACGAACACGTCGAGCGTAAAGCCTACCCCGACATTCTGGCCACCGGCGGGCTGAACGATCCGCGTGTCCCTTACTGGGAGCCAGCGAAGTGGATCTCGAAACTACGGGATCGCAACACCGCCGCAAGCGTGATTCTTCTCAAAACCAATATGGGAGCGGGACACGGCGGGCCCTCCGGCCGTTATCAGAAGATCGCCGAGAAGGCGCTCGAATACGCGTTCATTCTCCCGCGGCTTGCGCCGGACGACGATGCGGCGCATCCTGCCGGATAAACGACGCCAGAACTCCCGCGCCGATCATGCAAGCCGTAAGACACCAAAGGCCAGTCTCATATCCGCCAGTGCGTGTTCGCAGATACCCAAAGCTGTAAGGGCCTACGAATCCTCCAAGATTCCCGAACGAGTTGATCAGACCAACAGCGGTCGCGGCGGCCGACTTACCCAGAAACCCGGACGGAATGCTCCAGAACACCGGCAGATAAGCCTGAAAGCTGAACCCCAAAAGGCAGAGGAACGAGATCACCATCGCCAGATTCGAGCCGGAGAGGATGGCCATCGCCAGACTCACGCCGGCCATCAACATGGGAATAGCCGTGTGGAGCGTGGGCCGCCGCGTGCGCGACGCGAGATAGCCGTTGAACAGAATTCCGCCGATGCTGCAGACGTATGGCAGTACGGTAACGACCGTACGCCAAACGATTGACATGCTCTTCATGTTGTCCGTAATCGACGGCAGGAAAACCAGGATCGCCTGATTGCCAGTCACAATCAGAAAAAACGAAGCTGCCAGCAAAGCCGTGCGAGGCTGCCGCAAGGCGTCCATAATGCCCGTGCGGCGGGCGGCGGTCCGCCGCCGCTCTTCCGCCGCAAGTTCCCCAACCAGCCACTCCCGTTCATCGTCCTTGAGCCATTTGGCCTGCGCAGGGCGGTCCGTGAGGTAGAACAGCGTCACAAACCCGAGCAGCACCGGCGGCAGTCCTTCGAGAATAAAAACCCACCTCCAGCCGGCGAGGCCGTACCAATGAGCCGTCTCAAGAATCCAACGCGAAATCGGCAAGCCAATCACGATCGAAAGCGGCTGCGCGATCATGAACCACGCTTTAGCCCGCGCTCGGTCCTGCTCTCGAAACCAATGAGACAGATAAACGACTACGCCCGGAAAGAAACCCGCCTCCGCCGCGCCCAGCAAAAAGCGCAGCCAGTAAAACTGCTGACGCACACTGAGGGGTACAGGAATCAGGCCGGCGAATCCCGAAAGAGTCGCCACAATTCCCCAGGTGATCATGATCCGCGCCAGCCACCTTCGCGCGCTCCAGCGTTCGACGATCAGGGTCCCCGGGATCTCCAGCAGAAAATAGCCGATGAAAAAAATGCTCGCGCCAAACCCGATCACCTCATCGGTCAGGCTCAGCGCGCTCTGCATCTGTAACTTCGCAATGGCGATGTTCGCGCGGTCGAGGTATGCGGTTACGTAGACCAGAATCAGGAATGGCATCGCTCGCAACGTGACGCGCCGCCGCGTGCGTTCTGCCAGATTGTCAGGACCCATTAATTGTGTGGACTCGGAAACAGCGTATCGCGCCCTAGTAGCCACTGCGGATCGAACCGTCGCTTGACCGCCTTCATCGCCTCGATATCCTCCGCGCGGAACTGCAGCGGCAACAGGTAGGCCTTGCTCTTCCCGAGGCCATGCTCGGCCGAAACCGTGCCGCCAAGTTCCACCGCCTTTCGCGCGAACTCCGTCATCAGCGCGCTCGCGGCTTCCGCCTGCCCCTCTGTCGCTGGAAGCATGTTGGCGTGGACGTGCGCATCGCCAATATGCCCATAGAGAACGTATTGGCCCGGCATCTCATCGTCCAGTCGTTGCCGGTAATACGCCAGCATCTCGCGGTTGCGCGCCACCGGGACTGCATAGTCCGTGCCTTTCTTTTGAAACCCGCGCTTCGACACCGTTTCAATCACGATCTCGGGAAGCGAATGCCGGAATCGGCGGAAGCGCTCACGGTCGCGCGCCGACTCGGAAAACCACGACGCCTCGAGCAGAGCCCCCGCCGATTCCAATCGCTCATCCCATCCGTCGATTTCCTCGCCCTCGATCAGCAGCGCAGCCCTGGCTTGGGCGGGAATCTCTGGATACCGTCCCCTCAGCAGATCGAGCGCGGATGCGCCCACATATTCCAACATCCTGAGGTCGCTCACCGGACGCCAGGCATCCACAGCATCCAGCGCCGCCTCGTCGGAGCCGAAAAAGACGACGCCGGCGAACAGATGAGCGGGTAACGGCAGCAGCGCAATCTCCGCCTCGAACACCACGGCAAGCGTTCCCTCCGAGCCGCAGATCAGATCGATCCAGTCCATCCCCGGCTCCAAACGATACCCTGCCGTTGTCTTGCGGACGTGCGGCAGCGCGATATGCGGAACGTCGAAGTCGATCTTTTCCCCGCGCCGGAACTCAGCGACCGACCCATCCATGAACGCGACGCGCAGCGAAAGAATGTGGCGTCGGGTCGCGCCGAAGCGGAAACTACGCGATCCGCTGGCGTTCGTCGCGATCGTGCCGCCAATGGACGCCGTAATTTCAGTCGGATCCGGCGCGTAAAACTGCCCGGAAGGCGTCGCCGCATCGCGGATATCGATCAGAGTGACCGCCGCGCCCGCGTGGGCGCAGCCTTGGTTCACCTCCATCCGCCGGAACTTTTCCAGCGAAACCACCCAGCCGCCGCGCGCCACCCGGCCGCCCGTCAGCCCCGAACCGGCCCCGATCACCGTTACAGGAACGCCCCGCGCGGACGCCTCGCGCAGCACCGCGGAAAGTTCCTCCTTGTTGGCAGGGATCTTAACGTCGTCCGCCCAGCCGGTAAATCCGGAGGCGTCTCTGACATAGACGGGGTTCACCACCCCATTATTCATGCGGTGTTTCGCCGAGCGTTAAACAGCCGTCCAGACCAGCGCTGCCGCCATAGCGATCAACTGAAGCACAGCGAACACCTGAATGACTCGGTCACGGCGCCGCGCGCGAATCTCGTCGTCAAAAAATTCCGGCTCGTACGGCGTCACGCCGATCGACCGGAGAAAATCGCTGTCCGTAAGCTGCGTCAAAACCCCGGGCCTCGCTTCTTTTTCATCTCGGAAGGCCGTTTCGCCGGCGGCTCCGCGCCAGCCTGCTTCTGCAGCTTTTCGCTGTTGGCGTTTTGCTTCTGCTGCGCCGCCGACCCGCTCTCCACGTCGAGTATCGCCTGGGTTTCGGTTGCCTGTGCGCGCACGCCTTCCCGAACACTATCATTCGGGTTCACGACGACCAGATCACCCTGTGAGAGCCCGGATACGATCTCCGTCGCCGCCCCGTAATCCCGTCCCAACGATACATTCTGCAGGTGCACTGTGCCCTCGACGGTCGTCGCCTTCGGTCTGCCGCTATTATCCTTATTTTTCAGTATTTGCGCACGCTTGACGTCGCGAAGCACGCCGATCTGAGCGCCCTTCGCATCCACGATAAGCGAATCACCCGGCACAAGAATCGGCTGGCTCGCCCTTTGGATCCGAAGCTTTACATCTACGAACATTCCGGGCCGAAGCTTACCTTCCGGATTAGGCACTTGCACCTCTGTGACCAGTGTGCGAGTTGTGGGGTCGAGCGCCTCAGCCGTTCGCGTTACGCGCCCCGAAAAGTCGTGATCGCCGAACTCCGCTGCCTCCACGCGCGCCTCCTCACCCACCGCTACCGACGGGGCATTCGGCTGTGGGACGTTCACATAGGTACGTAAACGATCCACCTGCGCAACGCGAAACAGCAGCGTGGCGCCAGTGCCGATCAGCGTTCCCACGTCGATGTTGCGTAGCGTTACGACGCCCTCAAAAGGCGCGGTGACGCGCTCGAATCCCTGTAACTCGATCAGCCGCCGCAGATTGGCGCGAGCCGATTCTACATTCTGCGATGCCGCGCTCTCCGCCTCCGCCAAGGCGGCGACATTCGATACCTGCGCCTGATAGTTGGCCTGCTGCGTGTCGTTGTCCTGGCGGGCAACCGCTCCGCGTGTTACCAGGTGGTCATATCGCGCCGCCGTCACGCGCGCAAGCTCCTCGTTGGCCTTGCCCTGCTGCAGGTTTGCGTCGGCCTGTTTGAGCGCCGATTGCGCCTGCGCAACCTGTGCCCGCGCCTGCACAACCTGCTGATCCACATCCGGCGCCCCAATGATCGCCATGATCTGGCCTTTTTTTACGTGATCACCAATATCCACAAACCGCTGCGACACATAGCCATCGGCGCGGGCGAGGATGGGAGCGTCAGTAATCGCTTCCGTCGTGCCTGTAAGAATCAGCTCGTCGGTCGGCGCCGATGTCTGCGCGCGAATGAACTTGACCTGAGGCAATGCCTGTTGCTCCTGGCGCGATTCATTGGCAAGCTCCTTCGCGCGCAGATGGCGCGGCAGCCAGCCCAAAAGCGCCGCCAGGATCAGAAGCGCCAGCAATCCCGCCCCGATCAGCCACAAGGTCCGCCCGCGAGGACGCGGAGCCCTGGAGTCGTTTCGGCCGCCGTTCTTCTTCTTGAGTTCCTCGAGCTCCCGGCGCAAAGCCTCGATTTCGGCCAGCAGCCTTTCTTCAGCGGGGGCTTCGATCCGCGGCGGCTCCTCACGAGGCGGCAGGAGTTTCTCATCCGTGTCGATCATGATCCTCCTTCGCGGGGGCGTCTCCCTCATGCTCTTCCTCGGCGATGCGGCGGTCGTAATCGATGGGGGCTTCTTTGCGCAGGTAGGTGTAAATGATCGGCACGACGAACAGCGTCGAAAACGTAGCAAGCGCCAACCCGCCGATCACGGCTCGCCCCAGAGGCGCGTTCTGTTCGCCCCCCTCTCCGAGGGACAAAGCCATTGGCAGCATGCCCAGAAGCATCGCCAACGCGGTCATGCAGACCGGCCTCAGCCGTGTGAAGCCTGCCGAAAGCGCTGCCTCGCGTACATTTTTACCCGCGGCACGCTCATCGTTCGCGAAGGTGACCAGCAGAATGCTGTTCGCGGTAGCCACACCGAAAGACATGATCGCCCCCATGAGGCTCGGCACGTTGAACGTAGTCTGCGTCATGAACAACATCCAGAGCACTCCGGCGAAAGCGCCCGGCAGCGCCATCAGGATGATCGCCGGATCTACCCAGCTCTGGAAATTCACCACCATAAGCAGATAAACGAGGGTCACCGCAAAGACCATTCCCAGCCCGAGCCGCACGAAGGAGCTTTGCATCGTTTCCGCCTGGCCCCGAAGATCGAGTTTGACGCCCTTCGGCAGGTGCGGCCGCATGCCGCTCATAATCTTTTCGACGTCCGACCGCACTCCGCCGAGATCACGCCGATCGACATTTGCGTAAATGTCGAATACCGGCTGCACGTTGTAGTGGTTCACGATCTCGGTGGAGACGCCGCGCTGCAGGCTTGCGATGTTGGAAAGCAGTTGCGCGCTGTTCTGCGGCGCGGACGCGTTCGCATAAGCGGGTGACGCTCCGTTAGGCGCCGCGCCCGTATTGTACGGGCTTCCTTCGGCTGTATCTCCGGTAATCGCCTGAGCGCCCGTGCTCCCGTTCGGAGTCGAGCCGCCGGTCGAAGCGCCGGAACTTCCCAGACTCGAGATAGGCGTCTTAAGCAGCGCGTCGAAGGAATTCACCAGAATCTGCGGAGTTTGCACGGCAACCTGATAATTCACTCCGTTCTGCGGATTGAGCCATTGATTTGGCGCAACCTGCCCGCTGGAACTGAGCGAGATCAGCAGGCTGTTGCTCACGTCGCGTTCGGTAAGCCCAATCTGATTCGCCTTACTCCGGTCGACATTCACCCGAACCTCCGGATAATCGACGATCTGGTGGACGTGCACATCCACCGCGCCGGGAATCGCCGCCATCTTCTTCTCGATATCTTTCGCGATCTTGTAGTTCCCCTGAAAATCCCGTCCCACCACCTGGACGTCGATCGGCGCGGGCAATCCGAAGTTCAGAATCTGGTTCGTAATGTTCGCCGCTTCGAAGGTGAATTCGCAATCTGGGAAACTCTCGCGGAAGCGAGCGCGAAGTTGCTCGTTGTATTTCTCGGTCGGATGGTGGTCCTTCTTCAGTGAGACGAGAATGTCGCCGTCCGAGTCGCCCAACACCGGGTTGTCGCCAAAGGCAAGATTGATGCCGCTGTTCGGCAGGCCGATGTTGTCAAGAATCGTGTCGATTTCATTGGCGGGGATGACCTCGCGCACCAAAGCGTCGATACGCGAAAAATAATGCTCTGATTCTTCGATCCTCGTGCCCGACGGCGGCTGAACATGGAACCGGATCTGTCCGGAGTCGACCGTCGGGAAGAAATCGCGCCCAATGAATAAGGTAAGAACCATCGACCCCGCGACGAAGACGCCGAACACGATCAGGAGCGCGCCGCGATGATCCAGGCTCCAGTCGAGAAATCCGGCGTACCGGTCGCGCAACCGGTCGAAATAGTGGTTGAACTTATGGTGGATCTTCCAGTTCCAGCCGGGAGCCTCCGCCGGTTCTCCGCCTTCTCCTTCGCGATACAGATCCACTTCTTTGCGAAGAAGGTAGTGCACCATGTTCGGAATCAGAGTGCGGGAGAGCAGATAAGAGGCGAGCATCGCGAAGACCACCGCTTCCGCGAGTGGCGTGAATAAAAACCGCGCCGCGCCCACCAATAGCAGCACTGGCACGAAGACGATGCAGATCGAGAGTGTCGAGACGAACGCCGGAACGGCCACTTGTTGAGCGCCATCCAGCACGGCGCGGGTCAGCGGCTTCTTCATTCCCATGTTCCGGTGCGTATTTTCAATTTCAACGGTCGCATCGTCCACCAGAATGCCGACGGCCAGCGCAAGCCCTCCCAGCGTCATGATGTTGATCGTGTGGCCCGTGAGCGCGAGCACAATGAGTGACGTGAGGATCGAAAGCGGGATCGAAATACAAACGATCAGCGTGCTGCGTACGCTGCCGAGAAAGAGCAGAATCATCAGACCGGTCAGCGCGGCCGCGATCGCCCCTTCTCGCAATACCCCGTTAATAGAAGCCCGCACAAACAGAGACTGATCGAAAAGGAACTTCATCTTCAATTCCGGCGGAAGACCGGCTTGAATATCGGGGAGCGCCTTCTTCACCCGGTTGATGATTGAAAGCGTGGATGCCTTGCCGTTCCTGAGAACCGTTAGCAAAGCCCCTCGACCGCCGTCCTGGCGGACGATATTCGTCTGAACCGCCGCGCCATCACGAACCTGAGCCACGTCCTTGATAAATACAGTGGCGCCGTTCACCGTCTTGATTGGCAAATCATTCAGGGCGTCTACGTACAGAGGGCTGCTGTTCACGCGCACCAGATACTCGCGCGTGCCGATCTTGGCAGTACCGGCGGGCAGAATCAGATTCTGAAGGCTCAGCGCGTTCGATACATCCGTGGCCGAAAGTTGCTTCGCATAAAGCGCGTTCGGATTGATATCGACCATGATTTCGCGCGTTTTGCCGCCGTACGGGAGCGGTAATGAGGCGCCCTGGATCGTCGCAAGCTGCGTTCGGACGAAGTTCTGGCCGTAGTCGTAAAGCTGCGATTCGCTCAGTGTGTCGCTGCCCAGTCCGATCTGCAGAATCGGCACGCTGGAGGCGTCGTACTTCAATATGCCCGGCGGAAAAATGCCGGGCGGAAGGGCCCGAAGCAGGGTTTGCATGATCGCGGTCACCTGCGCGATCGCGAGCTCAACTTTCACGTTTGGCTGAAAGAAAACCTTGATCACAGCGACGCCGTTGTAGGACTGCGATTCGATGTGCTCGATGTCGTTGACGGTCGTCGTCATTGCGCGCTCGCTCACCGTGACGATCCGTTTTTCCATGTCATCGGGCGACACGCCGGGATACGTCCAGACCACGCTCACAACAGGAATGTCGATGTACGGGAAGATGTCAACCGGCATGACCAATATCGAGTTCACGCCGAGAATCGCGATGAGCGTCGCCATCACGACGAAGGTAAACGGACGGCGTAGTGCGAGCCGAACGATCCACATGCGGCGCGGTTCTCACTGACGAGCATCAGTCCACGTTCCATGGGTATAAGCGCACGTTGCTTACGCTGCGCCGTCCGGTTTGGAACAGACGCCTTGTTACCTCGAATCGTAGGTTTGAGTCAAACGGCGAAAACAGCCAGCGACATTCTTGTGGAAACGATGCTCGACTCGTTCAGACGCAGCACGAGGAAGCGGCAGCCTTCATGGCCTGCGCCTGGGCCAAGTTCACCGGGAAAATCGGCGCATGCATTGCGACATCGGGACCCGGCGGCATCCGCCTCCTCAACGGCCGCCGCCTATGCCGCCCAAGATCACCGCGGAGCAAGCGCTCCATTTCGCTGAAGCCCTGTCGCGCGGCACGAAGGATGCGGGCAAGATCGTGAGAGATATTGTCTGCGAAAAAATCCGCGAACTCGTTTGAGAGCGGCTAGAACTTAGGGGCGTAGTAACCCTTGCGCGCCCGGACAACCAGGTCCTTGCGCGTTTTCACCTTGACCGCGACAGGATGATACAAACCATCCGTCTTCAGCGGGTCCGGGCGATAGAAGATGTTGTACTGATGGCGCAGCTCGTTCGCGATGTTCTCGAACGACTGATCGAGGTCTTCCACCTTGAACGGAAAGAACGACTGCCCGCCGGTTTCTTCGGTCAGATAACGAAGAACTTTATCGCCATCCAGATCGTCGCGCTTTGTGTTGGTCGAAATCGCGTAGATGACAACATCCGCCTTCTGCGCCATCTCGAGCGCCTGGTCCCGCGAGTATCGGCTGGATGTATCCTCGCCATCGCTGATCACAATCATGGCCCGCCGGAACTTATCGCGCGGCTGGTCCATCATCAGCTTTTCTTTTGAAGCGAAGTAGATGGCGTCATAAAGAGACGTTCCGCCGCCCGGACGCATGCCCTTGATTCCCGCCTCGAGCTTTTTCAGATCACCGGTCAGGTCGGTGACGAGTTCCGCGGCGCTGTCGAAGCTCACCAGTAACATCCGGTCTTCCTTCGGCCGCATTACGCTTTGCATGAAACGAACGGCCGCCTCCTGCTCGAAGCGGAACTCCTCTCGGATGCTGTTGCTCGTATCGACGAGCACGGCGAGCCGAAGCGGGAGGTCGGATTCAGCCGTGAACTGTTGAATGACCTGCGGCTTCTTGCTTTCGACCACCGAGAAATCGTCTTTCCCCAGATCTGTGACGAATCGGCCTTTTTTGTCCGTTACTGTGAACAGAATATTGACCCGCGTGACGTCGAGCGTGATCGTGGTTTGTCCTTCCTGATCGACGGGAGCGGCGGGAGGCTTCGGCTGATTTCCCTGCTGCGCCATCAATGCGATCCCTGCGCACGACAGAGCGCAGAACGGAAGAACTTTCATATGGGCCATTCTATCGTCCGTCGCGGAAGTGTGACAGAGAGCACTTCCATTCGTCCAGTTCTTGGGGTAACGGCGATTCGACCGTCACGAGTTCCTGAGTCGCCGGACTGCAAAATGTCAGCCGATGCGCATGCAGAAAATACCTTCGCCATGCGGACGGCTTCGCGCCATACAGCCGGTCACCCGCGACGGGGTGCCCCAGTGCGGCCATGTGAGCGCGGATCTGGTGAGTCCTTCCCGTGCCCAGACGGATTCGCAGGAATGTGAATCCGTCGAAATGTTCCATAGCTTGCCAGTCGGTGAGCGCGGTCCGGCCCAAGGCAAGACGCGCCGTCATACGGGCGCGGTTTTTCGGATCGCGTGCGATCGGCTTCTCAATCCGGCCCGATCCGGACAGCTTTCCTTCCACCAGCGCCAGGTAGATCTTTTCGACTCGTCGCGAAGAGAACTGCAACGCCAGATCGCGATGAGCGGGGTCCGCCTTGGCCACTAGAAGAACGCCGCTTGTGAAGCGGTCGAGACGGTGAACGATCCCCGGCCTGAGGTCGCCACCGATGCGCGAAAGACGGGCGAACCGATGGAGCAGCGCATTCACAACAGTACCCGAGTGAATGCCGGCACCCGCATGCACCACCATCCCGGCAGGCTTATCGATGACGACGCAGGCGTCGTCTTCGTAGAGAACTGTCAGAGGAATCGCCTCGGGGACAGCCTTCAGGGGCGGCGGTTCGGTGGGTTCGAGGTCGATCCTCTCATCCCCCCGGACGGCGTAGGATGGCTTTCCGGCGCGGTCATTAACAAGGACGCGTCCCGCCTTGATCCACTGCTGGATTCGTGCCCGGCTGAATTCGGGAAGTCGCTCATGCAGCAGAGCGTCCAGACGCTTGCCGCGGTCCGCCCCGCTGGCCGTGAGGATCATGCGACGATGGATTTCGGGTCTCCGCTGCCGTCCCTTTCGCGTCCTGAGTTCTATTTCTCATCGCGCGCCGGACGAACCATAACCTGAATGTTACAGGAAATCTCAGTATCGGGTGCGCGCCAGCACAATCTCAAGAACGTCGCCGTCCGAATTCCGCGGAACAGTCTGACGGTGATTACGGGACTGAGCGGATCCGGGAAATCTTCGCTTGCCTTCGACACGATTTACGCCGAAGGTCAGCGCCGTTACGTGGAAACTCTGTCGACATACGCCCGACAATTTCTTGATCAGATGGAACGGCCCGACGTCGATTCCATCGAAGGGTTGAGCCCCTCGATCTCCATCGATCAGAAGACCACTGGCCGAAGCCCACGCAGCACGGTCGGAACGATAACCGAGATCTACGACTATCTCCGCCTTCTTTATTCCTCGATCGGCGTGCCGCACTGCCCCGTTTGCGGCAGCGAAATTTCACGCCAGACAACGGAACAGATTCTGAAGCATGTGCTCGCGCTCCGGCCCGAGGACCGCATCCAGGTCATGGCGCCCATGGTTCGCGGACGTAAAGGCGAATTTAAAAAGGATCTCGAAAAACTCGCGCGACAGGGATTCGTCAAGGCGCGTATCGACGGCGTCGTTCGATCTCTGGAAGACGATATCAACCTCGACAAACGCCGGAATCACACGATCGAGGTGATCGTCGATCGTCTGCTTGTCAAGCCCGGGATTGAAAAGCGCCTGGAATCCGCGATTGATATTGCGACCCGGCTCGCGAATGGCCTGGTGCTGATCTCGGTGGTAGACGGCGAAGAGCGCCTCTATTCCCGAAAGCTTGCCTGCGTCGAATGCGGTACGAACGTGCCGGAGCCGGAACCGCGATCGTTCTCCTTCAACAGCCCCTACGGAGCGTGCGAGGAATGTTCCGGCCTTGGCAGCACGTGGGCGTTCGATCCCGATAAGATCATCGTGGATCCATCAAAGCCGCTACTCGAAGGCGGTCTCGGCCCTGGCGCCGGATCGAGCCTTGTGACGCATCGGACCCAGGAGGCCGCCCGGTCTCTTCGCGCCAAGCTGAAGGCGCCGTGGGAGAAGCTACCTCGCGAGACGCGCGAAAAGCTTCTCAGCGGATTCAACGGCTTTCCCGGCATCCTCGGGGTGCTTCAGGAAATCTACCGTGACGCGTCGTCGGACTATCGCGAGTGGCTGACCGAGTACATGTCGCCCGTCATCTGCGCGGCCTGCGGGGGCAAGCGGCTCCGCCCCTCGAGCCTGGCGGTCCGCGTTAAGAACGTCTCCATCGCCGAGTTCACCGCCATGCCGGTTTCACGCTCACTGCTCACGGCGCGTTCCTGGCGGTTCAGTGATCGCGAGATGCGCATCGCCGGCCGCGTTGCGGATGAGATCCGTCGCCGCCTCGAATTTCTGGAGTCCGTCGGGCTGCACTACCTGAGTCTGGATCGTTCGGCGACCACGCTCTCGGGCGGCGAAGCGCAGCGTATCCGTCTCGCGACGCAGATCGGAAGCAAACTGCGCGGCGTGCTCTACGTGTTGGACGAACCGTCCATCGGGCTGCACCCCCGCGACAACGATCGGCTGCTGAATACGCTCACGGAACTCCGCGACATGGGTAACACTGTGCTCGTCGTGGAGCACGATGCGGAAACGATCGAACGCGCCGATTATGTTCTCGACCTCGGTCCTGGAGCCGGGCGCCTGGGTGGGGAACTTGTCGCAAGCGGAACACCCGCGGAAATCCGCACGAGCGATCGATCCCTCACCGGCCAATACCTCGCTGGCAAAAAGAACATCGAGATTCCCGCCGAACGCCGCAAAGGCAATGGCGCGTCGGTCCGGATCCGCGGGGCCTCCGAGCACAATTTGAAGAACGTCGATGTCGAATTTCCGCTCGGCCGGTTCATCGTGGTCACGGGCGTTTCGGGAAGCGGCAAATCGACGCTCGTCAACGATATCCTTTACCGCGCGCTCGCCAAAGAGATCTACGGCTCTCACGAAGTCCCCGGGGCGCATCGCGAGATCACGGGCATCGAGAATATCGATAAGATCGTGCGCATCGATCAGGCGCCCATCGGCCGCACGCCCCGCTCGAATCCTGCCACCTATACGGGCCTCTTCTCGCCGATCCGCGATTATTACGCCCTGCTGCCGGAATCGCGGGAGCGCGGCTATAAGCCCGGACGCTTCAGCTTCAACGTAAAGGGCGGCCGCTGCGAAGCCTGCCAGGGAGACGGGCTGAAGCGCATCGAAATGAACTTCCTGCCGGACGTCTACGTGACCTGCGATGTCTGCCGGGGCAAACGCTATAACTACGAAACGCTTCAGGTGAAGTACAAGGGGCACTCGATCGCGGACCTACTCGAGTTGACCGTCGAGGAAGCGCTGCCTTTGCTCGAAACGAACCCGCAGATCCGGCCCAAACTGAAAACGCTTCTCGACGTGGGGCTCGGATACATACACCTGGGGCAGTCCTCGACCACGCTCTCCGGGGGCGAGGCGCAGCGTATCAAACTCGCCAAGGAACTGAGCCGGCGCCAGACCGGAAAGACCTTCTATGTGCTCGACGAGCCCACCACCGGGCTGCATTTTGAGGACGTGCGCAAGCTGCTGGAAGTCCTCCAGCGCCTTGTGGATCTCGGCAATACTGTATTGGTGATCGAGCACAATCTGGACGTGATCAAGAGCGCCGACTGGGTGATCGATCTCGGCCCGGACGGCGGTGAGGACGGCGGTCGCGTCGTAGCAGTGGGAACGCCCGAACAATTGATCCGCGGGCGCAAAGGATTCACCGCGGACGCGCTACGTAAGCTTATGGCCCCGGAGCGCGCCGCTTGAGCCATTACGATATCGGGCCAATGGACCTTACGGGTCTAAACACGATCCCGCTTGCGGAACGCGGCGGGAAGGTGCGCCGCGAGGATTTCGCCCGACCGCATCAGCGCGGATCAGGCATTTCGGCTTTTATCTATTCTCTGCCGCGGATACTCGCGGCGGATATGCTGCGTTCTGTTGTGGACGCGATCGGAAGCGCGCGGGAAACAGGCAAACCGATCATCTGGGGGCTCGGCGGACACGTAATCAAGTGCGGCCTCGCGCCGGTTCTCATCGATCTCATGCGGCGCGGGTTCGTCACGGCCTTCGCGATGAACGGCTCGGCCTCGATTCACGATTTCGAAATTGCGCTGGCGGGTTGCACGAGCGAGGATGTCGAAGCGGTCCTCCCTGGTGGGCGCTTCGGAGTCGCGGAAGAGACGGGACGCGAATGGAACCAGGCGCTGGATCCAACCCTGGGTGTTGGCGAAGCGCTGGGTCGAGCACTCGATCGCTGCGCTGCGCCGGATCATTCAGAGGACAGCATTCTCGTCCAGACGTGGCGCGCCCGCGTACCCGTTACCGTCCACGTGGCGATCGGGACGGACACGCCGCACATGCATCCCGCAGTCGATCCGCAAGCGCTCGGGGCCGCTACGCACAACGATTTCCGCCTCTTCTGCTCTTTAGTCGCACGGCTCAATGGCGGCGGAGTCTACATCAACGCGGGCTCCGCGGTGGTAATGCCTGAAGTCTTCCTGAAGGCCGTCTCCTGCGTCCGCAATCTGGGCCATGACCTGCGCAACTTCACTACCGTGAATCTCGATTTTCTGCAGCACTATCGGCCACGCGTCAACGTCGTCGAGCGGCCCCACGCTCTGGCGGGTGGAAGCGGCTACTCGCTCACCGGCCATCATGAAATTATGATCCCGCTGCTCGCCGCCGCGCTGATCGAGAGGGCCGATGCGGGCTGAGCCGATGGCACGCGAAGAAGAGTTCGACACATCCGCCGCGCCTGTCGTGCTGGCCGAGCCCGAGACTCCGTTCTGGGGCTTTGGAGAGGTGTTTCTTTCCGTTGCGATCTTTCTCGTGGCCGTATGGCTCATCGCCGGAGTGGTCGCAGGCGCGATTCACGACTCGGCGAAGCTCGGATATTGGGTGGTTGCTGAAGAGTTCGCGGCATACGTTGTGTTGTTCGGGATTCTTAAGATCCTCTTCCAAATGCGCGGGCATCCCCTGTTCGAATCGTTGGGATGGGTGCGGCAGCCGTTCAGCCCCTTGTACCTTGCCGTTATCGGATTCGCCCTCGTGCTTGTGAGCTTCGCGCTCCAGGTACTACTCAGAACCCCCGATGTCGAAACACCGTTCTCGAAGATGCTCGACAGCGGATTTGCCAGCCGCCTTGCGATCTCGCTCTTCGGCGTCACGATTGCGCCCATTGTCGAGGAACTGCTGTTCCGGGGGTTCCTGCAGCCTGTCCTGGTGAGCGCGGCGGGGGTGTTTCCTGGCATTCTCGCGACATCCGTTCTTTTCGGGGCTGTACACCTGACGCAGAACGCGGGTCTCTGGCAAGCGGGTCTGACCATCACGGTCGCGGGATTCGTCTTCGGCGTAGTACGCCACATATCCGGCTCCACGCGCGCTTCATCGATCGTTCACATCGCATATAACGTAGTGCCGTTTGTTCTAACGCTTGTGTTTCCCAATTCCCGATGATCGAAACCATTCAATGGACCGACGACGGCGTCGTCATGATCGACCAGACTTTGCTCCCGGCGAAGGAGGAGTTCTTTGTCTGCCGCAATTACAAGGACGTGGCACACGCGATTCGCGCGATGGTGATTCGCGGCGCTCCTGCGATCGGCGTCGCCGCCGCTATGGGGATGGCCATCGGAGTCGCGCAGGCCGATCCCTCCGATCTGGACGCGCAGATCGCGACGATCTCCGCGGAACTTGCCGGTACGCGCCCCACAGCAGTGAACCTCTTTTGGGCGATTGATCGCATGAATCGGGTCTATCGCGAGAACCGGCATCTCGATTACGAGCAACTGCGCGACCGGTTGATCACCGAAGCTAAACTCGTCCGCGAAGAGGATATTGAGATCAACACAGCCATCGGCCGTCACGGCGCGTCATTGATCCCCGACGGGAAAACAGTCCTGACCCACTGCAATGCAGGGGCTCTTGCGACAGCAGGTTACGGAACTGCGCTCGGCGTCATCCGCGCAGCAGTGGAGTCCGGGAAGAAGATCGACGTTTTCGCGGATGAGACTCGTCCATTCCTCCAGGGCGCCCGCCTAACCGTCTGGGAACTGCAGCAGGACGGGATCGACGTCAAGCTCATCACCGATAACATGGCCGGTCACTTCCTGCACTCGGGGCGAATCGGCTGCGTGGTCGTGGGGGCCGACCGCATCGCCGCCAACGGCGACGTGGCCAACAAGATCGGCACTTATTCGGTCGCCGTGCTGGCGAAAGAGAACAACGTTCCCTTTTACGTCGCCGCGCCAATATCCACGCTCGATCTCACGCTTGAGAGCGGCGACGGCATTCCGATCGAGAAGCGCGCGGCGAAGGAAGTAACGCACGTCTTCGGCGTACCGGTCGCGCCATCGGAAACGGCGGTGGAAAATCCGGCCTTCGACGTGACGCCCAACCGCTATGTGACGGCGATCATTACCGAGCACGGCGTTGCGCGAGCGCCGTACGATAAGTCGCTGCGAGCGCTGGCGGAAAACCCGCAACGTTAAGATAAAGACGTGCCCCCCGCGCAAGGGATAGACGTCCTGCCTGAAGTGTCTCCTGCGCCCGAAGCGCCTACGTCGCCGCTCGACGCCCGGCTTCAGGCTCTGCTCGCGACCCTTCAGGCGAACCGCCCCAAGGACGATTTCGGGCCTGTAGAGAAGGCATACCGGTTCGCCGCTAAGTACCACGCAGGCCAGGTGCGCGCATCGGGTGATCCTTATCTTGCGCATCCGCTGGCTGTCGCCGAGATCCTCGCCGACATGCGAATGGACGTCGTCAGCGTCGTCACCGGCCTTCTGCACGACATCGTCGAGGACACAACCGTCAGCGTCGCCGACATCCAGAAAGAGTTCGGCGAAGAAGTCGCGCGGTGCGTCGATGGCGTCACCAAACTAAGCAAGATCGACTTCTTCTCGTCCGAGGACCGGCAGGCGGAGAGCTATCGCAAGATGCTCCTCGCGATGGTGAACGATATCCGGGTCATCCTCGTGAAGCTCGCGGACCGCCTGCACAACATGCGAACGCTGGGCGCGCTGAGCCCGGAGCGGCGCGAGCGGATCGCGCGGGAGACGCTCGAGATCTATGCGCCCATCGCACATCGCCTCGGCATGGGCAAGGTGCGCGGCGAACTCGAAGACCTGGCGTTCCGCTATCTCGACCCCGAAGCGTTCGCAGAGATCTCGAACACGATCGAGAGCCAGCGCACGGCGAACGAGGCGTTCGTCGAAAAGATGCGCCGCACGGTGGAAGCGGAGCTGCGCCGAGAGGGAATTCCGGCGCGCGTCGAAGGCCGCGTGAAGCGAGCCTTCTCCGTCTATCAGAAGCTCAAACGGCAGAAGATCTCGATCGATCAGGTGTACGACCTGTTCGCGCTCCGGATCATCACGGATTCGGTGAAGAACTGTTACGGCGCGCTCGGCGTGATCCACAATGAGTGGCGCCCGGTGCCAGGGCGGATCAAAGACTTCATCGCAATTCCGCGGCCCAATCTGTATCAGTCCCTGCATACGTCGGTCGTCGGCCCTGAAGGGAAGCACTGCGAAATTCAGATCCGTACCGAGGAGATGCACCGCATCGCGGAAGAAGGCATCGCCGCGCACTGGAAGTACAAGGAAGGCAAACGCGGCGCACAGGACGATCAACGGATCGCGTGGCTGAGGCAGCTCGTCGAGTGGCAACAGGAGATGCGCGACCCGAGCGACTTCAACTCGACCCTGAAGCTCGATCTCTATCCGGAAGAGGTCTATTGCTTCACCCCCAAGGGCCGCGTGGTTGTGCTACCCGCGGGAGCGAGCCCGATTGACTTCGCTTACGCAGTGCACTCCGAGGTCGGCAACACCTGCATCGGCGCGAAGATCAACGGCCGCATCGTGCCGCTGCGGTACATCCTGAAGAACGGCGATATCGTCGACATCCTGACGCAGTCGGGCCATCAGCCGAGCAAGGATTGGCTCGCGATCGTCAAGACTTCGCGAGCGCGCAACAAGATCAAGCACCTGATCAACGCCAACGAACGTGAGCGCGCGATCGAGATCGGGCAGAAGTACCTGGAGAAGGAAGCCCGTCGCCTGGGAGTTCAGCTTGCGCGTATCCAGCGGACTGAGCTGGAGCGCGTGTCGGCCGAATACGGGATGGGCAAGGTCGAGGACCTTTACGCCGCCCTCGGATACGGCAAGTTCTCGGCGCGCCAGGTGCTGCAGAATGCCGCTCCCGACGCGCTTGTGGAAGAGCCGGCTGCTCCGGCGCCGCAGACGGAAGCGCCCGCGCCCGGTCAGCGCAAGGATGACGACTCGGTCATCAAGGTTCACGGCCTGGAAGACGTGCTGGTCTACCGAGCCAAGTGCTGCAATCCGATCAAGGGCGATGCGATCGTGGGCTACGTGACGCGCGGCAAGGGAATAGCGGTGCACTCGCGCGCCTGCCCCAACGTGCAGAACCTGATGTACGACTCCGAGCGCAAGATCGAAGTCGAATGGGAGCGCAACACGAAGGACACGTTCCCGGTGCGGATCGTGGTCCGTACGGACGATCGTCCCGGTCTCCTGCATCAGCTCACCACCGTATTGGCGAACGAGAACACCAATGTCCGCAGTCTGGAAGCGAAAGCGGACTTCGCGAGCGGCGATGCGGCATCGGTCGAGATGACGGTTGACGTTCGCGACAAGAAGCAACTCGAAAAGCTCTGCCTAGCGATGCGCCGCATCTCCGGTGTGCGCGACGTAGAGCGAACAAACCATACATGAACCGCAACGACCCTGAACACATCGCGGTCTCGAAATCCAAGGGCATCGAGATCGACTGGAAGGACGGCCATCACAGCTCGTACGGCGCGACCTACCTGCGCGACTGGTGCCCGTGCGCAAGCTGCACCGGCTCCCACGGCACAGAGCCGCGCAAGAAGAGCACCGAACAGCCGGCGAACCCGTTCCAGATGTACACGCCGAAGCTGAAGATGCTGAACATCGAGCCCGCAGGCAACTACGCGATCCGCATCGCCTGGAATGACGGTCATGACACGGGCATTTACTCGTATGACCATCTGCGCGAGATTTGCCCGTGCGACCAATGCAAGACGGCGAAGCAGACCGCATGAAGAGGGTCGCGATCGTCGAGGACGAGGTGGAACTCGCCACCCTGATCGACTACAACCTCTCTCGCGGCGGTTTCCAGACGCGCGTGTTCAGCGGCGGCGACGATACGCTGCGCGGTCTCGAAGCCTGGCAGCCCGATCTCATCGTGCTGGACGTAATGCTTCCCGGCCAGGACGGCTTCGCGTTGTGCCGACGCATGCGGCAGGGCGAGAAGCTCACGCGCACGCCGATCATGTTCCTGACGGCGCGGTCTGATGAAGTCGACCGTGTGCTCGGGCTCGAGATCGGCGGCGATGACTACATGACCAAGCCGTTCAGCCCCCGCGAGCTGGTGGCGCGGGTCAAGGCGCATCTGCGGCGCAGCGAGCCGGAGGCTCCGCCGAAGCCGTCGGAACTCAACGTCGGCGCGCTTCGCATCGACCTCGGCGCGCGGCGCGTCTATCAAGGCGATCGAGAGATCGAACTGACGTCAACCGAGTTCAAGCTGCTGGAGTTCTTCGTGGCGCACCCGGGGCGCGCCTGGTCGCGCGACCAATTGCTCCGCGAGGTCTGGGGCGAGCAGCACTTCGTCACGCCGCGGACAGTGGACGTGCACATCCGCCGTCTTCGGGAGCAGATCGAGGAGAAGCCCGACGAGCCCGTCTGGCTCGTGACGGTGCGTGGCTTCGGATATCGGTTCGAAGCCCCGAAGAATCAGGCCGTCCAGCAGTAGTCGGCGATGGCCTTTTCGGAGGCGCTGTCGCTGTCGAGCAGGCGCATCAGTTCGAGCTGGAGCGCGGTGACCATGGCTTCCCAGCTCGCTCCGATCACGTCTTCGGAGACGCCCACGGTAGACCAGCTTCGCTGGTGATCCGACCATTCGACCAGCACGCGAACCTTGGCAGCGGTGCCTTTGCCGGAGTCGAGAACGCGGACCTTGTAATCGGTCAGGCGGACTTCGCTTACGCCGGGCAGCGAGGAAAGACACTTGCGAAGGCAGGTGTCGAGGGCGTTCACAGGCCCGTGACCATGCGCGGTTTCGATGTGGTCGCCGGCGCGCGTGCCGATACGGACCGTGGCTGTAGCGCGGGTCTGTTTCGCTCCGCCGCCAACGATCATCACTTCGTAACCCTGGACATCGAAGAACTGCGCGCCGAGGTTAAGCGCCTGGCGGATGAAGAGTTCGAAGGTACCGTCCGCCGCCTCGAGGTCGTAGCCCTGATATTCGGCTTCCTTGACTCGGTCGACAAGGGCGCGCCGCGCGTCAGCCGCGAGACGGTCCGCGAGGTCCGGGTACTCGCGCAGCATGTAGTCAACGTTGCTGCGTCCGGCGAGGTCGCTCACGAGAACGCGCTGGCGGTTACCGACGACATCGGGCGAGATGTGTTCGTAGGTTGAGGAATCCTTCAGGACCGCGCTGACGTGAATGCCGCCTTTGTGGGCAAAGGCGCTTTGGCCGACGAACGCCTGGCCGCGCGCGATCTGAAGGTTCGCCAACTCCGCGATGTAGCGGGCGGTGGCGGTGAGCTTGCGAAGATTCTCGGCGCCAATGGTTTCGTGGCCGAGCTTCAATTCGAGGTTGGCGATGACGCTTCCGAGATTGGCGTTTCCGCAACGCTCTCCATAGCCATTGAGGCAGCCCTGCACATGGGTCGCACCTTCGCGAACGGCCGCGAGCGAGTTGGAAACGGCGACATCGGAATCATTGTGCGTGTGGATTCCGATCACGCCATCGAAGCGCGCTCGGACATCGGCCACGATCTGGGACAGGAACTCGGTCATAGTGCCGCCGTTCGTGTCGCAGAGACAGAGCACGTCGGCTCCGGCGGTCTTGGCGGCTTCCAGCGTTTGAAGCGCGTATTCGCGGTTGTTGATGTAGCCGTCGAAGAAGTGCTCGGCATCGTAGACGACTTCCTTGCCGTGCTTCTTCAGGTACGCGACCGTCTCCGAGATCAGCTTCAGGTTGTCTTCGAGCGGAATGCCTAACGCGCGGTGAACGTGGTAATCCCAGGTTTTGCCGAAGATGGCGACGACCGGCGTGCCCGCATCGACGAGCTCGCGCACGTTGCGGTCTTCCTCGACCGGGTTCCTCGCGAAGCGCGTCGAGCCGAACGCCGTGAGCTTCGCGTGCTTCAGCTTCAGCTTCAGGGCGCGTGCGCGCAGGAAGAATTCGCGATCCCGGGGGTTGGAACCCGGCCATCCGCCTTCAATGTAGTCGATTCCCAACTCGTCGAGCTTCTGGGCAATGGAGAGTTTGTCCTCCACCGAGAAGGAGACGGCTTCGCCCTGCGTGCCGTCCCGGAGCGTAGTATCGAATGTTTGAATGCGCATGGCCGGTTTGTTTCAGGCGGTTGTTGGTACGCCCTGTTCTTTCTTCTTTTTGAGGAAGGTCATCATCGAGCGGAGCTCTTCACCAACCGTTTCGATGAGCTGACCGTGTTGTGATTCCCGCATCTTCAGGAAGCTGTGACGGCCGGACTTGTTTTCGCCGATCCACTGCTTCGCGAATTCGCCGGACTGGATTTCGGCGAGGATGCGCTTCATTTCGGCGCGCGTCTCATCATTCACGATGCGCGGACCGCGCGTGTAGTCGCCATATTCGGCGGTGTCCGACACCGAGTAGCGCATGTAGTTGAGACCGCCTTCGTAGATGAGGTCCACGATGAGCTTGAGTTCGTGGAGGCACTCGAAGTAAGCAATCTCCGGAGCGTAACCGGCGTCGACCAGCGTCTGGAAGCCTGCGCGGATCAGTTCAGCGGTTCCACCGCAGAGAACGGCCTGCTCGCCGAAGAGGTCGCTTTCGGTCTCTTCGCGGAAGGAGGTTTCGAGAACACCGGCGCGCATGGAACCGAGACCGGTCGCATAGGCGAGAGCGTTCTGAAGCGCCTTGCCGCTCGCGTCCTGCGCGACGGCGACGAGCGAGGGAACGCCTGACCCTTCGGTGAAGACTTCGCGGACGCGATGACCGGGCGCCTTGGGGGCAACCATGGAAACGTCCACACCAGAGGGCGGCTTGATGGCTCCGAAGTGAATACTGAAGCCATGCGCAAACATCAGGGTCCTGCCGGGGGTCAGGTGCGGCGCGATGTCCTTCTCGTAGAGGTCCGCCTGGATGTGATCCGGGGTGAGGATCATGATCGTGTCGGCGACCTTCGCGGCTTCGGCGGTGTCGAGCACCGTGAGCCCCGCGGACTTCGCCTTCGCGACGCTCTTGCTGTTCGCGGGCAGGCCGACCACAACGTCAAGGCCGGAATCGCGAAGGTTCAGCGCGTGCGCGTGCCCCTGGCTGCCGTAGCCAATGATGGCGATCTTCTTGCCCTTAAGGGGCTCGATGTTTGCGTCTTTTTCGTAATATCGTTTGATCATTTAGAGAGTCCTTTGAGCGGGCGATGCCGTCTGCCCCACCTCATTCAGCGCTACAGGGGGCTGGAGGCGGATCTTCTTTCCTTCGAGCGACATGGCCACGCCTCCGGACCGCGTCACTTCAATTTCGCCATAACTGCGCATGATGGCGACGAATTCATCGAGCTTCTCGGGATCGCCGGTGGCTTCGAGCGCGAAGCCCTCAGTGGATGAATCGACCACGCGCGCGTGGAAGATTTCGGCTTCCTTCAGGACCGCGGTGCGGGTGTTCTGATCGCAGCGCACGCGCAGCAGAATCATCTCGCGGATCACGGCGGGCGCATCGGTCAGATCTGTCGCCTGAAGGACGTTCACCAGCTTGTTCATCTGCTTAACGACCTGACTGCGGAGCCGGTCTTCCACTTCGACTCCGATGGTCATGCGCGAAAGCTCCGGATCGATGGTTTTCGCGACCGTGAGCGTTTCGATGTTGTAGCCGCGCGCCGAAAGCACGCCGGTAACGCGCAGCAGCGCGCCGGGCTTGTTCTCAAGAAGGATGGAGATTGTCAGGAGCATGTTCAATTCCTACGCGGTCACGGGTTGAGGCGGTCCGAAGACCATTTCGCTGATGGAGCCACCCGCGGGCACCATGGGATAAACGTTTTCCTCGGGCGAGACTTTCACGTTGAGCAGGTAAGGACCGGGGTAATCGATCGCCTGCTGGAGCGCTTTGGTCAATTCCTGCGGCTTTTCGATGGTGCGCCCTTCGAAGCCGTAGGCTGAGGCGAGCTTTTCGGCGTCCGGGAAGCAATCGAGCGTGACGGCGCTGAGGCGGTTGTTATAGAAGAGCGTCTGCCACTGCCGGACCATCCCGAGGTAGCCGTTGTTCATGATGATGATTTTGACTGGGAGCCCCTGACTCGCGATGGTGGCGAGTTCGGGAATGGCCATCTGGAATCCGCCGTCGCCGCATATGGCGAAGACGAGCTTATCGGGGCGGGCCATCTGGGCTCCCATTGCCGCGGGAACGCCAAAGCCCATCGCGCCGAGACCGCCGGAGTTGATCCACAGACGCGGCTCGTTGAAGCCGATGAGTTGCGCGGCCCACATCTGATGCTGGCCGACGTCCGACGCGACGATCGCCTGGCCGTTCGAGAGGCGGTCGATCTCATCCATCAGATGCTGCGGACGGATTTCATCTTCGGCGCGCTCGCGGTCGTATGGACGCTCTTCCTTCCACGTCTTGAGCTGCGCCCGCCATTTGCGGCGGGCTTCGGATTTCTTCTTAGCGGACTCGGGCGCGAGTTCCTGCAGCACCCGGGTGAGCTTCTGGAGGACCCGTTTCACGTCGCCTACTATCGGGATATCCGGGGTGCGGTTCTTGCCGACTTCCGCCGGGTCGATATCGACGTGAATGACGCGGGCGTGGCGCGCGAATGTGGAGAGCTGTCCGGTAACGCGGTCGTCGAAGCGCGTTCCGAGGGCGATCAGGAGATCGCAGTCGGTCATGCCCATGTTCGCGGCGTAGCTGCCGTGCATGCCCGGCATGCTAACGAAGTTCGGATGATTCGCAGGGAGCCCGCCGAGGGCCATCAGGGTGCAGACGGCCGGCGCGTCGACGAGTTCAACGAATTCCTTCAGTTCCGGCGCGGCGTTGGCGGCGATGATTCCGCCGCCCGCGTAAACGAACGGACGCTCGGCCTCCCAGATCAACTGCGCGGCGCGGCGGATCTGGCCGGTATGACCTTCGGTGAAAACTTTGTATCCGGGGAGGTGAATGGTATCGACCGGCGCATAGTGCCCGCGCGCCTGGAAAACATCCTTTGGTATATCGACCAGGACAGGGCCCGGACGGCCGCTGGCGGCGATGTAGAACGCTTCGTGAACGATCTGCGGGAGTTCCTGCAGCGTCTTCACCATGAAGTTGTGTTTGGTGGCGGGGCGAGTAATGCCGAAGGTGTCCGCTTCCTGGAAGGCGTCGCTGCCGATGAGCTTGGAGTGGACTTGGCCGCTGATGGCGACGATCGGGATGGAGTCCATCATGGCGTCGACGAGGCCGGTGACGAGGTTCGTGGCGCCGGGGCCAGAGGTGGCGCAGCAGACGCCGACCTTGCCGGTAGCGCGCGCGTAACCTTCGGCGGCGAAGGCGGCGTTCTCCTCATGACGCACGAGGACGTGGCGGATGTGGTGGTCGTAAAGGGCGTCGTAGAAGGGGATGGTGACGCCGCCGGGGTAGCCGAAGAAGCAGTCGACGCCTTCGCGGACGAGGCATTCGAGGAGCATCTCGGCGCCGCTCATGAGTTTGCCGGTTTCAGTTCGCGGGGAAGTGGATTGAAGGGTTTCAGCGGCCATGTGTTCGACTCCTTGCTTTCGACTGCTTCGTATATGGTTGCTTCACTTTTGATAATTGGGTGCCAATAAAAAAGGCCATCGGCTGGGGTGATTCGCCCCGCTGATGGCCTCGGATCTCTTTGACTGCCCGAGCCTCAGACGGGGACGGATACTACGACCGTAATGCTTACTACCGGTAATACAACCGGAATGGTCGTAATAATTCGGCCTGTGAAGCTGGAGAGCATTGCCAGAAGTCTTAGTTTACGGGTAAAGTTTTTGAAATGCAAGTCGGGAGTTTGATAAGAAATAATTATGGATGGATTGAGGGCTCCCGGTTTGGGCCGTTGCCCTGATCCTCCCCCGAAAAAAAATAAGCAATTCATAAGTCTTGGGTTCGTTTTCGAAAAATAACTCTTCTGATCCGGTGCGTCTCCCACAAAATCAATCCGAGCGTTTCCGAATTTCGATCTGAAGAGTGATGGATAGGCATACCGGATCTCGTGCCGAGTGTGGCATGGGAACGCACCGCTGACCGCGTAAATAATTGAGCCGATTGCTGAAAGTCTCTGAGATCTGCCAAGCGACCTGTTCCATCGAAGGCCTGTGCGATGTGGGAGAAAGCCTTTTGCATCGCCCGACAAGCAGATCTGCCCACCGCGCCGCTCGCGTTCAGGGCGTTGTCAGGAGAGCTTCAACTTTCGATCCGCAGAGCGAGCAATGACGGACGTTCCAGGTGTAGATCGCTTCAGCGCGGGCTTTGATTGCGCAGTGCGCGAACATCGCATCGTAAATGCTCCCGCCGACAATGCCCAATGCCGCACACCCCTGTAAGGCATTTGCGTATTCGTCATCGAGCGCCATCAACCGAGGGTCGCTCGCGGATGCTTCCGACGAAAAGCATCGCCTGTTCGCCACTGACGCAATGCCTGCCAGGCATTCTCGTCAGGGTCGAGTACCTCAACGAGGCTGTGCGCCGCGCAACAGCCGGCTTTCGTATTGAAGGGGGTGAATAGATTCAGGCTTGCCAAGTGGTGAATGTGATCGCCGTAGAAGAGCGGCACAAGAACAGAGGTATCCAGAAACCCCTTCATTCGCCTTCCCGAGATTGGCGAGATCCCGCTCGTCGCGTATCTGATCGAGGATTTCATCCGTCGCAGAGGCTGGCAGGAGTGGGCCGGCGTGAAATACCCATACGCCCTGTTCCTTTATGAGCGGTCCCGTGCCGCGCACGGGCCTCAACGTGATTTTCTCCCCGACGCTTTCCATTTCCAGGGAGTCGCCTGGCTCCAGGCGCAGACTCTCCCGAAGGGGTTTGGGGATTACGACGCGGCCGGCTTTGTCGATTACGAGACGTGTACTCATTGGTTCTGCCTTCTGGTCCAACCAGTAACCAATACCATTTCAGCAGCCCGGCGCTGTCCAGTGGGCTGCCGCGAGAGTCAGTTTCCGATCAGTCTTGAGTTATTTCGTGCGCGATGCTCTTTCTTCTGGAACAAATGTTCACCTAAAGGCCCCGTGCGGGCATGGTCAACCGAAAGCGCGGCGCGCCATCCAACCGAGCGGTTGCATGACAAACCATCTCAAGGAGATCCACGTTCTCCAGAGGACGTGAGAGTGAGACATACGGACAATTGGGCCCCAAAAAATGCGCCCGCAGCCTGGTGGCGGCATCTATCCGTCACGCGCTCGCTTTGCAGAGATGCATAGCGATGAACACGAATCAGGAGGATGCGCCGAGGGAGGCGACGACATGACATCTTTTGGTGCGGCTTTTCGTCGCGGACCTCGCTTCGGCACCGCCATCTGCGCGCTCGATTACTAATACAAGCTCTGCCGGGATAACCGGCTTCGCTCTTCATGCTTTTGCGGATCTTCATGGCGCCTCTCGAGCTTTTTTCAAAACACCGCCAACGGCTCGTCGTTCCGGCCTCCGTTGCTCCCGAATCTCGCGCCGCGGAGAAAGTGAGATACCGACACGGCCGCGCCGTGTTTGAGCTCACTATCGATGGCGACACAACGAATTCCGCGGATCTGGTTTTCCGATCAGCGTCAAGTCAAACGATTTCCTGGTGGCCACGGATTAGCCAGGGCACAGCGCTCGCACATGTCGAGTGGTCGTTAAGTTCTGAGCAGCTGGAGCATAAATCATGCGCCGGGGTCGAGGGAGAAGAGTATGAGCGCAGAAGTTAGTTCCGAAGACGAGAACAAGTCGACCTCATCGGATATTACCCGACGCGACGTCTTGTTTACGCTGGGCGGACTTGGCGCCGCGATAGGCGCCGGGGCCGCGATGTGGGGCGGACTCGAATTAATGGTCCGTTCGCGCCAGACAGTCGATAGCTGGAATAAAGCCGTCTGTCGTTTCTGCGGTACAGGCTGCGGCGTGATGGTGGGCATGACAGACGGCCGTGTAGTAGATGTTCGGGGTGACGAACTCGCTCACAACAAAGGCGTCATCTGTATCAAAGGCTCCATGCTTCCCGAGCTTACCCGGATCTCAGGACGCCTCCGGTCGCCCAAAATCCGGAAAGACGGCAAACTGGTGGACGCCTCGTGGGATGAGGCCATGGGCCTGGTTGCGGCCCGGTTCTCAGAGTGCATCAATCAATCCGGCCCCGACTCTGTCGCCTTCTACGGTTCGGGTCAACTGTTCACGGAGGAGTCGTACACCGCGAACAAGTTGTTTAAAGCAGGCATCGGAACGAACAACGTCGACGGAAATCCGCGACTCTGCATGGCATCAGCGGCCTCTGGATACGTCTCAACCTTCGGGAAAGACGAACCACCGGGCTGTTATGCGGATGCCGACTATGCCGATTGCTTCTTCCTGATCGGGAGCAACGCTTATGAATGCCACCAGCCGATATTCGAACGCATTCGGCAACGGAAGCGGGCAAATCCGGATACTGTGATCGTTTGCGTCGATCCGAGGCGAACCAAGACGGCCGAACACTCTGACATACATCTCGCGGTCATCCCCGGGACGGATTTGCTGCTGCTGAATTCGATGGCCTTTGTCATCTTTGACGAGGGTCTGCACAATCAGGACTTCATCGACAGACATGTTCGATTCAGTGATGGAGATCATGAGGCCGATCAAGCAGCCTTCCGGAAGTTCCTGCAGCCGTACGCCCCCGAAAAAGTGGCGCAGGAACTGGGCGTATCGGCCGCTGACATCCGCCGCGTCGCCTATTTATTCGCTACATCGACGGCGACCATGTCGCTTTGGACCATGGGCATCAATCAACGGACGCAGGGTACATTTCTCAACAACACGATTAACAGCCTGCACCTCATCACCGGACAGATTGGACGGCCCGGGGCGACGCCGTTTTCTCTTACCGGCCAGCCCAATGCCTGCGGCGGCGTCCGGGATACGGGAGCCTTATCGCACGCTCTTCCCGGCGGACGGTTAGTCTCAAATCCACAGCACCGGGGCGAAATGGAGAAGATCTGGAATGTTCCGGAGGGGACTATTTCCGGCAAGCCGGGCTTCGACGCCGTAAACCTTTTCCGAGCGATGGAGGACGGACGCGTAAAAGCGGCGCTCATCATGTGCACGAATCCGGGCGCTTCCCTTCCGGCCGCAGGCCGGTACCACGCCGCGATGGAAAAGTGTTTCACGGTTGTCTCAGATGCTTTCGAAGACAGCGAGACGCAGCGTCACGCTCAAGTCGTGCTACCCGCGGCTTTGTGGATAGAGAAAGAAGGCGTGACGGGGCAGGGCGAGCGGCGCTACCAGTTGACTCCCAAGCTTCTTAACCCTCCCGCGCAAGCCCGCAGCGACTTACAAATCCTGACCGATCTCGCCGTTCGCTTAGGGCATGACAAACTCATCGCCGCCCGCACTCCCCAAGCCGTCTGGGACGAGTGGCGTGAAGTATCCGCACATAGCCTTTACAACTTCAAAGGGATCACATACGACCGTCTCGAAAAGGAACGGGGAATACAGTGGCCCTGTCCCTCGGAAGATCATCCGGGCACGGCTCGCCGGTATGTCGAAGGTGAAGATCCGTTTGTCACAAAAGGAGCCGGCATCGAATTCTATGGCAATCACGATAAGAAAGCTGTCGTTTACCTCCGGCCTTACGTGCCTTCCCCGGAGAAGACGAGCGCCGAG
>DATFSM010000026.1:0-2795 GCA_035262625.1 Bryobacteraceae bacterium
CGACGTGATCGCGTTCGCGCAGAATCAGTTCACGGTAACGGCCGCGGGGAGTTCGGACGTCGCGTTCGGACATTATGTTTCGGGCAATTACTTTACGGGGCTGGGGGCGGCGCCGCTGTTGGGCAGGCCGATTCTTCCGGAAGACGATGCGCCCGGAAGGCCGGGTGTGGTCGTCCTGACGCATCAGTATTGGGAGCGTCGGTTCGCTTCGGACCCGGGCGTGGTGAATCGGGTGGTTTATGTGAACCGGCGTCCCGCGACGGTCATCGGCGTGACGCGAGCTTCGTTTCAGGGACTCGACCCGCAACGAGCTATCGATGTGTTCGTGCCGATGTCAACAGTTGCGGAGACGGGTCCGCCCTACTACGATCTCAACGCGCCCAATGTTTGGTGGGTGCAGGTGTTCGCGCGAGTGAGACCGGGAGTTACGGACGGCGCCGGCGCGGCTGCGTTGCAGCAGGTATTTGCGCACGAGATCGAATCGTATGCAGGCGCTTCGGCGGAGGTTCCCACGATTGTGCTGGAGCCGGGCGGGCGCGGTATTCCCCTTCTGCGAAGTTCGATCGGCAACACCATCTACATCCTGGCCGGAATCGCGGCGATTGTGCTGCTCATCGCGTGCGTGAATCTGGCGAATCTGCTGCTCGCGCGCTATGCGGCGCGATCGAGGGAAATCGCCATCCGCGTTTCCATCGGGGCCACGCGGGCGAGACTGCTGCGGCAGATGATGATCGAGAGCCTGCTCCTTGCCTTCGCGGGCGGGGCTTTGGGCTTGCTGATCGCGCCGCCGCTTTTTCACGCGATGATCCGGCTGTTCTCGGGCAGGTTCACTCTAGGGCTCGACGCGCAACTCGATCTGCGCGCGCTTGCCTTCACGTTCGCTGCGTCTGTATTGACAGCAGTGCTTTTCGGGATTCTGCCCGCATGGCGCGCCGCGCGCGTTGCGCCTGCGCCGGCTTTGAAAGAATCGGCGTCGATCGCCGCCGGCCGCGGATCGCGGCATTTGCTGGGGCGAGGCCTGGTCTCGTTTCAGGTAGCGCTCTCGTTATTGCTTCTTGTCGGAACGGCCCTGTTTATGCGCACATTGCTGAATCTCGCTTCTGTGGATCTGGGCTTCGACACGGAAAACCTTTTGACTTTCCAGACCGATCCGTCGAAGAGCGGCTACGAGCCCAGGCAGGCGCAGACCGTATATCGTCGCCTCGAAGCGCGCCTCGCGGCGATTCCTGGTATGCAATCCGTGGCGATATCGCAACTGCCGCTGATCGGCGGAGTAGTAACGAACGGCGGCGTCAAGTTTCCGGGAAGCGATAAGCGCAATCAGACGTGGTTCATCTTCTGTTCGGACTCGTTCCTCTCCACCGCTCGAATCCCGATTACGCTCGGAACGGATCTGACCGCGGCGGATTTCGATCACGGCGCTCCGAGAGCTGTCGTCAACGAAACTTTTGTCCGCAAATATCTGCCCGGCGTAAATCCGATCGGCCGGGTCTTCTCGGCTCCACAATGGGATCCAAAGTCACCGCCTCCGTTGATCACGATCGCGGGCGTGGCAAAAGATGCGCACTATCGCGGCGTGCGGGATGAAGCGCCGCCGACGGCGTACGTGTTATTCGGAAATCGCCCGGCCTCAGACAACAACATGGTCTTTATGATCCGCACTCGTGTGACGCCGCACTCGATTGAAAGCGCAGTTCGGCAGGCGGTGGCAAGCGTCGATGCCAACCTGCCGGTCTCGGAGGTGCGGACTGAAAAAGAGCAGATCGAGCGTTCCCTCGGAACCGAGCGTCTGTTCGGCATATTGGTCACCGTATTCGGCTTGATCGCCGTCGCGTTGGCCGCCGTGGGGCTATACGGGATTATGTCGTTCTCGGTGGAGCGGAGGACATCCGAAGTCGGCGTACGGCTCGCGCTCGGCGCGCGTCGTGGCCAGGTGCAGTGGATGGTGGTGCGCCAGAGTCTCATGATGGCGGCGCTTGGAATCGCCATCGGCGTGCCTGCCGCCCTCGAGCTTTCCGGCGTCGCCAGCAAGCTGCTGTATCAAGTTAAGCCGAACGACCCGCTGAGTATCGCGGCGGCGGCGCTGGCGTTGGCGGCTGTGGCAGCCCTTGCGGCGTGGATTCCGGCGGTTCGAGCGTCGCGGGTGAATCCAACCGCGGCGCTGCGCTCCGAATAGGCCCGCTGGACGGCGCTGCCTGCCGTGGTTTCCGCGAGCAGTTCGGCAAGCCGGTCGTAGCTTTCGGCGGCGCCGTGCTCCATACCGGACTTCAGAACCATGTCGCAGACTTCCTGCGATTCATATCCGACCGTGACCGTCATGGTCGTTTTGCCGCCCTTCTCAACGAAGACGGTCGTAACCTGAGCTTCGCCGGGATAGTCGTCGAACGATTCCATGTGGACGGAGCGATCCGGCGGCGCGAGTTCGATATATCTCCCGCGCATTCCCATGAGCCCGCCATTGGGTTTTCGCAGAACGAAACGGAAGCCTCCGCCGACGCGATGGTCCACCTCGCAGACCTCGAGCGAGTGTCCGCGCGGGCCGAACCAGCGCTTCAGCAGTTCGGGTTTCATGAAGGCCTCGTATACCAACGCCCGCGGCGCGTCAAAAACCCGTGTCATTACGATTTCGTTGTTATCCGAAAGGGAAACGTGCAGAGTTCCAGTATTCTTCATTTTCGGCGTCCTTTCTTTGGCGCGGATGAGTGCGTCGCAGAAGCCCTGATCCCGCCTTTCATTTCTTCCAGAAGCTCATCGAGCCGCTCGAAACTGCCTTCCCAGAAGCGGCGGTAATCTTC
>DATFSM010000027.1:0-4716 GCA_035262625.1 Bryobacteraceae bacterium
CATGACATGTTCATCGGTCTGAGGCGGAGCCTCGCTGGTGTCCTGATTCCGAAGTGCCTGTACTAATCCGGCAGCCGAAAACCCACAGGCTGAAGCCTGTGCCACCATCGTCTGGCTCGACCACCTTCCTGCCAATAGGTAAAGAGATTTCAGAAACATCACACTAGGATTCGGCTTTGCCATACTTATCCGGTGGCAGCCCGCGTCACGGTCAGAGTCTGACGATCCGCATCCAGCGTTGCCAGCGTCCCCAGCGGCAGCGTGACCTGATCGACAGTATGACCGAAACTCAGTCCATAGAGCACCGGAATTCCTAAATCCCCCAGCAGGGAATCGATCACCTCACCCAGCGAGTAAGCGGAATCATGTCCCGGCGGCGGGCAGTCCTTGCACTCGCCCACAACAATCCCCGCCGCGGCATGTAGTTTTCCGGCGAGACGCAGTTGGGTCAGCATTCGATCAATCCGGTAAATATCCTCGCCGACCTCTTCCACGAGCAGAATCCTTCCGGCCGTCTCGATTGCATACGGCGTGCCCAACGTCGTCAATAACAGCGTGAGATTGCCGCCCGCCAGCGCGCCGATCGCGCGTCCGCCCCGCACAGTCCGCATCGTGTGCGAAGCCCGCAGCGGATTGCTTTCGGGCGGATTCGTCACCGCCCCGATCGGCTCGGTTCCGAAGACCGCCGCTCGCAAATGCTGTTGAGACCAGTCGGTCAGATGACTCAGCGACACCGGCCCGTGAAACGTCACCAGCCCGGTCCTCTGCGCGATCGCAGTGTGAAGGGCCGTGATATCGCTGTATCCAAGGAACACCTTCGGGCTGGTCCGGATCAGACCGTAATCAATCCGGTCCAGCATCTGCGCCGACCCGTACCCGCCCCGGATACAGAACACGCCGCGCACCTCGCGGTCTGCGAACATCGACTGCAGATCGTCTACCCGCTGTTGCGGCGTGCCGGCGAGATATCCCGCCCGCTGGCCGACGTTCGTTCCCAGCTTCCACTTGAGTTCAAAGAATTCGCAGAAGCGCTTGGCAAAGGCGAGTTCATCAGGATCGGACACATAGCTCGAAGGCGTAATCAGGCCCACCGTATCGCCCGCTTTCAGCCGCGGCGGCAGAATCTGCGTGGCGCCTGGCGTCTGCGCGGTCGTCTCCTGAGTTGCGACCGTCAAAAGCGAGGCGCCAGCGCTTACCTGTTTGAGAAATGCGCGGCGCGGTGTTCGGAGCATGATTCATCTTCCTTCCAGTTCGCGGAGAGCTTTCGTCGCGTTTTCGTTGCCGGGCTTGCGGTCGAGCAGCATTTCAATGACGGAACGCGCGGCTTCCCTGTTATTCAGTCCCGCGTACACAGTAGCCAGACCGATATAGAACGAATCGTTGTCTGGCGCCATTTTGATGCCGTATCGAAACGCGGCAATCGCATCATCGGGCTTTCCGCTGGTCGCGTAGAGTGAGGCGAGGTTGCCAATGGCAGGCGCGTAATCACGGCGGGCTTTCAGCGCCCGCTCGAAGTTCTTCACCGCCTCCTGCGTGTTGCCTGCCCCGAGTTCGGTCGCGCCTAAGCTGTTCCATCCATCAGCGGAATCGGGCGCCAGCGCCAGACCTTTTTTGAAATAGGCCCGGGCGCGCTCCCAGCGGCTGGCTTGCAGGTGGATTTTACCTATGGCAAAGAGGACGCGGTCACTATCCTGCGGGGCCAACTCCAGATACCGGAGCGCCTGATCGGGGTGGCCTGCCGAGGCGAACGCCGCGCCCAGGGCTGTGAAGTTGCGTTCCGGTTCGGTGTAGTATCGTCCCCGCGCAGGAAGAGCGCGCGCGAGCCTGTCGGGGTCGTTTATGCGTTTGAGGTCGGCGGGGTCCGGAGGCGAGAAATAGATCTTATGCGCCTGGCTGCGCTCGTCGACCAGAAACCATACCGGAAGCGTGACATCCGCCCGCAGGTCGAACAGATAGCGGCAGAAGATCGCGTACAATTCTGCGCGCTCCGCTGAGAGAGCCGACAAGCGCAGAAGTCCGGGTCCTTGCGACGACTCGGGAAGCGGGAGCGGTTGAAGGAGCCAGGTGTCCGCGAACTTTGTCGTGTTATCTCCCTCGGCCTTGTCTTCTCCCATTGGACTCGTGGGAATCTCTACACGCGGTGAGAATACGGTCGCGCGAAAGCGCTCCGAGCCTTCCTCGATTGCATAGCAGTGACCTGCGGCGAGGGAGTGAAACTCCTGGCGCAGGCCTGAAGGCCAGGTGATCCGTATCAGGCGCGCGGTCTCGTGGTCGCTGAGGCCGAAGTGGAGCACCTTGGTGTGTTGTGAAAGGTATCCGGAACCCGCGGCGACAAATTTCACTTTACCGTCCACTTCGACCCTGGCGCCGATCGCGTCCCGGTTGGATTTCACTCCTTTGAGGCGGAAAGCAATCGTTCGCCGGTTAAATCCGCTGTTGTTTTGAAATACCCGAACCTGGGGACCGAGCCGGCTCTTGAGGATCAGGTCGAGGTTGCCATCTCCATCGACATCCGTGACGGCGAACGCCCGGCTGTCGTCAGCGCAATCGAGACCGCTGACGCCGGAGAAATCATAGTATTTGGCGCCGCGCCGCACATAGAAAACATTGGGCTGTCGGCCAGCCTCGCTGTATTTCTCGTGCGTGGCCCGGCTCAGCGAATTCCAGCCATCTTCATAGGCGGCATCCGGACGCGCAATATCCGGCGACGCCGCGGCTACCTTGCGCCAAAAGAAGCTCTCGAGATCCGTTTCAGAAGAATTGGTGAGCATGCCCGCCGTGATGAAGATCTCGGGGACGCCGTCGTTATCGAAGTCGATGCCATCGGCGGACCACGCCCAGCGGCCCATTTCGACGCCCTCCAGGGCGCCGGTCTCTTCGAAGCGTCCGTCGCCCCGATTGCGAAAGAGTGAATTTCCTTTTGCGTGACGCTTCCAGGCTTCGGCCGGGCGCAGTTGCTTTTCGGAGACGATTCGCTGGCCTGCATCGCTCCACATATTGGCGACATAGAGATCGGGGCGGCCGTCGCCGTCATAGTCGAACCAGGCGGCGCTCATGCCGTCTCCGAAGTCCTCTACTCCCGCTTCGGCAGCAACATCCTGAAACTGCCCGTCCCGGTTCCGATAGAGATTCTTGCGCCCAAAGTCGTTGGCCACGAACAGGTCGGGCCAGCCGTCATCGTTGTAATCGCACCAGGCAGGCGCGAAGCTGAAGCGATTGTTGTTCTGGTTGAGTCCCGTGGTTTCGGTTACGTCCCGGAAGATTCCCGAACCGTCCGCGTCCAGCTCATTTCGGAAGAGAAAGTTGGCAGGCCCGTTTTGCGCGTCATAGTAGGGCGTGGGGTAACGATACTGATTGCCATCGCGGAAGAAGGAGTAGGTGCAGAGATAGAGGTCGAGGCGGCCGTCGCGGTCGTAATCGGCTGATGCCATGCCGGTGAAACTGCCCTGCGGGGTGGTGTGGAACCGAAATGCGCCTGGTTTATGCGTGAAACGGCCTCCCCCATCATTGAGGAAGAGCAGAGGGCCATCGGGGCGAAGTACGACCAGATCCTGATGACCGGAGTTGCGCAGGTCGAGGAAGAATGCGCATGAGGTCGGATCCAGCACGGCGACGCCAGCCTTTTCGGTGATGTCTTCGAAGATGCCGCCGTGATTCCTGTACAGGCGATTGGGAAGCCCGCCCGGCTGACAGACGTACACTTCATCGACGCCGTCGTTGTCGATATCGCCTACCGCGAGTCCGTTGTGTCCATGGACATCAATTCCGCTCGCGGCGTCGAGATGCGCCCGCCAGTAAGGGACACCCCGGCGCAACTGGCGATCGAAGGAATCGGCGGATTGGAACGCGTGGGTGGTGATGTCACGGAACAGAGGAACGGGCGCGGTTGTGACGACTTCCTCGACCGGGGCGAAGTATGCGAGTGCTCCTTTCTCCCATCGCTGCTTCCAGACGCCTACGCTGTATCGATCGGCTGAAGCAATCTCGAAGCGAACCAAGTCGCCGGGCAGGACAAAGAAGCGGGCGGCGCGAATGGGCCCGAGCGAGTCGAACCATTGGACCAGCCCGGCGGCGACGTCCGTACGAGAGAGATCATATTCGGCTTTGCTAACGCCATCGGCGAGGTTCACGTAGCGTGAAGGCATCGGTGAGATGCCGTGGAACGCTAGAGCGAAAGGAAGGCTGCGCGTCTCCGGTAGCCTTTTGAGGCGCGCGGCGATTTGCAGCGCCTCTTTTTCGAGCGGAAAGTCTTCCGGCGCATTTTCAAACGGATTCTGCGCCTCGAGGGGAAGCTCCGGAAACAGGCATGCCGCCGCCGCGCTGAATATGAAGCCACGCCGGTTCATGCAGTATCCGCGATTGTATCTGCTGCCATCAGCGCTTGGTCTTACGGCTGTGGCGTCCCGCCTAATTCCTGACCGATATCGTCGTACTGTTCGAAGAAACTCCGCCGATCGTAATGACAAGTGAATTGTCGCCGTCCGGAATGCCGTTGGGCACCACGACATTCACCTGCGAAACGCCCACAAGACCGGGAGTTGCGCCGCTGAAGAGCACGGTCGCGGTCTTGCCGCCGATGCTGGCGGTCGTTGTGGCGCTCGTCTTCGACAATGGCGAGGACGGCGCGCCCGCTCCGTCCGCAATGCTGTTATCGAAGGGGCCCTGGCCCGTTATGTATACGGTTATGAACGAACCCGTCTGCGCGGGATTGGAAGA
>DATFSM010000028.1:0-2162 GCA_035262625.1 Bryobacteraceae bacterium
GGGCAGCGGCCGAGCGATTGATGCCTTCGAGCCAGTTCTGATCGAGAAAAGAGGCGAGGGCAGGTTGCCCAAGCGCCGCCTCCCAGACGATCCCGAGTAGCGACGCCGTCGCCTCATCCTCCTCGCGCATCGGCGGCGATAGAACGGCCGCACGCTCCGCTACTTCACGATCGAGTGTGTCAGGACCAGGCCCGAGCCCAAACTCGACCAGCCCTCGCCGTTCGGGCGGAGCCAGCACGAAATGAGCGACCTCGTGCAGGATTACGAAAGCTTCGGTAGCACCGTTCAACGCCGCCCCGTCCCAGTTAAAGCGGCACGAAGTTCCCTCGGGATGGGTTGCCAAGCCAAAGGTGCGTGCAAAGGAGAGTGCCGCATGGCGATGCCGCTCCGCTTCCGCTCCGGCAGCACGATCGGGCGAAGTCGCGCGTATCCGCGCAAAGACGGCGCGGGAAAGCCCGTCGACGAGGCTGGCCATAAAACGGTCCAGGGTGCCCGCGAGCTGGTCATCGGGTATCGGCGTCAAAATCATTCGGTCCCGCGGCTGATTCCGGCCACTGCGGATTCCACCTGATAGATAGGATGCTCTAAACTGGACGCCTGCCCTGCCGCGGCGCGCGGCAAGGGAGGAAGCAATTCACAGAGTATCAGCTGCGCTTTCCCTTTGGACACGCGTCGCCGAGGGGTCATCCTGCTAGTCGAACGCCGGGGTGATCGTGCCGAACAGACCGTTGGTCTCTTTGTTAGGACCGGCCGTGAAATAGAGCGTGTCGGAGCTGGAATTTTTGCCCCCGCCCAATGTCAAAGTCCACAATCCGTCGATCCGCAGCGCCTTGCCGTTCGGTTTCCCGAGCTGTGCCAGGAAATTCCCGTTGGAGTCGAACACGTTGATCCTGCCGTCTCCAAAATCGCCAACCAGTATCTGTCCGCTGAATAGTCCGAACGCAAAGGATGCCCGCGCAACGCCCCAGGGAGAGTTCAAGGCTCCCTGCGAAGCGAAGCGCCGCAGCAAATTTCCGTCGGTGTCGAAGACATCGACAAACCCGTTGCCGGGACCTGCCTTGTCGTCATGCTTTGCAGCGTTTTGTAGCGCATAGGTAACGAATAGATCACCGTTGATATTCTGGATGCCGAACGGTGCAAATCCGGGAGGGATGTTCGGATCCGAGAAGCCTCCATGGGTGCTCACGGATTTAAAGGGCAAGCCGACGCCATTAGAGTCCTGGTTGGGGGCAAACACGTCAATTGTTCCGCCGCGGAAATTGGTGGCGAAGAGGAAGACATTGTTGCCGCTGGCATTGACGCCGACGGCGAGACCCTTGTAGACGGCACCCAACCTGCCATTGGGTACCCTTGAATTGTCGACGGCAAGTACGGCATTGTTGGGTGGCAGGGGCGGTGTGACGTTGCCGAGGCCTCCGGTCCAGGCCGATAGCGTCCCATCCTCGGTATCCCAGATGAATGAGGCGGGCAGCTTCGTCCCCGGGACCAAGAATGCCGTGGCTGGCATTGTCGTCGGGCTCCACACCATGCCGGTCGGCGCCGCGGTTTGCGGGCAACTCGAGCCTTGCCCGGGGTTGGGCGGACAGGGGATGGTGACCACAAGGCTCTGAATGTTGCCGGCGCCATCGTACAACGTACTGACGCCGGTAGCGTTGTCGGCGATCCAAAACGGGCTGGCCGCCGGCGTAAATGCGACCCCCCAGGCATTTTTCAGGTTGGAGTCCACAATCGGGGCTTTGCCTGCCTGGTCGGAGACTAGCGGATTGACAACATAGGCGTTTTGCTGCGCATCGGCGCGGCCAGTCGTCGCAGCGATGATAGAAACCGCGATAACGGCAGAAGCGCTGAAATGCCGGCTGAGTTGATTGATCATACTTGTCCCTCCGATTGACTAAGCGCCTCCCAGCGCAACTGTAATGAGCGGTCGTCACCGTGGGATGAACTATCCCACACGATCCCTAGGACGCCCAATATAGCGATTTATTCCGCTAACGAGCGGAAGAGGCTTTAGCTGGGCTTTTCCGGAGCAGGCGGGATCTTGGCCTTGGCGCCACCTGGAGAAGTCTGCTGGTAAACGATTTCGGCGATCCGGAGCAGCAGGTCGCGATCGGCTTTGGCGGTGATCGCGTAGCCGAATCCTTCGTCGGACCAGTAGAATGCGC
>DATFSM010000029.1:0-3487 GCA_035262625.1 Bryobacteraceae bacterium
CGTGACGATGCCGCGCGCGTCAGAACCATAGGCCGCCCATTCCGCGTTCCAATCGCCGTGAAACGCGACAGCGCGGGCGAGTTTGTCGCGGGCGATTGCGGACGGACCCATGATCTCGGCCAGTTTGCCGGTGCCGGCGCGGCGCCAGAGATCGATTTGAAAGAGCCGGTCGGTGGCGGCGATGTAGCCTTGCGCGAAGAAGAGATCGTGCTGGTTGGTGGCGTAGATATGTGGCACACCCCAGCGGTCGCGCAAAATTTCGACCGGCTTGTCGAGACCGGGCACGCGAATCTCGGCCGGCGCGGCAAGAACGCACGTCAGAAGAAGCGGAATCGCGATGCGCTTCATCATGCGCATCACGGTATCACAGCCGCTGAATCTGCTTCAGGTGGTTGCGGTCGTGGCTACAGCCAAAGAGGGCGTCGATCGGCAATCGCCACCGGCAACATCACCGGTCCGGCCGCTTACGAAAGTACACCGTCATCACCGCAATTCCGGGCTACGAGTTGGAACCGCCCTACAACGTACTGAAGCCGCTCGATATCAAACCCGACGAAGAGCCTCAGTGGTCGGGAGAGGCGGAATCCGCAGCCACGGAATTGAAGCGCGAGGCCGCGACCGAAATTCGGATAGATAAGAACCTCGACCTCGCTGTCAAGCTCCACCCCGCTCCGGCCCGGTAAGCTCGGCCGTTCGCCAATTCGGTTTTTAAGGCCGACTACGAACTCCACGGAAAGGAGAGTTGCTTCGATGACGAAATAGAGTGCGCGTTCGGATCGAGGCTGACACGCATTTTGGCTGATTGACGTTACCGGAAAAGTCGACGATAACGCCACGGTCCCCTACTGCGATAAGGTCGCGATGAGGCTGGACCCCGAAGAAGATGGATCAGGCTCAGACTGTCCTGAGAATGGTGAAAGCGAATATCAAGGCAGCGACAACAACGCAGGTAGTGAGAATTGCGATGGGAGCCAGAGTCCGGTGCCGCCTTCGCGATTGGTATTCCTCCCGCGCCATTAAGCGGATCATCTCTTCTTCACGGATTCGCTGTTTTTCTTCGTCTGTCAACGCCACAGCATATAAGACGCCGGTTCCGGTTCGAATGTTCCTGTTTCGGCTGGCCCCGACGTTGCTCAGGGGGCATGGCTTCCTGAATGTACTCGGTGAAAAAACGCCGTTATCGTCCATGTAGATTTTCCGACTGAGCAAGGCGCGGCCAGCCCCACCATCCCGCGCCCGTCGCGGAAGTCGGCGGCGAGAAAGCGCTTCGCGCGTTGGCGCGTTCGCGCCGGCGTCGTGAGCGCGATTGGCGCCGGCGAAAGCATAACGAGAAAGCCGGGCGCGGTAGGCGGCCGTCGCAGCGCTCTTGCGCGAGCTGACTGGACGGCCAGCGGTCGCGAGCGGGATCGCCGCGACACGAGGGCGGCGGCGCGAGCTCCGTAAGAGGCGGCCGAAGATCCCCGAAAGGTATCGGATTGGTCCCCAATCGGTCGGATCGCGCTGTCCCTTTTAGGATTGTTCGCTCGACGCAAGCGGTGCACAATGTGTTATGGGAACATGAATACCGACCCTATGGGGTGATAGATGGCCGGCTTGTGACGGGACAAGATCCGGCATCATCGACGGCCGCGGCCAAAGCGCTCATGGAGCTACTGGCGCGAAACGGCTGCGTAGCCGCCAGACCGATTTACGGCAAAAGCGTAGTCACCTTGGTGGAGAAAATTATTTCGAAATTACCCTATATGAAAGAGAGCATCAGATTATGGATCAGCTAGACCACAAAGAAATCGAGCGTCTCGCATACCAGCTCTGACAAGAGCGCGGGAGCCCACCCGGATCTCCTGCCGAGGATTGGTTCCGCGCTGAGGCTCAACTCCGCGAGCCCGGGCTGCGAGACGACTTTTGGCAGTTGGCATCAAACCGAGGGAAGCCCTCCTAACTTAACTACCTTCTGGCATGCGTCCGCAAGGAATTCTGGGCCGCGAATTCGTTCGACAATCCGCGCTTGCCGATGAGCCCTGTTATACGACCGAGGCAGAAGATATTGTGTAAGTTCTCTGAAAGGAAGATTAAACCGATGAACCAAACTCCGCTGATGAACCAACCTCCGCTAGACATCGGGATGCTGCTCTACCCGCGCTTCACTATGCTCGATCTGGCGGGCCCGATGACAGCGTTCTCAATGCACTCCAACATACGCTTGCTGTCCAAGACTTTGGACCCCGTCCCGTCAGACACCGCGGGTGTCGCGATTCTGCCAACGGCAACGCTCAATCAGTGCCCGCCGAAACTCGACGTCCTGTTTGTACCGGGCGGATTCGGCACTGCCGATGCTATGCGCGATGCCCAGTTGATTGAGTTCGTGAGGAACGCTGGCAGCGGGGCATCGTACATCACCTCGGTGTGCTTAGGCGCGCTGATTCTCGGGGCAGCTGGGCTGCTCGATGGCTACCAGGCGACAACGCACTGGGCGGCTCACGAGCAGCTTAGAAGGTTTGGCGCAGTTCCCGTCAAGGCGCGGGTAGTTACCGATCGCAACCGCTTCACCGGCGGGGGCGTAACGGCCGGAATCGACTTCGGGCTGACGCTCCTGGCCAGACTGCGTGGTGAAACCGAAGCGCAAGCCGTTCAACTAATGATGGAATATGCACCCGATCCTCCCTTTGACGCCGGGTCGCCGGATACTGCTTCGCCAGCAATCGTGAAGCGAGTCCAGAAAGTACTCGCCGAGACTTTCCCTGTCTAACACGGCTGGTGTGTTGTCAGCCGAGATGACCAATCACCTTAGGAGATCGTCAAAGTTTCCGATTGCTTTGGAGCGACCGCAACCTGAGTCTGAACATGGTGAGAGTCATCCGCCCCGCACCAATTCTTTGGCCAATGGGGCGGCTTTGGCGGGTTGATCCTTGACGTGCGCGCTGTAGCAGATGAAGATCCTCGTCCCGAGGTCTCCAAAACCAAAACAGTTCGCCTATCCGTTAGGCGCTTCTTGCTGCTGCACCAAGGGGGTGCTTGTCCAGTATGTCTCGGAGACGCCCTTCCGAAGCCCGTCGATCTCGTCATCGCCTATGGACAGGAGACGCCCAAATTGGGATACAGCGAAATAAGATCCGGGTGGAGCAGTCTGTTACAGACAGGCTGGATCACGTCAGGATAAATCGAGATCAATGGACTCTGGTTCTAGTTCGACTGAAAGTAAACAAGTTATCAATTATCGGCCGCCGTAACTTGACCTTATGTCCCAATCTTGCGATTATCCTGTTCGAAGGCCGTATGAAGCTACTCGCGCTTGGCGCCACAGGGCGAACGGGCCGATGGGTCCTGGAATACGCACTCGGCGCCGGAAATGACGTCGTAGCCCTCGCGCGCACGCCGGAGAAGATCTTGGCTCGGTCTCCGAAGCTCTCCGTCGTTCGCGGCACCCCCGAAAACGCCGATGACGTGCTGCCGGCTATTCGCGGGTGCGAAGCCGTTATAAGCACGTTGG
>DATFSM010000030.1:0-9410 GCA_035262625.1 Bryobacteraceae bacterium
TCCGCCAGCCGGACCAGTTTGAAAATCGGGGTTTGCCCACCAGAAAGAGTCTCGGCCACCGCGTCGCCTGGCGCAGCACCATCTTATGGAGAACCGGTATTTTCATACCCACGGGTGGTACCAGGGGCCATAAGAGTTTGACAATCGAAATATCTGAGGGACGCCCGAAGTGCGCCCGGAGAATCAACTCCGGGCTAGGGGCAGCGAGCTCAAAAGCTTTTTTTTGAAATCGAACCTGACGTTAAGGTTTCCTTTATGGACTGCGTGAATATTTTCAGCAGTTCGAATGGTGGCGGAAGTGGGGGTCGAACCCACACGTTGAGTGAACAACGCCAGATTTTGAGTCTGGTGCGTCTGCCAGTTCCGCCATTCCGCCGGGGAAACTTCAAAACCAGTTTATATTAGCCTTTGCCTGAAAACTCTTTTTGGTCGATCGCCGGGAGAGTCGCGAGCGCGTCGGCGCTGCCCCTCTCTGCCTGGGCATCTACGACACGATCAGGCTTTCCGCGGCCGATGCCGGTTATCGGGCCAATACGACGGAACCCCTCAGAGAGCCCTCCAGTCCGGACATTCACCGCAGTTACGTCAACTTTCTGATTGATACCGAGCGTTTCCAGGATCTCACTCCTTTCGACCGCGAAGCCGCCGAACAGTTCACGTCCCCGGGTGTGCCGTCAAGGATCAATATGTGCGAGCGCGTAATGCTCCCAACCCTCGTTCCGCGGTCGAAATCTGGAATACGCTGTGTCGAAGGAAGCTTGAGCCGTTTTCGCCTCTTGATCCCGATAAAGGCGACGTTGTAGCCAACGGGCGCTTCAGCAATCAGCCCGTCGAGCGCGCTTTTGATTGGCAGGCTTCCGCTGTTGACGGCGTTCAGGTGAACGCCGGCGCGGAAGGCGGTGGCATGTCGGTTCAACTCACCGGCAACCAGCCCGAGAACTGCGCCCTTCCCCTTCAGTTCGTTCCGCTGGCTGCCAGCCGGAGGTATCGCATGACATACGAGTATTCATCCCCTGCCTCCTTCGATAGTCGGGGCTGACTTGGGATCGCCGGCCGGCCACCGACGCCGTCACGTCGTCCCACCGTCGTTGAGATTGACAGGCGGACCCTCGACTGATCAAGTTCGAGTTCACACCGGCCGCCGGTGACGTTGCGAAGCTCGTTCTGCGTTATGTCCGCGCGTCGGGTACCGTTCGGTGCCCGGAGGCGGTCGTTCGGCGAAACGTTTCGATTCAGGCGCAGCCCCGGCGGAACTGAACGAGGATCGCGTCCGCTGTTCTTCTTTGTCTCGCGGTTGTCTCCGCAACACACTGCTTTGTTGACTACCCGATTCAGCGAATCCCTGCCGCGCTTGGTCATGATGATTCTGCTCGCCGCCCTGGCGTCTACCCAGCCAGTCCCCTCAGGAGCCGATTAGCCGCTGCCGGTAAAGCGATTCATCCACCGCGCGCGCCATCGCGCCGATATCCAGTCCGCCGCCGAGAAAATCGTTGACTTTGACTGCCGTATCAACCGGCCGTTCGATGCAGGCCCGGAACTCAATGGTTGTCCCTGTGAAATGCGGCTGCTCACGCAGCCACTCCTCCGCCCGCGCCAACTCTCGTGTGAACACCGCCGCCAGGCGCTTCTCTGAAAGGTCCGCGCCCCTTTGGCTTGACCGTTGCAGCATCGCCATTTGACTCGCTACGACCTCCCGAGCGTCCCGATGCATCACGATTATGCGGTATGCGTGCTCGGACGGAAGCTCCCGCACAAGCGCGTAGATGACCTTCACGGCCTTGCCCTGAGCCTCGGACACCCAGCCAGTGTCGCGCGCCGTGCGCTTCACCGGCCCATATTCGAAGTAGCCAAGCGGATTATCGTCGTCGGCCGGCCGGGCGTCATCCGCAAGGATCGGCATTCCGCCGGCGGCGAGCATGCGCATCATCATCGATGTCCCCGATCGCGGCAGCCCCGAAACCACTGTTACAAATGGCCGGTTCATCGCCATAAGTTGCGCGCAAGGAACAGCAGATTGGCGGGCCGCTCCGCCAGGCGCCGCATGAAATAGGGATACCAGGCTTCGCCAAACGGAACATACAAACGCAGGCGGTAACCCTGAGCGACAAGCGTGCGCTGAAGATCCCGGCGTATTCCGTAGAGCATCTGAAACTCGAACCGCGTCGGCGCGTCGCAATACTCGGAAGCCCGCTCGCGAACGCCTGCGATCATCTTCGGATCGTGCGTGGCGATGGCGGGGTATACGCCCGCTGCGAGCAATGCGGCGGCAAGCTGCAGGTAATTCCGGTCTACGCTCCGCTTGGACGGATAGGCGACCGCCGGCGGCTCCAGGTACGCGCCTTTACAGAGACGTACCCGAACTCGTTGACGATTCAGTTCCTCGATATCCTTGGCGCTTCTCATGAGATACGCCTGAATCACGGTTCCGCAACTCCCAAACCTTTCGTGCAGCCGCGTCGTCATGGCGATCGTTCTGGACGTGTATGCGCTCGACTCCATGTCGATCCGCACGAATCCGCCGATTGAAGCCGCGTACTCGACCAGCATTGCCACATTTGCCTCGCACGCCTCTTCATCGAGATCGAGTCCGAACTGCGTCAGCTTAAGTGAGACATTCGGTTCGATGTCCGCCTCTTTCATCGCGCGAAGAGTTCTCAGATACATATCCCGGCACGCCGCCGCTTCTCCCAGCGAATGCACGTTTTCCCCGAGATAATCCAGGGTCGTGGATATCCCTTCGCTCTTGATTCGGACGCAGGCCTTCAGCGCCTCCTCGAGCCTGTCGCCTGCGATGAACCGCGAGGAAAGACGCCGCGTCAGCGCTGAGGTCTCCACCCAGCGCCGCAGGCCCGGATGGCTCGAGAGGTAGAGCAGCAATCCGCGCAGCGGCATCCGCTATCGATAGTACGACGCGGTCAGCGGACGGAGTTGTAAACCAGAATCCGCGTGACCGCCCGAAAGCCGAGCCGCTCGTAGAGCCGCAATCCGTTAGATGTCGATTGCAGTACCAAAGCGCGTCGTCCATATTGAGAAGCCGCCTCGGCCATGACATGCCGTGTGATCGCTTCCCCGAAGCCTCGCCCCCGAAACGCGGGATCTGTGGCGACATTATAGAGCCCGATCGCCCCGCGTGAAGGCACAGTCGCCGCCGTTGCGACCGGCAGCCCGTTCAGGTAACCCACCCAGCAGCGGAAGTTCGGGCGTATCTGGGGCAATGCGTCCTCGAAGACTTCGTGGAACCAATCCATGGGCACTCGGAAGCAGACCGATCCGATACCGCGAAAATCGGCCATCTCTCTCGCGGATAATGCCGGCCGGTATTCGAGTGTTGGAACCATGCGCATCGGACCGTCCAGGCTCGCGGCCACCATCCCCGGCATTTCCGATGACAGACGCAGGCCCAAACCCGCGCAGATCGCCGACAGACGCCGTCGGGCCGCCTGATCCAGCCAGCTCTCGCATGCCCAGAATGCCCACGGGAGCGCGCGCGACGAAAAATACTCCTGCGCTGCCGTCAGGCGGCGCTCCATCTCGCTCTGGTTGGCGGGCGCACTTAGAAATGCGGCGTTGAACATTTGAAATCGAACTCCCAAAGACGAGATCGCGAGACCCGGAAGTTCGCAGACGTCGCCTCGCTCGCGGCCCACCGCCAGCAGTCGGAACGACTCCCGTAGGTTTTCCTCTACGGCTAAGAAGTCCATCGGACGGTAAGCGACGCAGGCAAGATATGATGCAAGACTATGGCATCCACAGCCCATGATGCAACGCGCAGCGCGGCGCGGCCCACGAGGGTACGCTATTGGGTCATATTTTTTGCGGTTACGCTTGCGGTCTTTTCCTATATCGATCGGGTCGCGTTGTCGCTTTCGCGCAAGCAGGTGGCGTCCGATCTTCACCTGACTGATGCCCAGATGGGCCTTGTTTTTGGCGCTTTTGCGCTCGCGTATGCCCTTTTCGAAGTACCCAGTGGATGGATGGGCGATAAATGGGGACCGAGGCGCGTTCTGATGCGCATCGTCATCTGGTGGTCGGCTTTTACCGCCGCCACCGGGATGACTTGGAATTTCATTTCGCTCTATCTAACGCAATTGCTCTTTGGCGCGGGCGAAGCGGGCTGCTTCCCCAACATCACGCGGGCATTTTCGAACTGGCTGCCGCCCTCCGAGCGCGTTCGCGCCCAGGGGATCATCTGGTTGAGCGCGCGCTGGGGGGGCGCTTTCACGCCTATCCTGGTGGCTTTCCTGTTTCAGTTCCTGACCTGGCGCCAAGCGTTCGGAACATTCGGGGTACTGGGCCTCGTCTGGGCGGTCGCTTTCTACGTTTGGTTTCGCGATAACCCGAAAGAGAAGGAAACTGTAAATCAGGCCGAGCTCGATCTTCTGAAGGACAACATTCAGCCTTCCCGGCACGGGAGGGTTCCGTGGGGAAAGTTTCTGACCTCAAAAACGGTGTGGCTCCTGTGCGGCCAGTATTTCGCCCTGAGCTTTCCCTGGTACTTCCTGATCACCTGGGCCCCCACCTTCATCGATGAACGTTTCCATGTGGACGTCACGAAGAGCACGATGCTCAAAGTCCTGCCGCTCTTTATGGGCGGGCTGGGCGCATTCATCTCAGGGCTGATTGCGGCGCCAGTCACGAAACTCACCGGGAGCGTTGATCTTACTCGAAGGCTCTTTGGATGCCTCGGTTTCGCGGGGGCCTGCGGCTGTCTGATCCTCGCTGCCTACCTGCGCGACCCGTTCATCGCGGTTTCCGCCGTGGCGTTCTCGAGCTTCTGCAATGATCTCGTAATGCCAACCGCGTGGGGCACGGTCATGGACGTTGCCGGCGGCTACTCCGGGACGCTGTCTGGAACCATGAACATGATGGGAAATCTCGGGGGGGCCCTGTACGGCCCGGTAGCCGGAATGGTGCTTCAGCGCAGCCATCATAACTGGGATGCCGTGCTGCTCATGGGGGCCTTCGTCTACACGACCGGCATACTTATGTGGCTTGCGATGGATCCCACGACGCCGATTGACGACCCGAGGGCCAAAAAGGCCCATCCTGCAGTCCCCTTCGCTGTAATCGGCGCGCTGGTGGGTGGCTTGATCTACTTCGTTTTTTCGGACACATCGACGGAAAGCCTCACGCCCGTGTTCGAAGCGCTCGCTCTCGGCGCGATCGCAGGAATCGGTCTCGGCTTCTGGGTCCGCAGCCGAATAGCCGCTCCGACGCTTGCCTAGAGTCTGCCCGCGGTTACGCCCGAAACGGCTGCCCGGTTTCAGTAATAATCCGCGCAGCTCAGATAATAGCCGCAGATTCTGCAGAAAAGCTTACACTTCCGGCTCTCCAGTCGCGTCGAACACACCGGACAGTAGAGGGACGGATCTTCCGCCGGTTTTGGCTCTGAGGAAACTTGCGGCTCTTCCACGGAAGCACGATCATTATACATATCGTCATGAAACACCGGACTGCGGCTCTCGTCTTCGCGCTCTCTGTTTTTTCACCGCAGGTTCCCGGCCAGCAGCGCCAAGCTCCTGAAAGACTCGTGCAGTACCCAGCGCGCGGGCTGAAGGGGGCGGTCGCCGCGGGATCCAACTATGCCACCGAAGCCGGTATGCGTATGTACTACGCCGGGGGCAACGCCGTGGATGCCGGGGCCGCCACGATTTTCGCCGCTGCCACCACCGAGTATGAGCGCGTCGGCTGGGGCGGAGAAGCGCCGATCCTGATCCGCACGAAGGATGGCAAAGTCCACGCGATCGCAGGCGTCGGCACCATGCCCAAAATGGCGACGGCGGATTTCTTCCGCAATCGGCCTCTGCAGATGGGAGAGATCCTGGAGCCGCCCGAGAAGAACGGCCTGAAGGGCATGGTTCCGGTGGCTGGCATCATGTGCGCCCTGGTTCCCGGCATGCCGGACGCGGTTATGGTCGCGTTGCGGGACTTTGGAACCAAGTCATTCAATGAAGTGATTGCGGCGTCCATCGAGTATGCCGATGGTCAGGCGATCGATGAGATCCGCTCCGGGGCGATTGACGGGAGCCGAGAGTTCTTCACCCTCTGGCCCTCATCGATGGAGCATTTCGTTCCCGATGGAAAGGTTGCGCGCCCCGGAGAAATCTTCCGCCAACCCGACCTGGCCCGGACTCTGCGAGCGATGGCCGCGGCGGAGAAGAAGGCGCTTGCCTCGGGCGCGAGCCGCGAGGCCGCGATCGATGCGGTTCGCGATTACTTCTATCGCGGCGAAGTGGCGCGCAAGATCGACGCTTTCAGCAAGGCGAACAGAGGCTTGCTTCGTTACGATGACATGGCCGCTTTCCACCTGACGCCAGAAGATGCGGTGTCAACAGACTTCCATGGCCTGCGGGTTTACAAGCCGGGGTTCTGGAGCCAGGGGCCAGCCATGATCGAGGCGCTGAATCTGCTGAGCGGCATCGATTTCTCACCGATGCGCTACAACTCGGCGGACTATATCCACACGCTGGTCGAAGCGCTCAAGCTCGCATACGCGGACCGTGACACCTACTATGGCGATCCGAAGTTCGTGAAGGTCCCCGAGGAAGCGCTGCTTTCGATGAAGTACGCGGATGAGCGCCGCTCATTGATCGGCAAGCGCGCATCTCTCGAATTTCTCCCTGGCAAAATTGGCGATCACCCGCCCGTTCATCCTTCCAAGTCCGAAATCGCGAGAGCAGTGAAGATCGACGACATGCTGATGGCGCACGACACCACGTGTGTCGACGCGGTCGATAAAGATGGCGTAATGTTTTCAGCAACGCCCTCGGGAGCCTGGCTGCCGTCCGTCATCGCGGGTGACACCGGCATTCCGCTCACCGAGCGCGCCCAGAGCTTTCTCCTGGTACCCGGGCATCCGAACGAGCTGGCCGGCGGCAAGCGTCCCCGCGTAACGCTGAGCCCGACTCTTGTGACGCGCACGGACGGTACGCCGTATGCGGTGCTCTCGACGCCTGGCGGCGATAATCAGGAGCAGTCTCTCATCCAGATCCTGCTGAATGCGTTTCTTTTCCGGATGAACGCGGAGCAGGCGATCGAAGCGCCGCGCTTCCAAACCCGGCATTTGGTCTCGAGTTTCGACAATCATGCGATGAATCCCGGAGATCTGCTCCTCGACGAAAGAATCCCTGCAGCGGTCACGGCGGAACTCGCGCAGCGAGGCCACAAGGTCGAGACACGCTCCCGCTGGAACAGCGGCGCCGCTCCCGTATTGATCAAGGTCACTCCGGCGGGCGTCCTGGAAGTCGGCGCAGATCCGTGGGGCTACCGTTCGATGCGCGCCTGGTAGCGTGTTTGGATTCGCTCTTCGATTTCGATCCCGCGCCGCGCTTTGACCGTGACCGCCTTCGGGACCGTCTCAAAGCGCTCGCCGTACGAGGAGTCTATATCGGCGGCAGTTCGTGGAAATACGAAGGCTGGATTGACCAGATCTACTCTCGATCTCGTTACCTGACGCGCGGGCGGTTCTCGAAAAAGCTGTTCAACGAGACTTGTCTTACGGAGTACGCTTCCGTCTTTCCCGCCGTCTGCGGTGACTTCGCCTTCTACCAATTCCCGACCGTGGCCTTCTGGGCCAAACTCTTCCGCCAGACCCCGCCGGGCTTTCTCTGGGGCCTGAAAGTTCCCGAGCAGATCACTGTACGGCGGTGGCCCATTCAACCGCGCTATGGCGCCCTGGCTGGTCTGGAGAACCCGTTGTTTCTCGATATGACGGTGCTCGAGCGCGATTTCCTCGCGCCGCTTGCCCCGTGGCGCGACCGGATCGGCGTTCTGATCTTCGAGTTCGGCGACTCGGGAAACCGAGGCTTCGGCTCGGCAGCGGAATTCGCGAAGAGCCTCGACGCCTTCCTCGATCGGATGCCGCCCGGTTGGCGCTGCGCTGTGGAAGTTCGAAGGGAAAACTTTCTTGCGCCGCCCTACTTCGACTGTTTGCGCGCGCACAATGTGACGCACGTTTACAACGCGTGGAGCCGCATGCCGGAGATCGCCGACCAGATGCGAATGCCGGGGTCGTCCACATCCGACATGATCGTCGCTCGCGCCTTGCTGCGGCGCGGGCGTCCTTATGAGCAGGCGGTTCGGATGTTCTCTCCCTACGACCGGCTCCAGGACATTAACGAATCAGTTCGCGGCTCTCTACGCGAACTGATCGAAATCGCTATCGTGGACGGGCGGCCCACCTTCGTCTTCATTAACAACCGGCTCGAAGGAAACTCTCCCGCAACCATCATGTCGCTCACGGATTGAGTCGCACATTCCCCTTGCGCAAATGGGCCGGAGAATGCTCGCGCAGTCTCATATGAACCGATTGATGCTTTGCGCTGCTTTGTCAGCGGCGTGTGTTTTCTGCCTTTCCGCGCAGGAGCGGGGCCGCGGCGAGCAGCCTCATCCGCAAGGCGGTGGGCGCTTTACTCCGTCGCCCGCGCCTCAACATGGCCCTCCACGGATGAATGCCGCTCCGCAGCATGTGACGCCTCCGCCTGTTGAGAAGCGCTTCAACGATCAACCCGGGCACCCAAACATCCCCCATGTTGACGGGAACCGATGGGTCGGCCATGAAGGCCCTCCCAATGACCCGCGCTTCCACCTCGACCACCCGTTTCCGCACGGCCAATTCAAGGGTGGTTTCGGGCCCAGGCACGTCTGGCATCTTGCCGGAGGCGGCCCCTCGCGATTCTGGTTCAACGGCTTCTATTTCTCGGTCGCTCCGTTTGAGTTTGATTATGTAGCCGATTGGAACTGGGCTTCTGATCCCATCGTTCTCTACGACGACCCCGATCACCCCGGCTGGTATCTGGCCTACAACGAGCGAACCGGAACCTACGCCCACGTGCAGTATCTGGGGTAGCTGATACACGCTCCAAAGTTACTCGTACCAAGCCGCCGAAAGTCCGCACACCCACCATCACAGGATTGTCATCGCACGTTAACGCGGCGTTGCTAAATCCGATAGCAGCGCCGCCTCGCTTTCGGGCCTTGGCCAGCGGCATCGCTTTACCGGGAGCGTCGTATATCAACCGCAGGCGTTCCACAACATTTCGACTCGCGTCGTGAAGAATGTCTTTGACGGGTTCCTGTTCTCCACGGTCGTGACCGTCGCTTCCGCGCAGTCGGTCTTCGCTACGGTCAGCGGGTTCCCCTGCGGCGGTGTCGACTACGGTCTCTCGGGCGGCGGCGTTATGCATTCCGAAGTGTGGCGACCTTCGCGGAAACGTTGCGCCATAAACGACTTTCGCGCGACTGGAAGGCCAGCCACCGACCGAGTTCCGCCGACGTTAGATCGCTGAGAAGCCGCCGTCGACGTTCAACTCCACGCCATTCACGAAACTCGAATCATCTGAAGCAAGAAACAGTGCGACCGTTGCGATTTCTTCAGGTTGACCCATCTTTCCCCGCGGGATCAGGGATTC
>DATFSM010000031.1:0-3907 GCA_035262625.1 Bryobacteraceae bacterium
TGCATGGCCATGACCGATCCCAAGCTGTTCTATTTCTCTCCGGATACGGCGCACCTCCACCTGGCCGGCTGCGACGTGCCGAAGACGCTCGAAAAGCACCAGCACCGAATCATGCTGGCGGACTACAAGGACGCCCGCCGCCTGCTGGGAGCCGCTCCGGACAGTTTCGATCGCAAAAGCATCGCCGACTTGGGAGACGGAGAGATCGACTTCTCCGCCTGCCATCGCGTGTTGAAGTCCATCGGGTTCAAAGGATGGCTGATCGTAGACCTCGACATCGCCCGTCAAGGACCTCGCGCCAGCTATGAACGCTGCGGCGCCTACGTTACCGAATATCTGGAGAAGGTATATGCGTGAAATTTCGCGTCGGGCGCTTCTGCAGGGCGCCGTGCTGGCGCGGATTGCGCGGGGTGACGGAACCGGCGATCGCATTATCGATCCGCATGTGCACGTGTGGAAACACGATCCTCAGTTTCCATTCGCCGAAGGCGCGCGCGTTCCCGAGCGTGACGCCGCTCCGGAAACGCTGCTCGGGTTGATGAAAGCGAACGGTGTCGCCAAAACGGTGATTATTCAGGTGATTCATTACCGTTACGACAATTCGTATCTGGCGAGCGTACTAAAGCGCTACCCGGACACATTCCTGGGCGTTTGCCGCGTGGATCCTTTGAATCCAGACGCTCCTGATCACCTTTCGGCGCTTGCCGCACAGGGGTTTCGAGGCGTTCGCTTGAGTCCCTCGGGAGACGCATCGGGAGACTGGTTTCGCGGGCCTCTCATGCCGCCGCTGTGGAAGCGGTGCGGGGATCTCAAGATACCGATGACCGTTCTGGCGCCCGTCACGCGAATGCCGGATGTGGCATTGTTGCTCGAACGTATGCCGGAGTTGACCGTGGTCATCGATCATATGGCGGATTGCCCCATCGATCGCCCCGCGGAGCTCGAAAAGTTGATCGCGTTGAGGCGGTATCCGAACGTATTCGTCAAGATCTCCCATACCTGGTCGATTTCGCGTCGGCCGTACCCGTGGCCGGACGCACAGGAATACGTGAAAAGGCTTCATCAGACGTTCGGCCCGCAGCGCCTGATGTGGGCTACCGACTGGCCCATCGTCGAGGATCGCTCTACGTATGCCCGCGCGTTGAGCGTGGTGCGTGACGAGATGGCCTTTCTTAACGCGGACGACAAGCGTTGGATGCTCGCGAAGACCGTTGAGCGAGTCTGGCCGTTTCCGGCTTGACGATCTGTCCATGGAGCCGGCGCCTTAACCATTCCCGGAGCATAATGAATCATGCGTTTTTATCCGTTGCTGCTCTGCGCGATGCTTGCGACAGCCCTTCGGGCGCAGCCGGGTCCCTCCGCTGAGCCGCCGCGAACGTGGATCGACCCCGACACGGGCCATCGCGTTGTTCGCCTCACGGACGAGCCGGGCAGCGCCAGCCTCTACTTCAATCAGAATGCGTACACCGCCGACGGCAAGAAGATGGTGTACACCACGCCAGGGGGGATTTCCGTGCTCAATTTGGAAACCCGCGTCTCCAAACCGGTGGTCGCCGGGCGGGTTCGCGTGATCGTTACCGGACGAAAGTCGCAGAATGTTTACTACACGAAGGGCGACGCTGTCTTTTCCGCCGACATCGATACGGGCGCGACGCGCGAGATCGCGAAGCTTCCTCCTCGCGGGTCGGTATCCACAGTGAACGCCGATGAGACGTTGCTTGCGGGGACCTATACCGAACAGGACGCTCCCGCCGTGAACGTCACACAGCCGGACGCGCCGCAGCAACTAGATCAGGCTCCCAATAAAGGACAGATGATGGAGCAACGGCTCGCCGCTCGCATCCCCATGGGCCTCTTCCTTATCGATGTGAAAACCGGCGCTGTGAAAACCATCCACAAGAGCACGGATTGGCTCAATCATCTGGAGTTTTCTCCCACCGATCCCACGCTGCTGATGTTTTGCCACGAAGGACCATGGCACAAAGTGGATCGTCTGTGGACTATCCGCACCGACAGCGGCCAGATCACCAAAATTCACACGCGCACCATGGCGATGGAAATCTGGGGGCACGAGTTCTGGAGCCCGGACGGCCAGACTATTTGGTACGATCTGCAAACGCCGCGTGGCGAAGTGTTCTGGCTGGCAGGCTATAACGTGGAAAACGGCGAGCGGATCTGGTATCACCTGGAACGCAACGAGTGGTCGATTCATTTCAATGTCACCAAAGACGGGGCGCTGTTCGCCGGCGATGGCGGCGACCCCGGACAAGTGGCCCATGCGCCGGATGGGCAATGGATCTACCTTTTCCGTCCGGAATCGGTTCCGAATCGCGGCGTGGACGAGAAGAGTTTCGTAAGGCCGGGCGTATTGCGAGCTGAAAGGCTGGTGAATATGTCCAGGCATCAATACCGGCTGGAGCCGAACGTTAGCTTTACGCCGGACCAGAACTGGGTCGTGTTCCGGTCGAACATGTTCGGCCCGACGTACATATTCGCTGTAGAAGTCGCGAAGGCGCACTAACTGCGCCGCGCGCCGTTGCCGAACCGCGACAGCAGGGAGCCATAGTCAAACATCGTTCTGATGAACTAAACAGTTCGTTTAGAATTGTTTAGCCTCCTCCGACAAGGTTGCCGATGTATAATTCCCGCCAGTTCAACCTCAGGAGGCGGTCCCATGACGAGGATTTTACCTTTGGCTTTTGCGATCGCGGCTGCGCCGCTCGCTTTGGCGCAAATCGGCGGCGGCGGATCCATTCAAGGAACCGTGACGGATCCCTCCGGCGCTGTAATTCCCGGCGCGACAGTCGTAGCCACGCAGACGGCCACGCAGACCAGGACCACGCGGCAGACCACGGCTGCCGGCTTCTACGTGATTTCGCCACTGCCGGTAGGTGAGTACAGCGTCTCGGCCAAGGCCGATGGATTTCAAACGCTGGTGGAAGAACATGTGATTGTCGATGGGTTGTCCACGGTTGCGGTCAACCTTTCATTGAGAGTGGGCGCCTCCGCTGAAACCGTGTCTGTGACGGCGGACAGCGCTCCGCTGAACACCACGGATGCGCGCATGGGACAGACCCTTCGCAACGAAGTCTACACGGCGCTTCCCCTCGCCATGGGTAACGCGCCTCGCGATCCCACGGCTTTCGTCCAGTACATGCCAGGGGTGGTCCCGGGCGGCAGCAACGCGGCCGGACAGGTCTACGGATCGCAGGCCAATTCGCAAGAGGTGTACGTGGAGGGCTTGCCGATCACCAATAGCGTGGTGCAGGGCGAGGTTCGGACGCTTTCCCTCGGAGTGTCCGTGGAGGCAGTGGACCAATTCCAGTTGGAGTCGGCTGGCGCCGCAGTGCAGTACGGCGGCATGGGCGCGACAAACTTCGTGTTGAAATCCGGCACTAACAAGCTTCACGGCGCGGCTTACGAATTCTTCCGCAACACCAATCTCGACGCACGCGGCTTTTTCGCCGCCGCGCGTCCGCCTGAGCATCAGAACGAGTTCGGATTCAACGTTGCAGGACCCGTGGTAAAGAATCGTATTTTCTTCTTCGGCTCTTACGACGGGTTCCGATACCGCACCGCAAGTCCTGCGAATCTTGTCACGGTTCCCACCCAAAGAGAACGCACGGGCGACTTCAGCGATTTGTCGGTGGCGATTTTCGATCCGTCTACCACCGCCAACGTAAACGGCGTGAACACGCGGCAGCAGTTTCCGAATAACCGCATCCCGCTGACCAGCCTTTCGAAGGCGTCGCAGTTCCTGGAGGCGCAGCTTCCGGACCCCAGCTACAGCGGGCTGCAAAACAACTATCTCGGGTCGCTTCCTGTCGGTTTCAACAATTGGAACACCACCGACAAGGTGGATTTCAGCCTCAACGACACGAATACTTTGTCCGTGCTGTTCAGCCGC
>DATFSM010000032.1:0-62978 GCA_035262625.1 Bryobacteraceae bacterium
GTATAGAGGTAGCCATCCGGTTCCTGCGCGGCGGCGATCTTCGCGATGATGCCGTCGAGATAGGCATCCAGTTTCGGCTCCGGGCGGACGCTGAGCGCATACGAGGCGCCCTCGAGCACCTTGTAAGGATCGGTGTCGTCAAACGGGAACCCGGGCGCATGCTTATCCTTGAGATCGACGCCACGCAGGACTTCGGCGGCGCGGGTGAAATTTTCTATGCGTCCGGTGCGCTCACACTGGTCGAAGGCCGTGGGAATGGAAACCGTGCGGTTGGTTTCCATGCGTGGCACCCAGAAGTCATCTGTGACGTGAACGTCGGTGAAGCGGACGGGACGGATCGGATAATCCTTGCGCGGCGCTTCGTTCTGGCCGAACGACTGCCAGCCGAGGAACAAAGCGGACGCCGTGAGGGCAGCAAGAGCGGTGTTGCGGAGCATCTGCATAGAGACAGGGCTATGTTATCCAAAAATTGCAAGCGGTTGCAGGAGCCGTTGAGTCGCGATCGCGGCAGGCGCAGGGAGACCGATTCCGGGTAGAATCGGGTTCGTGCCCGAGACCCAGGAAAACAATCCGACATTGGAACGGCTGAACGATCAGATCGCCTGGTACGGAGCCGCAAGCGGCCGGAACAGGCGATGGTACAAGTGCCTCAAAGGCCTGACGATTGTCGCGGCCGTTCTGATTGCTCCGATTTCTCCCTACCCCTGGGGCAGCATTATTGCCGGCGCGTTGGGCATCGCGATCGCCATTGCGGAGGGACTTCAGCACCTGAACAACTATCACGAGAACTGGCTGAGTTACCGCACAGTGGCCGAGGCGCTTAAAAGTGAGAAGTATCTCTACCTGGCCCAGGCAGGCGCCTATGCTTCCGTAGAGCGGCCACTGGCTGTCCTCGCGGAGCGGATTGAGAGCCTGACCTCGGCGGAAAACGCCAAATGGTTGACCACACAGGAGCAGAAGGCAGCGAGGGCGGCTACGCAGCAGCCGTAGGCCCACGGCCGGCACTTCGGTACTGTGCGATCAGGGCCCCGTCTTCAACGAAAAGGTCGCGATCGCGGGTTTGGAAGTCTGAGTAGCGGTAAAAACGACATCCGGTCCGGCGGCCGTGTACTCGAGGTTGCGGGTTTCGACGTCGGGAAGCTCCAGGCTTCTGGTTGCCTGGCGCTGGCGTGAACGCACTTCCGTGCATTCCGCAGATGAAGACATCAAATCCGCGTACGTCGCCGGATCCAGTGGATAAGGCGTGTCACGGAGGGCCAGTTTCGCGATTGGCGTCGAACTGAACACGACCGAAACGCGCTCTTCTGTCCCGGCATGCGTGAGCTGCAGCGTATCGCAGACCGAGGCTGCGGGCGGGATCATCAGCGCGGTAGCCGGACTGATGGCATTGTTTCCGTCGTTTACAGAGCGCACGGGAAACAGGAGCTGAGGCGGCTCCTCCTTACCGGAAGCGCCAACCTCCTGCGAAATTACGTAGATATATCCGGGTTGGGACGACTGAACATCGAGACGCAAACGGTCGCCGGTTGTGACGCGGTCTCCGATCGGCTTGCGCTCAAACCGGAGAAATCCGCAGGTTCCTGTTCCTGAGGCATTGTCCTCGGTAACGCGCCACAACGTGATGCCGATCTGAGGCGCCGCGGTGAGCGGCGCGGGCTTAACGCGCGATTCAATAAATGTGCGATAGGCCGCCGGCGTCCCGCCAACTCCGCTTTCATATAGCCACGCCGCGACCAACGCGACGATCAATACGGCGAATGCCGTTACCCATTTAGCGCCTATGGCAGCGCGGAACCGGTCCAGCATCGAGGGCCGTTGTAAAAGCGGCGACAGAGCGGCGTCCAGCCTGGCCGGACCGTCCGGTTCGTACCAATCCAACGCCTGGAGGTGATGCAGCTCTGAAGGCAGCGGGCAATACCGCAGCCGCACGGGAATCAGGATTCCCCCGTCGTCCAGCCGCTGCGCGCGCAGATCGAGCGCCAGCTTCATTTCTCCCGCAAGAACGCCGCCGCGATCCAGCGACGCGGGAGAAATGAGGGACAGAAAAGCTCCGCAATGGCGAACCGCCCGATCGATTTCGTTTTTCCATTCGGTTCCTGGCCTCAGGCTGAACTTGTCGAGCCATGGGTCGAAGCCCGCAGACCGGAGGTGCTGGTAGAGAGTGACCGCTGCATCCTCATCTGCATGCGCGTAACTCAGGAAGACAACCTTCGACGGGCGGTTCACCGGGGAGGGCGTCCTCCGCGCATTTGCTTAAGCGCGGCACTCAGGCTCGGGTCCTCAGGTTTCAATCTGAGTCCCTCCTCGATTACCTGAATCGCTTCGCCGCCCTGGTGAATCCGGCTGAGGAACTGAGCGTACTCGATCCGCGCGCCGATGTTTTCGGGTACGCGTGAGAGGATCGCCTTGTATTCGCTCACCGCGACGCTAGCGGCGTCCGGATGAGAACGCCGTCCGGCATCCGCCGCATAAGCGCGGGCGAGCGCGAATCGCGAGGGGAGATAATCCGCTTCGTCGATATTCGCCTGCCAGAGCGCCCGCGCGCGTTCGAGCCCGTTGCGGCTCCTGGCCTCCAGAACGCCCTCGTCGTGCCGCAGATTCAGCAACACTTCGCGCTCGTTGTTCTGCGCCAGCACTTCGCCCGCCTGGCGATAGAATTCCCGCGCCTTGCCGTTCCGCCCGTGGTCGGCCATCAGGGCTCCGAGGGCGACCAGCGGCGCGGCCCGCCCGGGCGCTTTCTGTAACGCAATCCGGTACTCATTTTCAGCCTGCGTCTCGTCGTTGAGCCGCTGATAAATCAGACCCAGATTGTAATGAAGATACGAATACTGCGGATCGCGGCGCGCCGCATCCTGATAGGTCGCGATGGCGCGCCCGTAGTCGCCCCGCTGAAGGTATACCAGCGCCAGGTTGTGGCGTGGATAGGCCCAGTCGTCGGCGCGGCGGATCGCATCCTCAAACGCCGACTCGGCGTCGCCATACCGGCCGAGTTCGAGCCACGCGATTCCGAGCGCATTGAAAGCATAAGGACTGGCGGGATCCTGTCGGATGGCCTTTTCGAGATGCTGAACGGCCTCATCGTATTGCTTTCTGAAAATGAGCAGCCGCCCCGAGAAGAATTCTTCCCGCGCCGACAGATACAGCGATTCGCCCGCGAGTCTGCGGGCCTGCTCCGTGGCATCAAGACCCGCTGCGTAGTCCGATTCAGTTTGCGGCACTTCTTCGCCCTGCAGATATTTGTAAAGCACCTGCTGCGATTTCTCTTCCCAATCGGTGCGCTGTTCCAGGTCCGGGGGCGGCGTCCACTGGATTCCTCTCGGATCCAGCGTGGGATCGCGAAGTACGGGCGCTCCCGCCGCGGCTTTGGAGGGTCCGCAACAGGGAGCAATCACAAGCCCGGGTAATTTCGTAGAGACGTCGAAGCGATCGATGCGCGCGTCGTCCTTGGGAATTTGCTTCAGCTTGGTGTCGGCTTTGACGCGATCTTCGACGTACGAGACAAGTTCCTCGGCGTCGATTTCCCCGTCTCCATTCACATCCGCCCGGGGATAATCGGGATCCTGCGGCGTGATGTTCATGGCGCGCATCAGGAAATAAGTGAAAGCTCCGTGGCCGCCGCCGTAGCGGGCGTTCTCGAACGAGAATTGATTGTCGCCGCTCGCGTACATAGCCAGAATCTTCCCGTCGGTGACAATCTTCGCCGCCTTGGCTACCGCGGAATCCGAGCTTGCAAACTGACGGATCGGGCCAATGCGATTCGCATGACAGGTATCGACGAACAGGAACACATGACTCACTCTCGCTGCCTCCGCGAGCAGAAGTTCGCGAATCCAGTCCATCGAAAGACTGTTGGCGTAGGTCGATTCCAGATGAGTGTCGTACAGCACTACGTAACCGCTGTCCGACGTGTTGTCGCCGACCCCGTGAGCTGCGATATAGAGCAATACGGAGTCGCTCTGCTGCGCCTGATCGAAGAAGGCCTTGAGCTTATTACGCACGGCAGTGGAATTCGCGTTTTCGTTGATCAGGGGCAGATAGAAGCGGTCGGAAGCGAAAACCTGGGCGCGCGTCCTGGCCATGAAGTCGAGGAACAGTTGGGCGTCCGCATCCGCATAATGGAGGCCCGGTATGTTGGGCTGCTGATACTTCGAGATTCCGACGAATGCGGCGTACAGCTTACCGCTTCCCGCATTTGGCGTCGACTTCCTTGTCGCGATGGAGTAGCCGAGCGTGCGGGCCCATTGTTCGTCGGGCCAATCCTTGCCGATCGACAGCAGATCGGCGGCCGCGGCCTCTTCCAAACCGTTTCTCCGGAGCAGGACCGCCCGGCTCAGACGCGCGGTGAGGTCGTTGGGGTCACTTTTCAAAGCAGATTCGACTTTCTGAAGCGAAGCCCGATCGGCGGGGTTCATCGTTGCCAGAGCCGATGCAGGCACGTCGGCTCCGCTGGCCGCCGCCGTGCTCGCGCTGTCCAGAGCGCGCTCGGTCATCATGCCGATCGCCGGATCGGTTTCCAGATCCGGCAGGAAACAGAGAGAACCGGGGTGCGGCGCGGGAACTTCATTGGCTCCTTCGACAGTTTGCGCCTGCAATGTGGCGCGCCCCGTCGTGATCCGGTATGTTCTGAACGAACCGGAGCTGTCGCAAATCTGAAATTGCGCCGAGCCGGAGGCTCCGGCGGGAATCAGGAGGGAGTCGCCCTTAAACAGAACATCGCCGTTCACCGCGTTGAGTTGCGACTGATCTCCGCGCCTCACAATCTGCGCGCCGGCGGTCTGTGTGATCAACCCGACCACCTGTTCGGCGTCGGCCGGAACGGACAGCGCCATCAACCAGAGAATCGCCCGGAAGTAACGCATTCCTGTTCCGCGACCTTAGAATAATACGCTGAGGCTGCGCATTTCGTGAAGGGGCCCTATTGATTCGGCGGTGTGGAATTCGCGTGGTCTTGTTGATCTACGGCCAATCCCTTGTTGCCCAGACAACTCAGGGGTTGATTGAGGGCCGGGTGACGGATCTTCGCACGGCCGCTCCCGTTTCCGGCTGCCTGGTGAAAGCGACCAGGCGGTCCAGCGGAGCGGAAGTGACGCGTCACACGGGAATGGATGGAAGCTACGTGTTCGCGCCGCTCTCGCCGGGCGCCTACGATCTGGTATTCAGTTGTCCGCTGTATCAAAGCCTGGAAACCCACAACTTCTCTCTGGATGTGGCATCGGCGGTTCTGGTCAACGTCCAGGTAAGAGTCCTTAGCGAGATATGGGAGGACAACTACCGCAGGTTGCTGCTGCTTCCCGATTCCAGTCTTCTGTCGCTATACGGCCCAGACGTGGATCTGAGCCATTCCACTGCCGCGGAACCGGTTCGCGGATCTCCGGGTGCGCTGGAAACAACAGTTTCCCAGGTGATCTCCAACGAGGCTTTGACCGATCTTCCTCTTTCGGGCCGCGATGCTTATACGCTGCTCGTGCTGCAGCCGGGCGTGACTTCGGATTCGGGCATCAGCCGAAGCCTCGCGCTGTCGGTCAATGGCCAGCGCGCCTCCGCATCCCTGTTTCTCCTGGATGGAGTGGAAAACCAGAACACGCTTGCGACCGGTCCCCTGAGTCCGATCGCGCCGGAAGCGCTGACCGAATATCGAATTTCCAGCAACAGCTTCAGCGCGGAGTACGGCCGCGCAAGCGGGTACGTCGCCAACGCCGTCACGCGGCCGGGCACCGACGATTTCCACGGTCTCGCCTATTTTTATTTACGGAACGAAGCGCTTTCGGCGCTGGCGCCGCGCGTGCCGGGCGGGGACCCGGCCGGCCCCTTCCGCGAACTGCAGGGTGGCGGCGTCCTGACCGGTCCGATTCGCAAACGCAGACTGCTCGGTTCCGTTTCGTGGGAGACCACGCGGCTTTACACGCGACAATCGGCGCAGCAATTTACTGTCCCCACAAAATCCTGGATCGAATCGCTCGATAAATCTTCTCTCGCGTGGCGTTGGTTGTCGCCATTCGCAGCGATTGCGCCGGTGGCTTCCGGAGAGACTTACAGCTATCTGTTCGCGCCTCCGCTTCATATCAATCGCCAGACTGTCGTGCCGCGCGCGGATTGGTCAAGTCCCGATGGCTCCCAGCATGCTTATGCCCGCTACGCGGGTTTCTTTGTAGACCGGCCGGATTATTACTACAGCCCTTACCCTGGATTCAGCGAAGAGATCAGCGAACATACGCTTTCCCTCGCGGGCGGCTGGACGTGGCTGCCCCGCCCGCGGCTTTCCAATGAGCTGCGGCTCGGCTTCAGCCTCGATACCTTTTCCGCATTGAGCCCGCATCCGGAAGTTCCGATGCTCACGATCGTCGCGACTCCGGCGACGCCGCTGGGAGTCAATCTGCCATCTTCGCCCACCTCCGTGTCGTTCCTTAACAGAACCCGGGCTTTCGAACTGGATGACAGCCTGTCGTACAACAGCCGCACCCATTCGCTTCGATGGGGAGGGGGCTGGATTCCACGCGGAATTTCGGGCGTGCTCAGCGCCAATGCGATTCCGAGATACGACTTCAACACCCTCAGCGATTTCGCCAATGATGCGCCGAGTTACCTGATGGTGGCGGTCTCACGATTGAATCCCTTCACTTCAGGCCTTCCGGATCTGAATCGCAGCTACTCAGTCCACGATTGGTACGGCTTCTTCCAGGACAGCTACCGGCCGTTTCAACGCCTGACGATCAATGCCGGTCTTCGTTTTGACTGGTTCGGCTCTCCCGAAGTTCGCGGATTGCCCGATTACACGCTGAATCTGCCGCTATCCGGAGATGTGGCGTCCCAGGTCACGGCGGCGACTCCGCAGCTGCAACCAGCGGGCACTCACCTTTTCAACATGCGGCATGACGGTCTGGCGTTCCGCGGCGGCCTGAGTTACGCGCTGGATCGGAACTCGCGCACGGTGGTGCGCGCCTCATTTGGAACTTATACCGACCGCCCGTTCGACAATCTCTGGCAAACCGTTCGAAATAACGACGTATCACAGGTGCAGGCGTCGCTTACGCCTGTAAAAACGGACTACAGCGATATCAATGCAGTGCTCGCCGTCCTGCCGCCTCAGGCGCTGGTGACGAATCCGAATGACCTCACGGCTCTTGCCGCCGATTTTTCCACTCCCAGGATCATGAGCTGGTTCGCAGGCGTGCAACATTCGCTGAGCGAGCGCCTGCTGATCGAAGGCGACTATCTGGGCTCTTCGAGCGGCAGCCTGGTCACCACCGATATCCTGAATCGCTCTTATAGCGTCCCGCCGGTAAGCGGAAACGCGGCGGGCCGTTATGCGCCTGCTCTCCCCGATATTCTTTATCGCGCGAATCAGGGCCGCTCGTCCTACGCCGCAATGACTGGTCTGATGCGCTATCGAGGCTCCCGCTGGACGGCTACAGTGTCTTATACGCTCTCGCGAGTGAATGATACGCAGAGCGATCCGGTTTCCGGCGAGTACTTCGATCTTGGCTTCGGCGGTGGAATGCCCAGCCCACAAGCCACATTCATCCTGCAGGGCAATCCTTCGGCGGATTGGGGGCATGCCGCGTTCGATCGCCGCCATAACCTTGTGCTTGCGGCTACATGGATGCTGCCCAGGCCCTTCGAAGGCTTTCTGTTTTCCGTGCTGGGCGCAGCGCGGTCGGGTTCGCCGTTTACAGTGTTTGGGATCCCCACCACGTTGTCGCCCCTACTCGACAACCCAGCGGATATTGTGCCCGGGGCCCGAATCTGGGCCGGCGGATACCCGGCAGGGGCGGGCGTGCAACTGCTGAATCCGGCGGCCTTCGTGGCGGTTGCCGATCACGTGGGGAATTCGGGCCGTAATCAGATTTATGGACCTGGGCTTGTTGGCGTCGATGCTTCGCTCAGCCGGCGTTTCCATATCCCCCGACTACCCGAAATCGTTCATGCGCTTCTCCGCTTCGACGTCTACAACGTGTTCAATCACGCCAATCTGGGTAATCCCGATAACAATCTCAGCGACCCGGGATTCGGTATTGCGGTGCGCGCGCCCCAGCCAACGCCGAACGCGTTCGGCATTTTCGCGCCGCTCGGCGATGCGCGGCGGCAGGCGCAGGCAATGCTGAAGGTCGAGTTTTGACGCTACTTCAAGAACACCGGCAGGGATGAAATCGCGCCGCTCACCAGAAAAGCATGGATGCCGATGGCGCCGATCACGGTTGAGCCCGTGCAATCCAGGTTGCCTCGCTGACCGAGCAGCGGCTGGAAACTGAACCCCGCCCAATGCCCGTTGGGACCCAGCGTCGGAACCGAAACAGCATTCGGAATCACGTTGCCGGAGGAGGCCGTCGCAACGCAGGATATCGTCGCCGAGTTTGCAGAGTCCATGTTGGCGATCGCGATGCCGGTGTAGAGCTGCTCGCCTGTCGGCGCGAACTTGGTCAGATCGAAGGGCATTACGAATTCCATGCTGCCCGTAGTGGCGGGCACCGAGGCTTCGTAATAATGACTGCCGGTTGCATCCTGCACATGCAGGCGGAATGCCGCCTCGACGCCCACCGATGCGTCGGCGACAATCCGGGCTGAACCGCCGGTTATGGTGGCGAGAGTCGGATCGCCCGCCTCGAAATACGCCGTGCCGTTCGGCGGAAGGGTTCCCTTGACGCCGGCAACCACGCCCATCCCCTGAACCAGCACCGAAAGCTGGTTGCCGTTGTCGTCGAGAAAATTGATCGCATAATTGGCTGGCTGGGCGGCTGTATTAACGATCGAAAAATCGGTGACATATGTGTTATTCACGGCGATGTGAGGGAGCGTGGCATTGCCCGTTGTCGCTGCGCTGACGGAAAGCTGGACGGTCAGATCCGCTGCCCCGTATCCCGTCTGCTGATCCCGGATATGCAGAAACCCGACATAGGGGTTTGGCTGCGCAGGCAAGCCCATGGGATTGACATTAACCGTGAGGGTTTGAGCGCCGTTCTGGGGCACTGCGCCCGTGTTGACAGGATATCCTTGCACGGAACCCGAAGGGAGCCAGGGGCTGACCATGTCCGGAGTCATCACGAAGTTGATTGGGTTCGTGGCATAGCCCAATCCGCCGATGCCCTTGATCGCGCCGTTGAGCACGATGTTCATGAGCGGGCTTCCCTGAGTGACTGCCAGCGCCGTTGACGTTGGGTTCAGGATGAGGGTCGATGAGGGCGTGCAGTCGATCTCGATGGTTAGGACCGCCAGATAGGAGGTTGCTCCGTTCGTAAAGAATCCGACGGCAGTCTTGTTGACGCCGTAGGACAACTGTGAGGCATCCACAGGAAGGGTCGCAGTCGAGGGTGGAGGACCGACGGTCACGGGGTAGATGCCGGTGGCGGGGATGAAGCTGTTCCCTAGCGGTCGAGCGTAGATGGTTGTCGTCCCGGAGTCCGTAGTGATGGGGAGATCGATACTGGTGGGCTGCGATCCATTCGGCGCAGGAACCGTATTCGGCAGACTGCAGGCGTTAGAGATTACCTGATTGTTCGGCGGAAAAATAACAGCGCCGGATAATTTCAGAAGAAAAGCGGTCAGGAAAAATAGGGCGACTTTCATCTGAGGGTCCTTTTCCGGTTCATCTATATCAAATTCGGGCCGTCAGGGGATCATACCGGCTGTTCAGGCGCGCTATCCACTGGCTGCAAGTGAAGTGGCGCCCGGCGGGTGTTCGTTTCATCCCGAGCAGACGAACCCGGCGCGCCGAGGCTGATGGGGACAGACTCTGGCGGGATGCGCAATACATGGCCAACCAGGATGCGATGCGAGGTTGATAATAGAGGTCAGCGTCCGAATGCGCCGTCTGATCGCCTCGCTGCTGCTGGGACTCATCAGCGTCATGCTGATGGCGCCCGCGTTGTCTGCGAGCGCCGCTTCCGGCACGCCAGCGTGCTGCCGCCGGGATGGCAAGCACCACTGCGGCACCGGCGGGGGTCCATCTTCCGCGCCATCGGGTCCTGCGCTTCAGGCGCATTGCCCGTACCAATCCCACGCCCCTGGGCTGCCCACCGCCAATGAACGGTTCGCTCCTTTGACGCAACGCGTCGTGGATCTGCCGGATTTCCAGCAGTCTTGTCTCACGGCGGTCCACTGCTTTTTCCCGGACCTTCGCCCTTTCGCAGTCCTCGCCGAGCGCGGCCCTCCCTTTTTTCTCGCATAGATAAGTAGGTCCAGCCTTAAGTAGTTGACTCGGCGAGAAAGAGGGGAAGTCACAGTCGTGTTGTCATCGAAGGCGTTATGGCTTTCAATTGCCGGCGGAGCTTTCATCGCGGGCGCGGCCATTGCCCAGGAGTCCATCAACAATGCCAGCATTGGCGGGCGCGTTACGGATCCGAGCGGGGCGGCCGTACAGTCCGCCCACGTCTCCGCCCGGAACACCCAAACCAACATCACCGCGACCATAAACAGCGACGGCGACGGGCGGTTTCGTTTTCCCTATCTCAAGGTCGGTCCCTACGAGGTGCGGGTTCACAAAGATGGCTTCGCCGACTATTCGCAAGCCCTGACCCTCACGGTCGGCTCCGCGTTCGATCTGGCTGTCCCACTCAAGATCGCTTCCACAGAGACCAGCCTGAGCGTGACCGGGGACGCCACAGTGCTCGAGTCCGCGCGTTCCCAGATCGCGGGCACAGTCACGCACCGCGAAATCGCCGAACTGCCGCTGAACGGACGGAATTTTCTCGACACCGCGCTGCTGGTTCCCGGCGTGTCCCCGACGAACACCGCTGCCAATCAGCTTTTCGCCGAGACCGCCGCAGTACCGGGGCAAGGCATCTCCATCGGAAGCCAGCGCAACTTCTCGAACAGCGTCATCGTCGACGGTCTTTCCAATAACGACGACGCCTCCGGTCTCACCGGCGCATTTTACGGACTCGACGTCGTCGATGAATTGCAGGTGGTCACGTCCGGCGGCCAGGCGGAGCTTGGCCGAGCGCTCGGGGGCTATATCAACCTGGTCACGAAGAGCGGAACCAATTCGCTTCACGGAGACCTTTACGGATTTTTCCGGGACAGCGCTCTCAATGCCGCGAATGCGCTCTCAAATACCGTCCTGCCCATGACGCAGGCTCAATACGGCGCGAGCATCGGCGGCCCCATCATCCATGACCGGACTTTCTATTTCGTCAATTTTGAGCGGCGCGACCTGAACCAATCCGGCCTGGTCACCATTACGCCCGCGAACGTCGCCACGATCAACTCCCGGCTGCTCTCGGTCGGATATCCCGGCCCGCAGATTTCGACCGGTATCTACCCCAACCCGGTTCACACCGACAATTTCCTGGGGAAAGTCGACCACCGCTTCGGCGCGAAGGATCAGTTCACGGCCCGCTACAGCCTCTATCATGTGACGAGCATCAACTCCCGCGGAGCCGGGGGCTTGAGCGCGCCCACGGCCTCCGCGAATCTGGATAACACCGATCAGGTGGTCGCCGTGAGCAATGTCCTCACGCTATCGCCGAACGCTGTCAATGAAACGCGGGGTCAATTCTGGCTCAGCGATCTCAGCGCCCCGCCCTCCGATCTGATCGGACCGGCCGTCAGCATCTCCGGCGTCGCATCGTTCGGGACGCTTTCCGGGGCGCCGACCGGCCGGCTGAACAAGCTCGTTCAGGTTGTCGACAACTTCTCTTACCAAGAAGGCGGGCATGCGCTTCGCGCCGGCGCGGAGTTTATCTACAACGCCGACACGATCACTTTCCCGCGCTCGTATCGCGGCAGTTACTCCTTCTCGTCCCTCGCCAACTTCCTTTCCGGAACGTACAATAACTCGGGTTTCACCCAGACGTTCGCCAGCAGCACGGTCCACCAAGTCAACCCCAACGTTGGTTTTTACGGACAGGACGAGTGGAAGGTGAACGGCTCGCTCACGCTGAACGTCGGGCTCCGCTACGACTTGCAGTTCCTCAGGACGATCCAGACCGATACCAACAACGTCTCGCCCCGCGCCGGGTTTGCGTGGACCCCTTTCCGTTCACGCAAAACCGTGATCCGCGGCGGCTACGGCCTTTACTACGATCGAGTGCCGCTTCGCGCGCTGGCCAACGCGCTGCTCTCGGCCAACAATACGACGGACCCCGCGAAGCTCAGCCAGATCAGCGTCAGCCTCTCGCCAACGCAGGCTGGCGCGCCGGTGTTTCCCAATATCCTCGGCAGCCTCACACTCCCGCCGGGCGTCCTGTTTAATTTCTCCACGATGGATCCGCACATGCAGAACGCCTACTCCGAACAGGGCAGCCTGGAGATCGAGCGGCAACTCAACGCAACGACCACAATCAGCGCGGGATACCAGCACGTCAGGGGACTTCACCTGATCATTTCGATCAACCAGAATGTTCCTTCCTGCACAGCGTCGGGGATGAACAACGGGTGCCGCCCCGATCCAGGCTACGGCAACGACAACCAGTACTCATCGCTTGCCGATTCGCATTACGACGCCTTTCACTTCTCGTTCGTGCAGCATCCTTCCGCATGGAGCAATTACCGGATCTCGTACACACACTCCAAAGCTCTGGACAACGTCGGGGAGTTCTTCTTCAGTTCGCCGGTTGATAACTTCAATATCTGGCGCGACTACGGCCGGTCCGACGACGATCAGCGCCATCGCCTTGTGTTCGACGGATCTGTTCACTCGCCGTTAAGCAGGGGAGCCACGGCATGGCAGAAATTCAGCCACGGGTTCTCTCTCAACGCGCTTTTTCAGTACTATTCGCCTCTTCCGTTCAACATCACAACGGGCACGACGACGATCCAGGGAACGACCGCGCGACCTACGGTCAACGGAGTCTTTATCAATCGCAATGCGGATGAAGGATTCGATTTCCTGAGTCTCGGCGCGCGCCTGAGCCGCACTTTCGATGTTACGGAGCGCGTGCAGATCACCGCTCTCGCCGAAGGATTCAATCTCACCAACCACGTGAACGTTGTCAGTCTCAACGGGACGTTCGGAACGGGCGCGTACCCTACAAACCCGTCGCCGGCCTATAAACAGATCACAGCCGTCGGCGATCCCCGTGGGTTCCAGTTCGGGCTCCGCGTGGCATTTTAGGGAGCATAGCGGCCGACTTTGTCGACTACGAGACGCGCTGTCATTTGGTCCGACCTGGGCTCGACCGATAACTGATACCATTCTCCGGGATGATGGCGCGACTTCGGGACAATAAGCTACCTTTATTGCGCATGTGCAAATCAAGAGTCTTATTGCTCGTCGCGGCCGTTCTTCTGGCTGGCGCGGTTATCACAGCGCAACCCCCTCAGGGCGCCCCCGCACAGGGCGTAGCCGGGAGAGGGCGGGGCGGCCGTAGTGGCAGGCCCGCGGGAAGGAAAGTAGTCCTCGCGTGGGCCGACACACGGAACGGAATCGCCCAACATGACTCGACCAGCCATGCGCTCGCGACGATCGAGCGTCTCGGGTACGAGTCGGGCCTTTACGACACGTACATTCGCACCGACTCCGAGATTATTTCCCACCACCCACTGACCACTACCGGTCAGCCGGCAAGCGGCGGCCCGAGTCTGAGCAACGTCGATGCGATCTTTTTCATGGGGCATCGCGAGGTTCCGATCAACGATCAGCAGAAAAAGGAGCTGCTGGCTTTTGTACACGACGAAGGAAAAGGATTCGTCGCCGCCCACACCGCCACAACCGCTTTCGAATCGTGGCCAGAGTTCAACGAAATGATCGGCGGCCAGTTCGATCAGCATCCTTACGGCGTCGCGTCGGGTACGATCGTCAACGAAGACCCGAATTTCCCCGCCACGCGTCAGTTTCCGCTGACGTTCCCCTTTACGGACGAGTTCTATCAGACGAAAAACTTCTCTCGCGACAAAATTCGCGTCCTGCTGAGGCTGGATATGTCGAAGATGCCTTCGAATCCCGGGGTTCACCGAACAGACGGGGACTTTCCGCTGGCATGGGCCAGGATGTATGGCAAGGGACGGGTCTTTTACTCGGCGCTCGGCCATGCCTCTTCGACGTGGGATATCGCCGAGGTCTACCAGATGTATTTCGAGGCCATCAAATGGGCCCTGGGGCTGACGGACGCCGATGTCGCGCCTCGCCCCCTCCCCGGCGCCGCTCAAACAAACTCCGCTCAAGCAAAATAAGGTGATGCGGTTTCCCCTTCGCCGAGCGATGACGCTCTCCAGCATTCTGTTACTGGCGGCCACGCCTGTGTTCACTCAAACAGCAGCCCACGAAATGACGAAACACAGACTTCGCATCCTTGTCCTGAACGGTCCGAACATGAACCTGCTGGGACGGCGCCAGCCCGAGATTTACGGGCGAACCACGCTGGCGGAAATCGAAAGCGAAATGAAGAAGCTCGCCAGCGACCTCGACGTTGAGGTTCTGTTCTTTCAGTCCAACAGCGAAGGGGCGCTCATCGATGCTTTCCACCAACACATCGACGACGTCGACGGGGCGATCATAAACCCTGCGGGGTACTCTCAGCACAGCATCGCGATACATGATGCGATCAAGGCGATGCCGTTTCCGACAGTTGAGGTCCACCTCTCCAACATCGCGTCGCGTGACGCGCTTCACCAGGCGGACGTCATTATGCCGGCGGCCCGAGGGGCCGTGATTGGAATGGGCCCGCAAGGGTATCAGATAGCGTTGCGCGGCCTTGTGGCGATTCTGCGCGAAGGCAAGACTCCTTAGAAGAATCTCGCCGTCACGGCTACACCTGTACTCCGACGCCGCCTAACTCATGTACACTGATCCGGGCAGCCTCTCTATCCAGCTCGGGGATTAAACGAAAGTTCAGTTAAGGAGTTTTCATGCGCCACGTCGCTTTGTGCTCCGCGTTGCTCGCATTTTCATTCCACGCCTTTGCGCAGGTAGCAGGCACCGGGTCGATCCAGGGCACGGTGACCGATCCTTCCGGCGCTGTAGTAGTGGACGCCACCGTAACCGCCACCAACTCCGCCACCGGAGTGGCAACATCCCGTAAGACCACGGATGCGGGATTCTACGTGCTCCCTTTGCTTCCCGCGGGCGAATACAGCCTGACGATCAACGCCACCGGCTTCGCCGCGCTGAAGCAGAACGGGGTCGTGCTGGACGCGCTCGAGACCCTCGGCCTCAATTTTCAACTGCAGGTGGGAGCCCCTACGCAATCGATCAGCGTCGAAGCGACGTCTTCGATTCTGAAGACGGATGACGTGGCGCTCGGCACCTCGATGCAGAACAACGTCTACGACGCGCTCCCTCTCGCAATGAATGGGTCTGCGAGAGATCCTTCCGCTTTCGCGGGGCTTGCCATAGGTGTCGATAGCTATAGCACTCAGGCCGCCGGGCCTTCCACCGGCTCGTTCAACGGAGGGCAGACCTATCAGAATGAGACCTACATAGAAGGCCTGCCTCTGACGAGCGCCGGAACGGAAAGCGATACGCGCAATCTTGCCTTCGGCATTTCTGTTGAAGCGGTGGAGCAGTTTCAGGTTGAAACCGCCGGGGCCAAGGCGATGTATGAAGGCCAGGGAGTCTCGAACTATGTGCTCAAATCGGGCACAAACCAGTTTCACGGAGGCGTTTTCGAGTACTTCCGGAATACCGATCTGGATGCTCGCGGTTTCTTCTCTCCGACAGTTCCAATCGAACATCAGAATGAATTCGGAGGGACCATCAGCGGCCCGATCAAACGAAACAAGGCCTTTTTCTTCGGGAGCTATGACGGCTATCGCTACGACTCCGCTTCGCCTCCCGGATACCAGTCGATTCCCACAACGGCCGAGCGGACCGGCGATTTCAGCGCCTTTCCGCAGCTGATTTACGATCCCAACAGCGCTACCGGAACCAATGTCCGCACCCAGTTCACCGGCAACGTTATCCCGCAGAGCCGTCTCTCGAAAGCGGCACAATCGCTCGAATCGTATCTGCCTGCGCCGACGAACGGCAACATCACCAACAACTATCTCGCGACGTTGCCGATCCTGGTAAACAACGACAACACAACCGATAAGGTCGACTACAACATTTCGGATCGCCACAGAATCTTCGGGCTCTTCAGCAGAGGAAAATACGCGACCAACTTCACCGGCAGCCTGACGCCCATCAGCACCTCGACGCTCCCGCTTCCCTACACGCAGTCGCGCGTCGTGGCGGAATACGCGACGCTGGGTCAACTGCACGACACGTTTATCATCACGCCGTCCGTCATGAATCAGTTCAGCCTTTCGCTGAGCCGCCTGTGGATTCCGCTCGGCAGCAATACGGCGAGCGGCAATTATCCGGAGAAGGCGGGGATCACCGGCCTGCCTCCGGGCCTGGCGTCCGTCGCGTTTCCCGATGTCGCCTTTGCGGGCACAAACGCGCCCATTGGGTGGGATGGCACGAACAGCCACGTCTTTAACGAAGCTCAGACCACATACGATGTGCAGGACAACGTGCTCTGGACCAAGGGGCGCCACAGCATGACATTCGGCTTTCAGTTTCAGGCGCTGCAGGACAACGAGACTTTCGCTCAGTTCGCCAGCTTCAATTTCAGCAACAATGAGACGGCTCAGTTCAGCCCAACGGGAACGCTGATGACTACGACCGGCCTCGGATACGCGGGTTTCCTGCTGGGGGCCGTGGACAGCGCCGCGGCGCAGCAGTTCTCCGTCACGGAGACCGGCGGCCGCTATAAAACTTACGCGATGTACGCTCAGGATGACTTTAAGGTGACTCCTCGCCTGACTGTCAATCTGGGGTTGCGCGAAAACATCTGGAGCCCGTTCACGGAAGTGAACAATGTCATGTCGTTTTTCAATCCGACGCTCGCCAATCCTCTGGCTGGCAATATCCCCGGCGCGCTGCAGTTCGCCGGCAATGGCACTGATAGCTGCCACTGTTCCACACCGGTCAAACAGCACAATCTGAATCTGGCTCCTCGCGTCGGAATCGCTTATCGGATCGACGACAAGACAGTGGTTCGGGCCAGCTTCGGCATGTTCTACGCGCATGCCGGAGGGGTCGGCGGCCGCACCAACGGCCGTCAGGGGCTGAGTCAGCTTGGTTATATTTCGGGCAACAGCGTCACCAGCACGGTTACAGGACAGCCGGCGTTCTATCTCGACAACGGGTTCCCCGCCAATCCGCTTCCTCCGCCCTTCTTCAATCCGAGCTACGGAATCGGTTTCATTTCCGCGGCAGCCGGCGCTTCGATCGGGGCCGGTCCCGGAACCGCTCAGACCGTCACCTACGGAGATCCGGACTTCGGCGGCAAGGCGCCTTACTACGAGGACTGGAGCCTGAATATCCAGCGCTCGATTACACAGAACCTTCTATTGAGCGTCGCTTACGCCGGCAGTGGCGGTCACTGGCTGCCGGGCGCGGGGGTCGCCGGGCCTTTCACGAATCAGATTCCCGTGCAGTATTTGTCCCTGGGACCGTTGTTGGGGCAAACGCTAACGCCCGCCACGCTGGCCCAAGCTCAGGCGCAGTTTCCGAATATTTCGATTCCGTTCCCGAATTTTACCGGCACCATTGGCCAGGCGCTGAAGCCGTTCCCGCAGTACAACGGGATATCCAATCCGTGGCTCGACATCGGCAATTCGAGCTACCACGCGCTACAGGTTTCGCTCAGTCATCGACTCTCGTCAGGCCTGACATTCATGATCAATTACACGTTCAGCAAGGAACTAGACGATCTTTCGGGCGTTCGCGATCCGAACAAGAACTTCCTCGAAAGAGGCCCCGGGACGATCGACCGCGCGCAGGTCGCCAGCGCAACCTTCGTCTACCAATTGCCGTTCGGAGAGGGCCAGAGGTGGAACAGCGGCAATCGGTTTCTGAGCGCCCTGATGAGCCACTGGCAGTTCTCAGGCATCTTCACGTTGAGCACGGGCGCCCCGCTCACGATAACCGGAACCTGCATCGGAGGCGGCATCATCAACGCCGTTTGCTATCCGAATTATGCTCCGGGTTTCACCGGGAGCGTGTGGCAGAACGGCGAGCCCGGAACCGGCAATATCACGACGACGGCTTATCTGAACAAAGCGGCTTTCGTCGATCCGCCGGCTTACACGGCCGGGAATATCGCCCGTTCAGCGCCCCTCGGCCTTTTTGCGCCGCACGTCGCGGACTTCGATCTCAGCGTTCGCCGCGAGTTCCGGATCGTGGAGCGCGTGAGGCTGGCGATCCAGGCGGACGCGTTCAACCTGAACAATGCGGTCCACTTCGCCGCGCCGGGGACGAATATCGACGCCGCCAGCTTCGGCATCTTTTCCTCAATGGCGAATCAGCCCCGCAAACTGCAGTTGAGCGCGCGGCTTACCTTCTGATCCGCGGCGAACGGCGCAACTAGAATAGAGCCGATGGCCAGACGCGCCGCCGCATTAGTATTGTTCTTTTTTGCTCCGCTTTTGGCGCAAGATACGAAATTTCGAGCGCGCAATCAACTGATTCCGGGCCCTGATTGCCTGACTATGCGTGGAGCGGGGCAGGCCATGTCGAGCGCGTGCACGGACGCCGCGCACCGCGAGTGGCTCGAGGACGTACGCCGCTGGCGGGCGGAGCGCCTGATCCGAATCGGATACAGCGGGGCCCGTTATGACATTCCGGAGTTGAGATGGACGCGGACCAGCTTCATCCAGCCGCAGATGATGGCGCAGGATCGTTACTTCTTCGATCCGGCGACAAACCGCTACACGGTGGATCGTTACCTGGACGATCTGACGGCGCGCTACGGCGGCATCGATTCGGTGCTCATCTGGCCGACTTACCCAAACATGGGGATCGATGACCGCAACCAGCACGACATGATTCGCTCCATGCCGGGCGGTGTATCCGGCGTGAAGAATATGATCGCGGACTTTCACCGGCGCGGGGTGCAGGTTCTCTTTCCGATGATGATGTGGGATCAGGGAACGCGCGATCCCGGCAAGCCCTGGCCCGATGCGATCGCGGAACTGATGAAAGAGATCGGCGCGGACGGAATCAATGGGGATACGCAGGACGGAGTTCCGCTCGCTTATTCGATGGCTGCCGATAAAATCGGCCACCCCCTGGCATTCGAGCCAGAGCTAGGCCCCGCGGATGAAGCGCTCGCGTGGGATCTCCTGACGTGGGGCCAATACGGCGGGCAATTCGATTTCGTTCCGGGAGTCGACAAGTACCGTTGGCTGGAGCCGCGGCACATGGTCCACATATCCGACCGGTGGAACCGCGACAAGACGCATGACCTGCAGTACGCGTTCTTCAACGGTGAAGGCTGGGAGAGTTGGGAGAACATATGGGGCATCTGGAACGGGATTACGCCGCGCGATGCGGAGGCGTTGCGGCGGATCGCGGAGATCGAAAGGGCGGTCGGACCGTATTTGAACAGCGCGGAGTGGGAGCCGTTTGCGCAGATGCGCCGGTACGGCGTCTTCGCAAGCCGTTGGCCGGTTGGCGAGAGCGCACTATGGACCATTGTGAACCGCAACGAGTATGACCTGGATGGACCACAAATGATCGTCGAGGGCGGCGCGGGAGTGCGCTTCTTCGATCTTTATCGTGGCGTGGAGCTTGAGGCGAAGGACCACGCGCTTTCCTTTCCCATTGAGGCGCACGGCTTCGGCGCGATTCTGATGACCCGTGGTGAGCCCGCGCCTGAGATCCGAACGCTCATGGAGAAGATGAAGAGCGGCGGCGCTCGTCCGCTTTCCTCTTATTCACATGAATGGAAGCCCGTTCCGCAGAAGTCAGTGGCGATCGCCGAAACACCCAGGGCGGCAGCGACGCCGGAGGGAATGATTCGGATTCCGGGCGCAGACTTCTTGTTTCGCGTAGACGGAATTGAAATCGAAGGCTCGGATGACATCGGAGTGGACACGCAATATCCGTGGGAAGACTCCGCCCGCCGTTTTCACGAGCATCTGGTTACGATTCCCGACTTTTACATCGACAAGTATCCTGTGACCAATGAACAGTTCAAGACATTTCTTGACGCCACTCACTACCAGCCGAAAGATACGCTGCATTTTTTAAAGGATTGGTCGGGTGGAACCTATCCGGCAGGTTGGGGCAACAGGCCGGTGACCTGGGTGTCTCTGGAAGACGCGCGCGAATACGCGAAATGGGCGGGCAAGCGACTGCCGCACGAGTGGGAGTGGCAATATGCGGCGCAGGGTTCCGACGGGCGCGTTTATCCCTGGGGAAAAGCGTGGAACGCCGCAGCCATTCCCACTCCGGACCGCGGCCGCAACATGCGCGGACCCGACGATGTGAACGCGCATCCGGAAGGGGCCAGCCCGTTCGGCGTGATGGACCTGGTAGGCAATGTATGGCAGTGGACCGATGAGTATGTGGACGAGCACACGCGGGCGGCGATACTGCGCGGCGGCAGTTATTATCAACCGCAGGGTTCGCTCTGGTATTTTCCTCAGGCCTATCGCAACGACCAGCATGGAAAGCTGCTGTTGATGGCCCCCGGCTATGACCGGTCCGGCGCGGTGGGATTCCGCTGCGTGGTGGATGCGCGGTGAAGCAGCCAACGGCATTTGATTCGTGTGACCTCTACCAGGCGGTAGGTGGCCGGGCCGGGTGCAGCCACCTATCCGAGGCGTTCTACGCCCGCGTGAAGCGGGACCCCGTGCTGCGCCCGCTGTTTCCGGGGAAGAGCCTGCGCTGCGCAATCGAGGCTTTTGCATCGTTTCTCGCCCAGTTCCTTGGCGGCCCTGCCGAAGATGCTCAGAATCGATGGTGGCTGAGCCTTCGCGAATCGCATGCGCGCTTCAGAATCGGTCCTCGGGAACGGGAAGCCTGGATGAATAATATGGCCCAGGCTTTGGAGGAGGCGCCTTTCGAGGAACCGGTTCGCCACGCGCTGCGCGCTTTATTTGAACGATCATCCGCTTATGTTGTGAACAGCGGCACCGCTCAGAGTGAAGAGCCCACTTCAGAGGGCCCCGCGGACGACGGCATCCATCGCGAAATCCGGGGCGAAATGGCGGGGCGCTGGCTCGAGCAGCGAGCGCTGGACGATCTCGTCGCCACCATTCGCACAGGCGATGCGGTCCGGGCTGTCGAGTTGGCAGAGAGTTCAACGCTTAAAACCCGATTCGCGCGGGATCGCGCGGTGTTTGCGCACGCGCTGGCCTTGATGATGGGCAGCGGGAACGCCGTTCTGTCGGAATACGTCGAACGCGAACTGCTCGCAGATCCGACGCTGCCGCATACCCACAACAGATACGGCCGCAACCTGCTCCACGACGCGTCGGCCCACGGAAGCCCACAGATGGTCGAGTTGCTGCTTCGCCTCGGCGCGGACCCCAACGCGAGGACTGCGGGCGGACACACCCCGTTGTACTGCGCGGCGAACGAGCACGGGGCGGCTGGCTGCGGCGACATCGTCCGCGCACTGGTTCGAGCGGGAGCGGATGTGGATGCGCGAAGCGACTCGAAGCGCTGCACCCCGCTCCATATGGCCGCCCGGCGGGGAAATACGGAGGTGGCCGCAGCGCTTTTGGAATGCGGCGCGGATATAAACGCGCGTGACAAAACCGGAGATACGCCGCTTCAGCGCGCGATGAATTGCCGTAAGCGCGAGGTGGCCGCGCTGCTCGCCTCGCGCGGCGGCCTTACTCCGCGACCTTCGCTGCCAACACGTCAACACCCGAGTTCTTAAAGGCATCGAACAAGTCTGCCGGCAGATGATGCCTCGACTGGATGTAAGCCGGATCGTTGTATGAGATCCAGGTCTGACCCTGGGCATCTTCCGCGATCAGAATCTTCAGTGGAAGGTCGATCGCGATGCTCGGCGCGGCGACCATCCAAGCCGTTCCCACTTTCGGATTGCCGAAAATCAGGAGCTTGGTAGGTGGCATCGAGAGCCCGGCTTTTTCCGCCTCACCGCTGTGGTCGACCAGCGCGAACAGCTTCACGCCTTTTGCAGCCAACGCGCTTTCTACTCTGCTCACCGTTTCGTCCACGGAGCGGTGACTCGGTATCGTTATGATGCCCGGTTCGGATGTCATCGGCTTCGCCTCGCTATTTCCTGAATGTACCGTGGCTGGATCCCGGACCGAGACCAGGTAAATGGCCATCCCCAGTCCTAAGAGCGCGATGATTACCGCAACGGCTATCGCCAGAGCGGACGGGCGGTGGGTCGCGGCGACTCCTCGCTCTAACTGGCCGATCAGACGAACATGGCCCCATGCGGAGAGCACGTTCACCACGACGCCAAGCAGGATCAGCGCTGTCCCGAACCAGAACGAAAGGCCAAACGGCCGCGACGCATAGGCCGGTTGCGTGGTCCGCAAGGCTTCCAAAAACAGGCCGAAGCGGGCAACGACAAAACCGAACCCCATGAGCGCGAGGCCGGTCCGGATCCAGGCCAGGAAGGTTCGTTCCGCGGCGAGATAGTCGGACAGCCCGCTACCCGATCTCTCCGGCATCTCCTCACTATCTCAACATCCGGAGATGGCCGGGCGAGGACGTGCCTTACTGCGATACTTCCTGAATCTCTCCCGGGCGCCAGGTCTTATCGAAGAACGCCGTCGTCGGGCTATAGAAGCGAAGCAGGGCGAACCACCCCTTTCCGGGAGTGGTCTGTATCCAGTTACCGTCCTTCGCGCTCTCGGGCTTTTCGGGCGACATGTAGATCGTGGTCGAACCGTCCCGATCCGGCTCCGCCGCAGGCGTCGGATAGCTCTGACTTCCCACGCGCGGGTAGATCTGCGATGTCTGGAGCATGGAGCGTGTCTGGTTGTCGTAGAGTGTCACCGACCAGAACTTCGCGGCCGGAATCCCGCGAGGAAGTTTCAGCTTGTAGGTCTTCGCCCCGTCCATGGGATCGCCGCTTCCGTCCAGAAATGTTCCGAGATACTGCGAGCCGATTTCAGTCACGTTCATGCTCATCGCCGGACTAACGACCGTGGCCAGATAGAAAAATGCGGTCCGGGCATCCAGAGTGCGGGCTCCCGCTGACGGAAACGGTTTCACTCCGTCCCTGGTGACCAGAGGAGGCTTATTCATGAAATCGAAGCCACCGACCTGAAGGGGCAGGCTCCAGTGCGATGCGCGTCCGTAGTAAGCGAACCCCTCTTCCGGGCGGCCGCGCGTACCAATGGCCCGGGACGTTACGTTGCCGATAACCACAGCATCTTCGAGGATCTTCTTCATGCGCGCGTCGGGCGCGAAGCGAGCGTCCTTACGAATTCCGATCGCGGCGAATTGGCCCGCGATTTCGGGGTCCAGCGCTTCGGCCGGTTCTTCCTGCACCAGCGAGTTGAGCATCTGGTAGTAGGAGTAATCGTTGGGCGGGATTGTGTTCATTACTTTGCCGCTGCCCTCGACGAACCGCGGCGCGGCCGCCGGGGCAAGCGTACCCAGCGGAGACTTCCCTGCGAGGAACTCGCCAACGCTGAAGCCGTATCCCCCGCGTGAATACGCATAGATCTTGAGATTGTCCTTGACGTTGGTGACAGCCGGTTCAGGGTCGTTGTCTTCAAGAAACGCGCGCCCGATCAGGCCGACGCCGAATGTTCGCGAACGCTTCACGACATAACCGCCTTCGGGCAGAGGGCCCTCATATCCCGGCGGGAGCAGCAGATACTTGCCTCCCTCTCCGCGATCGGGACCGGACACGCCGAAATCGGTAATCCAGCGAAACCACATGTCGTCGATAGCCCCGAGCACGCCCGGCGGGACGGAGACGACAATGGGGCCATTGCGGAGGTTGAGGTAGGACCAGAAGTAGACCGTATCGGCATTCGCCGTCAAAAAGAGCGATTCGGAACCCAGAAGCTTCGAGAAGATCAGGACGTCGCCATCCTTTACGCCTACGTCTCGGAAGCCTTTTCGGATCGCGTACATCGACACGCCCGAGAACGCATTGAGGACAGTATCGATTCCGCGCGAAAGATCGAGCCGGTCGTAAAGAAGCTGCGCAGTGTCCGTGGTGGGCACGCCATCTATCAGCGTCAGAGTACCCACACTGGTCTCTACTTCGTCCGGAGTGGTGATCTGCGGCGGCGCATTCTGCGCAGCGGCGGGAGCGCCGATGCAAACCGCGATCAGAACGCGGGAAATCGCGCCACGAATTGCAGAGTTCTTATCTTCATGACGATGGGCTCTTCTCGACAATGGCTGCTCCTGAATTCCGGCTTCGCTGATCACCAGCGGGCGGGCCGTGGCTTTAGAAATCGCGGAAATAATGAACGATTCAGTTAATTTCCCGAATCGGATGGGATTGCGTTGTGGGAAGGTAGTGCGCGCGTAGCGTGACATGCGGCGCGGCGCATCTTTAAATCCGTCATCGGATGTGACGCCGCGCGCAGACTGCGGAACCGCAGGAAAGCTACTTCGAGTGAGGCCACCGCCAGCCTGTGATCTCCGGTTTGTCGATGCCGTGCTCGTAGGCGTAGTTACGGCAGCCGATCTGCAGATCCCGGTATTTCTCTTTCGCGTGCGCGCCGATTCTCTGAAGCTTCGGGGTGCGGTTGATAACGTCGATCGCCAGGCTGAAGCGGTCGATTTCGTTGTTGATGGCCAGTTCCATCGGCGTGTTGATATTGCCCTTTTCCTTGTATCCGCGCACGTGCATCTGATCGTGGTTGGTGCGGCGGTAAGCCAGCCGGTGGATGAGCCACGGATATCCGTGGAAATTGAAGATGATCGGCTTGTCCACCGTAAACAGCGAGTCGAAATCCCGATCGGTCAAACCGTGGGGGTGCTCCGTGCTGGGTTGCAGCTTGAAAAGGTCAACAACATTGATGAAGCGGATTTTCAGATCGGGGAAATCCTCCCGAAGAAGCGCGGTCGCAGCCAGCGCCTCCTGAGTGGGAATATCGCCCGCGCACGCCATCACAACGTCTGGTTCGCCGCTCTGGTCGTTGCTGGCCCAATCCCAGATACTGATGCCTTTGGTGCAATGCAGGATAGCCGCATCCATATCCAGATACTGCAGGTGCATCTGCTTGTCGGAGACAATGACGTTCACGTAGTTCTCGCTCCGCAGGCAGTGATTGGCGACGGACAGCAGGCAATTGACATCCGCCGGCAGATAAATGCGCGTCACGTTGGCGCTTTTATTCACGACGACGTCAATAAAGCCCGGGTCCTGATGGGTGAAACCGTTATGGTCCTGGCGCCAGACGGTGGATGTGATCAACAGGTTCAGAGAAGCGATCGATTCCCGCCAGGACAAATGACGACAGATCTCCAGCCACTTCGCGTGCTGGTTGAACATCGAGTCGATCACGTGAATGAAGGCTTCATAGGAGGAGAAGAACCCATGACGTCCCGTGAGCAGATAACCCTCGAGCATTCCTTCCATCGTGTGTTCGCTCAGCATTTCCATGACGCGCCCGTCGGCCGACAATTCTCCGCCGTCCAGGTCCTCCGGAAAGAACTCTTCGATCCAGAACTTCTTGCTGACCTCGTAGATGTCCTGCAGTTTGTTCGAAGTATTCTCGTCAGGACCGAAGACGCGGAAACGGTCCATGTTGAGTTTCATGACGTCGCGAAGGAATGCGCCGAGAGGGCGGGTGTTCTCCGCTTCGATCTTGCCTGGCGCTTCGACTTTCTGGGCGTAGTCGCGGAAATCGGGCATGCGCAGGGCTTTTTTGAGGCGCCCGCCGTTAGCGTGAGGGTTCGAGCCCATCCTGCGGGGGCCCGCCGGGGCTAACTCTTTGAGTTCCGGGACGAGTTTACCCTCGGCATCGAACAACTCTTCCGGCTTTTGCTCGCGCATCCAGTTCTCGAGCATTCGAAGTTGTTCGGGGTTCTTCTTTACGTCCGCCAGGGGGACCTGATGGGCCCGCCAGAAGCCTTCCAGCCTGTGCCCGCCGACTTCAATCGGCGCGCTCCAACCCTTTGGCGTGCGCATCACGATCATCGGCCACCGCGGGCGCCTCGCCACTCCGGACGCGCGAGCTTCGGCCCGGCGCTCCCTGATTTCCCTGACGCATTGTTCCACGGTCGCCGCCATCGCCTGATGCATGCTGTCGGAGTCAGATCCTTCGACGAAATACGGTGTCCAGCCATAACCGCGGAAAAGACTCTCGACTTCTTCGTGGCTGATTCTGGCGAGAAGCGTCGGGTTGTTGATCTTATAACCGTTGAGGTGCAGGATCGGAAGAACGGCGCCATCGCGGATCGGGTTCAGGAATTTGTTGATGTGCCATGATGTCGCCAGAGGGCCCGTTTCGGACTCGCCATCGCCTACCACCGCTCCGACGATCAATTCCGGGTTGTCGAAAGCCGCTCCGCAGGCGTGAGAAAGCACATAACCCAACTCGCCTCCTTCATGGATCGAGCCGGGCGTTTCGGGAGTGCAGTGGCTGCCGATGCCGCCGGGAAAAGAGAACTGCCGGAAGAATGCGTGCAACCCCTCGGCATCCTCGCTCTTGTCGCCATAGACCTCGGAATATGAGCCCTCGAGGTAACACGGCCCCAGCACCCCGGGCGCTCCGTGTCCCGGCCCTGCCATGAAGATCATGTCGAGGTCGTACTTTCTGATCACGCGATTCAGGTGGATGTACACGAAGGACAAGCCGGGACTCGACCCCCAGTGCCCGAGCAACCGGTTCTTAATGTGCTCCGGCTTAAGCGGCTCCTTCAGCAGCGCATTGTCCTGCAGATAAATCATGCCCAGGCTGAGGTAATTGCAGGCCCGCCAGTAGGCATGGATTTTACGCGCCTCTTCGGAACTGAGTGGCGATCCCTGTACGGTAGATCTGGCCGGGCCATACGCGCTGAGCGCGTTGGCCCGGACTTCTGTGACGATTGCGGCCATGGCAGTAAACCTCCTGTCGGTTGTCAGGTTTTCGATTATGGATGTCTCTATGAGCAATCCACGTTCAACACGGGAGCTGCACCGGACAGGGCTGTAAATTCCAGATTCCGGAAGCGTACTCTGAAATCGTGCGGTCGCTCGAGAACTTTCCGGAGCCGGCCACATTCAGAATCGCTTTCCGCGCCCACTCGTTGGGATCGCGATAGAGTTCCATCACTCGCCGGTCAGCATCGAGATAGGACGCCAGATCGGCCAGATGCATATAGTGGTCGCCGTTGTTCAGGAGTGTGTCATGTATCGGATCGAATACGCCGGGTTCATTTCGATTGAAGTGGCCGGAGAACAGGAGGTCGAGCGCCGCCCGCGTTTCCGGCTCGTTGTCGTAGTGCCAGCGGGGGTTGTACCAGCCGCGGCTGTCAGCCACCTGCTGCGCGGTGAGGCCGAATATGAACATGTTTTCCGGACCCGCCTCCTCGACCATCTCGACGTTGGCGCCGTCGTGCGTGCCCAACGTCATCGCGCCATTCATCATGAATTTCATGTTGCTCGTACCGCTGGCTTCATATCCGGCGGTCGAGATCTGCTGCGAGACATCGGCCGCGGGAATCAGTATTTCGGCCAGAGAAACGCGGTAGTCGGCCAGAAACACTATGTTCAGCCGCCCGCGGACCGCGGGGTCGCCATCGATCGTACCGGCAAGGTTATTGAGGAACTTGATAATGACCTTTGCTAAACGGTACGCGGGCGCGGCCTTGCCAGCGAAGAAGAACGTCCGTGGGCGCATGTCCAGATTCGGATTCTCGCGAATCCGGTTGTAGTACACGATGATGCGCAGGGCGTTCAGAAGCTGCCGCTTGTATTCGTGAATCCGTTTGATCTGACAGTCGAATATCGAGTCCGGATCCACGGTTTGGCCCGAGGACCACTTAAGCCATTGGACGAATTGTTCCTTGGCATGTCGTTTGGCTTTGTGGAAGGCTTCCTGAAAGCCGTTGTCGGCGGCGAAAGGCTTAAGCTTCCTCAGTTCACTAAGATTCGTGATCCACCCATCGCCGATGGCGCCGGTGATGGCGGCGGCGAGGGCTGGATTCGATCGCAACAGCCATCGGCGCGGCGTGACTCCGTTGGTTTTGTTGTTGAAGCGTTCCGGACACAAGTCGGCGAGATCTTTGAGCGTGCTGTTCCGCAACAATTCGGAGTGCATCGCGGCAACCCCGTTGGTGCTGTGGGACCCGACGACAGCCAGATTCGCCATGCGAACCTTGCGCGAGCCGCCTTCCTCTATGAGACTGATCCGCTGCATTTTGCTTACGTCGCCAGGGAATCGCCCCCGAACGTCATCGAGCAGCCGACGGTTGATTTCATAAATAATTTCCAGAAGGCGAGGGGCCGCGATTTCGAACCATTCCACGGGCCATTTCTCCAGCGCCTCCGGCAGCAGGGTGTGATTTGTATATCCGAGGGACCTCTTCGTAATGTCCCAGGCTTCGTCCCAGCCAAGATGCGCCTCGTCGAGCAGAATGCGCATCAGTTCCGGCACCGCCATCGAAGGATGCGTGTCGTTGAGCTGGATCGCAACTTTCTCGGGCAGCGCGCTCCAGTTCTGATTCACGCGCCGGAATCGACGTACCAGATCGGCCAACGAGCAGGCGACGAGAAAATACTCCTGCATGAAGCGCAAGGCCTGTCCCTGGCTGGTCGAGTCGTCGGGGTAGAGGACGCGAGTGAGGGAGTGGGCCGAGAGCGTCCCGGTCAGAGCGGTGACAAAATCGCCTTTGGAGAATGCCTCAAAATCGAAATAGTTAGGAGCGGACGCCCGCCATAGCCTCAGCGTATTGATCGTCCTGCCGCCGTAGCCGACCACGGGGCGATCGTACGGGATGCCGATCAGCTTCGACGGACGGCCAGGGATCGCGCTCAGGCTTCCGCCATGCAGTTCGAAGGTGCAGTTTAATGCGATCTCCACCGGTTCATCCGGGCGCGCCACCTCCCAGGGGTCCGGGCGGCGAAGCCAGTTATCCGGCTCTTCGTGTTGCCAACCGTCCCGTATAGTCTGCTTGAAAATGCCGTAGTCGTATCTGAGTCCGTAGCCCATAGCGGGGAGTTGCATGCTCGCCAGGGATTCGATGAAGCAGGCTGCGAGGCGGCCCAATCCGCCGTTTCCGAGCCCCGCATCCGGCTCCTGCTCCAATATCTCGGTCATGTTGAAGTTCTTGTGTTCCGCCGTCCCCCCGAGCAGCGGAGTGAGCAGCAGATTCTCGGCGTTATCAGCCAGCGACCTCCCGAGCATGAACTCCATGGAAAGGTAATAGAGTCGTTTGGGGTTCCTGGCCAGGTAGGTGTCTTCCGTAGCGACCCAGCGCTGCGCGAGGACGTCGCGAATTGAACTCGCAACGGCCTCGAACTTGTCCCGCAGATTCGCGTCCGGCACCGTGATGACGTGATCGAAAAGCAGATGCCGTTCGTAAAGAGCGTTTTCGGTTCCGACGAAGCGGATCGGCCCGCACCCGTATAGCGTAAGAAGATTGTCAACGAGTTCCAATCGTGTTAACGCCGGTCGCATCGTTGCCATGAAATGTTTTCACCTCCCTCGATATTCGCTCTTCGCCAAGTGATTCGTCCCGTTCCACAGCCGGATCATGCGCTGGGAAGGTCCTCTTCATAACCGAAAGCATGGCCATTCCTTCCCGAATTCTCACGAAGCTATTTTTGGGCGGCTGGTTCTTTCATTTGGATGAATTGTCAATGAACGGTGCGAGCTTTTTTCTCTGCCCTTGCAACGCGCCCTCATCAAAATGATGATGAAATATCCGAAGGGTTGAAGCGCTTCCGCGGCACTTCCCGCGGCGCTGTGAGGGCGGCCATTCGATCCGGAACGGTTTTTGTCCTATATTCTTTCTTTATGATTCCATCTGCCCCATCAGCTAGCCTGTGACCCCGCAACACGACGTAACCCGGCTGCTGACCGAATGGAGGAACGGGAACTCCGACGCTCTGAACGAGATGGCGCCGCTCATCTATGACGAACTGCGCCGTCTTGCCCGGTCTTATCTGCGTCGCGAAAGGCCGGGGCACACGCTTCAGAGCACGGCGCTTGTGCATGAAGCCTATCTCCGAATGGTGGATCAGCAGAACGTCTCATGGCAGAATCGCTCCCATTTTTATGGCGTAGCGGCGCAGATGATCCGACGGATCCTTGTGGATCACGCCCGCGCCAAGCGCACGCATAAGCGCGGCGATGGAGTGATTCCCGTCGCGCTCGATGAAGCTCGCGGCGCGGCGGCGAACAGCGATCTCGATCTGGCCGCGCTGGACGATGCGCTGGCCACGCTGGCCGAAATCGATCCACGCCAGAGCCGCATCGTGGAACTGCGATTCTTTGCGGGACTGAGCCTGGAGGAGACCGCCGAGGTGATGGGCGTGTCGCCGGCAACGATCAAGCGCGACTGGACCGTTGCGCGCGCGTGGCTCAAGCGCGAACTGACACGGGGGGCCGCTTGATGTCTCCGGATCGCTGGAAGCATGTACAGGCCGTTTTTCACGCCGTCCTCGAAAAACAGCCCGACGAACGAAGCCGACTGCTCAGCGTGCTGTGTTCGGAGGACGACGGGCTGCGCGAAGAGGTCGAATCGCTTCTGAAGTCGCACGACTCTTCGGAAGAATTCCTTGGAAATCCCGTTTTTCACGCGAAACCGGCGGCGGACGAGTTGGCCCGGGAGCCGGCGTCTCCCTCGCTTGCGGGAACGGCGCTCGATCATTATCTACTGGTTTCGCTGCTTGGATCGGGCGGAATGGGCGAGGTGTATCGCGCGCACGATCAGCGCCTCGGACGCGATGTCGCGCTGAAGATCCTTCCGCCGCACCAGTCGGGCGGCGATGTTTCGGTGCGGCGCTTCGAGCAGGAGGTCCGGGCCGTTTCGTCGTTCAGCCATCCGAATATCTGCCACCTGTACGACATCGGCTACTGGCAGGGACGCCCGTACTTCACGATGGAGTTGCTCGAAGGCCGCACGCTGCGAGATCACATCGGCGGCCGGGCGCTCTCGATTCGTGAGGTCATCGATTTTGGGATGCAGATCGCGACCGCACTCGAGATCGCGCATGCCAAGGGAATCGTCCACCGGGACATCAAGCCGGCCAATCTTTTCGTCACGGCAGCAGGCCCGCTGAAAGTAATGGATTTCGGGCTCGCCAAGCGGTCGGCAAAAGGAGGCGGCTCGGGGGACCCGACCGCAAGCGCGGTGCGAACCCTGGCGGGCGCGGCGATGGGCACGGTCGCCTATATGTCGCCGGAGCAGGCGCGCGCGGAAGACCTGGACGCGCGGACCGATCTCTTCTCGCTGGGCGTTGTGCTTTACGAAATGGCGACGGGACAGCAGCCATTCCGCGGCAGCAGCGGCGCCGTGGTGTTCGGCGCCATCCTGACGCAGAATCCCGTCGCGCCTTCGCAACTGAACGGCGAGATTCCGGAGGATCTCGAGCGCGTCATCCTCACCGCTCTCGAGAAAGACCGCGAGGTTCGCTTTCAATCGGCGGCCGAACTGCGCGCCGCGCTGAAACGGGCGCAGCGCAGCTTTGACACGCCGGCCGCCGGTCAGGTGGTTCCGGTGGCAGTGAACGCAGGGGCGACCACTCCAGGCGCCGATTCCACGCCCGCGCGCTCCCTCGCGGTCATTCCGTTTCAGATGCTCTCGCATGAGAGCGCGGACGACGCCTATCTGGGGCTGGGGCTCGCGGACGCCGTGATCACGCGCCTAAGCGGAATGAAACGCCTGATCGTGCGGCCCACCAGCGCGGTGTACCGGTATGCCGGCCAGCCAGCGGATCTGCAGACAGCGGGCCGCGAACTCGGTGTGAATTACGTTATCGGCGGACTGGTACGGCGCTCGAGCGATCAGGTACGGATCACGGTGCAACTGGTGAGCGTGCGAAGCGGCGCGCAACTATGGGGCGCGCAGCTTGACGAGACATTCATCAGCCTGATGCGCCTCGAAGATTCGCTGGCGCGGCTGACCGCTGAGGCCATCATCCCGCGGCTCAACGCCGAAGAGCGTGAACTGCTGGGCAAGCGCGATACGAACAATCCGCTCGCCTATGACGCCTGGCTGCGCGGGCGTTATCACTGGAGCACCTACCGGCCCGAGGGGATGGCGCAGGCGCTCGTCTGCTTCATGGACGCGATCGGCAAGGACCCGAAGTTCGCTCGCGCGCATGCAGGCGTCGCGGAGTATTACAACTGGGCGGGCGCATGGAATGTGCTTCCCCCCGCCGAGAGCTTCGCCGCCGCAAAAGATGCGGCGGTCCGCGCTCTGGAACTGGATTCGGCTCTGGCCGAAACGCAGGCGGCTTACGGCCGAGCGATCTGGAATAACGAGCTGGCCTGGCGCGAAGCGGAGCAGGCGCTGAATCGCGCGCTCGACCTGAACGAGTCTTACCTGCTTGCTCATACGAGCCTTGCGTTCCTGATGAGCGCGGAGGGCCGGCACCGTCAGGCGGTGGCCCGGGCGCGCGCCGCAGCGGCGCTCGATCCTTTCTCTCCGGGAGTGGCGGCGTGTCTGTGCCTGGCTCTTTTCAATGCCGGCGAACTCGATCAGACGGTTGACGCGGCGAAGAAGGCGGGCGGAACCGATTCGAATCCCACGGCGATGCTGGGCGCGGCGTGGGCGCTCAGCGAAATGAATCGGGGCGCGGAAGCGATTTCGCAGGCGCGGCTGGCGCTATCGATCTCGCGCGAGGATCCCTGGGCGCTGGCCACGCTTGCGTTCGCGCTGGCTTCGGCGGGAGACCGGCAGGAGTCGCGGCAGATTCTAACGCGCCTGCAGGAAAGATCCGTCTCACTGCCGACCTCGCAATATCACCTGGCTCTGATTCACTGCGCGCTGGGCGAAGAAGATCAGGCGCTGGAGCGTCTTGAACAGGCGGCTGCGGACCAGGATTGGTGGATTCGCTTCGCCGCGGTGGATCGCCGGCTGCGCCGGCTGCGCGGCAAGCCGCGGTTCGAGGCGATCGTTTCGAAACTCGATATTCCGGGCGATCTTTCCGATGTAGTTCTCACAGGCAGCGGTTCCGTCGCTTCTTCCGCTCCGGTCAACCGGGCGCGCTCGAAGCCGAAGCGCGCGATCTGGATCGCTGCCGCCGCGGCGGCGGTCGTCGCCGCATTCGGCGCCTACTGGCTGCAGTTCGCCAAACCGGCCGGAATGGTGTTCCGCGCGCCACAGTTCACCAAGATCACCACCACGGGGAACGCTACCGCCGCGGCAATTTCGCCCGATGGTCAATACGTGGCCTATGCGCTTGACGAAGGTGGAAAATCCAGCCTGTGGGTGCGGCAGGTCTCGATCGCCAACGGAGTCCGCATCCTTCCCAAGAGCGACTTCATTTATCGCGGGCTGACCTTCTCGCGCGACGGCGCCTGGATCTACTACGTCATTTACGACAACAACCAGATCACGCGCGGCGCGCTGTACCGGGTGCCTACCCTGGGCGGGTCCGCGCACAAGGTGGCCGACAGCGTCAGCGGCGCGGTCAGCCTCTCCCCGGACAACCGGCGCACCGCGTTTTTGCGAACCGACCTGCGGCTGGATGAAGACCAATTGGTGGTCAGCGGCGTGGATGGCTCGAATCCGGCGACGGTCGCGCGGCGGAAGCATCCGCGGCGTTTCGCCTACTCGTCCGCTCCGGCATGGTCTGCCGACAGCAAGATGATCGCGGTCGCGAGCGAAGCGACCGATTCGGAAGGTTTCTATATCAGCGTGGTCGGCGTGCGGCTGAAAGACGGCGCCGAGACGGTACTTACGCGTCGGCGATGGCAGTACGTGGAACAGATGGCATGGCTGCCCGCTCCGCGCGGCCTGTTGCTTGTCGGCAGCGATCCGGAATCGTCCTTCCAGGGAATCTGGCAGGTGCTCTCCACGAAGGAGGAGCCTCGTCCGGTTACCAACGATCTGAGCAGTTATTACGGCATTAGCATCACTGCCGATTCCAGCGCGATGGTCACAGCGCAGGCCCAGACGCTCACCAATATCTGGATGCTGACCCCGGGCGGCAGGCCCCGGCGCGTCAGCGCGGGTTACGGGCGCTACTTCGATCTTTCCTCGGCGGGTGACCTCATTTTTTATGCGTCCGACGCGAGCGGCCACGCGGACATCTGGAGCCTGAATCCAGATGGTGGAAACCAGCGGCAGCTCAGTTCGAATGTGCACCGCAACTACTCGCCCTCGGCATCGCCGGACGGCCGTTCGGTGGCCTTTCACTCGAATCGCTCCGGCACATGGAACATCTGGCGCATGAGCCGGGACGGCGGCGACGTTAAGCAACTCACGGCCGACGCGAACGACAGCAACTGGCCCGTCTGGACGCCCGACGGACAGTCGCTTGTCTATCATCACATCGGCGCCCACGGCTATCAAACCATCTGGAAGATCTCCGCCGATGGCGGAAAGCCGTTTCAGATTACGGATCATTTCGCGCTGCGTCCGGCGGTGTCGCCAAAGGATGGGACGATCGCGTGCTGGTATTCCGAAAACGCCGCCAATCCGCAATGGATGATCGCTGTCCTTCCGCCGAACGGCGGGCGCCCGCTCAAGACTTTTCCGTTCTCTCCGACGGTGTCGATTGACAGCGTGCTGCGCTGGACTCCGGACGGCAAAGGGATCTCCTATACAGACTTTCGGGACGGCGCCTCCAATGTCTGGGTTCAGAGCATTGAAGGCGGACCGCCCCGGCAGGTTACGGACTTTAACAGCGATCGCCTGTTTTCGTTCGACTGGGCTCGTAACGGCGATCTGATCTACTCGCGCGGGCTCAGAACCGACGACATCGTGCTGATTACCGACGCGAAGTAGTTTTGGACGATTTGCCCGCGTCGGCGATCTGAGGTGGTTCCATCGCGTAAGCGAGCGCCATCGAAGCCCAGCTTGTAGCCGCCGCCGAGATCCATTGATCGCGCCCGTGCGGGAAGCCGGATTCCTTCAGCGGCTGGAACGGGAAAGCCCTCGTCTTCACTTGCCAGGTGCCATCCGCCTGCTGGGTGTCGAGCAGGTAGGCAACTCCGCGCTGATAAGCCTCATCGGAGGGAATGAGCACGCCGGCTTCGCGCATCGCAACGAGCGTGCGGCCGGTCGCAAATGCGTCTGAGTCAAGCGTCACAAGCTGAGCCCATCCGCCGTCGGAACGCTGTTCGTTCATCAGAACGCGCGCCGCCTGCGCGATCTGGTCCTCGGAAGCGCCGGACCAATAGAGCCCGGAGACCAGCGTGGCTTTGTCTTCAGTGGTCTTTGCAGTCGCCGTGATGAGCCAATCACGGGCATTCTCGATGCGGCGCTTCCATTCGACGCTTCGTCCGGGCATGCCGTAGATCTGGATCGCGCGGACGCTGAGCGCGGTTGCCTGAATGTCGCCATTCTCGATCGGCGCCCGATTGATGTAGCTGGGCCAGCTCCCGTTCGGCAATTGCTTCGCGGCGATGGCATGGACGGCGGCGGCAGTGAGGTCGTCAGCGGGCGCGGCTTCCGCATGGTAGGCCAGAAGCACGTACGGCACGGAGACCTGCGTGTCCGGCACCGTATAGCTTGTTTCGAGCAGCGGTTCCCGGAATCCGGAGATCACCCCTGCGATCGTCTTCATCTGCTGCTCTTCGGCCTTCTGGTCCACCGCGGCGCCGCGCGAACGGGCAAGTGACGCAGCCATCACCGGCAGCGTGTTGTTGTGGCACGATATGCAGCCGGACACCTTCACGAACGACGGTCCGGCTTCCAGGGCCTTCGCCACGCCCTTTTCTACCGCCGTTCGGATCTTCGCCTGATCCACCTCGGCGGCCTGCGCCACGGTAACAGCGCCGGCTGCAATCAAAGCTGTGGCTAAGAAATTACTGGTTCGCATCTTTCTCTCCTTCATGCTCTCCTTCACGATTCATTTCGCCTTCGATCAATGCCACGATGCTGGTCGCGCCCCGTCGTTTCGCCCAACTCAGGGGCGTCTCGCCCATTGCTGTCTTGACATCAACGCTCGCGCCCGCATGAAGCAGCGCGGAAACCGTCCGCGTATCGTCGCGCTCGGACATCGCGGCCCAAACGAGCGGCGTGGACCCAATCGCGTCCTTCGCGTTCACATCGGCGCCTGCCGCCAGCAACTCCTCAACGATCGCGGGAGCTTCCTGGAAGGACGCCCAAATGAGCGGCGTCTGCTTCGTCGGGCCAAATGTGAAGTTCACTTTGGCGCCGTGCCCGATCAGCAACCGGACGGCATCGATGTCACGGGCGGAGATCGCGTCGCAAATCGCAGTATTTCCGGACGTGGTGGCCGTATTCACGTCGACGCCGCGGTCCATCAACAGACTCATCGTCCGTATGTCTCCCGAGCGCGCGGCGTACATCAGGGTTGTCGCGTTCGCGCCATTGCTTAGAAATTCCGGCGCGCCGTCAAGCGCTTTCGGGTCGCCGCCGTGCTCGACCAAGTAGGACACGATCCGGAAGGAATCGCGCTGCGCCGCCGCGGCGAGCAGGGCAGTCCGCCCCATGGGAGAGCGCGCATCAACCGCGGCGCCCTTCTCCACCAGCGCCCGCGTCTTCGCGTAGTCACCCGCCGCGAGTACGATCGCCGGCGAACCGCCTTTCGCATGGGCGTTCGGATCTGCGCCGCGGTCGAGCAGCAACTTAATCGCTTCTTCGTCGCAGTAAACCACTGCTTCGACGAGCGCGGGCGATCCTGCTTTGTTCACGGCGTTCGAATTCGCCCCGTGCGACAGGGCGTCGCGCATAGCGGCGACCGATCCTTGCCGAATCGCCGCAAAGAGTTCTTCGTCTTTTGCCGCCGCCCCCGGCAGGTCGCGCGCCCCCTCTGCGTGACCTGCCGCCAGGACGCTCGCCGCTGCGAGCGCCCAAAACCATCTGCCTTGTCTGGACATTGCTATCACCCTTCCGTCCAGTTCTCGCGAGAAGGCGGGGCGAAATGGCTCACGACGGCGAAGAATTCCGGTATACGGCGCAAATTCGACCTTCAGTGAGGCGGCCACCAACTCTCAGGGAAAGGCGTTTCTTCTGGCGGTCCAGCAGATCGCCGCTTTCATGGCGGATGGCGGGCGGATTTTTGCGCGCACTTACGCCGACGGACGCCGAACGGGCTCAGTCCTGGGTGGACGGACGACAGCGTCCTCAACTCGCCGCCGGAAGCCGCGCGGGGTCTTGGCACGCCGGAAGATATCGGCAATGAGGTGTCGCTTTTTTTGTCCGCCGGAAGCGCATTGGGTCACCGGCCAGGTGATTTACGCGGATGGCGGCGCGTCGCCGATGAACCCCGAGGCGCCGACCGGGATTGAGCTCGGCCAGGCGCCGAATCGTTCAGGTGCGGGCGAAGATAGCGCCCGGTGTACGAAGCCTCGTGGGCCGCTACTTTTTCCGGCGTGCCGGTGACCACGACTTCGCCACCGGCATGACCGCCTTCGGGGCCGAGATCGATCACGTGATCGGCGGTCTTGATGACGTCCAGGTGATGCTCAATCACGATCACTGTGTGCCCTGCGTCCACCAGGCGGTTGAGGCATTCGAGCAGGCGTTCGACATCGGCGAGGTGGAGGCCGGTGGTTGGTTCGTCGAGGATGTAAACCGTGTGCTTCGATCGCTGCAGGCGCGAAAGCTCGGCGGCGATTTTGATGCGCTGCGCTTCGCCGCCCGATAACGTTGTGGCCGATTGCCCCAGCGTGAGGTAGCCGAGCCCGAGGTCGTTGAGCACCTCGATCTTCCGGCTGAGCGCGGCTTCTTCCTTGAAAAAAGTCACGCCCTCTTCGACGGACATGTTCAGGATGTCGGTGATGGTCTTGCCGCGCAACGTAATGTCAAGCGTTTCGGCGTTGAACCGCGCGCCTTTGCAGACGCCGCACATCACCTCCACGTCCGGCATGAAATAAAGCTGTGTGGTGATGACGCCTTCGCCCTGACACTCTTCACAGCGCCCGCCCTTCACATTGAAGCTGAACCGCCCGGGGCTGTAGCCGCGCTCCAGGGCGAGCGGCGCGTGGCAGAACATGTCGCGAATGGTGTCGTAGAAGCCGATGTAGGTCGCCGGGTTGGAGCGGCTGTTCCGGCCAATGGGCGACTGATCGATGTTGACCACTTTGTGAACGTGCTCGGCGCCTTCGATGCCGTCATGATCTCCGGGCAACGAGCGCGTGTCGACCAGACGCTTCCAGAGCGCCTTGTAAAGGATGTCGTTGATCAGCGTGCTCTTGCCGGAACCCGAGGCTCCGGTAATGGCGATCAGGCTGCCGAGCGGGAACGTGACATCGACCGATTTCAGGTTGTTTTCCCGCGCGCCGCGTACAGTTATCGACTTGCCCGTCGGCTCGCGCCGCCGCAGCGGCGTCGCGATGCCGCGCGCGCCGGAAAGGAACTGGCCGGTCGGCGATCGCTTGCACTTGAGAACGTCTTCGAGGACGCCCTGCACAACCACTTCGCCGCCATGCACGCCGGGCCCCGGCCCCATTTCTACGATATGATCCGCTGCGCGGATCGTGTCCTCATCGTGCTCGACAACGATCACCGTGTTGCCGATGTCGCGCAGGCTTTCGAGCGTGGCGATCATCCGCGCGTTGTCGCGTGGGTGCAGACCGATGCTGGGCTCGTCGAGCACATAGAGCATCCCCATGAGGCCAGAGCCGATCTGGGTCGAAAGCCGGATGCGCTGCGATTCTCCGCCGGAGAGCGTACCCGAACGCCGGTTCAGATTCAGATAGTCGAGGCCGATCCCGAGCAGCAGTTCCACACGGCGGCGAATTTCGTTGACAATCTGAAGCCCCGCGTCCGCGCCGCGCCCCGAGGGCTTCAGCCCGCCGAGGAATGCGTAGAGTTCATCGAAGTTGAGATCGCCGACTTGATAGATGCTTCGGCTCTGAATCGTGAAGAGCAGCCGGGTAGCCTGGAGACGTGACCCGTTGCAATCGGGACATGTGCGCTCGACCATCACTTTGTCGAGCCACTCTTCCATACCGCTGTTCGCCTCGCCGCGCTGGCGATAACGCCGGTAATGGCGCTCGATGCGGCGCGCAATTCCCCAGAAACTGACCTCGTGCTTTTCCCAGTCTTCGCGTTTGACTTTCGATTCGGGCGGAGAGACGGTTTTGAACTTTCGCCCCTCGACACCGTACAGCAGCGCGTGTCGCACGTTCTCGGGAAGCTTCTCCCACGGGGTGTCAAGCGAAAACTTCAGCAGTCCGGCAAGCGTGTACATCACGCGGCCATCCCAGGTGTCCGGATTGTATTTGTAGGCTTCCTTCACGAAGCACCCGCCGCGTATGCTGCGCTTCGGATCGGGAATCAGCAACTCCGGGTGAGTGATCTTGTGGACCCCGAGCCCGCCGCAGGTCCGGCAGGCGCTCTCCGGATTGTTGAACATGAAGTACTCGGGCTCGATCCCGCCGTACACAAAATGCCAGGTTGGGCTGCACAGACTCTTGTAGAAGCGCTCGCGGTCAGCTTTCGACCCCCCTTTTCGTATCTCGACCTGCGTCAGTCCGGAGCCAACGTGCAGCGTCGCGGTGATGGCCGCTTTGATCGCCTTTTCGTGCTTGGGGCCGACGACCAGGCGATCGACGACCGCGTCCATATCTTTCACGTCCGCTTCGTCGAGCGCGACTTCTCGCGATAAGTCGACGATCTTTCCGTCAACAATTAGCTCGCGGCAACCTTTTTTGCGGATCTCGGTGAAGACGTAGTCGAGATCCTCGCCGTAGACCTTGAAAACCGGTGCGCGAAGCTCGATTTCCGTTCCCTCGGGCAGGCTGAGAATCGCTTCGAGAATCTGGCTCGGCGTGCGGTTGTGGACGCGCTCTCCGGTTCTCGGGCAATGCGGCTGGGCGATGGTGGCGAACAGAAGGTTCAGATAGCCCGAGATGTCCGTCATAGTCCCGACGGTCGAACGCGGGTTGCTGCCCGTGGTCTTTTGTTCGATCGAGATAACGGGCGAGAGGCCGTAAACGAAATCGACGTCGGGCTTCGCGACCTGAGAAACAAAGCGCCGCGCGTAGGTGGACAGTGACTCCATATAGCGCCGCTGCCCTTCCGCGTAGATCGTATCGAAGGCGAGGCTGGATTTTCCGGAGCCTGAAAGTCCAGTGACCACGATCAGCCGGTCGCGCGGCAGTTCGAGCGAGACGTTCTTGAGGTTGTGAACCCGCGCGCCTTTGACGGCGATGGTGGTGCGCGCCGCGGGCCTCGTTTTGGCAGGGCTCACCGACGATGAACCAGGACTAGCTGCCATGGCGCTCGCCGATTCCGCAGAAGAACGCGAGCTCGTAGGTTTCGGCGTTGCTCCGTTTAGTCAATCGGACGGGAAGCGCCGCCTTGCCGATGAGCCCTTGATCGGCAAGGTATTCACACACGGTGACAACGCCGCCGATATTGAAATTGCGCTTGAAGTAGTGCTCGATTTCCGTGGCGGAGCGCGCTTCGCCGATCTCGGTCAGATATTCGATGATCGGCGCGAAGACCGTACGCGCTCGCCGCAGCAAATAATCGTCGATTGCGGCGAGCGCCGCCTCCACCGCGAGCCGCGTTTTCTTCTCGTTCAGCAGATCCGTATAGACCCGCCGAAAGAACTGAGGATTAAGTTTCATCGCCTGCGGCAGCGCTTCACGATCAAGAAGCAGCCCGGCTTCCAACACGGCCATTCGAGCCAATTCGTTCGCGGCATGTAGAATCCAGAGCGCGGTGTATTCCAGATCTCCCCGCGTGATCAACCATTTGTGGGCCTTGTCCACGGCGGGCAGCGCGTGGCTTGCCGCGGACATTAGCAGGAGCTGAGTATCGTGCTCTCCCGGCGCGCGCAGACGCTCGCAAAGGGCGGCGATGGTTTCATCGTGTGCGTAGAGCAGTCGACCTTTTGCAAGTAACGAATGGATGAATGAGTTGCGGAGCGAGCCCTCAGCGGCTTTGCGGAAATCAGCGCGCGGCATCAGGATGGCATGAACATTGATGCCGCCGGCGTAGAGGGAAAGACTCTCCTCATCCACCTTATGGTCGTCGATCGTTACGAGAACAAGATCAATGTCGGATTTAGCCCAAACCGCGTCGTGCGACAGGCTGCCGCAAAGGACGGCGGCGAGAACCGAGCGGTCGCGGCGGATTTGTTCAACAAGAACACCGAGTTCCGCCTCGAATCGATCCTTTTCGGTTAGTCCCTTCGCCGGAACGGCCGCTCCGGCGGTCTGCCGCGCTTTCGCCATGCGGTTGTGCGATTATACCGCCTGGACGTTCTGAACGATCGGATACCGCGCGCGATTATGAGCGTTTCTCGTAACCTCCGGTCGACATCAAAGGGGCGAACTGAATCCTGCCCGAATATTTGGGCATCGGGACTAGAAGAATGGCCTACTATCTTGTTCGAGCAAAGCCGAAGCCAGAGCGATTGCGAGAACTCAATCGGGAACTGGAAGTTAACGCGTTTGTCAGGCTGCGGCCCTTCGGCAAAGCACTGACGCACTCACTGAAGAATGCCCGGAGCGATTCCGCTAGAACGGCCATATGGGAGGAAGAAGACTATTGTTCACCACCATTGGCCGAGGAGCGGGCAGCCATTCTCGATTTGTATTTCGATGAGATCACGGTCGAGCCAGTGAACGCCGGCGAGGGATGGAAGCAGATCGAGGTGCTGCCGAAGCTGAATACGACAAGCTGACTGATGGCTGTTACCTGAAAAAAAGCCGGTCCGCTCCGTGATGAAGCGGGCCCGGCTTCTCATCACTTGCAGAACGTCAGATATGTCGTCGCTGTGGAATCGTCGTTTTCTCCGTCCGTCAGACTCCGGCGGGTGTTAAGGCTCACCAGATAGGAACAGGACGGCCACGTGCTCACATCCAGGTGCTGCGTACCGAACCCGCCGCGCGGGCCGGTTCCGCTGGGAAGCACCGGCGGCGGAAACGCCGCGTGGCTGGAGATTCCCACACTCCACGCCGCCATGAGTTCATGGTCCGCCGTGTACTGGATATCCAGGTTGTTGGTGATCTCGGAGCAGGCCGTCGCGCCCACGGCATGGAACTCGGTGAGATCCAGTTCCGATACCTGCGACCAGTTGTTGATGTGGATGTTAGGCAGCGAATTCGAGAACGTAGCGGGCGAGCCCACCGGCCCGGCCTCGAAGATGATCGTAATGCTCGTTCCGTCCTTCGGAGCCGCGGGCGCTGCGCCAGCGCCACTGCCCGGCGCGATTCCTCCCGGAACTACGGTGTCAGACATGAAACGCAGCAGCGGACCATAGAAGCCGCTGTCGAGTCCGTTCTGATCCACCAGAATCCAGCCATTGGCGTCGGGCACGATCACATGGGCCGGTGGCGCGCCCCACGGCGTTCCTGGAGGCAGCACGGGAGTGGGAGTCGGATCGGGCGTAGCGCCGGAGCCCTGAACGTAGATGTCCTGGAACGTCCAGATCAGGCCGGTACCGAAAACATCCCATTGAATCAGCCGCGCGCCCACGACAACGGGATAAACCTTGTCGGGACCGATCGGCTGCGGCGTCGTGATCGTCGGCGTCGTATAGAGGAACCGATATCGCATGGGATCCGGCGATCCGATGGGCGATGTCTTCGGACAGAATCCCTTCAGCTTCAGATAACCGAAGAAGCCGTAATTGGGGCCGCCGTGGCCTACAACCGCTTTGTTGGTAAGGCCGTTCACGGAGCTGATGTCGCCGTAGATATCGAAGTCGCCCACGTTGGTAAACCAGGGATTATTGAAAGGCGGCGTGGGATTCGTGTTGACACAGAGATCCACGCAGAAGCATGGTCCGGCGTTTTCGCGGCCTTTCTGCCGCCCCATCGATGACGGTTCTTGCAAAAGCACCGTCCCGCCGCTGTCTTCGATCTTGAAGTAGAGATCGGGCCCGCCGAACAGTTCGATGTTGATGAACGGCGAGAAGGGTGTCTGCTCAAAATCTTCGCGCGTGTAGTCAATACGAAAATGCCCTGATGCGTCGGTGAACGCCGAGCCGAGATTGTCGTCCTGCAGCCAGTCGGTGTCGAATGCAGTCACTTTGACGTTGGCGACCGCCTGGCCGGTCTGGCATGCGGTCACGTTGCCGCAGATGACCCAAGCATCGAAGAGCCCGCGGAAATAACACCAGAAGCGATAAGGAATGCAGTAATCCCATCCGGCGACGAAACCCGCATCGGTTCGCTTCCAGACGGGCTGCAGGGTCGTGATGGTGGCCTGGCGGGCCGGCATGTCCTTGCGCGGTTTGCGATGCGGCACCGTGCCGCAGTAGATATCGATTTCAAAAGCCTCGCCGTTGTATGCCGGATCGTTGATTGTGATCGTGAACGCTCCCTGCACATCCGTTGTGCTTTCCGCGAGGAGCGAGGATTGTTTGGCCTTCGCGACGTCATCTTTGAGGACAGCAAAGGTGTTCTTAGGATTCGCGACCGCAAGGGCGGTGACGTTCTGATCCGGTTGGTGGCGATAAAGTCGAACAGTCATGTCCGACAGCGGTTCGGAGCACTCGGCGCAGAAGTAGCCGCAGAGTCTCCCTCTGAACACGTATGGCATGGATGGTCCTTTCGGCGCTTACGAAGTAAGCGAGGCGACGAAAAAATTCGGCCGCTCTTTTCGTTTACTTAATGAACCGCTCGCCGCGAGCGTATCAGGGCGTAGTACTGCGGTTCGCGCGCCTCATGCGGCGCGTATGCCGCCGAGCGCATAGGATGGTGAAGTGAACGGTTACCCTCGGAGCATCGCTTGCCTGACCGAAGAGACCACCGAAACGCTGTATCTCCTCGGCGAGCAGGATCGGATCGTCGGCGTTTCCGGATATACGGTGCGGCCTCCTGAGGCGCGGCTTAAGCCGAAGATTTCCGCGTTCACTTCCGCGAAGTTCGAGAAGATCATGGCGGTCGAGCCCGATCTCGTGCTCGCCTTTTCCGATCTTCAGGCGGACATCGTGAGCGAACTGCTCAAGCGCGGCGTCACCGTGTTCGCTTTCAACCAGCGCAGCGTGGAGGAGATCTTCGACATGATTCTCACGCTCGCGCGAATCGTGGGCGTGCCGGAAAAGGGCGAGGCGCTCGCGACCGATCTCCGCCAGGGCCTCGCCATGATCGACGAATCCGCGCGGCGGCTTTCACGGCGTCCGCGCGTTTTCTTCGAGGAGTGGAAAGATCCACTGATTTCGGGAATCCGCTGGGTGGAAGAACTGATCGAAATCGCGGGCGGCGATCCCGTCTTTCCCGAACTTCGTAGAGGCCAATCGGCGAAAGAGCGGATCGTCGATCCCGCAACGGTGATTCCACGCGATCCGGAAGTCGTGATCGCCTCATGGTGCGGAACGAAGGTCAACAAAGATTTCATTCGCGCGCGCCCCGGGTGGGACCACATCTCAGCCGTTCGCAACGATCAGATTCACGAAATCAAATCGACGTACATCCTTCAGCCCGGACCCGCATCGCTGACCGAAGGCGTCCGCCAACTCCATGCGATCATCGCGGCAGCGGCCTAGCCGCGGCCCACGAACGGCATCGTGTTCGCCATGACGGTCATGAACAGAACGTTCGCCGCGAGGGGCAGACCAGCCATGTAAAGAACTGCGTCTGCCACGTTGTCGACATCCATGCGCGGCTCCGGCGCGAGCACGCCGTTCGCCTGCAGAACGCCCGAGGCCATTCGCTGCGTCATTTCTGTCGCGGCGTTGCCGATATCGATCTGACCGCAGCAGATATCGAATTGCCGGCAGTCGAGTGAAATGGATTTCGTCAGCCCCGTGATGGCGTGCTTGGTCGCCGTGTACGGCGCGGAATGCGGGCGTGGAGTGTGGGCCGAAATCGATCCGTTATTGATGATTCGGCCGCCTCGCGGATTCTGCGCCTTCATGATGCGGACCGCCTCCTGCGCGCAGAGAAACGCGCCCGTGAGATTTACGGCGACCGTGGCGCTCCACTGCTCGTACGTGAGATCCTCCATCGGAACCGGAGGCGTACCCGCGCCTGCATTGTTGAACAGCAGGTCGAGACGTCCGAACTCCTCTTTCACGCGCGAAAAGAGAGCTTTCACGGCCTCGGGTTTGCCGATATCGGTCGGGACCGGCAGCATCTTTCCGCCATTCGGATGAGCTGCGGCGGCGGTCTGTTCGAGCTGATCGGCGCGGCGCCCCGCGAGCGCGACGGAATAGCCCACGCCCTGCAGCGTAAGGCTGACGGCGTGTCCGATGCCGCTTCCGGCGCCGGTTACAACTGCGATTTTCGATTTATTCATGGTTTTGTTCGGATCCGTTGCTCCAAAAATTTCGCGACCTGCAGAGTAAGCGCGCGGGGATGCTCGGTGCGCACCATCGCGAGCGCCTGCTGCCGGACGATTTTGCGTCCTGGCACGCGGAACACCCGCAGTTTCTCCGGCTGATCGCGCAGCGCGAATTCGGGAAGGATCGAATAGCCGAATCCCGATTCCACCAGGCGCCGGATGGCCGCGGTATCGTCGGCCTCCATAATGACGCGCGGCCGCTGGCCGATCTCCCCGAAAAAGCCGTCGATGATCGAGCGCATGTTGCTGCGCTTCGGATAGAGCAGGAACGGCGCGTCGTGGAGCTGCGAAGGCCTGATGTTGTCGACCCGCCAACGCGCCATCGGATGGTCCGCCTGCTGCACGATCAGCAGCTCTTCGTCAAAGAGCGGCGTGACTACCAGATCTTCCACCGGAAACGGCAGCGTAATCAGCGCCAGGTCGAAGCGGCGGCTCAGAAGCCCCGCGACCATCTCTTCGGTCGCGGAAACGGTGATGTGAATCGGCGTGTCCGGATAACGCTCGCGCAAAAGCTGAAGCGGTTCACCGAGACGGTGGATCAACGTCGTCGCGCCGGTTGCGAAGTGAAAAAGGCGTGAATCGGTGACCGGATTGCCGTCGAATTCGAATTCGATGTCGCGCATCTGACGCGTGACGACGCGCGCGTGTTCAGCCAGCCGAAGCGCCGCGGGAGTGGGGACCAGGTGCTTCCCGGAGCGCACGAAAAGATCGGTGTGAAGCTCGCTCGCGAGGCTCCGCAACTGCATGCTGATGGCTCCCGGCGATACGCACGCCTTCTCGGCAGCGCGCGTGACGCTGTTGCAATCGATGACCGCCAGGAAGAGTTCCAGTTGCCGTATTTCCATGCCTGTGTGGACTGTAAGCCCTTACGAAACTCCAGGGAGTGTGATATCTGTCTATATCGACTATATGATCTCCCGACGTCAATTCGCCTCTGTTCTCGCGATCACGCCTTACGTTCTGCGCGCGCAGACGAAAGCGCTCCAGGCGCGCATCAAGATCGACCCGGACCGCCGCATCGGAGACATCGATCCGAAGATTTACGGAAACTTCGCGGAACACCTCGGGCGATGCATCGAAGGAGGCTTGTTCGACGAGGGGTCCTCGCTTTCCGATCAGAACGGATACCGCAAGGACGTGATGAAGGCGGTGAAAGATCTGGACGTGACATTACTCCGGTGGCCCGGCGGCAATTTTTCATCGAATTACAACTGGAGAGATGGGATCGGGCCGCGCGACCAAAGACCGGCGCGGCTCGAAATGGCGTGGGGGACCATCGAGAGCAACCGGTTCGGCACGCATGAGTTCCTCAATTACGTGGAAGAACTCGGGATCGAGCCTTATATCTGCGCGAACCTCGGGACCGGCACGTGGACGGACGCGCAACAGTGGGTGGAATACTGCAACGTAGCCGAGGGTACGGCGATGGCAAAGCTGCGGCAACAGAACGGCCGCCAGAAGCCGTGGAAAGTCCGTTATTGGGGCCTCGGGAACGAGATGGACGGGCCTTGGCAGATGGGTCACCGAACAGCTGAGGATTACGGCAAGTTCGCCCTCGAAGCCGCCAAGCTGATGAAGTGGACCGATCCCGACGTTCAGTTAATCGCGGCCGGTTCTTCGAACTTCGGCGCGAACGCCGACTGGGTGGGCTGGAACCGGGAAGTCCTTGCGTATTTGAAGGACCATATCGAATATCTTTCACTGCACACCTACGTGGGCAATGCGGATAACAATTATTACGACTTCCTCGCGGTTTCGAATCAACTCGACGATCGAATCAAGACCGCTGCCGGGATCATCCGCGCCGCGCAGGGCGGCCGCGCGACGAAGCCGATCTACATCGCGTTCGACGAATGGAATGTCTGGTATCGGGCCCGTGGCAATTCGCAGCGCGGCCGGCGGATTCTGGAAGAGCACTACAACCTGGAGGACGCGCTTGTCGTCGCGGCCATGCTGAACACCTTCGTGAACAACGCGAACGTGGTCAAAATTGCGAATATGGCGCAGATCGTGAACGTCATCGCGCCGATCTTCACGAATGAGAAGGGGATGTTCCTGCAGACGATTTACTATCCCCTCCAGTTATTCGCGGCGAACACTCGCGGCGCGGCGCTCGAGACCTGGGTGGACTCGCCCGGCTACGAAAGCAAACGATTCGGCAAAGCGGGCTATCTGGATGTTTCGACTTCTCTGAACAACGGAACGATCACGATCAACGTCGTAAACCGGCACCTCGATCAGGATGTCGAGGCGGAGATAGAGGCGCAGGACAGCGGATTCAAAGGAATGTTCGAAGCTCAGGTCGTCACAGGCGCCGATATCAAAGCCGAGAACGATTTCGGAAAGACCACAGTGAAGGCCGAGAAGACCACTGTCAATGTGAGCGGCAACAAACTGCGGCACCGCTTCCCGCCGCACTCCTACACGATGCTGAAGGGGAGCCTGGCCTGATCCTTCGAGTAATCGCTATTCGTCGCGAATCGCGCTCACGGGATCGAGCAGCGCGGCTCGGCGGGCGGGCAGCCAGCAGGCGAACAGGCCAACAACGCTGAGCACAAGGGCTACGCCAACAATCAGCAGCGAGTCCGCGGCGCCGCCGACAACCTGCAGCTTTGAAAGAACGCGCGACGCCGGAATCGCGACGCCGACTCCGATCGCAAGGCCGATGAGCAGCTGAATCATGCCGCGTCTGAGGACGAGACTCAGAATGCTGCCGGCCGTGGCGCCGAGCGCCATCCGCACTCCAATCTCCTGAGTCCTGCTTCCGGCCGCTTGCGCCATCACCGCATAGATCCCGACCGAGGAAATCAGGAGCGACATCCCGGCGAACACGAGGAACACCGTTCCGAACAACTTCAGGAACCAGATCTGATGCTGCGAGAATTCTTCCAGAGTCGAGATGTCGGATAAGGGGAGATCCTGATCCAGGTCCTGCACCGCGGATCGGAAACCGGATACCGCTGCGCGCGGATTCGCCGTACGAATCATCAGCGCCATGGATCCGTACGCATCCTGCCGATACGGCAGAAAGACCAAGGGGTCGCTCGCGGGATCGAGCGGATGCTGATCGATATCGGCGGCGACGCCCGCAACGGAAATCCATTCCGAAGTCTTCCGGCGATCCGAAAGGCGGAAACGCTTGCCGATCGGGTCCTGATTTCCCCAGAACCGCGCCGCGAATTCGCGTGTTACGACCGCGTACTCGCGTCCCGGCGAGCCGTCGAGTTCCTCGAAGCCGCGTCCGCGAATGATGCCAAGCCCGATCGCTTTGAAATATCCCGGTGAAAAAGTGACCACGCTCGCGGAGGGACGCCGCCGCTTGTCCGCCGCCGGAGCGCTCTCGATCTCCAGAGTGCGCCGTCCGGAGCCCGCGCCCGGCAGGTCGCTGACCTCCACCGCATCGGTTACACCTGGAATCGCGGCCATTCGAGGGAGCAGGGTCTGAAAGAATCGAATGCGGCTGTCCGGGTCCTTGTAACGCTCCTCGGGCAGCGTGACACGCGCCGTCAGCAGTTGTTTCGAAGGAATCCAGCGATTGATCGATTGCTGCTCAACAAAGGTCCGCATGAAGGCGCCGGCGCCAAGCAACAAAACAAGCGTAAGACTGAACTGAAACACGACCAGAGCGCCCGAGAGCTTTCCTCCGCGCATGGAACCCGCTGAGCGCGAGCCATCCTTCAAAGCATCGCCGAGTCGCGCGCCGCTCGAACGCAGCGCGGGCAGGAGCCCGAAAATGAGAGCGCTCGCGACGCAGACGACAGCGAAGTAGAAGAATACTCGGTAGTCCATCCGGAACTGCACCCAATAGGGCTTGCCAACGTCCTGGGTGCCAAGATCGAACGCGTGGATCCCGACCGCTGCGAGCCCGAGCCCTACAATCCCGCCCAGCATGCTCAGCATGAGCGCCTCAACCAAAAGCTGCCGCACGATGCGCGCGCGCGAAGCTCCCAGCGCGGCGCGGATGGAAATCTCCCGGCGACGCGCGAGCGCCCGCCCCAGCAGCATGTTCGCGACGTTGGCGCACGCGATCAACAGCACGAACCCGACCGCTGCCAACATGAGCAGGAAGACGAACCGGATCTGGTTGCCGTTGTACCGGTCATGAAATGTTTGCAGCAGGGGAGCGACGCGCTTATCGTCCTTGCGATACTGCTCGGCCAGACGCCGCGAGATCACAGCCATATCGGCGGAAGCCTGTTCAATCGAAACGCCCGGCTTCAGGATGCCGAAAAGCTGTAGCTGCCGGTTGGCGCGGTCCATCATTTCGGCGGTCGCCTGTAGCGGAACCCAGATGTCCTCAAGATTCGGGAAGCGGATGCCCTGCGGCATCACGCCGATGATCTGGGTAGGCACGGCATTGATTCGCACTAGGCGCCCGATCACGTCGCGCCCGGCGTACCTTTCCTGCCACACGTTGTATCCGATCAGCGCGACGGGAGCGGCTCCCATCTTCACGTCCGAATCGGTAAGGTCGCGGCCGCGAACGGGCCGGATATGAATCATTCCGAAGAAGCCGGGCGACACGCGAAACATGCCGTAACGCTGCGGCGCGATGTCTTTCTCGCTCAGGATCGCGCCGTCGCCCATGCCAGCCTCAAGCGCTTCGAGAGATGTCGCCTGCGCGCGGTAATCGAGGAAATCCGGATAGGAGAACGGCACTTGGGCGCGCGGCGGCCCTTCGGGATCGTGCGCGAGCACCGAAATCAGCCGCTCGCCTCCGGGCACCGGCACCGGCTTGAACAGGGCGGCGTCGATCAGAGTGAACACCATGGTGTTCATGCCGATTCCGAACGCGAGGGTCGCGATCACCGCCGCCGAAAACCAGCGGTGGGTCAGGATCATGCGCAACGCGAACCGGAAATCCTGCCTCATACCCGCTCATTACGCGCGGACGGGGCCCAAAGTTCGCGGAAATTCTGTCGGATTAGTCGAGGGCTTCGGGCTTCAGTTCAATGTTCTTTTCGCCCGCGTGCTTCTTTTCCCAATATTTCTTCAGCCAGGCTTCCCAGCTTTTCCCCGCCGCGGTATCTCGACCGGTAAAGCTAAGGCCAGCGATTTCAGAATAGGGAATCGTGACTTTATTGGGATCGTTCTTCGGAAACAAACGCACGAACGAGTCCGCCAGCGTGCTGCCCGTGCGGCGGTCGAAGATGTACCCCTCGATCGCCTCGCCGTTCTTCAACTGAATCGTGACATCGCCGCGGTAGTCGAAGGCTTTTTCAAGACCGTCGCGCAATTCAGCGTCAGTAGCGGTATCCCAGACTTTGCCCTGGAGGTTCTGGTGCTCGAAGCCCGGTACGACTTCCAATTCGTCGATCTTCACGCCTCAACCTTTTCGTTCATGGTGAGTTGAACAAGACCCGCCGGCGCGTGTACCGGCTCAATCGGCTCATCGAGAAGACGCAAAGCTTCGGGGTCGCGATACTTCGAGAACTGCGCGATTGCGCCCGCGACAAAGCCTTTCAGGCTGCTGAACTGCGCGTGTACCGCCGAGGCCTCATACCCGCTGTGCACCATGCAGTTCGCGCATTTCGGATTGCCGGATTCGGCGCCGTATTCGTGCCACTGCGTCGATTCCATCAATTCCGCAAACGTATCGGCGTAGCCGTCCTGCAGCAGATAACAAGGCTTCTGCCAGCCGAAAAGGTTGTACGTCGGCATTCCCCAGGGCGTGCACGCATAATTGCGCTTGCCCATCAGGAATTCCAGAAAGAGCGGCGAGAGATTGAATCGCCAGTTCGGCTTGCGATTGGAAAGGATCGAGCGGAACATACGGCGCGTGCGGGCGCGCCCCAGGAAATGTCTCTGATCCGGCGCTTTGTCATACGAATAGCCAGGGGAAAGCATCATGCCTTCCACCCCGAGGCTCATCATCTCGTCGAAAAACGCCCGTACGCCTTTCGGATCGGCGCCGTCAAACAACGTCGTGTTCGTGGTTACGCGGAACCCGCGCTTCACAGCCTCTTTGATCCCATCGATCGCCAGCGTATAACCGCCTTCTTTGCAGACGGAAAAGTCGTGGTGCTCGGCCTGCCCATCGACATGAACCGAAAAGCTCAAGTACTTGCTAGGCTTGAATAGATCGATCTTTTCTTTGAGCAGCAGCGCGTTCGTGCAAAGGTAGATGTACTTCTTACGCGCGACAAGCCCTTCCACGATCTTGTCGATCTCGGGATGCATGAGCGGTTCGCCGCCGGGTATTGAGACCATCGGGGCACCGCATTCTTCCACGGCTTTGAAGCACTGTTCCGGCGAGAGGTTCATCTTCAGAACGTGCGCCGGATACTGAATTTTCCCACAGCCCGCGCACGCCAGATTACATCGGAACAACGGCTCGAGCATGAGCACCAGAGGATAGCGATCCCGTCCGGCAATGCGCTGTTTCAGCACATAGCTCACGACGGTCCACATCTGGGAGACGGGAATACCCATATTCGTACTATTGTCTCATTACGTCAGCCTGGGCGCTCATTTCCTTGAGTTTGGTGTGGGAAAAAGGTCCGTGGAAGCGCCAGCGAACTTCCCCGCTCGGATCGATGAGAACCAGGTAGGCGTCATCCGGAGCCTCGAATCCCGCAGCCTCTTTCAACTCTTTCTCGTCGGAGTTAACCACCAGAAACCGGTCGCGTTTTTCTTTGGGTATATCTGATTTCATCGAGTGCGTTACAGCGGGGCGGACCAAGCGGGGAACGTCTTCAAGAACCGCCACCGAGTAGAAATTCACCATACCTTCCGGGATCTTTTTCGCCCAGTAGGAGGTCTGGTCCTTCGACGCGTGGGTGAAGCCGATCACAAACAGCGTGGGTTTCCCGTTCACCTCGTCGGGCAGGGCAACATGCTTGCCGGACAGGGTTTCCGCTTGTATTTCCGGGAACTTAGCCGCCTCTGCTGCGTTCACCCACGCCAGGGCGAGCGCTACTCCCGTTAACCACTGGCCGTTTTGCCGCATCGAACTATTGGAGTAACTGGTATGAATTGGCGTTTCGTCCTTCCTTTGTATTTTGCGCTGTCAGCAGCCGCGTTTGGCCAAGCCCGCGCGGTGGTCACTGCGGAGGGTCGCCACGGCGCGGCGCCCGGCGCGGTTTCGAAAGACGATGTCGAAGTGCGCGTAAACCAGAAACCGATCGGCGTGAACGAATGGGTTCCTCTGCGCGGCGAACAGGGCGCTCTGGAACTGTATGTCCTGATCGACGATGGCGAGGACAGTGACTTGGCCAACCAGTATTCGGCGCTGCGCGATTTCATGAATCAGCAGCCCGCCGACGCCCATATCGGGGTAGCTTATCTGCAGAACGGCGCGGCGCGAATCGCCGTTCCGGTGACGGCGGATCGGGAGCGCGTCTCGAAGGCGCTACGCACGCCTCTCGCGGAGCCGGGGATTTCGGCCAGTCCCTACATGGGCGTTTCGGATCTGATCAAAAAATGGCCGGCCGCCAACGCGCGCCGGGAAATTTTGCTGATCACGAGCGGAATCGACCCCTGGTCGCCACCCGACCCCCAGAATCCATACCTCGAGAAAGCGATCTCTGATGCGCAGCGCGCGGGCGTCATCGTTCACACGATCTACTTTCCGGAAGCGGGCCACCTGGGCCACAGCCTGTGGCGCGCGAATTGGGGGCAGAATTATCTTTCGGAGTTGTCAGACCAGACAGGGGGCGAGTTCTATTGGCAGGGCGTGGCGACGCCGGTTTCGATCGCGCCTTATCTGAAAGACCTCACGCAGAGGCTGGGCAATCAATACCTGTTGACAACCGCCGAACTGCCGAATGGCGCCCGGAGTAAAGAGAATCTCGAGTCGCTGCACGTGTCGTCTACGCGGTCCGGCGTGTCACTCGAAAGCGCCGCGCGTATCGACATGCGCCGTTAGCGTTATTCTGTTGCGATGCGGAGATTCGCGCTCGCCGGAATACTCATCGCCACAAGACTTTTTGGCCAGGCGCTGACGTCGGAACAGTCGCGCATTGTCGACGCAGTGAACGCTGATGCCGCAAATTCCGTCACTCTACTCGAACAACTGGTGAACATCAACAGCGGCACTCTGAACCCCGCCGGCGTACGGCGCGTGGCAGACATGCTGCGCCCACGTTTCGAAGAGTTAGGTTTCGCCTGCCGCTTCATTTCCATGGAGCCGGTTCAGCGCGCGGGCCATCTGGTCTGCGAACGCAAGGGCAGCCAGGGAAAGCGCGTGCTGCTCATCGGGCATATGGATACAGTGTTCGAGCCCGACAGCTCGTTCCAGAAGTTCGCGCGCAACGGAGATACGGCCACCGGCCCGGGCGTGGCCGACATGAAAGGCGGCCTGGTCATCATACTCAGCGCATTGAAAGCGGCGCGCGCCGCGGGCGCGCTCGATAACACAAACATCACTGTCTTTCTGACCGGCGATGAGGAACGCCACGGCAACCCGGTTTCGGTTGCGCGCGGAGATCTGATCGACGCGGCGAAACACAGCGACGCTGCGCTGGAATTCGAAGGCGGAGTGCGGGCGCAGGGACACGATGCCGCCACTATCGCGCGCCGCAGTTCGTATTCCTGGACCTTGAAGACCGCTGGCCGTGAGGCCGATTCCAGCGGCATATTCGGGGGAGCGGGATTCGGCGCTATTTACGAGCTCGCACGCATACTGGACCGGTTCCGCCAGGAGCTTCGCGAGGACGGCTTGACATACAACGTGGGGCTGGTCGCGGGAGGATCATCGATCGCTGAACAGTCCGGCTCCTCGCTTACCGCGACCGGCAAAAACAACATCATTCCTGCCGCGGCGCAGGCGAACGGAGATATTCGCACGGTGACCGAAGAACAGTACGAGCGGGTGAAGAAGAAGATGGAAACGATCGTCGCCGATCATCTTCCTGGGACGACGGCGGAAATCGAATTCGGCGAGGGTTATCCTTCGATGCCGGCCACCGAGGGTAACAAAGATTTGCTGCGTGTGTTGAACCAGGTGAACCGCTCGCTCGGCCTGCCCAACATGGAACCGTTCGACCCGGCGCTGCGGGGAGCGGGCGACCTGTCCTTCGCCGCGCCCTACGTGGCGAGCATTTCCGGTCTGGGGGCGTACGGCGGCGGATCGCATGCGCCGGGAGAGACGATCGAACTGAAATCACAGACCTATCAGACGCGGCGCGTCGCTCTGTACCTGTATGAACTGACTCGCGGAACCGTTGTACGATGACGGCAAGGAGTTCCTGAGATGCGCTTTGCGACTGCGGCTTTTTTGACGTTGGCGCTCTTTTCGACCGGCGCGCCTGCTCAGAGGTCGCGATATACGAGCCCGTCGGCGCGGAGCACTGTCAAGATCGCCGGACAGGAGCTGTCGGTCGATTACTACGCGCCTTCGATGCACGGACGCAAGGTCATGGGCGGCCTGGTTCCTTATGGCGAGGTGTGGTGCACTGGCGCCAACATCGCGACCGGGTTCACGACGCCCGCAGATCTGCAGATCGGGAGTCTTCGGCTGCCCAAGGGAACCTACAGCATCTGGACCATCCCCAACGAGAAAGAATGGACGCTCATCATCAACAAAGAGAGCGGCCAGTTCCATCTCAACTACAATTCCAGCCTGGATTTCGGACGAACGAAAATGAACGTGAAAACGCTGCCGGATCCGGTGGAGACGTTCCGCGTGGATCTGCGGAACGATGGCGGGAATAAGGGAACGCTGGCGCTCGTGTGGGAGCGGACCGAGGCGTCGATTCCGTTCACCGTGTTGCAGTAGGTTTCAGGGGACCGGGGCCAGCAGCGCCTTGCCTGCGAAACCTGTCAGTCCGTCGAGACCGTCCAGATAGCTCGCCGCAATCAGTGGCATGTTCTTCAACAGCCACAAGACTTCGCCGTGATTCCATGCCTGCTCGCGCGCCGCGCTGGTTCCCCATGCGGCGATGGTGTCTTCCAGATGTGAAACGGGCGGAAGAGCGTCGCCCAGAAGCCTGACGTGGAGAGTTTGCTTCGCCATCTCGATCAGGGCATCGAGCGGCGCGTTTACGGCAGTATAGTCGCTGTACTGAGGCGTTCCGTGGCTCGGAACGGCGCCGGTTGCCGTACACGCGGCGACGATCGCGATGCAGAGGTCGTGGTTGATATGCGCGTTGATACCGGCCAGCGCGAACTGAATGCGGGCGATTCGCACATTGTCCCGAACCGAAAACATCGCCTTCCAACACTTGGGACAATCGCCGCTGGTCAGAAATCCGTTCAGCGCAGAGAAGTAGAGCCGCGCGAACTGGACATCGAGTTCGGCAAGCCACGCAGGGTCCTGGAATCCGCCGCCGTTAATCCGATTCTCAACCGCGCGCGTCACCTCGAGATACAGCCAGTTGAACCATTTCAGACCATCGCCGTCGATGCAGGTCGAATCGATGGTTTGCATCGTCTGCAATACGTCGGCAACCGACTGAGGAGGCGCTTGCGTTAACGCAACGAGCTGGGAGTCATAGGCGAACATGGGAATTGGAAATTGTAGCGGATCGCGAGTGATCTCAGAGGCGCGTCGCGACTGATTTGATTTGCCGGCGCCAACCTTAGGGCCCGCTTGATCGCTCCGAATTGCCTGTGTAGAAATCTGAAGCGCTATTCAGCCCTCAGCGCCACGACCGGGTCGACTCTCGCCGCCCGGCGCGCCGGAATATAGCCAGCGATCATGCTCACCCCGGCAATGACGCCTGCAATCGCAACCAAAGTTTTGGCGTCAGTGGGCGTGACTGCGAACAGCAAGGTTCGGAGAAGCGTTGTCGACGCCAGTGCGAGCGGCAGACCTATGGCAATCCCGCATAAGGTGAGAGTGAGGGCATCCCGCAGAACCATCCACACAACACCGGATTGCCTGGCCCCCAAGGCCATTCGCACTCCTATCTCCCCGGTTCGCTCGGCGACCGAATAAGAGAGCCGGCCATACAGGCCAATCGAAGCGATGAGCAGCGCAAACAACCCGAACAGGCCGCATAGCTTGGACACCATACGCTCCTGGACCAGCGTTCCGTCTACCAGAGCATCGAGCGTGTCCAGTGACCACACAGGAACGTCTCGCGCTACATCGCGAAGTTCACGGCGTACGGAGCCGGCCAGCGCCCGCGGATCGCCCGCGGTTCGGATGGCATAAGAGCCGGGGCCGAACTCAGGTACGTACACCATGGGTTCGGCGGGCTGGCGCAGGCTCCGGTAACGAGCGTCCCCCGCGATGCCGACGATGACTCTGTCGGCGTGGAATACATCCAGGTGCTGGCCCAGCGGACTGCGATCCGGAAAGAACTGACGAGCTACCCTCGCGCTGACGACCGCTACTGGCCGGCTCTCCACCGCGTCCTGTTCGGTGAGCGCGCGGCCCGCGAGAAGCGGTATCCCCATCGCCTCGAAGAAACCGGGGCCGACTTCATTGATACTGAAACCCTTCGTCGTTATGGAGGAGCCGCCCAAAGGCGCGTCCATAAACGTGGTCACCGTCTGGACGCCGGGAATCGCGGTCAACCGGCGCAGAATCTCACGATGCAGGGAGAGAGCGGATTGTTCCTTGTAGTTGTCGGGCCGAATTGTCAGCAGCAGGACGTGTTCTTTGCGGAAGCCGGGGTCCACCTGCTGAAGTTTGCGAAGGCTTCCCAGTAACAGACCCGCTGAGACCAGCACGACGACACAGAAAGCCACCTGAGCCACGATCAGGGCCGTGGACCACCGTCGCGAGCCCGTCTTGAGCCGTGTTCCATGCAACGCGCCGGTTATGTTTGTATGCCGGACAGCACGGAGCGCCGGCACAATGCCGAATAAGACTCCTGTCAACAGACTGGTTAAGGCGATAAAGAGCAGCGTCCGGCCGTCCATGGAAAGGTCCACCAAGATTGCCATTCGGCCGCGCGACATTGCCCGGACCAGCAATGGGCTCGTCACCCCGGCGATTCCGGTTCCTGCCAGACCGCCCAGCCCGGACAGCAGCACGCTCTCGGTCAGAAGTTGGCGCAAGAGCCTGCTGCGCCCGGCCCCAAGGGCTATCCGTAAATCGATTTCCTGACGCCTGCCACCGATCCGCGCGAGCAGGAGACTGGCAAGATTCGCGCATGCGATCAATAGGACTAACGCGACGGCGCCCATCAGAAGGCGCAGCGGAAGCGAAAACTCCATGCGAGCCGCGCCGAATCCGCTGCCAGCCGGAACCACTTCCAGCCGTTCCGCCGGCGTGACACGATTTGCCTTACCAGTTCGGGGTATCCGCGACGCACGCACCTCGAGATCCGCTTGCACCTGCTGGACGGACACCCCTGGTTTCCGTCGGCCGAGCAGGCGGAGCCAATGCACGTCTGGATTGGCGAGCAATGGACTGTGAAAGCTGGTAAGAGGCACGATGATGTCAGCCGGAGCGCCCGGTTCAAGTCCGATAAATCCAGGCGGCGCCACTCCGGCGATCATGAACGACCGTCCATCCAGGTCGATGTTCTGACCAATGATTTTCGGGTCGGCGCCGAACTGTCGCTGCCAGTAACCGTAGCTCAAAACCGCGATGAGAGCGTCTGCGGATGGCAGGTTGTCTGTTTCCGTGATCGTCCGCCCCAGCGCAGCGCCCACGCCGAGCAGGGCGAAACAGTTTCCGCCGGCGAACATGCCTTCGACGAATTGCGATTCACCCGATCTCGTCAGGCGTATCCGCGAGTGCCGCGAGGCGCACAATCCCGTGAGAGTTTCGCTGTCGCTGAAAGCCCCGCGGTCACCGTTAGTGAGCATCAGCGATCGCTGATCCCCCACCTTCCGCGTAACGAGCACGAGTTCCTCCGGCGACTTCACCGGAAGCGGCCGGAAAAGCAGCGCATCGAAGAGGCGGAAGATCGCGGTGTTGGCGCCGATCCCCAACGCCAGGGAAAGCACAGCGGTCGCCGCGAAGCCGGGATTCCTGCGGAGCCCGCGCAGACCGTATCGGACATCCTGCATCAGCGTGCTCACAAATGCGTACCTCCAGGAATCAAGCGTGCGCTCGGTGAAAAGCGTCGGATTTCCCAGCTCGCGCCGCGCCTGTGCGCGAGCTTCGCCGGGAGCAAGACCGCGATCGATGTGTCGCTGCTCCAGCATGGCGAGATGAAACTGCAGTTCCTCCTCCGCGCGCGAACGAATGCGACGCCTGGCGAACAGGGCGGCGAACCGAATGCGGGCGTCAATACAAAGCTGGCGCCAAAGCTGGCGGAGCATCACGGCGCCAGCGGTTCGATCACGCGGTTAATGGCTTCCACCATCCGCCGCCAATCGGAGATCTTCGCGGTGACCTGCCTGCGCCCTCTTGGCGTGAGGCTGTAAAAGCGAGCCTTGCGGTTGTTTTCTGAAACACCCCAGGTCGACTCGATCACTCCCTGCGACTCAAGCCGGTGAAGCGCCGGATACAGCGATCCCTCTTCCACATGCAACGCGTCCGAGACGCTGTGAAGATACTCGGCGATTCCGAATCCATGCATAGGCCCGCGAGCCAGGCGGGAGAGGATGAGCAGATCGAGAGTCCCGATCGCGTCCGCGCCGGGTTGTTGTGGGCGACCCATAGATTTTTGATATGAGTATGCGCCTGCCCCGGGCGCGTGTCAATCGTCCCTGAATTCGCGGCTATGTTTTTAGCGCGTAGCGCCACGCGACTTCCAGGCCATCAGGCCTGCGGCTTATTCATGCCGCAACGCCGACATCGGATCGAGCTGCGCGGCGCGCCATGCGGGCGCGAAGCAAGCCAATGATGCTACCGCCGACAGCACCACAATTACGCCGCCAATCGCCAGCGGATCCGTGCTCGGGGTCAGGAATACCTCGCTGCGCAGAAGCCGGGCGAGAGCAAAGCTTCCGATGAGCCCCACAACGAGCCCCACAAGCAGCAGGCGGCCGGCCATCCGAAGCATCAGACTGAGCACATCGCCCGGAATAGCGCCGAGCGCCATCCGAATCCCGATCTCCTGCGTCCTGCGAGCCACAACATAGGAAAGCATGCTGTAAATTCCGATCGCCGCCAGCGCCAGACCAAGGAAACCGAAGAAGCTGAAGAGCGCCATGTTAAATCGCGGCTGCACCGTGTCGAAGCCCAGAACCTCTTCAAGCGTAATTGGGCGGCCGAGAGGCTGCTGGGCGTCAATTGTCTGTATTCGTTCGCGCACGGCGTTCAGGAACTGCCTGGGCTCGGACTGTGTCCGCAGCGCCAGAGTGCGATTAGGCGGAGCAAGCAGCGTGTACGGCGCGTAGACAGCCGGAAGCGTCGGATTTCGGAGCCCGTCGTTCCGCGTGTCGGCGATGACGCCGACGATCGTGAGCACCGGCGTACTTGTCGGCGCCACCGGTATGGCGGGCTTCTCAAGCATATCGATATGAACCCTGGAACCGATGGGGCTGATTCCGCCGGGCCACAACTTACTTGCGGTTTCATTGATCAGCGCGACCGGATCCGCGTGAGCGATTTCCTGCCGGGTGAAGTCGCGGCCTGCGCGCAGTGGGATCCCGAGGGTTTTTCCGTAGCCGGAACTGATCAGGCTCATTGAGACCTGGCGCCCTTCATCCTTTGGTTGCCCCTCGATGGAGAAGGCAGAGCGTCCGCCCGCAAACGGCAGGCCGCCATTGCCAATGGCGACCGACTGCACGCCAGGAATCGTGGCGAGCGCCTCTTGTGCGCGCTCGGCAAAGCGAACACGCTCGGCGTATGTCGCGTATCGCTTCGGAGAGAGTGGCAGGCCCATCATCAGCACACGATCCGCCTGGAAGCCCGGGTCGACCTTCAGTAGGTTCTGGAACCCGCGGATCGTGAGACTCGCGCCCATGAGCAGAATCACGGAAAGCGCGATCTCGGCGACCACCAGTACCTCGCGCGTTTTTCCGCCGGAACCAGCGCCGGAGGTGCGGCCGGCTTCCTTCAGCGCGTCGACCAGATCGGGGCGCGAACTCTTGATCGCGGGAAACAGACCGAAAAGAATCCCCGTGAGCATCGACACGGCGGCGGAAAACATGAGCACGTACCCGTTCACCGTGATGCGGGCCTCATTCGGCACGTAGAACGGCGGCATCAGGGCCGCCACGGCCTTAGTGAGGCCGATCGCGAGCAGCACGCCGAGAGTTCCTCCGGCTAGAGAGAGGACGATGCTCTCGGTGAGCAGTTGACGGAACAGACGCCACCTCGCCGCGCCAACCGAAAGCCGAACCGAGATCTCGTGCGCCCGCCCCGTGGCTCGCGCAAGTTGCAGATTGGCGACATTGGCGCAGGCGATTAACAGCAGAAAGCTAACGGCTCCCAGGAGCAACCGGAGGCTGGAAGTCATTTCACCTGAGGCAGCCGTAATGTCGAGGTAATTCCGGAGTTTGGTGGTGAAGGCAGCTTTCGGGAAATCCTCAGGATGCGCGTGGGCCAGCTGCAGGTGCAGCCTTTGCAACTGCTGCTCGGCAACCTGCGCCGATACGCCCGGCTTCAATCGAAAGATGGCCGCCACGCGGCGATTGTCAGCAGAGCTTTCCGGCAGCGTCAGCCAGCCGCCGTCGTCGGTCCACCAGCCAAAGCGAGATGGCATTACGCCGATTACTGTGAACGGCTCGTCGTTGAGAACCAGCTTTTTGCCGAGCGCATCCGGGCTGCTGTTGAATAGCCGGTTCCATGCCTTGAAGCTCAGCACGATGACGGGCTCAGGAACGCCGTTGGGAGCGACATCCGACGGCTGTATGGTTCGGCCGAGAATCGGCGGTACGCCAAGGAACTGAAAGGCGTTCGCGGTCACCGATACCGCCGTGAAGTTTTCAGGCGGATGATCCCCCGTAAGCAGACGGCCTTCCGGAAGCGTGGCCATCGCATCGGCGAACGCCGGTAGCTTCTTCAGTTCGATGTAATCGCGGATGTGATGGAAGTCGAATGGCCGGTTGGGATTCTTGGCGTCGATGATCGCGGGAGCCCAGATTTCGCCGGGCTTCGCGTACGGATAGGGCGAGATGAGCACGCCGTAGATCACGCTGAAAATCGCGGTGGTGGCGCCGATCCCGAGCGCCAGAGACAGCAGCGCCACGAGCGTGGAGCCGGGACTCTTCCTCAGGACGCGAAATGCATAACGAACGTCCTGCCAGAGCGTTTCGATGAAAACCAGGCTGTTCATCGTGTAGATCTCCTCCCGAATCTGAAATTGATTCCCGAGCTTTCGGTTGGCTGCCTCTCGCGCCTGCGAAGGGCTCATTCCGCGGGCCAGATTGTCCGCGGTCTCATGTTCGATATAGCTGGCCAGTTCGCTTGCGCGCTCCTCATCCCAATCTTTTCGGCGCAGGAACCGCAGCCAGCCCATGGGTCGTTATCCCTCCGTGGGGCGAAGAACGCGATTGACGGCCCGCACCAGCCGGTCCCAGTTGTTCGTCTGAGCTTCCAGTTGTTTACGGCCGAGAGTTGTCAATCGGTAATACCGCGCCTTACGGTTGTTTTCGGACGTGCCCCAGAAGGACGCGATCCAACCCCGGTTTTCCAGTCGGTGCAGGGCCGGATACAACGAGCCATGCTCGACCTGAAGAACGTCTTCTGAGCGGTGCTCAATCGCGTGAGCGATGGTGTGCCCGTGCGACGGACCCTGCTTGAGCGTTTTCAAGACCAGCAGATCCAGAGTTCCTTGCAGCATTTCTCCCTGCAAGGGGTGATCGTTTCGCGGAGGCATGAATCCACGTTACTCCCATAGACGATCGACCGGAGAATCCGTTGGCAACGCTTCGCTCCGACTGGCCCGTGAGTGACCTGGCCCGAGCGCGGAATGCGGGGTTTTGCAGATCCATGGGAGGGCGGGCTACGCACGCATCGGCAATCGCACCCCTCGAAGGCGAATGACCGTCTTAAATCGACGACAGCAATCTTACCGTCCGTCGCACGCGCCGCGGTGACCGCCGTAACCGCCGCATGGCTCGCCAGTATGCTCCCATGATAGAAAGAAACGCGAGGAGTACGATCGCCATGCCCCAGAGCGCCGCACCCGGAATGTTTCTCGCATGAAATTCCGGCATTGCCAGACTTTCTATACTCCCCAGCCCGAGAGGAAACATTTCGTCATAAGCCACCGGCTCCGCTAATACCTCGTCGCCCGGCGCGGGAACCGGCTCAAGTTCGGGAATTGGCCTGGGCGCGGCCACTGAAACCGGCGCCGCCGCCGCGGGGACGCCGAGAGCCGCCGCCGCAATCAGAAGAAACGCGAACCGCAATCCTGGAAACGTGAATAACGATAGTGCTGGTAGCCCTGAAAAATCGCAGCCAGAAATAAAAAAAGCCCAGCTTGTTAGCTGGGCTTTTAAATTTAACCGGGCGGCTTCCTAGTCTCCCACACACTCGCGCGTGCAGTACAATCGGGGCTGAAGGGCTTAACTTCCGTGTTCGGGATGGGAACGGGTGGATCCCCTTCGCTACGGCCACCCAGAACTTGTCGACGCTGAAATCAGCGTCAGAACCTGTTCGGGCTTTGCGCCTGGATATCTGACGGGCCACTGTAAATCTCAAGGTAAATCGCGTAAACGACATCCACACGACTTGTGTGGGAAGTAAATTTTATGGTCAAGCCGAACGAGCAATTAGTAACAGTAAGCTCAACGTATTACTACGCTTACACATCTGTCCTATCAAACTGGTCGTCTTCCAGTGCTCTTCAAACTTTCGTTGGGAAATCTCATCTTGGGGAAGGTTTCGCGCTTATATGCTTTCAGCGCTTATCCTGACCGAATTTCGCTACCCAGCTATGCCACTGGTGTGACAACTGGAACACAAGAGATTCGTCCACCCCGGTCCTCTCGTACTAAGGGCAGGCCCCCTCAAATTTCCTACGCCCACCACAGATAGGGACCGAACTGTCTCGCGACGTTCTGAACCCAGCTCACGTACCGCTTTAATAGGCGAACAGCCTAACCCTTGGGAACTTCTACACCCCCAGGATGCGATGAGCCGACATCGAGGTGCCAAACCGGAGCGTCGATGTGAACTCTTGACTCCGATCAGCCTGTTATCCCCGGCGTACCTTTTATCCGTTGAGCGATGGCCCTTCCATACAGAACCACCGGATCACTA
>DATFSM010000033.1:0-35788 GCA_035262625.1 Bryobacteraceae bacterium
AAACTCGTCGTCGTTTTCCAGCGCCACGGGATCAAAAAACTAGTAGAAAAGTATGCGGGACTGAAAAGGTCCTGATCAGAAAGAGCGAATGGATACAAAGAAGGTCGAGAACACAGAAGAACGCAAGAAGCTGAAGCGCGCCGCGCGCAAGAAGGCGGCCCCGAAGGCCAAGCGCGCATCGGGCGTGGCCCGAGGCTCCATGAAGAAAAAAGTCAAGCAGATGGCCAAAGGACAGGCGCGCAAGCGGTAATGGCTCACTGGCTCTTACGAACCAGGAGCATCGACGCGCTGATCGCCGCCTCGGAAGAACCCGACAAGCGGCTGCGAAAGACTCTTGGTCCGTGGAGCCTGACTGCGCTCGGAATCGGAGCAGTCATCGGTTCCGGCATCTTCACGCTGACTGGCACTGCGGCGGCGGGCAAGGTGGAAAAGGTCGAATCGATCTTTCATGCCACCGTGCTCGACCTCGTTATGAACGGCGCGCACGCCGGGTCGCTCATGGGGCGGCCCGGCGCTGGCCCTGCCATCACTCTCTCTTTCGTGCTGGTAGCGATCGCCTGCCTTTTTGCGGGTCTCTGCTACGCGGAGCTTGCCTCGATGATTCCCATCGCGGGCAGCGCCTATACGTACGCATACGCGATCCTCGGCGAGATCTTCGCCTGGATCATCGGTTGGGACCTGATCCTCGAATACGCCGTCTCCAACATGTCGGTGGCCGTAGGCTTCTCCGCCTATCTGCAGGATCTTGGGGATAATCTGCTCGGCGTCCATTTGCCTGCGTCCATCGCCTACCCCGCGTTCCCCGCGCCGGGGCAACCCGCGGGCGTATTCAATATCCCGGCGCTGCTAATCACCCTGCTGGTCACTTGGGTCCTGGTGCGTGGTGTGAGGGAAAGCGCAGAAGCCAACACCACGATGGTGCTGATCAAAATGGCAGCCATCGTGATCTTTTGCGTCGGGGCCGCGGGCGCGATTCATCCCGGCAACTGGAAGCCTTTCGCGCCACACGGATTCTCGGGCGTGCTCACCGGAGCGTCGATCGTCTTTTTCACCTACATCGGCTTCGACTCAGTCTCCACCGCCGCCGAGGAATGCAAAAAGCCGCAGCGCGACATGCCGTTCGGCATCATCGCGACACTCATCGTCTGCACGATTCTTTACGGCTCGGTGGCCTTGGTCCTGACCGGCATCGCGCGCTATGACACGCTGAACAACGATTCGCCCGTCGCGCAGGCGCTGAAGGCGCTCGGCTACAACCGCCTGCGGCTCGTCGTCACATTCGGCGCCTTGATGGGGATGATTTCGTCGCTGCTGGTCTATCAGTACGGCCAGGCGCGCGTGTGGTTCGCGATGTCGCGCGACGGGCTGCTGCCGCGGTTTTTCTCGAAAGTCCACTCCGCCTTCCAGACGCCGCACATCAGCACGTGGATCGCTTGTTTTGTGGTCGGAATTCCAGCCGGAATCTGGGATATCGACACCTTCGCCGAACTCTCGAACATCGGAACCCTGTTCGCGTTCATCGTGGTTTCGGCCGGAGTGATCGTCCTTCGTAAGAAACAACCCGACCGCCCGAGAGCGTTCCGCGCGCCGCTGGTCCCGCTCGTCCCGTTGCTTTCGATCGCCTGCTGCATTGTCCTGATGGCCGGACTGCCCCTGCTCACATGGCTGCGCTTTTTCGCCTGGCTGCTGATCGGACTGGTGTTCTACGGAATGTTCGGCCGCCGCCACAGCACGATCGCTACAGCTTAGCCGCCGGAAACTTCACCGCCGAGCGCGGGACTGAACAGAAAATCGTGCAGGTCGGGTTTGAGTCCGTTCAGGCGCAGTGTGGTCGCAATCTGGGCCCAATGACGCATCTCGTGAATCAACACATGCATGACGATTTTGCGCGGTGACGCCGAGATGGACCATTTGATGATCTGCATACCAATCGGCATATCCCACTCTGCCTCGGGCAAAGTCTTGATGTAATCCTTCAGACCTGCACGGCTTTCGCGACCAAACGAGAATAGCGCCTCGACGTCCTGCTTCGGAATCGAAGATGTATCCGTGATCGGTCGGCCAGTGAGCCGCTCGATATAACGTTTTTCAGCGGAGAATATGTGGCGGATCATGTCGCCGACGTCTGTGAACCGCACGGCGGCGTGAGGGCCGAGGCTCGTCTGGAGCGCCGAGTCCTTCTGTTGACGCAGCCAAACGAGCCATTGCCCACGCTCCCAATCGGTGTAGTCTACGAGATCGGCCAAAGCGATGCTTGGGCTGGACACGTGAGCAGTGTACCAGCCCAAATTGCGATCGCCCAGCCTACCAGCGCAAGCGGATGGTCGCGTTCATCATCGGAACGCCGCCATCGGCCACTGTTGTCGCTTCATTACCCGACGAGACCTTCCCGAACAGGTTGCCGGTCGTCGCAGTGGTCGTTCCGGACACCACGTTCTTCAGATCGACCGTGGTGTTCATGTTGCCCCAGTTGTACCACTTGAACGGATTCTGGAAGTCGAGCCGCAACTGCAGCGTCAAGCGTTCCTTCAGCACGAATTCCTTGCGAGCCGAGAAGCTTGCGCCGATTCCGCGCTGCGTGTAGAACGTATTCTTGCCCGCATTCCCGAACATGTACTGCAAGGGATAGGCGAAATTATTCAGACAGCAGATGGTTGAATTCTGGTTGCCCTGATTGAACCGGTCGCCGCCGAGGTCCTGCCAGTTGTCCCTAAGACTCGAGCTGGCGAGAAGATTCGGCCGTCCCTGGATTCCAATGAAGCTCGGCAGGTACGTGTACGGGCTGTTGGTGAAGCCCCACGTGATCGGGTTACCGCTGTACGCGGAATACTGCCAGACGAGGTTATATCCGCCGAAGAGCGCATTGAGAATTCCGCCGTGGTTCATCCATTTGCGGCCTTTGCCAAACGGAATATCGTAGCTGAAGTTCCCTACATAGCGGAAGCGGCGGTCGAAGTTGGACGGTCCCTTGTAAAGGTTGCTCGCCACGTCGACATTGCCCACGCCCGTTCCATCCAGGCTCTTGGAGTAAGTGAAGAAGCTGTCCCAGAGCAAACCAGCCGAGAGCCTCTTCTGCGCGTGAACGGTTCCCGCATGGTAGGTCGAGTGGCTGATGTTGGCGCGATAAGTGATCGTTCCGAAGTTCGCGTAAGGCCGGTAAACCTGCGCATTCCCGACCAGCGCCGCGAGCAGCGTGTTGTTGCCCGCGCCGTAGTCCTCCGGAAGCACGTTCATGTTAGGCGTTTCAATCAGTCCCACGCCGGACGTGCCGTCGTAGGAAATCTCGACGAGCGTGTTGGCGAAAAGCTGATACTGCAGCGCCATATTCCACGTCATCGTATACGGATCTTTCAGATTGGGATTCGTGACGGTAGTGCTGCGCCCGCTGCAGGTCACCACCGTGGATCCGTTCAGAGAACCGTTCGTGCAGCCCTGGTAGGGTTGAGTTCCCTGCGGAGTCAGGCCCGTGAAGACCGGCGGGTTCGGACCGCTGCTGATTTGATAGATCGGAGTCGGGTTGCCCGAAACCTGAACCTGGTTCGCGTTGACGTTGTACTCGTCAAGCTGCGACGGCGCGAGCCCGAGATCCGAGTGAAGCATCGCGAAACCCGTGCGCACCACCAGTCTGTCCTTCGGGTGCCAGGCGAGTCCGATGCGCGGTTCCGGAGCCTGCCATTCGCGGTTCGTGTAGTTCCCGCCCGGATGCGTAATGACGCCTGTGGCGCCCGCGGCCACATTGTCTGTGCCCGTCGGATTGAACTGCGAGAACTGTCCGTACTTGGTGTGGTACGGGCTTTCCATCGCCCAGCGGACTCCCAGGTTCAGCGTCAGGGTCGGGCTGAACTTCCAGTCGTCCTGCGCGAAAAAGCTGTTGATGTTGTCCCGCGGCAGCCAGCTTGCCGTCGGAACGGCGAACGTGGAACTCGAAACCGAGCCCAGCATGAATCCGGCCAGACTGCTCGTCGTCGAACTCGGGTTCGGCATTCCGGTATTCGGACAGGTGCTTGCGCCGGTTAGGTTAAGGCTGGCGCAGTTGCCCGCCAGGCCCGCCGCCGTATCGAAAACGAAGTTGCCGCTCGGCGTTCCCAGGTTATAGCTGTTCTGCCGCATATGCAGCAGGTCATACCCGAACTTCAGGCTGTGGTTGCTCTTCACCCAGGTGACGTCGTCTTTCACTGTGAAGTTCTCGAGTACGTTCGTGCTCGGCGTGCCCACAGAAAGAGGGAGGCCGCTCGGCAGATAAGCGCCCGAGACGTTGGGAATACCCAGCAGCTGCGCGGTGTTAGCGTTCTCGTTGGGTCCGGTTACGTTCGCGATGAAGCGGTTGTAGCCCGCGCGGAAGTCGTTGATGAGCGTGGGGCCCAGGATCTTGGTCGCTCCCAGAGTTCCGGTGTTGTTGTAGTCATGCTCTACAACCTGGCTGCTATCGAAGATCGGGTTCGAAAGCTGCGGATTCGGGCTGCGCTGGTAAATCGATTTATAGAGCCAGTTGCCGAATACTTTGAAACTCGGGCTGAACTGGTGGTCGATACGCGCCGTATAGTTTTCCGAGAAATACTTCTTCAGGTAAGTTCCCTGGAAGTTATTCGAGGGGCCCGTATTGCTGTAAGTGCCCGGCGCGTTCGGCAGTGCCCAGGGATTAAGACTCAGGAATTTCGCCGCGACTGGGTCAATACGCGACGTGGGGATGACATTGCCGGTAATCGGCGTACGCGTCCATTGCCCGTTCACCATCGCGGTGCTGAGCGGGTCGTAGATCTGGTTTGCATTGACGCCGTGTCCCGCAAAGCTGAAATTGCCCATCAGTTCCTGCGCGTCGGGAACCGAATAAGCCTGCTGTTTCGCCTGCTTTTCAATCACTCGTTCTACTGCAAAGACGAAGAAAGTCTTGTTCTTGCCGTTATAGAGTTTCGGGATGTAGACCGGGCCATGCAGGGTCGCGTTCGGCTGCATGAACAGTTCCGAAGGCGTCGCCACCTGGCCGGGCTGCTGCTGCCCGAAGCGGTAAAGGTCGAAATATTTCCGGTCCTGCATCGCGCTCACGCGTCCGAACATGGAGATTTCACCGTGCAGAGTGTTCGTTCCCGTCCGCTGCACCGCCATGAGGGCGCCACCGCCGGAGTGTCCATATTCGGCGGGCAGAACCGTCCCCAACACCTTCACTTCTTCCACGGTGCTCTGGATATTCTGAGCCGTATAAATGGTCCCGTTGTTGTTCGAGACCGCGTATGTGCCGTCCTGGAAGAACCCGATTTTGCTGTCCTGCAGGCCATCGATATGGAATCCCTGCAGGTTTCCGGCGTAGCCGAATCCTTGAACATCGATGTTCGGCAGAAGGTAGAACGCGGACTCCACATAGCGCTGATAAAGCGGCAACTGCTGCAGATAACTGCCTTCAAGCACTGCGCCGCTCGACGATGTTTCCGTCTGAAGCTGCGCGGCTTCCGCTGTGACTTTGATCGATTCGGACGTGACGCCGACTTCGAGCGCGACGTTGATTTCCAGGTTGTCGCCAACTCGTAGTTGCAGTCCGTCCCGGACATATGCTTTAAATCCCGCGCTCGCCGCGCTCACACGGTAAGGACCGGGGCGCAGTGAAGGTACGCGGTAAAAGCCTTCGTTGTTCGTTTTCGTGTCGCTCGTGAAATTCGTCTCGACATTGACCACCGTGATATCAGCGCCGGCGATCACAGCGCCACTCGCGTCGGTAACCCGACCCGATATTGCGGCAGTGTCAAGCTGAGCCAGAGACGACCACGCCGCAAACGCGCATAGCGCTACTGCGGCTATTGTGTTCTTAATCATCTACGTTGTTTTTCTAACTCCCGAGGAAAAGTTGGTTGGCCCAATACTATCAGATGGGTACCAGGCCTCAGGAAAACCTAAAGATGGAAGGGTCGGTTACAACCGCGTTAGGCGGTGCGCTCGGGGAACTTCATACCCTGACGCCGATTTTCCAGAGACCGTAGCCGACAGCCTGCCGGAAATAGAGCCACCATTGTTTCGCCTCGCGGATATCTCCCTGCTCGCGCGGCGAACCATAAACCGTGAACCCCTGCTGCTGAAGAATACGCTTCGAACGGAAGATGTGATACCCGTCGCTCACGATGATGCACGACCGCAGTCCCATCCGGCGAAAAATCTCCGATGCGGCGCTCAGAGAATACACGGTGGACTCGCCTTCGTTCTCCACGATAACCGCCTCGGCCGGCACCCCTCGGTCAATCAGATACGACCGGCCAACATCGCCTTCCGTAAAAGAAGGGTCGCCGCCCGGTCCACCAGTCGTCATGATGTACGGCGCCAGACCTTGCTTGTAGAGTTCGACCGCGTGCTCAAGCCTGAGCTTGAGAACCGGCGATGGATGTCCCCGGTACTCCGCCGCTCCCATCACGACGATCACATCCGCCGGGCGAGCCTCATCCTGCGTACTCTGGGCCCCGATACGTACAGATAGCGCGATCAGATAACCCAGTACAAACGTTGCGAGCGCCATAGCCGAGAGCAGGGCCACGCGTCTGAAGTGCGTTATTCTGATCTCAACATTGTACGGGATGACGCGGATGGAGACAGTCACTAGCGCCGCCAATCCGCGGCTCAAGGATGTCCGACGCGCGGTCGCTCGCGGTTCGCTGACGGCTGACGGCCTCTGTGTGGCCGAGAGCTTTCACCTGCTCGAAGAAGCCCTCCGAAGCGAGCGCCGCGTGCCCGCGGTAATCGCCGCTGAATCGGTTCGGGATACCGTGGAACGGCACATCGGCCGGCTGCAGGAAATCCGAGTCCTCGTCGCGCCCGACCGGCTCTTTCAGGAAGTCGCCGCGACAGAGACCAGCCAGGGCGTCATCGCGCTCGTCGAGCCGCCAGCGTGGAACCTCGAGCAAATCTTTCGTGGCCGCAGCCTTGTGGTCGTGCTCGATGGGCTCCAGGATCCCGGCAACGCGGGCGCCATCGTACGTGCGGCGGAAGCCTTCAGCGCAACGGGAGTTCTCTTCGTGAAAGGCGCCGTGAGCCCCTGGAATCCAAAAACTCTGCGCGCCTCAGCCGGATCGTTGTTCCGCGTGCCGGTTGTCGCCGGACTCGACGCGCCTCTGACCCGCGCCGCTCTCCAGCAGCATCGGCTCGATATCTACGCTGCCATGCCCTACACCGGCTCTCAAACGCTCGCCGAAGACGTGGACCTCAGCCGCCGCTGCGCGCTGATCATCGGCAGCGAAGGCCGAGGCGTCAGCAAGGAACTGCACTCCGTCGCCGAGGAACTGGCTCTGTCGACCTCCGGCGTCGAGTCGCTCAACGCGGCCATCGCGGCGGCGGTACTGCTCTACGAAGCAAGGCGACAAAGAGTCCGGGTGGCGGCGCTTGCGTGAGCCTGTTCGACGCCAGCCCGGGTCTAACCGAAAGGAATGCTGCGCCTGATGCGAAGCGCCCCCTCGCCGAGCGCATGCGCCCGGAAACGCTGGATGATTTCGCCGGGCAGGAGCATATCCTCGGCCCCGGCAAACCCCTCCGCTCTCAGATCGAACGCGATCAGTTAACTTCGATCATTCTCTGGGGTCCGCCCGGCGTCGGCAAAACCACACTCGCCCAGATTGTCGCGCGCATGACGAAGAGCGAGTTCCTGCCGTTCAGCGCCGTGCTCGCGGGGATCAAGGAAATCAAGACCGTGATGGCCGATGCCGAGCGCCTGCGCAAACTCGGCCGCCGCACCATTCTCTTTATCGACGAAATCCACCGCTTCAACAAGGCGCAGCAGGATGCGTTTCTTCCCTATGTAGAGCGCGGCGATATCATCCTCATCGGCGCCACAACAGAGAATCCCTCGTTCGAAGTAAACGCCGCGCTGCTTTCCCGCTCGAAGGTATACATGCTGCGCGCCCTCACCGAAGAGGAGATCGTAACTCTCCTGCGGCGCGCTCTCCCTGTGGCGGGCGTCAAAGCCGGCGAAGAGACGCTCGAGAAGATCGCCACAGCTTCGAACGGCGATGCGCGTTCCGCCTACAACACGCTGGAAATCGCGGCGGCGGCCAGCCCCTCCGGGACGATCAGCGATCAGGCGCTCGAGGATGCCCTTGGCCGTAAGGTCCTGCTCTATGACAAAGCAGGCGAGGAACATTTCAACCTCATCTCCGCGCTGCACAAATCCGTGCGATCGAGCGATCCGGACGCCGCGCTCTACTGGCTCGCCCGAATGCTCGAATCGGGTGAAGACCGGCTGTATATCGCGAGGCGCGTAGTGCGTATGGCAATCGAAGACATTGGCCTGGCCGATCCGCGCGCGCTTGAGCAGTGCATCGCGATGCAGCAGACGGTGCACTTCCTCGGCATTCCCGAAGGCGATCTCGCCCTGGCCCAAGCCGTGATCTATCTGGCGGTCGCGCCAAAATCGGATGCGTCGTATCGCGCGCTCGGCGCGGTCATGCGTGAGGTTCGTGAAGGACGCGCCGAACCTGTGCCGATGCACCTCAGGAACGCTCCAACCCGCGCTATGAAGGAGTGGGGCTACAGCGCCGGATATCAGCACGCCCACAACTTCGACGAGGCGCTCAACAACATGCAATGCCTGCCCGAGCCGCTCGCCGGCCGCAGATGGTATGAGCCAACCGACCGTGGAGTGGAAAAGCGAATCCGCGAGCGACTGGAAGAAATTCGCGCGCGGCGCAATCTGCAGTAGTCGCGTTCAAAACGTGTATTCGAGCCAGTGGCGCGCCAATTGCCGCCTCCCTTAAGGGGAGGTGTTCAATGGCAAGAATTGCACGATTTGCGCTGGCCGCGCTGCTGCCCTTCGCCGCCATCGCGCAGGAACGATTTGCGCCCGGCCAGGAACGAGACCCGGGCCAGAATCTTTCGAACCGAGAGGGAAATTCCGGCAACATCGACGAGCGCGGCTACCCCCGCCGTCCGTATCTTCCCGACGATTATTTAACGCTTCCCGCCGGTACGCCGATTTCGGTTCGCACCAACGAATCGATTAATACGCAGGAGAGAGATGAATCGCGCACCTACTCCGCCCAAGTCAGCCAGGATGTAATCGACGCTGATGGACGGGTGGCGATCCCGCGTGGATCGGATGCCCGGTTGATTGTGCGCCAGGTGGGCCACGACCTGATGCTCGACCTCCAGTCCGTATCTGTTGCCGGGCGTCGATATCTGGTCGACTCCAACGATATTGAACAACAGTCGCGGCGCGAAGGCGTCGGGGCGAACAAACGTACCGCCGAGTTTGGCGGTGGCGGCGCGGTTTTAGGCACGCTGCTCGGCGCTATCGCTGGCGGCGGTAAGGGCGCAGCCATCGGCGCGCTTGCGGGCGGCGCCGCGGGAATCGGCACAGAAGTCTTAACACGAGGCAGCGCCGTCCGCGTTCCCGCGGAAACAGTTCTGAGCTTTCGGCTGGACAGCGTAATGTCGCTTCGTCCGGTCAGACCGTGAGAAAGGAGGTTTATGTCGGAATCAACGTTTGCAGGAAGTAATACCCACGAAAACGATCGCACGGAAGATGCCACCAGGTACTCGGTGGATAAGCGCAGACGGCGCGTCCTTTCCGCTTCGACGCTGAAAGGAGATCACGTTCGAAACGCCGCCGGTGAGCAACTGGGCAGCATCGATCAAATCATGATTGATGTCGCCTCCGGCCGCGTCGCGTACGCCGTGCTCTCATTCGGCGGATTCCTGGGAATCGGCGATAAATTATTCGCCGTCCCGTGGCAAGCCCTGAAAATCGACGAAGGAGAGCACGAGTTTGTGCTCGATGTTAGCCGCGAAACGCTGGAGAAGGCCCCCGGCTTTGACAAAAACAACTGGCCCGACATGGCGGCGCCCGAATTCGGGACGACGATTTACGCGCATTATGGGCACGCGCCTTATTGGGTGCATGATGTGACCGACGCTGGGGATTACGTTGGCGACGAGCGGCAAACCAATCGCAGCGCGGAGTACGAACCTACCGTCGGCTATCGCGCCGGCGAACCGAAAACGCATTGACTCAGCAGCAACGAATGGAGGACTAACAGATGCCGAAGATCTCCACGATGGAAGAACTGTTCCTGGACGAGATTCAGGACCTCTACGACGCTGAAAAACAGCTCACCAAGGCGCTTCCGAAGATGGCGAAGGCCGCTTCTTCAGACGCGCTTCGACAGGCCTTCGAAGAACACCTCGAGCAGACCCGCGGTCATGTCGACCGGCTCGAGCAGGTTTTCGAAGCCCTGGGCGGAACTCCCAAAGGCAAGAAATGCGAGGCGATGGTCGGCCTCGTCAAAGAGGGCGACGATATCGCGTCGAACACAGACGAGACATCGGTACGCGACGCAGGTCTGATCGCGGGCGCCCAAAAGGTTGAGCACTATGAAATCGCCGGGTATGGCAGCGCGCGCGCCCATGCTCATCGGCTGGGCCACGATCGTATCGTTTCATTGCTCGACATGACACTCGACGAAGAGAAGGAAACGGATGAGAAACTGACCGAACTCGCCGAGGACAGGATCAACGAGGATGCGGCCGGTATCAGGGCAGACCAGAGCGGAATTTCGACGCCTAAGCGCGCAGCGTCGTCCGTGAAAACGCGGTCGGCGGGAAGTTCGTCGACGCGGCACTAAGACAAAATTAGCCGGAGGGCAAAAGGGCGGGGTTCAAGACCCCGCCCTTTTGCTATCGTGGACATAGTTTTGTCCAAGAGTTTCGTTCGATTTCCGACCCTTTTGGCGGCGTTCGCCAGCCTTTCGTACGGGCAGGCGCTGTTCCAGAAGCCTGTAAAGGTGCTGGGAGATCCGGCATACATCGGGACCGCGAGCGCTCCGAACCTGATTGAAGGCAATGGTCCCAACGTCGTCGAAGGGCGCGAACTCAGCGGCCCCGCCGCCATTGCTCTCGATAACTCCGTATCGCCGCCGATTGTTTATATCGCCGACAGCGGCAATAACCGCGTACTTGGGTACAAGTATGCGACCCAGTTGACCGCCGGTTCCGTCGCAGACGTCGTCCTTGGGCAGGTGGACCGTTTCAGCAATTTGCCCCAGGGGCCGGGCGGACGCTCTACCGGATTCAACCAGCCCACCGGGATCGTTGTCGACGCTTCGGGCAATTTATATGTAGCCGACACTCTGAACAACCGGGTGCTCCGGTTTCCTCATCCGATGAGCCAGCCGGCGGGAACTCCTCAGCTTCCCGACCTCGTCCTTGGCCAGACCTCATTTAATACTTCGGGCGCGAACGCGGGCGGCGTCGGGGCTGCAACTCTCGCGCTGGGAAGTTCTTCCGTCTTCACGCGAAGCGGCCTCGCGTTCGACGCTGCGGGGAATCTCTGGATCGCGGATACATTTAACAACCGCGTGCTGCGTTATCCTGCCTCGGCGCTCAAATCAGGAGGGAACGGGCCTGCGGCCGATCTCGTAGTGGGACAGCCGGATTTCGTCACGACCACGGCGAACACGACGCGCAATTCGAAAATCGGGCTGAACGCGCCGCAGGGTATCGCGTTTGACCAGGCGGGACGGCTGCTCGTGGCCGACAGCAATTCGCGTGTGATGGTCTACGGGCCGAATCCTTCGGTCAATGCGCCTGCCGCGATCCGCATCGCCGGGGTGGATACCGTCTCCACTCCGACGACGCAGGTTCAACTAGCCGGCCCTCTGGGCGTGGCGGCTTCGTCCTTTGGAGTGTTCGTGGCCGACACGCTGAACAACCGCGTGATGGTCTTCCCGACCGTGGACACCTGGCCAGCTGAGACAACTCAGTTCTCGCCCTCGGCGACCGCGGTTGTGGGCCAGCTTTCCTATACCGTCGCGATGGCCAATCAGGGGATGGGCGACGCTTCGGCTACAACGCTCGCCGCGCCAGTGGATGTCGCGCTCTCGTCGACAGAACTCTTTGTGGCGGACGCCGGGAATAACCGGGTACTGGCATATCCGGTCGGGACGGGGGGCGTGATCGCAAGCGCCACGCGCGTCGTCGGGCAACTCGATTTTCCGTACTTTGCGCCGAATCTGATCGAAGGCAAGGAGTTCGATTTTTCGCTGGCGCCCGGCCTCACGCTAAGCGGATCGGCGCTAATCGATCAAAGCGCGAATCCTCCGCATCTCTATGTGGCGGATACGCAGAACAACCGCATCCTGGGATTCAGCGATTTCACGAAAGTGTCGAACGGGCTCCAGGCTGCGGACCTGGTGATCGGGCAGCCGGACTTCCACAGGAGTCTGACCAACTATCCAACTAATAAAGCCACGACGCCGAATCAGCAGGGATTGAACCGGCCGACGAGCCTCGCCCTGGATTCGGCGGGCAATCTTTACGTGGCGGATTCGGGCAACTCCCGCGTGCTGCGTTTCCCCGCGCCCTATCAGTCGGGAACGAAATCGCTTGAAATGGCGGACCTGGTCATCGGTCAGACCAGTTTCACAGTGACGGTTACCGACGCCACGGCTCAGACGCTGAATACGCCCGCGGGAATCGCGCTGACGATAGACGGGGCCGACGCAACCAAGCCGAATTCGGGATGGCTGGTGGTGAGCGACAGCGGGCACAATCGCGTGCTGTTTTTCCCTAAACCCTTCACAACCGGCATGAGCGCCACGAAGGTACTCGGATCCCTCAACTTCACAACCACTTATCCCGGGAGTTCCGGACCGCCGCAGTTCAATTCACCGCGCGGCGTGGCCATCGATCCGTCGGACCGAGTAGCGGTGGCCGATACGGCGAATCGCAGGCTGCAGATCTTCAATGCCGCGGCGGCGATCAACAATTACGACACGCCGCCGGTGAGCGTCACATCGGGTCTGACTTCTCCGATTTCGGTGGCTGCTTCGCCTACCGGATTCTGGGTCGCCGACGCGGGCGCGGGCCTGCTTCACTATCCGGTTTTCAATCAGTTGGTGATCGGAAACAAAGCATCCGACATGTCGATTCCCGCGATTGCGCCCGTTTCGGCTTTCAATGACACATACGGGAATCTCTTGGTCTGCGACGGCGCAAACCGCTTGCTGTATTACGCGCCGCAGGCGACGAGCGTAAACGCGGCGACCTATTCGCCGCGAGCTTTGTCCGGCGGTATGTATGCGGCGATCTTTCCGACCGTCACGACCAACATCATCGCGGCGGGTACGGCTTCAGCATCGACCGTACCATTGCCAACGATGCTCGCCGACACTCAAGCGCTGGTCAACGGCAGCCCGATTCCGCTCTATTACGTCTCGCCCGGACAGATCAACGTGCAACTGCCGAGCGCCCTTCCCGGCGGCGGCACGGCCGATCTGCAGCTTGTGCGGCAATCGACCGGCCAGGTCTACGCCGGAACGGAGTTGCAACTGGCGTCCGCCGATCCGGGAATTTTCACGGCGAATGGCACGGGCGGCGGCCCCGCGGTGGCGGTCAATTTCGTGGATGGCTCGCTGAATTCTTCGTCAAATCCGGTGACGCGCGGCCAATATGTGATCCTCTACGCGACCGGACAGGGCGCGGTGACCAACGGTCCGCCGGATGGAAGCGCGGCGACGGGACCAACGCCGACGACGTCCGTCCCACAGGTGCTGCTGGGTAATTCGACCACCGGCGTGCTGCTTGATTCTTCGAACATTCAGTATTCGGGTCTCGCTCCGTTTCTTGTGGGCGTGTGGCAGATCAACATCCTGATTCCATCAAACGCTCCGACCGGCACAGTGCCCATCACCGTGTTTCAGAACAGTGTGCCCAGCAACGATCGGGCCTCGGTGGTCGGGGCAACTACGATCGCAATCAAGTAAGTCTCCTGGTATCTCAAGTGCAGCCAATGGCGCATGAGAGATATCAAAAACCTGCGTGTCGCGGCCATCGCGACGGACGGCGTGGAAGAACCCGAACTGCTGGAGCCTGCCAAGGCGTTGGAAACGGCAGGAGCGTCCGTGGAGCTACTTTCGCTCAAGCCCGGTCCGGTTCAGTGTTTTCAGCATCACGATAAAGGCTTAATGGTACAGGCGACCAAGGCGATTGAGGACGTAAGTCCCGACGACTACGACGCGCTGTTGCTGCCAGGCGGCGCTCTGAATGCAGACGCGCTGCGCATAGAAACCGCGGTCAAGCGCTTCGTGAGTTCGTTCGACAAGGAAAAAAAGCCGATTGCGGTCATCTGCCACGCGCCGTGGATCCTGATCTCGGCAGGCATCGCGAAGGACCGGACCATGACCGGATATAAAACGATTGAGGACGATGTTCGCAACGCGGGCGCCCATTGGGTGGACCGAGAGGTGTGCACGGACTTCAATTGGGTGACCAGCCGCCAACCCGGCGATTTACCGGCGTTTATTCCAGCTATGATCGAAACGTTCGCGGATTTTGCAAAAAAGACGCAACATGCCTGATTGAAGACGCGCTTTCAACTGGGCCTCTTCCGGGAGGCGGCAAAGCAATGGCTGGCGCACAACCCTTCGCGGCTGGGCGCCTCCCTTGCGTATTACGCCGTGCTTTCGCTCGCGCCCATGCTGGTGGTGGCTGTCGCGATCTGCGGTACGGTGTTCGGCGACCAGGCGGCTCGGGGGGAGGTCTACGACAAGATCAAGGACTTTGTGGGCCCACAAGCCGCAGGCGTAGTGCAGACGGTACTGATGGCGGCCCACAAGCCCAAGGCGGGGATCGTGGCGTCGATTACGGGATTCGCCGTTCTGCTGATCGGCGCATCAGGCGTATTCGGTGAACTGCGCAGCATTCTGAATCTGATCTGGGAAGCGCCCCCGCCGGGACCGACTACGGTGAAAAGCTTCGTGAAGCAACGAGTGTTTATGTTCGCGATGGTGACCGGCGCGGGATTGATTGTTATGGCCACGCTTGCGCTGAGCGCGATTCTTCAAGCCGCCGGAACTTTTGCGGACCGCTTCGTCAGGTTTTCGCCGGCAATGGCTGAAGGCGGTAATGCGCTCGTGAGCTTCCTGGTTTTTTCGGCGCTCTTCGCGATGATCTACAAGGCGATTCCCGAAGTCGATGTCGCGTGGAAAGACGTGGCGCTCGGAGGAGTGCTGACGGCGGCGTTGTTCGTGATCGGGAAGTTTCTTCTTGGCCTGTATCTAGGCAGGGCGAGCGTCGGCTCACCGTACGGCGCGGCGGGCTCGCTGATCGTGCTGCTGGTGTGGGTGTACTACTCGTCGCAGATTTTCCTTTATGGCGCAGAGTTCACGTGCGTTTACGCACGGCGACGGGGCTCAAAAGCCACGAAACGTGCATCGATGAACGTGGAGACCGCGCAAAGCCTCCGTTCGGATGCGCCATGAGTGAACAAAATACCTTCGAAGCGATCCGAAGAAATATCGACACGATCGCGCGGATGGAAGAGAAATATCTCACCAGCCGCGGTCTTGTGGAGCGCGCGGCCGATGCGATCGCGGCATTTTCGGGCAGCATGACCTTTGTCGGGTTGCATGTGCTCTGGTACTCGCTCTGGATTCTCATCAACCTGAGGGTCATTCCGTTCCTGCCGGCGTTTGATCCGTATCCTTTCATGCTGCTGAACATGATGGTGTCGCTTGAGGCCATCCTGCTTTCCACGTTCGTCCTGATGAAGCAGAACCGCATGAGCAAGCGCGCGGACTCGCGCGCGCACCTCGATCTGCAAATCAATCTGCTGGCGGAAAAGGAAATGACAATGGTGCTGCAAATGCTGCGGCACATCGGAGACAAAGTGGGCGTTCGCGATGAGGAACTGCATCGCGAGGTGGACGAACTGACTGCGGAAACGCCGGTCGAAATGCTGGCGGAAGAGATTGAGGAAAAACTGTCCCAGGAAGGCTGACCAACATGGAAATTCGCCACAACTACAACACACCGAACGTAGGACAGGTGGAGCGAACCGCTTCCGTAGCGGCGGGAGCCTTGCTCGCCTACGGCGCGATGAAGCAGAAAGGAATGGCGCGCCTGGGACTCGGGCTGCTGAGCGCGGCGTTTTTCCGGCGCGGCATTACCGGGTTCTGCTACACGTATCAGGCGCTCGGCATACGAACCGCCGCCGATCCGGAAGGACGCAACGCCACGCTGCCTTACGAGACGGGTATTCGCGTAGACAAGGCAATCACAATCAACCGGCCGAAAGATGAGGTCTACGCGTTCTGGCGGGACCTCGAGAACCTTGCGGAGTTCATGGAACATGTGGAATCGGTGCGTGTGCAGGGGGACGGCCGGAGGTCGCATTGGGTGGCGAAAGGCCCGGGCGGGAAGCGCATGGAGTGGGATGCGGAGATTATTAACGAGATTCCCGGAAAACTGATCGGATGGCGTTCGCTGCCGGGTTCGGATGTGCCCAACGCCGGTTCGGTACATTTCGCGGATGCGGCGGGCGGCCGCGGGACGGAAGTTAAGGTCGAGCTGCAGTACAACCCTTCGGGCGGAACACTGGGCGCATTCACGGCGAAGCTTTTCGGCGGCGACCCCTCGGAGCAGATTCACAACGATCTGAAACGGCTCAAGACGCGCCTCGAGGCAGGCGTCGTGCTTTCGGCGGGCGTGGAAAAAAGCGATTCGGACGGCGAGCATTACCGGAGAGCGGAGAAGGTGGTCGCGGCTTCGGAGGAGTCGTTCCCGGCGAGCGATTCGCCGGCTTACACGCACTGAGGAGAAGGAGAAATCACGATGAAGGCGATTTGCTGGCACGGCAAGAAGGACGTGCGCGTCGAGTCGGTTCCTGAACCGAAGATGGTGAACAAACGCGACGCGATCGTGAAAATCAATCTGACGGCGATCTGCGGGTCCGATCTGCATCTCTATCACGGCGTGATTCCGACCATGCAGGAAGGCGACATCCTTGGGCACGAGTTCATGGGCGAAGTGCTCGAGGTGGGGGCGGACGTGACGAACCTCAAGCGCGGCGACCGCGTGGTGGTGCCGTTCTGCATCGCGTGCGGGAACTGTTTCTTTTGCCAGAACGGGATGACGTCGCTGTGCGACAACTCGAACCCGAACGCGTCGATGGCGGAGAAACTTTACGGGTTCAGCGCGGCGGGGTTGTTCGGATACTCGCACCTTTTCGGCGGATACGCAGGTGGCCAGGCGCAATACGCGCGGGTTCCGTTCGCTGACGCGGGGCCAATCAAAGTTCCCGACAGCATCAGCGACGAGCAGGCCTTGTTCCTCTCGGACATTTTCCCCACGGGATACATGGCGGCGGAGAACTGCGACATCAAGTCGGGCGACACGATCGCAGTGTGGGGCTGCGGTCCCGTGGGTCAGTTCGCGATCCGGAGCGCGTTTCTGCTGGGAGCCACGCGGGTGATCGCGATCGATAACATCGCGTCGCGGCTGACCCTTGCTCAGAAGGGCGGCGCCGAGACGCTGAACTACGACGAAGGCGATGTGTTGGAAAAGCTGAAGCAGATGACTGCGGGGCGCGGGCCGGACGCGTGCATCGATGCCGTGGGAATGGAAGCGCACGGGACGACCGTCGATGGCTTATACGATTACGCGAAGATGGCGCTTAAGCTGGAGACGGACCGTCCACATGCGCTGCGGCAGGCGATTCAGGCATGCCGGAAAGGCGGCACGGTTTCGATTCCCGGCGTCTATGGCGGCGTGGTGGATAAGTTCCCTCTGGGCGTGGCGTTCTCGAAGGGGCTGTCTTTCAAGATGGGGCAGACGAATGTCCACAAGTACCTGAAGCCGTTGATGGCGCGGGTGGAGCGGGGCGAAATCGATCCCTCGTTCGTGATTACGCACCGGATGACGCTTGACGACGGGGCGCAGGGTTATTCGACATTCGATGCGCAGGACGGGTGCATCAAGGTTGTAATGAGGCCGTAGGCCTCAAAAAACGCGACTGAAGTCGCGTGTCCCCGCCACATGGAAGCGTAAGGAGGCCATCAGTCATGGACAACCGATCGAAGCTGGCGATTGCGACGGCTGGAGTGGCGGCGGGAGTGTTCGCGCGCCGGATGTATCAGAGCAGCCGCGAGCGGCTGATCGGCGGAAGCGTAGCGCTGATCACTGGCGGGTCGCGAGGACTGGGACTCGCGCTCGCCCGACGGTTCGCCCGCGAAGGATGCCCGGTTGCGATCTGCGCGCGGGACGAGGAGGAATTGCAGCGCGCGCGAACGAGCCTCGAGGAGCGCGGGGCGCGCGTGATGACGTCGGTCTGCGACGTGACGAACCGGTCGCAGGTGGAGCAAACCATCAGCGACGTGACAGCGTACTTCGGGCGCATCGACATCCTGGTGAACAACGCAGGAATTATCAAGGTGGGCCCCGTGGAGGCGATGACGATCGAAGATTTCGAGGAGGCGATGAACGTCATCTTCTGGGGAACCGTGAATCCCACGATGACGCTGCTTCCGACATTCCTCGAGCGCAATCGCGGCCACATCGTGAATATCACCTCGATCGGAGCGAAGGTGAGCGTTCCGCATCTCCTGCCGTACAGCGCCGCCAAGTACGCGGCGGAAGGGTTCTCGGAGGGACTCCGTGCGGAACTGAAGGGCACGGGCGTGAAGGTTACGACCATCGCGCCCGGGCTCATGCGAACCGGCTCTTACAACGCAGCGATGTTCAAGGGAGACCGCGAGGCCGAGGCGGCGTGGTTCAGCGCGGGCGCCAGCATGCCGGGGCTTTCGATGTCGGCCGAACGGGCGGCGTGTCAGATCGTGGCGGCCGTGAAGCGCGGCGATGCGGAGAGGATTCTGACGACGCAGGCGAATGTGCTGGCTCGGCTGAAGGGCGTAGCTCCGGGGCTTACGCAGGATTTGCTGGGCGCCGCGGCGTTGCTTTTGCTTCCTCAGCGGTCGGCGGATAAGCGGCAGACGCCTGGGTGGGGATTGGCGAATCTGAGATCAGCGAAGATGCGGGCGCTGCTGGCCTTTGGCCGGGTGGCGGCGCATCGGTTTAACCAGCGGACTGCTTAGGTTACGCCTCACGCCGGCTGTGCGGCGGGATCCTTGGAGCCTTCGCGCGAGCTTTTCTCAGAAGGCTTCACGGTCGAGCGGACCACGATGATGCGGTTCAGGGTGTCGAACCAGAACGGCGCGCCCAGAGCGAGCGCCGCGGCGGTGATCAACCAGCCGATACCGTGCACGAAAAGCAGATGGAAGCTCCAGAGGATGGGCGCTTCACATGGCCGGAGTTCCGTCTTGCAGGAGACGCCTTTGAAGTCGGGCGGGATCTTCGTTTCATCGATATTGCCCGACTGCGTATTCTCGAACGCCCAACCGATACCGAGATCCAGATTTTTCAGTTCCTTCACGGTTTGCTGAACATTTACGTTCTGAGGCATTCCGGCGGCTCCGGCGCTTTGAGCGGACGAAACGATCGTCTGCAGGTTCTTGCTGACCGAGAGGTTTCGGAACATAGCCAGCGAATCGGCGTTCACCGCTACTGTGACTACGACTCCGATCGCGAAAAGGATCTTCTGCGTACGGGCCTTGTACCAGCCCGACACGCGGTCCATCGAGGCATTGAACCACTCCTCGATGTTTGCGCGGGCTTGTTGGGCGTCGCCGTCGGCGGCGATCACCAGCCCCTGGATCGCACGCTTCAGACTTTCGGGTATCGCAATGCCGTTCACGTCGTTGACAAAGGCGCGCCCTGAGGAACCTGGCGATGGTTGCGTTGCGCCCTGCAGCAGTGTCCCGCCGGTCGTCATGTCCATCACGGCCAGCGCAAATGCGCGCGACGGGATGTAGGCGGGAAGCCTGGTCTCTTTTCCGAACAGGCTTCGGATCAGGGGATGGCGGTAGAACTCGCGTGTGATGGATGCGGCCGAGACCGAGTTCACCCAGGGGAGAAACGAGTTCCACCAGCTGCCTGGCCGGTCGCCCAGAAGATTCCGGATACCGCTTTCGAGATCGGTTGCCCGGTTTCGCAGGAAGGATTCCAGGCCTTCACTGACCGACGAACAAATCAGGCTCAGGAGCAGGTAGATGAACGCCATGCCGATGGCGACGTCGAGGAGTGGAAAGCCAGGCATTGGAAGTCAGTGACGGATCGTATCAAAACATTTCGCGGTGGGGGCGCGCTTGGGCGCAGCTCGGGCGCGGCTTGTTTCATGCGGTCGGTTCTCGAGGACAGGAAGCGGGTTATGCGGCCTGATTTCGGGGATTCCGCAGCGCGTTTGGGGCGCTTTGGCGGTTGGGTTCGCCGGTTGGGGCCGGTCGCGACGAGGCGCTCATGTTCGGTGAACAAAACGAACTCGGATCGTTGCGGATGTCGGCACAGAGCTTCTTGTCGGCGAGTGCCATTAGGTTTTCGAGATCGGCCAGGGTGAGGCGTTTGTTTGGCGCCGGTGTGGGTCCGGATTCCGGCTGGTCTTCTTCGCCGGCAGTGGCGAGGTCGACGGTTCGGATGACTTTGGCGATGTCGGTGAGACCGAGCGGTCCCGTTTCGTTGAGTTCGAGGCGGATGCGGCGTTCGGTCTGGAGGCGGCGGAGTTCGACAATGGAGCGGCGCAGTATGGTGTGGGCTGCGGTTCGGGCTCGGTCGATGGAGCGCTGTTTGCGGTCGAGTTTGTCGTCATCGAAGGTTTCGTCCTCAAGGGCGCGGGTGGCGAGGGTCGCTTCGATGAGTCGGCAGCGGCGCAGACGCCAGTTGGCACTGAAGATTTCTTCGGCGAAAACTTGTTCGAGGAGGCCCTCGGGGGAGAGTTCTTCCATGAGGACGAGGTAGTCTCGGGAATATTCGGCTTGTTCATCGGGGAGGACGAAGTTTTCTTTGGCGAACAGGCCGGATTTCAAGGCGTTTTGAGAAGAGATGGCTTTGCCGGCCTCGGTGCGGGGGCCTGTCGGGCCCGCTGGGGTGGTTTCGGCGGTTTGAATGGCTTCGTTTTGCGACATGAGCGTACGTGGTCCTTTCGGGGATAGGGTAGGTGGTGAAGAGTGCGGGTTTGGGCGCTGTCGGCAGATGTTGTTGATTTGGCGGGTGATTTTGGCGAGAGAAAAGTTGAAATCAGAAAGAGGGGCGGGAATTCGTTGCTAGGATTGAATCAGGAACCGTTCGATGACTGTCCAGCTGGATTGGCCTCCCGATGTGGTGGGCCGGCTCACCGAGCAAGCCCGACGAAAAGGGCTCTCGCTCGATGCGTATCTGCTCGAAAAAGCGCTGCGCCTGAACGGCGATTCCGATAACGAATCGGGCGATGACGCGGAGAAGCGCCGCGAGCGAGCCGAGGCCGCAGCCAGCATCCGTGAGTTGCGGGCCGGCGTGAAGCCGGATCCGGAGGGCTGGACTCTGCGCGACTATGTTGATTACGGCCGCCGCTGATGGCGGTCGTAATTGACGCATCCATCGCGTTATCGTGGTGCTTTCCTGACGAGAGGACAGATTTCACTGAAGCTGTCTTCAACGCCGTTGGTTCTTCGACGCTTGTGGCCCGAGTTCCTACGATCTGGGCTTACGAGGTTCGGAATGCCGTACTCATGGGGTTGCGTCGAAATCGAATCACGAAGCCCGAGAGCAAGAGATTTCTGTATGCGCTGGGTCGGATGGGGGTTGTGATTGCGGAACCATCTGATTACGATTCGGTCTTCACTCTCGCGGACCAGCATGGATTGACATTTTACGACGCGGCTTATCTGAATCTTGCTTTGACTAGTGGTCTGCCGATTGCGTCACTCGACAAGCGGGTCCTTCGAGCGGCGGCTGGCGCTGGTGTTCCGCTGTTCAGGCCCTAACCTTCCACGCGGCGCTAAATCCCCTTCGACAAAATCGCCTGATGTCTCAACTTCCGTGCAGCGCGCTGACGATCTGGAGTGGTTGATTTCAGGACGGACACGACGAGGAAGGAACAGACGGCGAGAAAGCGGAGGGTCGGGACGCAGATGCCCGGCTAACGGAAACTTCGCGAGATTGGCGAATTTGCTGCGGATCATCGCGTCGACCCGCTCGGCCGCTTCGATGCTGCTTTCGTTTCTGGTGTGACGCCAGATCTGCGCCAAGCTGCGGACAGCTTCCGGCGCGAGAATGAATCTTTTCAATCAGGCTGCGTTTTGAGCTGCGCGTCGAGTTCGTCTTCGGGAGCGCCTTCTCCGCGGTCGAGTTCCGCGTTTCCGTGGTGAATCTTGGCGCTTATGGCGTCGCGGTTGGCCGAAAACCATTCGTCCTGTTCGCGGAGGACGTCCAAATGCGCGCGGGCGAGCGTCTGCAATCGGGCGGAACTTATGAAGAGCGAATCCGGACGGTGCTTTCAGACCCGTTCTGAGAGGCCGCCGTGCGGGATCTGAGTAGCCCGCCGTGGTGTCAAATAGAGCATGGCCAACGACCTCCGGTTCGCCCTGCGCCTCATGCGCAAGAGTCCGGCGTTCTTCATTACCGCCGCGCTCTCTCTCGCGCTCGGCATCGGCGCGACGACCACCGTATTCAGCGCATTCCGCGCCGTCTTTCTGCGGCCCCTTCCGTACACAGATCCAGGCCGGCTGGTGGAAATCCGGAAGCCTTCGAACGATGGACGGCCGGACACGACGACCGTAACCGACGTTGCGTTCCTGCGCCAGTTCAGCCACTCGTTCGAGTCAATCGGCGTGCACGGTTTTCTGCGGGCGATGACGATGACCGGCGGCTCGGAACCGGTGAACATCGTCACCACGGTGGTGGAGAAGGATCTGTTCCCGACGCTCCGGCCTCGCGCGCAACTCGGGCGCGTGTTTGCGGCATCCGACTTCGAAGAGGCGAATCCGCGCGGCATCCTGCTTTCGAACCTTGCATGGCAGCGCGATTTTCAATCCGATCCCGCCGCCGTGGGCAGGCAGGTCAAGCTGGACAACGACACTTACACGATCATTGGCGTGATGCCGCGGGAGTTTCAGTTCCCCTCATCGTTCCCCAATGCATGGATCGCGAACCGTGACGGAGCTATCGACCCGAGGACGACCGCACGCGGCATCGTGGCGCGGCTCAAACCCGGCGTCACTGCACGCTCGGCGCAGGCCGAACTCGAACGGATGCGGCCCGCGCTGGCTCGGCAATATCCCGAATCAAAACGCAACTTTCACATCGAGGTAGCTCAGTTAGGCGAGCGGGACACGGTCCGATACCGCTCGGCTTTCCTGACGCTTTGCGGAGCGGTGGGCCTCCTGATGCTGATCGCGTGCCTCAACGTAGCCAATCTCGTTGTCGCGCGCAGCGTCGCGCGGGAGGGCGAGTTCGCGGTGCGAAGCGCGCTCGGAGCCAACAGGGGCCGTCTTGTCCGTCAGGTTCTGGTCGAGAGCCTCGTGCTCGCGTCGGTGGGCGGTGCGATCGGGCTGATGCTGGCCTGGGCGGGGGACCGCGCTTTGCTGGCGTCGCTGCCGCCGCATCATCAGATCGCCCGGCTCGGCGAGACACGCCTGGATGCGGAGGCACTGGGATTCTCCGTCCTCCTCAGCTTCCTGACCGCTGTTCTGTTCGGAATCAGCCCCGCGGCTGTGCTCTCGCGTTTCAGTATGCGGGAAATCGGCCGCACCGCCACTCAGAGCGCGCGCCGGGTTTTCTGGCGAAACGGTCTGGTAGCGGGCGAGGTGGCGTTGTCACTCGTGCTCCTCATCGGCGCGGGTCTTCTCATCCGGAGCTTCATCACGCTGGCCAACGTAGATCCCGGTTTCCGACGGGATCACGTTCTCACCATGATGATGCCCGCCGGAGCGGAGTTCTCGAAGGACAAGGCCGCTCTCGAGCGCCGGTTCACCGGCATTCTCGGGACCGCGCGGGCAATCCCCGGAGTCGTATCGGCGGGAGTGGCAACCGCCGTGCCGATGGGGACAATCAACATCTCGCTCAACATCGAACTTCCGGAACACCCCGGTGTGGCGATTTCGAACGACTTCAAATCGATCAGCCCCGGTTATCTGACCACAATGGGCATCCCCCTGCGGCGGGGACGCATGTTCACGGATCGTGACGACGGCAAGGCGCCTCACGTAGCGATCGTGAACGAGACGTTCGTGCGGAAATACTGGCCGGGAATCGATCCGATAGGAAGGCGAATGGGCACGGACATCACCGTCGTCGGAGTCGTGGGCGATACGCGTGATGAGCAGCTGGGCGTTGCGGCGGCGCCTGAGTTCTATCAGCCCTACACGCAGTACATCGGGCCGTCGCTTGGCGCAATGCTGGTGGTGCGCACACAGGATAATCCGGCCGCGCTCGCTTCGTCGCTCCGCGCGGCGATTCACAGCGCGTTCCCGGGCCAGCCGGTTTCGGACATCGCGACGATGGAGACTCGCGTGGCCGACTCGATGGCCGAGCCGAGACTCTACAGCCTGCTGCTGGCGATGTTCGCCGCCGTGGCGCTCGCGCTGACAGGGGTCGGCGTCTATGGAGTCGTTTCGTATGCCGTCAACCATCGGACGCGAGAATTCGGCATTAGAATGGCGCTCGGCGCGCAGAGTTCGGACGTGCTCGCGCATGTGATGCGCGGAGGGCTGGGGACGGTTCTCTTAGGCTGCGCCTGCGGGATCGGCGGGGCGTGGTTGTTGCGGACCTGGGTTGCAAGCTTACTGTACGGAATCGGGCCAGCCGATCCGATAGCGTTCACTGTGGCGCCCGCATTGTTGCTGATGATCGCCGCGGCGGCATGCTACATTCCGGCGCGCCGCGGGACGTCGATCGATCCGAATGTTGCGCTGCGAACGGAATGAGGTAGTGGATCAATTACATTCGTAACGCCAAGGTCTCTGACTTCCGCTAAATGATCTGGCATCACGGCTTTCACATTGCATCCACTTCGCGACCGACGGGAGCACACTCCTGGACCAGCTTTTCCCGCCCTAAGGAGACGTTTATCCTCGGAGTTGGGTTCGACGGGTATTGTGGACGCGACCCGCAGCGAGGGGATTTCGTCTGCAAAGTGTTAAGCTACAGACGACAGTGTTTCGGTGAAAATTCGCAGCTTTGCGCATAAGGGTCTGAAGCGCCTTTATGTGGAGGACAGCGTCAAGGGCGTGCCTCCCGATACAGTGGACAAGCTTCGCAAGATGATGGCATTTCTTGACCAGATGGAGGATCCGGACGAATTGCGGAACTTGCCAGTCTGGAAGGCGCACACCCTGACGGGCGATCGTCGGGGGATGTGGAGTCTTAGCGTCACCCGAAACCGGCGGCTGACGTTTCTCATCGATGCCGCTGAGAGGGAGATCCACGATTTGAACCTCGAAGACTATCACTAGAAGGGACGAACTACATGCCGATCAAGAACCCTCCCCATCCCGGGGACTTCGTCAGGACGGAGATTATCGAGCCGGCGGGTCTGTCGGTCACAGCCGCCGCAGCAGCCCTTCGGGTATCGCGTCCGGCGCTGTCCAGCCTCCTCAATGGTCGGTCGGATTTGTCGGGCGATATGGCGTTGCGCATCGAAAAGGCGTTCGGTGTCAGGATGGACACTTTGATGCGAATGCAGTCCGCATACGACATCGCGCGGACACGCAAGCGAGAGAAGGAAATCCACGTAAGGCGTTTTCATCAGCCCGCCGATGCACATTTATAACTGCAACGCTGGGTCGAAGAGAGGCGTATGACAAAGAGCTTGTCCACCCACATCGATCCCGAGGCCAAGCGCCACTTGGATTCTGAAAAATGGTAAGCCGAGGAGATTCAGGCTGGAATCACCGAACTCGAGGCGGGCCAGATCCTTAGCCACGAGAGGGTGTCGGAATGGCTCAGGTCCTGGGGCAAGCCGACTGGATCAAGAGCTCCGCGTTGAACGTCGGCCAGCGAGCTTACGCCGGGATCGCGCACGGCAACCCTGCCGTTTTCCAGGCGTCGAAGCCTCCGATGAGATTTGCGATGTCGCGGAAGCCGGCGCGGCGAAGGATGCTGGTGGCGATTGAGCTTCGGTAGCCTCCTTTGCAGTGGACTACCAGAAGCTTGTTGCGGTCGAGTTCGTTCAGCCTTGACGCCAGCTTTCCGAGCGGAATGCTGATCGAATTTTCGATCGCGCCGCCCGCTACTTCTCCGGGTTCGCGTACGTCGAGGACGGCGATCTGGTCCGGTTCCTGGTCGCGCAGTTCGACGAAATCCTGAACCGCGATCTGGGGAATGTAGTCGAGTTCGTATCCGTTCTTGATCCAGCCGACGACGCCATCCGCCAGGGCTCCGACCAGATTCTCGATTCCCACACGCGCGAGACGGAGTTGCGACTCGCGGACGTGCTCTGGATCTTCGCCGACGATGATTAGCGGCGTGTCGAGCCCGAGGATGCGGGCCGCCCAGGAGGCGTACTGTCCCGTGAGCCCGATGTGCAGCGAGCCCGGCACGTGGGCGACGGCGAACTGCATGACGGGGCGGGTGTCCACCACTACCGCGCCCTCCTTCTGTAACCGCAGAACGTCGGGCGCGGCGAGGTCGGGCAGCGCCGCGAGATCCGATAAGGGAGCGGCTCCGCGGCGGTTGAGGTCTGCGTCGCGGGCGAAGTATTCGGGGCGCGCCGGAAGGTTGTCGGTCAGCAGGTGAACGAATTCGTCGCTCGTCTTCGCGAGCAGGGCGTAGTTCGTCCGCCTTTGCTGGCCGATGGTGGAGGAGCTTTCCGAACTCATCTGACGGCCGCAGAGTGAACCGGCGCCGTGAGCGGGAAAGATCTCGGTGTCGTCGGGAAGCGTGAGCAGCTTTTCGTGAATGCTCTGGAACATGATGGCGGCCAGCTGCTGGGGGGTATGGTTCGGGGAGAGGTCGGGGCGGCCGACGTCGCCAACGAAAAGGGTGTCGCCGGTGAAGAGCGCGGCGGGGCGGTCGGACGCACCGAGGTCGTTCATCAGGATGCAGACGCTCTCGATGGTGTGGCCGGGAGTCTGGAGGAACCGGAGCCGGCACTGGCCGAAGCCGAGTTCGGTGGCGTCGGTGGCGGCGACGTGGGGGAACTCGGCGCCGGAGCCCTCACCCAGGTAGATGCGGGCTCCGGTTCGGTCGGCCAGTTCGTGGTGGCCGGAGACGAAGTCGGCATGGAGGTGCGTCTCGATGATGTGCTCGATGCGGCAGTTGTGGGCCGCAGCGGCTTCGAGGTAGATCTCGACGTCGCGTTGGGGGTCGATTACGGCTGCGACCCCCTCGGAGGCGATGAGGTAAGATGCGTGGGCCAGACAGCCCAGATAAAAACGCTCTACCTGTACCGGTTCCATGCTCGCTCCTTTCCTGCTGTTACCTTGAGTTACTTCGGCTGTGGCACAACCCGCAGATAGGGCAGGACCGTTTTGTATCCGTCCGGATATCTCTTGGCGGCATCTTCGTTGGAAACGGCGGCCGACAGGATGACGTCCTCGCCGGGCTTCCAGTTGACCGGAGTCGATACCGGGTGCTTCGCGGTGAGCTGAATGGAGTCGAGCACGCGGAGGACTTCGTCGAAGTTGCGGCCGGTACTCATGGGGTACATCAGCATGAGCTTGATTTTCTTGTCGGGGCCGATGACGAAGACAGTGCGGACCGTGGCGTTGTTGGCGGGGGTGCGGCCAGCGGACGTGTCTCCGGCATCGGCGGGGAGCATGCCGTAGAGCTTGGCGATGCTGAGGTCGGGGTCGCCGATCATCGGGTAGGTGACTTTGTTGCCCTGGGAGGCTTCGATGTCGGCCTTCCAGCGGGTGTGATCGGAGACCGGGTCGACGCTCAGGCCGATGATTTTGGTGTTTCGTTTCGCGAAGTCATCCTCCATGCCGGCCATATAGCCGAGTTCGGTGGTGCAGACGGGGGTGAAGTCCTTGGGATGCGAGAAGAGGACGCACCAGCCGTCGCCGATGAATTCATGGAAGCGGATGCGGCCCTGGGTGGTTTCGGCTTCGAAATCGGGGGCGTTGTCGTTGATTCGTAGTGTCATTAGTACCTCTCAGCTCTACTTTAGGATCTGGATTTCAGCGCCCGCCGAAACGTCGCGTTACGCTGATATGTTGTTTTTACTTCCACCCACTTTTTCAGGCCATTCTTCCAGGATGAGTTCGAGATGAGTTTTCGATGAGTGAATCGGCTGCGGTTCTGAGATTCGATGTGTTCGAGCTGGACTGCGCGTCCGGCGAGTTGCGACGGGAGTGCGACCGGGTCCGGCTGCCGCCGCAACCATTCCGAGTACTGGAGTTGCTAGTACGGCAGGGTGGAGAGGTGGTGACGCGGGCGACGATCCGCGAGCGTATCTGGCGCGATTCGTTCGTGGACTTTGAGCAGGGGCTGAACTTCTGTATCCGGCAGATTCGGGAAGCGTTGAGGGATGACGCCGAGGCGCCGCGGTTTATCGAGACGCTGCCGCGGAGGGGGTATCGGTTTCTGCTGCCGGTGGAGTCGGCAAAGGGGGCGGAGCGGCAGGCGGCGCGGAGCCTGATTGTGCTGCCGTTCCGGATGCTGCGACCGGATCCGGCTACGGATTTCCTGGCGTTCAGTTTGCCCGAGGCGCTGACGACGTCGCTTTCGGGATTGAAGTCGCTGGTGGTGCGGTCGAGCCTTGCGGCTTCGCGGTTCGCGGCGGGAACGCAGGATCTGAAGACGATTGCGGCCGAGGCGCAGGTGGATCTGATCGTTACGGGGACGCTTCTTTCAACTGGCGACGAGATTCGCGTCACGGCGCAGTTGACGGAGGCGGCGACCGGGACGCTGGTGTGCTCGTGTTCGACGCAGGCTTCGATCGGGCATGTTTTCCGGCTGCAGGATGAGTTGACGGAGCGGATGGTGGAGGCGCTGTCGCTGAAGCTGACGTCGCGCGAACAGCGGGCGCTGCGGCAGGATGTGCCGGCGAATCCGAAGGCTTACGAGCATTATCTGCGAGGGAACCAGTTCAGCCATGACGCCAAGCAGTGGGCCGCGGCGCGGGATCTGTATTTGAAATGCGTGGAGGCGGACCCGTGCTTTGCGCCGGCGTGGGCGCGGCTGGGGCGGATCCATCACGTGATGGCGAAGTATCTAACGACGGGCAGCGGAGATGGGCTTCGGCAGGCGGAGGCGGCCCTGCGGCAGGCGCTGGACCTGAATCCGGATCTGGCGATTGCGCATAAGTTTTATGCGCAGCTGGAAGTAGATCAGGGGTGCGCTGGCGATGCGATGGCTCGGTTGCTGGAGCGGGCGCGGGGCGCTGCTGATCCAGAGATTTTCGCGGCGCTGATCAGTCCTTTGCGGTATTGCGGTTTGATGGAGGCGTCGGCGAGGGCGTATGCGCGGGCGTCGGCGCTGGAGCCAATGATCCGGACCAGTGTTGTGCATACATGGTTCCTGCAGCGGGATTATAAGCGCGTGGCGGCGACTCGGATCGAGGAGAATCCGTACATCGTGGCGGTGGCTATGGCGGAGTCCGGGCGCGGGGAGGAAGCGGCGGGGGCGCTGCGGAATCTGGAGGAGAAGGTCCAGACGCGAATGCGGGACTTCATGATGGCCGCGCGGCTGATGATCGAGGGGGATGCGCAGGGTAGCGCGGCGGCGGTGGGGCGGATTGTCGGGTCGGCGTTTCGCGATCCGGAAGGACTTTGGTATCTGACGCGGCACCTGGCCCGGTTGGGGCAGGCGGATGCGGCGCTGGAGTTGTTCGAGCGTGTGGTGGCGGGCGGGATCTTTTGTTATCCGGCGATGTCGAGCGATCCGTGGCTGGATTCGGTTCGGGAGCGGCCGGAATTCGTACGGTTGATGGAAACCGTGAGGGAAAAGCACGCGACGGCAGCGAGTGAGTTCGCGCGGCGGGATGGCGATCGCGTGCTGGCCGGTTAGTTCAGCGCGGCGGCCGTCTTCTTTTCAGCAGACTTGGCTTCGGAAGCCGCGACTGGCGCGAGGGCCATGGCAGCCCAGGCGGTGGCGTCGTTGGAGATCCACTGATCGTGGCCGAAGGGGAAGCCGCTCTCAAAGTACGGCTGGAATTTGATGGCGCGGCTGCGGACGTACCATGAGCCATCCGGGAACTGCGCGCGGATGAGATAGTCCACGCCGCGTGAATAAACGGGTGAGGTGACGGGTACAGTTCCGGTCACATAGAGGGCGCGGAGGACGATTCCGGTTGCGTAGGCGTCGGAGTCGAGCCACTGATTCTGCGACCAGCCGCCATCGGGCTTCTGTTTTCCGGCGAGGTCACTAGCGGCGCGCGCAACGATATCCGGGTCTGCGCCGCCGTAGTAGAGACCCATCAGGCGCTCGGCGCGTTCCGGGTTGGTGATCGGGTGAGCTGTCAGAAGCCATTGCAGGCCGTGCTGACGACGAGCTGTGAATTCATCGCCGCGCGCTTCCCATCCGTAGGTTGCGAGGGCTCGCACAGCCATCGAAGTCAGGAGAATGCTGCCTTCGGAGAGCGGGGAACGGCCGCCGGAAGCGACCCAGTTACCGTCGGGTTGCTGGCTGACTGCCATCGCATGAACGAGAAGATCAGTGTCTGGTGAATGGGGCTGCTTCAGGTCGGCGAGCGCGGAGAGGTTATAGAGAAGCGGATCCATGTCGCCTCCGACATTCTCGAGGAATGGCAGAGCGTTCTGGTGGTTCGGACGAATGGCGGTGAGGCTATCAAGATAAAGTCTCTTCAGCCGTTCGTCGGCGGGAGCGCCGGCGTCGCGGGCTGCTGCGAAAACCCGCGCGCCCATGGGTTGGTGATGGCATCCGACGCAGCCGCTCGCGGCGAAGAATCCCTGGCCCGAGGTTGCGAGAAGTTCGGAGGCGCGGGCCAGGGCTTCGGCGGCCGTGGGGCGTCTGGAACCGCCCAGGAAAACAGCGGGGGCTCTCCACGGCGCGGCTTCTTTGGCGCCCGCGGCGCGGAGGACGGAAAGGATTTCGGGGTTGTTGTATTTGAGTGCCCAATCGAGCACGGACTCCCCGTTCTTGTCGCGAGCGTTGACATCGGCTTTGGCGGCGATGAGCTTCTTCACGACGGAAAGATCCGCATGGTCGTCGGCGACCGCCATCATGAGCGGCGTGACGCCGCGGATATCTTTCTCATCGACATGAGCGCCGGCGCGGAGCAGGTCAGGGACGGACTGCGGAGCGGACAGGGTAGCAACTTGCAGTGTGGGTATGTGGACCAGCGCGAGCGAGCCGGTTTTGACGGTGCCACCCGATGTGTTGGTGGCGTTGACATCGGACCCGGCGTCGAGGAGAAGTTTCACGCGGGAGTCGTCGCGGCGATAGGGGGCATTCTGGAGCGCGGTAACTCCGAATTTGTCGATGCGTTTCGCGTCGGCGCCGTGGGAGAGCAGCAGGCGGATGCTGTCCTCGTCTGCGTATGAGGCGGCGGCCATGAGGGCATCTGAGCCGTCGGAGTCGACGGCGTTTACCTGGGCGCCGGCTTCGATGAGGCGCTTGACCGTCGCAGAGTTGCCGTAAGTGGAAACGGCGACCATGAGCGGCGTGCGGCCCGTGTGGGTGGCGACGTTTGGCTTCGCGCCTTTCTTGAGCATGAGCAGGGCGCGATTGGAGTCCCATGCGCCGAGGTTGAGGGGCGTGGCTCCCTGCGAATTGGCGGCGTTGGGGTCGGCTTTGGCGTCGAGGAGGATGCGCACCGATTCGGCGCTTCCGTAGAGGGCGGCGTAGTGGAGGGGGGTGTTACCGAGGCGATCGGCGGCGCGGATATTCGCGGGGTCGCGGACGATGATTCTGAGGGCGCCGAGGTCGTTCGAGCGGATTACGCCGAAGATGGCGTCGATGTCGGTTTGCCCAAAGGCGGAAACGGCCGCGGCGAGGACGAAAAGAGCGGAAATCAGCACACGGCGCTTTGCCATAAACGTCCTATTTTGGCAGAGTTAGTGCCTTTGCGCCCTGGCGTGAGTACTGGGTAGAGGGTCGCTTCGCTCTTTGTAGTTTTCCGGAGACTCGCGGCTCGGCCTTATCTCCTTGACCTCGAACAGGGTCATACCTAAGAATGCTTTGGAGGTGTTTTGTGAGATTACTGGCTCCGTCAATTCTGATTTCCGTCCTAATTCCCAACCTCTTCGGAGACGCCCCCTTACTTCTGCAACACCCGACGATCAACGCGACGCATATCGTTTTTTCATGGGCCGGTGATCTCTGGAAAGCGCCGCGCGATGGCGGCGACGCCATCCGACTTACGGCCGGACCTGGTCAGGAGAATCATCCGATCTTCTCGCCCGACGGAACGCAGATCGCCTTTCAGGGCGAATATGACGGAAATGTAGATGTCTATGTCATGCCGGCGAATGGCGGTGAGCCGAAGCGCCTGACGTGGCATCCCTCGCCCGATGTGCCGGTGGCATGGAGCCGTGACGGGAAGCGCATACTGTTCCGAAGCGATCGCGACAGCGCTTCGGGTGTTCCCCGGCTGTTCGAGGTCTCGGCGAGCGGAGGCTTTCCGTCGGCGCTGGATCTTCCGATGGCGTACGACGCCAGCCCGTCGCCGGACGGCAACCGGTTGACTTACATGCCGATCTCGCCCGCCTTCACGGCGTGGAAACGGTACCGCGGCGGGCGCACTACGCCGCTCTGGATCGTGCGCTTCCCCGACAATTCCATTGAACGAATACCCCGCGATAATTCAAATGACTTCAACCCTATGTGGATCGGCGATAAGGTGTACTTCCTGTCCGACCGCAACGGCCCCGTCAGCCTCTTTTCTTACGACACGCGTTCCAGGAACGTTGCGGAGTGCGTCAGGAACGCGGGGTTTGATCTGAAATCCGCAACCGCCGGACCGGGAGCGATCGTATACGAGCAGTTCGGCTCGATTCATCTCTATGACCTAAAGACAGGGAAGGAGCATAAGGTGGACATACGCATCGCCGCCGATGTCCCTTCGGTTCGTCCTACTTTCGAGAAAGTGGCTTCGAAGATTTCGAATTTTGCGATCTCTCCCACCGGGGTCCGGGCAGTGTTTGAGGCGCATGGCGAGATTCTGACGGTTCCGGCGGAGAAGGGCGACATCCGAAACCTGACGAATACGGTTGCGGCGGCCGAACGGAATCCCTCGTGGTCGCCCGACGGCAAGCGGGTGGCCTTCTTTTCGGACGAGTCCGGCGAATATCAGCTGCATCTGCGGGAACAGACCGGCATGGGCGCGGTGGAAAAGATCGCGCTGAGCGAAAAGCCCGCGTTCTTCTACGATCCGGTCTGGTCGCCTGACAGCAAGAAAATTGTTTATCGGGACAGCAACCTGAAGCTCTGGTATCTCGACCTTTCGTCAAAAAAGCCGGTTCTCATCGATGAGGATTACTATAAGGACCCAACGCATGGGATGAACGCCGTCTGGGCGCCGGACAGCCGCTGGGTTGCATATACCAGGATATTGAGTAATCATCTCCGCGCCCTGTTTGTTTTTTCACCAGCGGACGGAAAACCTCATCAGATTTCCGATGGAATGAGTGACGCCGAATACGCCGCTTTCGACGTAAACGGGAAATACCTCTACTTCACGGCCAGCACCAACCTTGGGCTGACCACCGCCTGGCTCGATATGTCCAGCGATGCGCATCCGGTGACCAGGCACGTTTATGTGACAGTTCTCAGTCGTGATGAGCCGTCGCCTGTCGCTCCGGAAAGTGACGACGAGAAGTCGGCGACGCCGGAGGCTCCGGTTAAGACCGAGGCTCCTGCTCCGAATGAACCAGCCGCGCTGAATCCCATGAAAGACGATCCCGGAGCGCGCAAGCCGGGAGACGCGAAGCCGGCGGACGTCCGGATCGACTTCGACGACATCGGTCAGCGTGTTGTTGCCCTGCCGATTCCGGCGCGCGATTACTCCGCGATGTTCGCGGGCAAGACCGGAATTCTTTTTTTGGCCGAGGACCTCGCTGAGAGCGCTTCAACCCCTGGGCCTCCGTCGCGCACCGTGTATAAGTTCGATCTGAAGACGCGGAAGACCGATAAGTTACTGGACGGCGTACGAGATTTTGCCGTGTCCTTCAACGGCGAGAAGATTCTGTACCGGCACGGCGAGGCGGCGTGGGCGATCGTGCCGAGCGCGGCGGCGCCGAAACCGGGAGAAGGCGAACTCAAGCTCGACGGCATGGAGGTGCGGGTCGATCCGCGGTCGGAATGGAAGCAGATGTACAACGAGGTCTGGCGCATCGAACGGGACTTCTTTTATGACCCGAATCTGCATGGGGTCAACCTAGCGGATTACAAAGCGAAATATGCCGCTTTTCTCGATGGCGTGAGCAGCCGCGCGGAGTTGAATTATCTTTTCGAGGAGATGCTTGGCGAGCTTACCGTCGGGCATCTTTTCGTGCGAGGCGGCGATATGCCGGAGGTGAAGAAACTAAAGGGCGGGCTGCTCGGCGCCGACTATTCCATTGACCACAACCGGTACCGCTTCGCGCGGGTATTCAGTGGCGAGAACTGGAATCCCGATGCGCGCGCCCCTCTCACTCAGCCGGGAGTGAATGTGAAGTCGGGCGAATATCTGCTCGCGGTAAACGGGCGGGATGTAACCGCGGCGGAAAATGTGTACAGCTTCTTCGAGGAAACGGCAAACAGACCCATTGTGCTCAAGGTGGGTCCGAATCTTGATGGTTCCGGCGCGCGCGAGGTCACGGCGACGCCGGTGCAGAGCGAAACGTCGCTGCGCAATCTCGCGTGGATCGAGGAGAACCGGAGGAAGGTGGATCAGCTCAGTGGCGGGAAACTGGCCTATGTGTACCTGCCTGACACAGCCGAGGGCGGTTTCACGAACTTCAATCGCTACTATTTTGCGCAGATCGGCAAACAGGGGGTGGTGATCGACGAACGTTTCAACCACGGCGGTCAGATTGCCGACTACATTGTGGATAATCTGCGCCGCACGCAGACGAATTTCTTCATGACCCGGGTGGGCGCGCCTTTCACAACTCCTCAGGACGCTATCTTCGGCCCGAAGGCGATGATTGTGAACGAGTACGCCGGATCCGGAGGCGATGCGATGCCCTGGCTCTTCCGCCAGGAGAAGATCGGGCCCCTGATCGGCAAACGAACCTGGGGAGGGTTGGTCGGTATATTTGATTTCCCGTCACTGATGGACGGCGGAACAGTGACCGCGCCGAACCTGGCGTTCTACAACCTGAAGGGCGAGTGGGATGTGGAGAACCATGGAGTGGCGCCTGATATTGAGGTCGAGTACGATCCGGCGGCAGTTAAGGCCGGGCATGATCCGCAGTTAGAGAAAGCTGTTGAGGTGGTGATGAAGGACTTGCAAGCGCACCCGGTTCCGGTCTACAAGCAGCCTGCGTTTCCCAATTATCATTCGGCTGCGGGAACGAATTGACGGGCAAGCGGCCGGCGGGTTATCCCGCACCGTTGTCGATTTTGCCGATGCGACGCTCGTGATCCGCGACGATATCGGTCAGAAAGGTCATGGCTTTTGTGAGGCGCTCGAAGCTCAACTGAGTGACTTCGGCGAGGCGCTCCACGCGGCTACTCAGGTGGCTACCCATCGCGTCGATCTTCTCGCCCAAGGCCACGATCTGCTGGTCGTGGGCGCGAACGGAATCCGTCAGTTCGCCTAACTGCCGGTCGCGCGAGGCGATTGACTGCATGAGAAACTCGGCTTTCTCTTCGAACGTCATCAGTGCTCGATGTTAGCTTTCAGGGCGGGATAATATCTACAGGCGATTATGACTGTCGAGATCAAGCGTTGTTTCTTTTGAGGTGATATCCAGGAGCAGGCCGTGAGCCTGAAAGAGAGCATCGAAAGCAAACTGAATATTTCCACCCGCATCCGCTGGGGTGGGCCGGGGTCCCTGGACGTTTTCCTCAATAACGAGAAAATCTATTCCAAAAAGCAGACGGGCCGAATGCCGACCGTTGATGAAATTGTCGGGCTGATTCGCGCCCGGGCATAAAAAAGCCGCGATTCCCGTTTGGGGAATCGCGGCGTTTTTGTTTCAGAGACGGACTGGTTTAGTAGTCCATGCCCTCGGGGCCGTGGCCGGCAGGCGCGGCGGGGGCCTTCTTCTCGGGGATCTCGCAGACCATCGCTTCGGTGGTCAGCATGAGTCCGGCGATCGAGGCCGCGTTCTGCAGCGCGGAGCGGGTC
>DATFSM010000034.1:0-140863 GCA_035262625.1 Bryobacteraceae bacterium
TGAATGTCAGCGACGTACTGAATGTGTGACGCGCCGTCAGATTGAATGAAGGAGACCGGTTGCCAGTGGTGTCGGGGAACGTGTAGCCGCTTGCATAGTTCGCCGCGAGCAGCCGATAATCCTGCAGCGCATTTGCTCCGAGCGTGTTGTAAGCGTAGCTGGTACTGAACGCAAGATCGGTGCTCAGGTTGCGCCAGCCAAGTTTCACGAATCCCTGCTTGACATCGGTGGGCGATGCGATGCGCCAGCCCGATTCGTGGAATCCATTGCCCGCCAGAAACCAGTTGAAGCCCGTGGCCTTGCCGCCCCCGTATGCTCCCTGGATCGCTTTCCGGCCACTGGCGCCATAGGTTGCGGTGAAATCCAATCCCGGATCGCTCGTTCCGTCCTTCGTTCTCACAGGGAGAGCTCCGCCCAGAGTATTCAGGCCGAAGAGCGGGTCGGAGCCGGAAACCAGTGTTATTTCGGAGATCGCGTTTTTCGGAATCAGGTCCCAGCTCACCACGTCGCCAAACGGCTGATTCTGACGGACGCCGTCTACATACACCGAGATACCCTCGGGCGTGCCGAGGATCGGCGAGGCGGTGTACCCGCGGAAATTCACATCCGGCTGGAACGAACTGCCTGCCATATCGTTGATGAAAACGCCATTCAGCTTGCGATTCAGGAAATCGGAAAGGTTGAGTGCCCCACTGCTTGCCAGATCCTCCGCCGTTGCCGTCTGAACCAGACCGGGGATCTGATCCTCGGCCAGATCGGTACCGGCAAGCGGCGTCGCCTCGACCACGTCAATTTTCGCGGATTGCGCGCCGATTTTCATGGTGACGGTTCGAGACACCGGCGTAGGGGACTGAACGTCAATTGCGAGAGTCTCCGTGTTGAAGCCACGCTGCGAGACCTGCAGCCGGTACGAACCATAGGCAAGATTCGTAAAGTCAAACGAACCCTGGGTGTCTGTCTCAAAACCACGACCAGTCCCTGCTGACGCGTTCCTCAGAACGCCCGAAGCCTTCATAGGCCCGCCCGTGGAGTCGTTGACCTGCAGCCGGATCTCGCCCTTGGGGCTCTGGGCAAACACTAAAGAAATAAAGAAGATAGGCGCGCAGAACGCGGCTCCAAGTGCGGACCATTTCCCGGGGCGGAGGTTCACACTTGTATATTCCCGTGCGCGTCGATTTGTTCAGAGAAAATTTCCAATGATCACAGAAAACGTCGGAACTGACTCTGAAGAGGCCGCAAGATCGATATATCGAGCCGCATCCCGCACGTCGCGACTAGTGTGGAAATCTACCGAGCGGGTCCTGCTGCGCCCGGCTTGTGGTACCCATCCGTTCAAAAGGTGGCCTTGGGGGTTGGGACGCTCACGCCGCCCACACTTGCACGGCGCTTGCGGCGACCGACCCGGCCGAGCGGAAACTGGAGTACCGTCGGCGGTTTTCCGATTACTTCTGATCGGAGCCGGCCGTGATTATGTAATGCCGAATGCCGCAAGACTGGCGATTGCTTCATTTCGGCTTATATCGGGTCGGATGACGAGTTCGAGTTCAGACAGATTCCGCAAATCCACCGTGTAATCCTCGACTTCCGCGATTGAGCCGTGCGGGCTGAAATTCCATTGTTGTCGCACAATCTCTGCGCCCAGACCTCCACCAGCTCCCGACCAACGAAGAACGAACTCCTGGGTCCGCGACGCCTCGGGCTCTTCAAATCGGAGTTGGATGCGGCGCACCAAAATCGGCTCGTCGAAAATCAGTCGGACCTGCTGTTCTCCACTGGTGCCGGCCCGCCAGCCCGGCCCGTTGCCGGTAAACGCGGATTCGATTGGAAAGCCAGGATCTTCCGAAGTCACTTCCACTGTCGCGATTTGCGCCAGATCCAGCCACTGCGCATTCGATAGGGAATTTGCTTTGGCTGCGTGCGTGCCGATTATCCTTTTTCGCATCTGCTAAATTATGCACGCCGCAATTTGCTTTCCGCGCGGCGCGCCGTTCGGCTATTCGATTGTTACCGGGTAGTATGTCCAGTCGAGGGGTTTACGTCGGATTCCGATTAGATACTTGCCGGCGATCAGACTCATCAAATCGAATCGCACCGTCAAATTCGTGGCACCGTTCTCGAGCGCAGCTTCACCGGAAGCTTGAATAAGCGGGGTCCCTATTTGCCGCAAAACCTGAATCTCGTATTGACCTCCTTCGCTTGCGAATGGCAACGCAAACGTCAGAGCAATCCGCTTTCGAGGCAAATGCAGCGAATCGAGTGGCGGCGACGCACGCGGTTCGTCAGGCCTCGAACGATCGCCCGATCTTTCAGATCCAGAGTTGCTGCAACGTATTGACCCGATCCACGCGAACCAAACCAGGAAGAAACCGGACCTGCCGCAAAAAACGCTGCTGAACCGCAGCCAGCAACAATTACCGCCGCGAGAATCGCGCGCTGCGTTTGCCGTGGACGCCGAGCAGCCTCTTGTCGATATTCGGAGAACTCACGAGAGCAAGGTGAGCACCGCGCAACGTGTATCAGGTCCGGATGAGTAATTGGAATGGATCGTCGATTTCTGGCCAGTCGCTCTAGAAACGCTGAACCTGGGCAACCGACTCGATCGGGATTGGGATAGTCGTTGAGCGCGGCCTGCTCGAACATCGCAAGCATGCGCTGTTGCCGCGGTTGGATCTCTTGTCGGAAGCTCAACGCGCATCGTCGGGGAAGGTATCGGCGCAATTTCACGTGCAGTAGCAGCGGGACAAGGCTCAGCCGGCACTGGAGCGCTTCGCGCAAGCGGCTCAGCGCCATTTCCGAATTCAGGCCGTTCTCCACCCCCATCGCCGGGAGGTTCTTTCGGTGCCAGTGCGGGCCGTAGTCCGCGACAGCCGAATCCGCCCTCAGCACCGGGTTCAGCAAGCTTATCCCCGCAGGAGCGCGTCTCGGCAATAGGCGGCGAGCCGCTGGAGGGCTCCGGTCTCGAAGGTGAGCACCCGGCAGCTGGTTTTGTTCATTCGTTAGCGTCCGATGCTACTGGCGTCCCGGCTTCAGATGCTGAGGAGCGCAGCAGCTCAAATGCGCCTCCGAGCTAGGGGCCACCCGCCTCCGGATTGCATCAATCGTCAGAAATAAGCACTCGTGGCACGCCACTCCGCGGCACTGCCAGCGGCGCTCGACGGCGCTCCCGCTTCAGCATATTTCCGAGTGACGCGGCGAGCCATGCACAGCCACCGCGTATGCCAGTTGACCACGAGGAGTGAATCCGAAGGAGGCTCATTCTGTGAGAGTTCTATTTAAACCAAGCCCAGCATCCGAGACACGAGGAGCGCTGGAATTAGACAATCCGTACCTCGCAGCGAGGCATGAATGGGGCGAGCGTTACGGCAATCCATGTGTGTGTGACGGCGAGGATTCATCCGGAAACGTTCGGGTCGACCGGACCCCTCTATACTCATGGGACGTCACTGAGGACATCGCACCCCCAGCTCGGCGTCACGAGCGTGGCGGTCCTCAGCGGCCTGAGGCCGCCGATACCGGTCCGCAGCGGGCTCAGGAAACATAAGGTCTAGAATAAGGTCCAAAGACGAAAACAGCCGCTGGATACTTGGCGGCCATTTTTCAGTAAGTACTTTAGAATCTATGGTGCGGAGAGGGGGACTTGAACCCCCACGAGATTGCTCCCGCTAGCACCTCAAGCTAAACAGCACACCCGATCACGCGTATTTACAACGCGTTAGCGGGAATCTGCTGCCGTATCGAGGTGCGTTCGCGGCGGGTAACTGGCACAAATCGGTCACATTTCGCGACTGGCGGTTTCGGCCATGAATTGGCCAAGTGGAACAACGATCATGTTCCGGCTTCAGATCAGCCGGAGCGATTCTTCGTGAGACTCGCGCGGAATTTGTCGTCTCGAGGCAGCGGCTTCGCCGCGCCGAAGCCATTGCCTGTGTTCGTCTGAAGCGGCAGGAAGCCAGCCAGAATCTAGGCTTCGCCTCCCGACCGTTCGTGCTCTGTGGGTTACCAGTGAAGAGACCGGCGGCGGGGCAACACCTGCATGAACGGCGGAACGGCCAGTTTCTTCTTCAGGTAACCGGCCATCCTGCCTACGGATTGCCGTGGGGCCAGGACCGCCTGGTGCCGATCTTTCTCGCGACCCTGGCGATCAAGCAGCGGAGTCGCGTCATCCACTTTCGGAGCGCGGCGCAGATGCTCGACACGTTCGGGATGCAGCAGGGTGGAACGCAGTATCGGCGACTGATGGGGGCTTTTCAGAGAATCTTCGGAGCGACGATCTTCTTCGGCACCGATATGCAGCGTGAACGCGCCACGGTCATTCACCGCGCACGATTCAATTTCATGAGTGAGGCGCGGATCTGGTATTCACGGAACTCCGCTCAGGACACCCTCCTCCCCGGCGAGTTGCAGAACGAAATTGTTCTGAGCGAAGAATTCTTCCGGGAGATTCTGGATCATCCGATTCCGACCGATATGGAGGCGGCGAGGGTGCTTTCGTGCTCCCCGGCGGCGCTCGATCTGTTCACGTGGCTCTCGTACCGGTGCTTCATTGCGAAAGGGCGCGAATGGGTTCCGCTGTTCGGGCCGGCTGGTCTGGTCAATCAGCTCGGAAGCTCGGACTACGCGAGACCGCGCAGGTTTCGTGAAAAGCTCGAAGGCTGGCTTGATCTGGTTCGGACGCTGTGGCCGGAATGCCCGGCCGGAATCAGCAATGACGGAACAGGACTATGGGTGGATCGGGCAAACGCAGTTTTAGCTCAGGAGGTCTCAAATGCACGCCGGGGTTAGGCACGCCATAATCTGGCGCGTTTCGCTCGGACGAATCGAGCAAGTCGTCTCGGGTCACCTCGGGCCGGGCCGCGTTCGAGGGAACGCCGCAGGCTCGTGCTTCAGCCGACAGGTATCAATGTATCTGGCAAAGCACGTGGGCCACTGGAGCCTTTCGCCGATCGGGAAGTTCTACAATGGCCGTCACCACACGACGGTTCTGCACGCAATCGCAAAGATTGAGAATCTCAGGAAGACCGATGAGAGCGTGGACGCGCTGATTGAAGTCCTGATCGATGAACTGGCCGCTGGTCCGCATGAAACGGAGTCCCGCCTACCGGTCCAGACACGCGCGGCGCTGGTGGAGGCGGTCGCAACGAGAGTGATGAAGCGCTTGACAGAGCTTCGGATCATCGAAGCACCACCGGACAATGCACCGGAAAGGATCCCTGTTCAGGGTTGAGCCGTGGCGGAGCTGATGCCGGAGATGCCGGTTCGGTTCACTCACTCCCGACAAATATCGTTGTAACAAGAAGGCAAGTTGATGAACACCTCTCAAAACCGCCGGGACTCAACTCTGATTCCTCACGCTGATCCGCTTTTGTTTAACGGACAGCGGTCAGGTTCGTGCCGACGAGTCACGTCCTTCGTTCAGCCCGTTCCTCAAAACTTCGTTGCTGGAACGGACGAACTGCGGGTCGGCGCTGTCGCGTTGCAACATGCTTACGCCGTGGACGAGGGCCCACACGACACGAGCCAGCAGAGCAGGGTCGCCCTGACGGACCTCGCCTCGCTGCTGGGCTTCGCCAATGATTTCCTTCAGCATTGCGAATACCCGGCCGGTTTCCGCCGCCGTACCGCCGCCTGCTTCGAGCAGCGCGTTGAACATGACCTCGAAATGGGCGGGATGCTCCTTCGCAAAGTTGAAATAGGCGACGCTCATGGCGTCCATTTGCGCCGCGAAACCCGCCGCGCTGTTTCTGGCTTTTTGCAGCGCGTTTCCAAACTCGAGGAATCCAGCCTCTCTGATTGCCGCGAGCAGGGCGGCTTTGTCCTTGAAGTGCCCGTAGGCGGCGGACCGCGAGACGCCCAGCCGCGTGCCGATTTCGCGCAGCGTGAGAGCAGAGATTCCCTTCTGCTCGATTAGTTCGAGCCCGTCCTGGATCAGAGCCGCGCGAAGGTTGCCGTGGTGGTAGTTTCGCTTTGTTCTTTTCACAACTATATGTTGAACCTTTATCTTGACATTGTCAACATAGGCTGCTATATTAATGAATATAAACGTTAAACACGGTTTTGCCAAAACCCGGCATGGGGATATTACACCCCGGGTACTTTGTTCTGTTGATTCCGGAAGTTTGACGTTTAGGAGATCAAAATTGCGAAAAGCGAAAGGATTTGATCCTTTTGGCCCGATAACCTTCCAAATCTTAGGTCTCGATACTCGTTCGAATTAGGAGAGAAGATTGGCTGCAATTACCTGGGGCTTGCTCGGCCCGGAAACCCTTCCGAGCGAGCGTCGCACGCGTACACTCGGCTTGGGAACGACCGTGCGCTTATTTAACGACCGCGCCGTGCCAGGCCTCGGTGGAGTGTGGTTTGGGAAACAGCTGCTATTGGCTACTCTCGGTGTCGCAACTGCAGAACGAGTACGAAACTCCGGCAAGCGCGCGCAGAATATCGAAGTAGCCAATGCTGTCGAAGCTCTGGCCTGTTGGTTAGCGCTCGATTCCACGGGGTGGAACCGCGACCCACGTTTGCGCGGTGCGTTGAAGTTGTCTGGCAAGAAGGACCTCTCATTCGCCACTGTTTCTAAGCGAACTTTCTATGTTACGCAGCCCATGCGTCAAGCAACTGTGCAACCTCTTCGTGCGCTCGGAATGGTTGAGTCGAACGGTGAACGCTTCAATGCATTTAGGTGCATGAACCAAGGGGAAGCCTTCATCGATGCAGCCTGTGCTGCCTTCAAACCCCACAAGCGTTCAGTGCTCGATCATCTTGTTATGTGGGCTAGGGGCGTTCATGATGATGTTAAGAATTCTTGGGAGCTGAGGAGAGCATTATCTCCTCTTGAGCCCATATCTGAAAACGCCAGTGAATTTCTGCGCGAGCGAATTGTTCAGGGAGGTGGCACCGAGGCTTCCCGACGACGAAAGGCGCTTGAATGGGTTGAAACCTTGCGCGACCGGAAGGGGCAGGTTGAGTGGACGGAAAAGCCGCCGATGCTGGACGAACCCCATTGGCGTGATCTCCACGCCGGCGCGCTCTTTTTCGCCGCGCGCGATGCCGCGATTAGTTTGTTGGACGAGATTGAATCCCACATGGGAAACGCGGCGGACCGGCGTATGTCCATCGATGCCGCGCCACCGGGAGCCGTCGTCGAAAAGTTGGAGTCGTTACGGAGCCATGCACGAGCTTTTCTCGACGGCAAGTATGATCCCTCGCCCGCCGGGGAAGCGACGGCGTTTTGTAGTGAATGCGCTGAGCAACTTGATGCTCGCCTTCTCGAAACACTGCTTCTTCGTGAAGGCCATGTATTGCGCCAACGAGGACGCGACATCGTGCCGGGCGTCGCTTTCCGAGGAAATCTGGCCAGCCCGGCTAACGCCGCACGCAGCCCGGAAGAAGACGGCGCGGAGGCCGATATAGGGCAACTCATCCCGTTGCCCGAAGGGATTTCACTCCGAGTCCGTAACCTCTTCTTACTAAATCTCGATTTCCGGCGTCAGTTGGACAAATGGTTGACAGGACCGGCTGACAACAATGGCACAGGACGATGAGAAAGCCCGAACCGGCATTCAAGCCGCTCTCGCTTGCTCAGCATTTTGAAGCACCTGATGATTTTGTCGGCTGTTTCGGCTGGATCTGCGGGTATTCCGCGGATACTGGGTTCCTGGACGACGCAGTGGAGCGGTTTACCCGCCGAATTCACGCTCAGCGAGCCTATGAAGGGCGGGTCGCCCTGGCGCTGATGCTCGATCCGAGCAACCCGCAAATCACGCCAAAGGAAGTGCCCGGCGCCATCCATCTGCCGCTGAGCGGCCTGCTTCCGTTCAGGCTTCTTCACGCCAAGCTGGCGCTCTTGGGTTTTCGTCATACATCGGATCCACGACAATGGCGAGTGCGCCTGATTGTTTCCACCGGAAACTGGACCCGCCAGACACTTGAGGACAGCCTCGATCTCGCCTGGCGTGTCGATTTCTGCGACCGGGACCTGAAGTCGGAAAACGGCTTGGTTGCCCAAGCCGGCGCCGACCTCGGCGCAGCATGGGGAATGATTGATTGGCTGCGGAGACGATTTGACTTTCGGGTTTTGAAAGCCCGCGTTCCCGGCCGTGAGGATTTTGAAAGCGAAGCGACCATCGTCGAAAGATGGGTCGCAAGAGCGACGAAGCTTGGCACCGGCCTAACGCCGCGATTTTTCGACAACCGAGGAGCTTCTCTCCTCGCCCGGTTACCGAACTTGGTGCTGACGCACGCCTCACAGTCAGCTCGAAACTATCTTGGCATGGGCTCCGGCTACTACGAATCGTCCGATAGTGCCAACAAGATACCTCCAGTACTCAAGAGCATTGTCGAGACCCTCCGGGATGCGCAACTCCTCGTTCGACAGCCCGAAATCGACATCTTCGTCAATCCCAAGGCGTGCCAGGCGGTGGCCGGTTCCGTGGCGTCTTTGAATAAGGCGGGCTGGACGGTGCGGGAGGCGGGCCAACCCGAATGCTTCAAGGCGCAACGATCATTGCACGCGAAATTCATTTTCAGCGCAAGCTACCGAGAAAATTCCGATTTTTGCAACGGCGCGTGGCTCTACCTGGGCTCGGGCAACCTGACCGGCCCCGGCTTCGCCAACGCGATGGCTCCACAAATCGGTAATCTTGAGGCCGGTGTCGTGATTACCCCCGAATCGCTCCGGTGGCACGCTGCCAAGGGCATACCCCTCGAATCTGTCGTGACGAATCTCCTGCCACTGCAATGGGAAACCGATTTCAATCAAGAGCCAGGACCGCTCGCGCCGGGCAGTGAGATGCCGGACCCAGAGATGTTGTACAGCGCCCCGCCCGTAGCCTATTTCTTCTGGATTGCGGAAGAAAATGCCAATTGGCTGCGGACATCGGAGGAATCCTTGGAGTCCTTTGACTTGCTGGACGACGCGGGTCACGCTTGTATTCGGGACCTCACTAAGGGCTTTCCGTGGCGAGGACCGCGACCTCGGCAGCTACAAGTCCGGTGGTGTGTCGGCGGGCAGGAGCGCCGCGCATGGATACCCGTGATCGATGAATTCGGGCGTATCGCTGCGACGATATTGCCGCGTATCGATATCGATGAGGCTTGGAATCAGCTCGCGGACTTCCCCATGCCGCCGGACGAGGCGGAGTTGCCGGTGGATGCAGAGATTCAACCGACCAATGACACTCCTCAGGGCAGTTCGGGAGATGCGTACACGGCCAACTACCCGGTGCGGCAGATGATGCAGTTGGTTGAGAACATCGCGACCAAGCAAACATCGGTGGCTAAGGTTGATTGGGTGAATTGGTGCACGCGGCTGGAGCAATGCCTTGTTCAGGCGGCGGGCAGTACCGTTCTTGAGGTGTTCCTGAAACTCGGTATCAACCCACTCAGCCCCTTGTGGCATCCTTCGTTTCGACCGGCTTTTGCAACGACCCGCGAAACCGTTGAAGGTCTCCGCTATGAAAGCGTGCTCAAACGGGTGGAGACTGCTTGGAACGTCGCCGGTCTTCCCGGACTTGGAGATCACGCATGAACCAAGTGTTCCAAGGGTGGGAAGCTGTGGCGGAGCTTCTCAGGCAGATCGCTGCCTCACAAGAGCAACTGGCCCTCAAAAAGGGGGAAGCCGCCACCCGCTTGAACCCAGGCCAGCGCGCGACCCTGCGTGCCATGGCTTCACGCATCCCGAGGAACGGCGTGGTGATCGCGGACGAGGTTGGCATGGGGAAGACGCGAATCGCCGTCGAACTCGCGCGTTGCGTGATTCAAAGCGGCGGGCGAGTGGCGATTCTCGTTCCGCCCGGTCTTGGCTATCAATGGCAGGCCGAATTGCGTGAGGGTGAAATCCTTGATGTCCCGCATATTCTACGCAGTCTTTCCTCGTACTTGGGTGCGTGGACCGGCGAGCCACAGCCATGGTTCGCAAAACAGACGGTGATGGTGTCTCACGCGTTTACAAACTGGCGGCTTTCTTCGCAAGCCGCAATCTGGCGATGGGCATTGGTGCCGGAACTCTACGCACGTTGGCGCGAACTGTCTGATGGACGGCTCCCACGCGGTTATCACCGCAATGAGACCTTGGCTTATGGGGGGGTATGCGCCGATGTCGCCGTGAGCATCTTCGCCGCCTTGCCGAACGACCCTGGACATCCGATACGCCGGTTGCTTCAATGCTTTGATGACGTTCAATGGCCGAGACCTCTTGATGCTGCCGAGTACGAAAAGAACGGAGCGTTGCGCCGCTGGCTTGAACGCAGCGTCGGTATTGGCCTTGGCGTATTTGATCTAATCATCACCGATGAGGCGCATAAGAGCCGTGGAACGGAGAGTGGTCTTTCCTGTTTGCTCGAAAGCGTGATCGTGCCGTCTGATACGGCTCGCAGGATCGCCCTGACCGCCACTCCGGTGGAACTGGATGTCAGTCAATGGCACAGTACGTTGAGTCGTCTCGGCCTGGATACCGCAACTCTTGCCCTAGTGCAGGAAGCGACCCTGCAGTATGCGGATGCTGTCAAGCGACTGCGGCACGCATGGCGGAGCAGTCCGGATGCGCGCGCTGCCTACAAAACCGCCGCCGCTCAGTTTCAAGAGGCTTTGTCGCCTTATCTCCTTCGGCGTGACAAGAGAGAAGACCCCGAGGTTTGCCGGTTTCACCGTCACTCCGGGCTGCCGATCAACGCATACCGGAAAGAGACTGAGATTTCGGTCAAAACGGAAGAACTTTCGCCGGCTTGGCGGAAAGCAATCTGCGCCGCGGAGTCCTTGTCGGTGGTCACGCGGGGGGTGGGCGATCCTGTAGCCAAGCGGCTTCGGCTGACTCTCGGAAATGGACATGGAATCGCCGCCTTGCTCGACCAGATCAATCGGGCCGATGATGACCAGGGGACGGAACAGTTCGACGGCGCTGATCGCCAGACCGAACCGAACGAGGACACGGGGAACGCCGCTGATGTCAAACGCAAAGAACGCGCAGAGTACTGGCTGAACGTTATCGGCCACGCCCTCGATACGGGCAGTGATGAGTCGCTCTTCGACCATCCCGCGATCACGAAGGCGGTCGAGGCGATCGAAAAAGAGGCTTTGAGCGGTGAAAAAGTGCTGGTCTTCGGACGCTTCACCCGTCCGTTGCGCGCACTCGTCGATTTGTTGAACGCCCGCGAAATGCTGCGCCGGGTCCAGAACGAGGAACCATGGCCCCAATCCAAGGTGCATGGCGACTGGGACGGCGATGTCGAGAACAGCGAATGGCTCGCCGTCCGCACGGCGCACCGTCAGCTCGGGAGTTCTGTCCGACTCGAAACGCTCGATGATGCCCTCCGCATTCGCTACGAACGTGAACGCCAAAGGCGCGAAAACTTTCGCGAGCGCCTGGTTCCCTCGATCGAACGGGGCTGGCAAGGAAATGAAGCCGGGGCCTATTTCAGGGCGATTTTTGATGCCTTCAAGCGCTCGGCCGGCGCACCAGCTTTGGATGAAACACCAGAAGAAAGCTCTCTCGCTCTCGTAGCCAGAGCAATGATGGAATTGTTGGATCGCCCTGATGCCGAAGCGCTCGAGTATAGACGCACCTTCTGCCAACTAATCGAAGCTGTCTGTGATAGGGATGATGCGGATAACGATGACGAAATCGACGCCGAAGAGGCTTTCAGACGGTGGGAAGAGATTAAATTGCGTTTGAAGGAGGAGTACGCTCGCACCCGGGGAGGCTTCGCACGCTTGATGTACGGAGGCACCCGTCAGGAATCCCGGCGTATGATTCAGCTTGCGTTTAATCGCGCAAGGAGCTTCCCAAGGATACTGGTTGCTCAGTCATTAGTCGGTCGCGAAGGCTTGAATTTGCATAAGGCGTGCCGGGTCGTGGTCTTGCTCCATCCCGAGTGGAATCCAGGTGTGGTCGAGCAGCAGATTGGAAGAGTGGATCGAGTTGACAGCCGCTGGTGTGGCGAGCTCAGGAAGGCACTTGACTCGGGGACTCCCGCAGCCCAGCTTCCGCGTATCGAAGTCCGGCCGGTTGTATTTCGTGGCACTTACGACGAACACAATTGGAAGGTATTGCGCGATCGATGGGACAATCTGCGAGCGCAGTTGCACGGCGATGTGATAGCGCCAGAGTTCGCAACCCTTAGTAATGAGGAGAAGGCGGTGTTCGATGAGATCTCAGACGCGGCCCCAGACTTCTCACCGACCCGATCAAAACTGAAGCCGACCGACGCCGAAAACATCCCTTTGGTCGGCGTCGGCTGAACGAAATAGGTGACAGTTCAAGTCACGATGGTTGTGGTTAGGCATCGCATTCGTGCGCGTTCCCGTTTGACGGACCGTACGGTTTTCGGCGAATAATCGACGCCCTTGGCGCGGGCAGATGAGCTGCAGTCTACAGATGGATACTTTTTTAGAACAATTGAAAGCGCTGTGCGCCGCCTATCCTACGCGTGCGAAGTGGGTCTTCGTCCCGACGCACGCAATCGGCCGAACGTTTGGCGACCGGCTGGTCCTTGAGGGCACGGACTGGGCAAACCTACGGTTCGTCACGCCTCTCGATATTGCTCTTCGCATGGGGGCTCCATTCCTGGTCGAGCGCGGCATCGATCCCTCTGAAGAGGCAGTCGGGCCAGCATTGATGATGCGTCTTCTTTTGGACCTTCCGCTTGATAGCGGGTACTTCCGTAAGCTGGCCGATCACCCGACGCTGGCCGAGGCACTTTGGACGACCATCCGAGAACTGCGGATGGCCGGTATCAAGGCACACCAGATCAGCTCTGGCTCATTTGATTCGGCAGCAAAGCACGCGGAGATGGTTGCCCTGCTTTCGGCCTACGAAGGCTTTCTTGAGGATCAACGTTGCGCCGACATGGCCACCGTATATCAGGAGGCCCTGAAACATCCTGACTGGTCTCCGATCAAGCCGGAGGACTGCTGGACCGAGCTTCCTGACGCCAACTGGAACCCGCTGCAGAGGGCGCTCCTCGGCGTCATGACAGGTGAACGGGTGACCCCTCGAACATTGAACCTTCCGGGTGTGTCGGTGCCGCGTCGTCTTCTGTCACAGGGAACTGAAAGGCTTACGTCTGACATCGGCGCGAATCCATTAGCGTTCCTCATGGCGCCGCCAGCATCGAATTCCGTTCCGGGAATCAATGTCTTTCATGCCGGAGGTCGCGAAGCGGAGATTGAAGAAGTCTTCCGCCGCATTCTGGCGAGCGGCGTGTCGCTTGACCAGGTGGAAATAGCCTGCGCATCTGACGCTCACGTTTCCCTCGTGTGGGAGAAAGCGCTCCGCCACGATTGGCCGTTAACGCTCGGGCCAGGCATTCCAGCTACATTCACGCGACCCGGTCGAGCTCTTCTCAGTTTGTGCGACTGGATTGAAACAGACTTCTCGGCGATCCATCTTCGCCGTGTGCTGCAGTCCGGCGATGTATCCGTCGAAGAGACGGAAGGGTTCACGGCTGGGCAGATCGCGCGCGTGCTGGCTCAGGCCGAAGCTGGATGGGGGAGGGCGACATACGAACTGGCGATTGATCGGCTCTGCAGGGACTACGAAGCGCGTGCGAACATTCCCGAAGCAACAGACCTGGACCGCTCATACGCTCAGAACAAGGCGAGGCAGACAGGACAAATTCGTGACTGGTTGATCGATCTGGTGAACTCAGTGCCAACGCCCGGGAGCGACGGCCTTGTTGCATTACAAGCTGTCGTGACGAGCGCACTCGAGTACATCGATCGCAGAGCCGCTCGCAGTAATGCACTTGACCACCGCGCAGCAGCCGCGCTTCGGGAACACATCGGCGAACTCCGCGCCCTGGGTGCGTTCTCATGCGCCCTTTCAGGCGCTCTGCGGTTCGTTCGTGAGCGCGTTCAATCGCTCACCGTGGCCTCCGAACGTCCGCGCCCGGGTCATCTCTATGTTTCTCGGCTGGCGCACGCTGGCTATTCGGGCCGGTCACATCTCTTTGTTGTCGGTCTTGAGGAGGGAAGAGTGTTTTCCACCGCGACAGAAGACCCGATATTGCTCGATGCGGAAAGGGCTGGCATCTCTCCAGACCTTCGCCTCTCAACCGACCGAGTCGATGAAGCCGTGTATGGCGTTCTGTGTCGGCTGGCCGTATGCGGCGCGGAAGTCACGTTCAGCTATTCGTGCCGGGATACACGCGAGTTCAGGGAGACCTATGCGTCCTGGTTAATGCTTCAGGCCTTCAGATTGAAGCAAGGTGATGCGACGCTGCCCTACCGGGCTATGCGAAGCGCCCTCGGAGAACCGCAATCCACCGTGCCGTTGGTGCGTGAGAGTGCCCTTTCCTCAATTGGTTGGTGGCTGCGCAGCGTCGTTGGCTCCGGAGAGCGTGGAGCGACAGTCCTCAGCGAGGCATTTCCGGAATTGGGGCGAGGTCGCCTGTCCGACGAATTGCGTGGGACGGCAGACTTCACTGAATTCGACGGATGGGTGCCGGATGCTGGCGCGGATCTCGATCCGTGCGATCCAATGAACGCTTACTCGGTAACCGAGTTGGAAAAGGCGGCCGAGTGTCCGTTCCGGTTCTTTCTGAAACGTGGCCTCGGCTTGCGCTCCCTCGACGAACGCGAGCGTGACAAAGATGTCTGGTTAGACCCCTTAACCCGCGGATCAGAGCTGCACGCAATCTATGAAGCTCTGTTACGGCGTTCGCAGGACGAAAACCGTCGGCCCAACGAAGGCGATCGAACATGGCTGTTGGCCTTGGCGCGGGAGCGCCTTGACCAGTTACAGGACGAGGCGCCTGCGCCCACGGTGGAGATTCTCGAACACGAAACCAAGAACTTCCTGAGTGATGTGGAGTTGTTTTTCGATGCCGAGGTTAAACCGAGATCGTCAACACCTGTCGGTCTTGAGGTTTCATTTGGGCGTACATTGCATCGCGATGAGGATCCGCTTGCCCGCTCGGCACCAGTTGAGATCCCGCTCGGCGATGGGCTAAGGGTGAAGATTGCGGGCCGGATCGATCGTATCGATAAAGTCGGCAAGGCCAGCTTCGAGGTGATTGACTACAAAACGGGCGGGTATTGGAAGGATCAGTGGACGGGCGTTTTTGCGTGTGGAACCAGACTGCAGCATGCGCTATATGGATTGGCGGCGACCGAACTGTTGAAGTCGCGTTATGACAAACCGAAGGTCACGGCAGGCGTTTATTACTTCGCCAGTCACAAAGGACGCCACGAACGCGTCAGAATCCCGGCGCCCCCACCGAAAGCGATCAACGCGGTGCTGACGGACCTTCGCGCAGTCATTCTCGCGGGGCAGTTCACGCGGACACCCGATCAAGACAACTGTCGGTACTGCGACTACGCCGCGGCTTGCGGCGGAGACGTAAACATTCAGGCTTCCGGGAAACTTGATGACCTTCATTTCCCGGCATTCCGAAGGCTGGCTGCACATGAATGACTCACGTCAGATCGATCAGGCATCCCGTCGTGGCATCCGCGAGGCCCTGCTCGAAAACATTCTCGTAGAGGCAGGTGCGGGATCCGGCAAGACGCAGATGCTTGCGGAGCGCATGGCTGCCGGTGTGGCGACGGGCGTGTACCAGATCGAGCACATGGCGGCTGTTACGTTCACACGCAAGGCTGCCTCAGAGCTCAGGGGCAGGTTCCACCTGGCACTTGAAAGCCAGATCGCCAACGCCTCCGCGGACTTCTCGGATGACGATGATCGCTTGAAGCGGTTGAGGTCGGCGGTGTCGAATCTGGAGCGATTCTTTGCCGGAACGATTCACTCGTTTTGTTCGCGCCTTCTGCGGGAACGTCCCATCGAATCGGGCGTTGCTCCGGGGTTCACCGAACTCGATGAGGTACAGGATCTCCAGTTGCGTCAGCGAGCCTGGCGCGAGTTCGTCACAGGCGCACGTGCCGCTGGCGACCCGGAGATGATTGCGCTGCTCCAGGCTGACGTTCGCCCAAAGGATCTGGATTCAGTCTTCGCAACTATCTGCGACAACGAGGACGTGGACTTTCCGGCGGGGGAAGGGGTCTCTCCCGATCCCGAGCCGGCCTGGGACGCTCTGGAGTCATTCTGGAAAGAACTGCAGAAATACTTGCCATCCCCCATTAACACGGAAACGACGTGCGAGATTCAAAGGGCCGCTGCCGTTTTCGACGGGCAACTTCGGGTTTCGCGGTATCGGTTGTATCGTCCCCAGGTGCTTGCGTCATTGCTCAAGACGTGGGACCGCGAATCGAAAATTACCCAAAAATGGTGGGCAGACACTGCACCGGAAAAGAAGCGCTTGGCCGGTCTAATCGAGGCCCTGCACAACAACTTCCGCGCCAGCGTGGTCCGGCCCTTTCTCGACCAATGGCGGCAGTACGTTTATCGCCTTGCAGTCAGCCTGCTGACGCGAGCGCGAGCGACGGCTTTGGCGGAGCGCCATCGACTCAACTCGTTGAACTACTCCGATCTCCTGAATCTGACTGCCCGCGTTCTGCGTGAGAACGTCAGCGTTCGTCGGGCGCTGCAGCAGAAATTTCGGTATCTCCTCGTAGATGAGTTCCAGGACACTGACCCGATCCAGGCAGAGATCATATTCTGGCTCGCCGAGGACGCCAGAGCTTCTGATGTTGCCCCGGGGGTGTCGCAGGATTGGCGAATGCTGCCACTGCGTCCGGGCGCCCTCTTCGTCGTTGGCGACCCCAAACAGTCAATCTATCGTTTTCGTAGGGCGGACATCGACATTTACAACATGGTGAGAGATCGCTTCGCCGAGACCGGCGTCGGTCGGGTCCTCCCGCTTACGCTCAACTTTCGCGCGTCACCCGAACTATGCGAGTGGGCGAACGAGCTGTTTCAGACGCGGTTCCCTAAAGAGCCGACCACTCATGCACCTCGGTTCGCTCCCCTGGATGCGGATGCAGAAAGCGCGGAGATCGGGCAGGTCTTTACGCTGACGCACGCATGCGCCAAAAACGAGGTTCAGACAGAAGACGCGTGGAAGATCGCGGCATATATTCGTTCGGAAGTGGATGCTGGCAGGCGCAGCTTCAGCGACTTCCTGATTCTGACTAGGAAGAAGCGTGACCGCATTGCACCGTTCGCGCACGCATTGGAGGCCCTGAACATTCCCGTTGAGGTGAACGGCGCCGGAGCATTTGGCGATTCCCGGGAAGTGCAGACGCTGACTGCGCTGTTGCGCGCGTTGGCTGACCCAATGGACTCGGTGACACTGATTGCGGTTCTGCGCGGTCCCTTGTTTGGCGTCAGCGACCCCGAGCTGTTTGCTTTCAAGAAAAGGGGCGGCCGCTTCAGCCTGTTCCAGAGCACTGAAGCGGTTGAACACCCGTCGGGACCAGTCTCGCTTGCCTTAACTACTTTGTCGCGCTATTACCGATGGACGCGCGTGCTCCCGGCTGCTGGAGCGCTTGATCGAATCCTTGAGGACAGCGGCTACATCGCGCTCTCTGCCACCAGCCCCGGCGGCGTGGACGCCGGGGATGTCATTCACGCGATCGATCGAATGCGGCAAGTCTTTGAAGCTGGAGGCAGTCTGGCCGATGCTGCGAACATGCTTGAGGCTGACCGAGAGGCCGCGAGCGAAGTTGAGTCCCTGCCTCTGGAGCCGGGGCGAACTGATGTCGTCCGGCTGATGAATCTGCACAAGGCAAAAGGTCTGGAGGCGAACGTAGTATTCCTCGCCGATCCGCTTGGAGGCGTAAAGCCCCGAGTCGATGTGCATATTGAGCGAACGGGAGTACGATCTCAAGGTTGGTTGAAGCTCCTTCGACGAAGTGAGTCGTCGTGGGCGGAGACGCTCATCGGCGAGCACGCCGACTGGACCACGTACGAAGCTGCAGAGCGACCCTACTTACAAGCTGAGGAAAATCGGCTCCTGTACGTTGCGGCAACGCGCGCCCGGGAGGTGCTTGTCGTCAGCCGGTGGACGCAGAGCGCAAGTAATGGGGCGTGGCAAGCGCTGGATCCCTTCCTTAAGGATGCACGTGAGCTTGTCATTCCCACGTCAGTAGACGCGGCACCGGTTCAAATGCCGGACTGCTCGGTGATCGTACAAACAACGGCTCAGGACTTACGCGGGCAGACGCACGCTCGCATCCACATGGCCTCTTGGTCGGCAACCTCGGTCTCGATAGAAGCAAAGCATGTCGCCCGAATGACCCAGTGCGCCGAGCCAGAGGCTGATGACCCCTCAAAGGTTGTCCTGGCCAACTCTCCATCACATCGGGCGGACGCGGGCCGCGCGTGGGGCGCGCTGATCCACGGGCTATTGGAACATGCGATGCGTCATCGAAACAGCACGCGGGAGGACCTCCGCCGCCTGGCAGTTTGGCTCACCGTCGATGAACCACAATTGCGCACGGTCATCGATGAAGCCCTCGATACCGCCCAAGACGTGACCCTGGCCACTTTCTGGTCGGAAGCAAAAGCATCTTCGGAATGCCACGAAGAAGTGCCTTTCGCTGTCCTCGATACTCAGGGCGGCCTTCCCACAGTTCTTAACGGTGTGATTGATTTGGTCCACAACAGCGACAGCGGTTGGAAGATCATCGACTACAAGACCGACAAAGAAACAGCCGCCGAAAGTTTGTGCGCAAACTACGATGCGCAAATTCTTCAGTATGAGCGCGCATGGACCCGGTTCGTGTCCGAACCAGTTGTGTCGGCCCTCGTTTCAACCAGGGTCGGTGACTTTCAATGCGGCGCAAGTACAAACGACCAAGGCCTTACAGATTAAACCGCCGGCTGTGCCAACGCAACAATGTCTCCGGCGCGACGATGGTGGCAATGTCAGCCAGGAGCTTCCGCCCTATTCCTTCCGCCTTTGCGGCCAATCGACGCCGCTGATCATCATGAGCCGCAAACGCCGGTTGCCGAACTGCTCACGAAGAACGCGGCTTTCCTCGCGGAGGTATCCAATCATTTGTAGCTGGCGCCGATTCATCCATCCGGCTACAGAGATCAGCACAAACCGGAATGAATCAAAGCTCGGCATCTGGTCATCATCTAAGCATCCGTTTTGATCGCCCAACTGCTGTCGATGTATCCAGATCGATTGTTCGCACCATACGCGGTCAATGATCGCTTCGAAATCTCTGCCGCAAACCCACCCGCCCTAAACGGCTATCCGCGGCTTCGCGGGGCAATTGACGCTATCGTCCGAATTCGATGGCTTGGACTCGAAACGCGTAGCTGCCTATACTGAAGGCGGGTCGCTCGCATAAGAGCGCAGTGCTACTCGAGGCAGCCACGCAGAACCATCTCGTTCCGTATTCGTATGGACAAACCTTTCTACAGCGGATCAACAGAAACCAGAGCCGAGTTCGCGACCGTTCGCCCCACTCCCAGAGATCGACTGAAGTCTGCCGATCTCCACTCACGCCGTCACTTCCAGGGTCTCATCGCGTCGGTTCCGTTTTGGCCACTCGCCGCAAAGGCGCGCGCCGCGCCCGGTCGCGAACTCCTCATTACCAGGTCCGGAGCGGTCGCCGATGACTCCACCGTCAACACCAGGTTCATCCAGTCCGCCATTGATCAGCTTGCCGCCATGGGCGGAGGCACCGTTGTCGTACCCAAAGGTGTCTTCGTCTCCGGCGCTCTCTTCTTCAAACCGAAGGTTCACCTGCGCTTGACCGAAGGCGCCGTCCTCAAGTGTTCCACCGACCTCTCGAACTTCCCCGCGCAACGGACGCGTATCGAAGGCCACTTCATGGACAACTTCACCCCGGCCTTCATCAACGCGAAGAACTGCGACGGATTCCAACTCACGGGCGATGGCACGCTGGACGGCGCCGGTATGCCTATCTGGGAGCTGTTCTGGAAGAATTTATCCGAAAACAAGGGCTTTACAAACACCGGCATGCCTCGAGCCCGGCTCGCGCTCATCGAAGGCTCGAAGGACATCAGGATCGAAGGCATTACCTTCAAGGATTCACAGTTCTGGAATTGCCATCTCTACAAGAACGACGGCGTTCTCGTACATAACGTCCACTTTCACGTGCCCGACAACTATAAACAAGCGCCCAGCACCGACGGCATCGATATCGACAGCTCCCGAAACGTCACCGTCGATGGGTGCGTCTTCTCCGTTACTGACGACTGTATTGCCTGCAAAGGTTCCAAAGGGCCGCGCGCCATGGAGGACAAGGACAGCCCGGCAGTCGAGCACATCCGCGTCCGCAACTGCACCTTCAAGCGCGGCGGCGGTGTTCTTACATGCGGCAGTGAGGCCACTGTCGTCCGCGATGTGATCGCGGAAGATTGCAGGATCACCGGCGGAGTCCGCATCGCAACCCTGAAGCTCCGCCCCGATACGCCCCAGCATTATGAGGACATCACCTTCCGCAACATCACCTCTGAAGGCCCCTCGAGCGGGATCATCAACATGGCGCCGTGGTCGCAGTATTTCGATCTTCAGGGTATGGAGCCGCCAAAGTCCACGGTCAAGGGCCTGAACTTCGTCGGCATCAAGGGCAGCTTCACCTCCTTCGGCACCATCAAGCCCAACCCCGGCCAGACGGACATCAGCAATGTGCTCCTGAAGGATTTCGACGTCACAATCAAGAATGACACGCTCAACACCTCCGGCGTCACTAACCTCAAGCTCGAAAACGTTATTGTCAACGGTAAGCCCTACTCAGGGTAGGCCCATCGGCCAGTACCCTCGCACTTCGGTTTTCGCGCGGTGGGGCGAAAGGGCCGTTCCTCGGATCGTTGACACAAACCGCATTTTTCAAGTTTCTGGATTACACCCGCAAAGTCAGCTCGCCGGCGCACAATCTCACAGCGGCACTCACACGATCGGAAGTCGCAATCTCGCATCACGCAACATAGACATGCGCCAGGCATCATTGGTCTGGAGACTCGGTTTGCGAGCCGCGATTCGCTTGTTGAACAAACCGGCGCCCCAAAAGCCTATCGGCTCCCTGATTTCATCGGCTCCGGGAATTGGACTGCCGCCTCTCGCATCGAGGAGATAGCGGCCATCACCGCGATCAGAGCTGACAACAAAAGCAGCATTTCGATGATGTGGCGCCTGCGGCGTTGGAACGCCTTCATACGTCTCAGTAAACCACTCGGAGTAGTTATCTGAGTCAGGACTTCTGTCAGCCAGGTATTACGTATTAATTAGTTCTTTCGGGTTTGACGCGTGCGACTCAGGTCTCGGTTTCCGGGGGCACAGATCACATGAATCATTTGATGTTTACAAATACGGCTCTCGCACCTGAGTAGCTTTACCAATTCGATTAGACTTCATCGTCCACAAGTGTTGTACTTGTCTTGCCAGCTCGATGCAAAGTATACGCGATTGGTATTGTTTCAGCCGTGACCACCGCCGTCATTTCCTGGCAGGCCTCGGCGAAAACACCAACGCTGCCCTCGTAACGCTTTTGCAAAACGAACTGAATCAGGCTCCCATCAAATCCCTTCGAACGCTCGAAGAAATCAAAAACTACAAGCGTGAAAGCCTGCCGCGCCTAGCGGACCTGAAACAACGGAAACCAGATGAGCAGCACCTTCAGTATTTGTTCATGCACAGGGGCTATTTTCGGCAGCCGTTCGAGTCTGTGCTCACGCGTGAGTATCCGTCGTGTGACCGCCGGAATGAACGTAGTGCGGTGATCGATCTGCTGGGGTTCGACAACAAGCGCAAGGAACCGCTCATTGTTGAGCTGAAACGAGCGGAAGCAAGCGATCCGCTCTTCGGGGTTGTACTCGAGGCCTTGCACCATTGGGCGTTTTTCAGCCGCAATTCGCGCTTGTTAGCCGCTGTCTTGCGGCGTGGCGGCTACGACTGCCCCGACACATGTTCGGTACAGCTTGCCATCGCCGCGCCGACCGAATATTATGTTGTGACACAACGGCGGTCAGCGACCAGCCCGGCACGAAATCGCGAGTACAGCCGGACTATCGACGCGTTGACGTACCTGGCGGCGCGAACCGGCCTTAATGTCCCACTTGTCGCGATCGATGACAACTGGCGGGATACGGGAACTGATTTTCCGGCTCGGCTCTGGTGGCAGGTCCCGACCGCGGAGCAGCGAGGATAAATACGTTCCTTGCATGTACCTTTCCGGTTCTCAATCCGTCGCGACTATTTTGCATCAGATGTGCGATGACGAATGTCGCAGCTCCCGCGCTCAACCGCTCCCTGCATGCGCTATCGGCGTGGATTGCAATTATGCTACGCGTACTGAAGAACTGAAGGAAGAGAACTCATGATCCGCCGTTTACATGTCCCGCTTCTGAAGCCGGAAGACGTAATTCCTCACCTCGCCAAGCAGGAGCTTCATTGGAAGGCCGGGTACTCCGCACAAGAACTTGCGGTTGCGTGGGCGAGTTCTCCGAACGAGTTTCCCGAAGTCGTCCGTAAGGTTCTCGCGACCGCTCCGGAATATGCGGACGCCGAAATGGTCGACGGGTTTTTTGAGCGCGAAGTTGAGCTCGGATCGTCGGGACGGAATAGTCAGACGGATCTGATGGTTGTGGCGGGCTTGCGTGACGAACTCGGCATCATCGCTGTTGAAGGCAAGGTCGAAGAGTCGTTCGCCGACCTTGTTTCAAACTGGAATACAAGCCCCGGCAAGCAACGGCGGCTGGAACTTCTGTGCGCATCCCTCGGAATCCCTCTCGCTGCAGTCGGCTCCGTGCGCTATCAGTTGCTTCATCGAGCAGCATCCGCAATCTATGAAGCCAAACGGTATCGAGCGCGCCATGCTCTCATGCTGGTCCATTCCTTTAGCCCGACACACCGATGGTTCGAGGATTTCGCGGCGTTCTCATGCGCCATGGGACAAGCCTTGCAAACCCCTGGGGTGTGTTCGCCTCCGAAAGTATGCGACGGTGTCAGTCTCCGGTTAGGCTGGGTAGCTGATGTGTGCCGCGTAGCCTAGCGGAGGCATGTTCCCGCCGCTGCCTTTCGGATTTGGCCAGCGCGCGCACTTGATTTGGATTCTGTCATTGCGGCGTTTCACGTCTCTCCGCGAGCGAGTCGAGCCCCCCGGACCTCTTCCAGCCGTACATTGAGCCTGTCGCCAGCCCGGCTTGGAACGCTGCCGTGCGGATGCCGTAAGTTGCGGGAACGCGACTGACCGAAATAATACCAGCCTACAAAGAGTCTCGTCGCGACTTTGGCTCCGATTGCGTTAACGGGCGCAGACTTATAAGCGTTGCCATCGACCGGCGGCGTTGTTTGGGTGTTGCACGTCGATAGTCCTATTGCGCTGGTGGGTATAAACGGTCGTGCGCAACTCCAGATACAACCGCCATTCCATTGGTCTTGTTTCAACATTGCACCAAGGTGGTGGCTCGCTATAAACAGCATCTTGCTCCACATCAACAACGGTTAAGGCCGACGTTTCGCTAGTCAGCTTGACGCCGGCCAGAAAGTCCCTTATAACCCAACTCCCTGCCTGGTTGCGGTCGAAGTAGACGAGCCGCGCCGGTGAGACAATCGTCGGGCAGCAAAGGACGATGGCAGCGTTAGGTCCACGTGGGCGGTAGTCGGCAGATTCCGCTGGCATTGAAAAATGATACATCGTTGTTCAGTCGATCACGACCGTTCATATGACTTCCGATATCGCCAATTAGCAGGATTTAACGTTCCGCGTTCTGGTGCCAGCAAACCCGGCAGCTCCCGAACGCGCGCGCGGTTTGGACTCTCGGCAGGATCGAGGACCGGAAGCATTTCTTAAGGCATGCAGTGGGCGCGGACAACCGCCTCGTTGCGACTGAATCGGACCGCACTAGTTCTTCACATGCAACGAATCAACCGAAGCCCTGCCTACGGCTCTATAGAGACCATACGTCACAATGTGACGCAGGACTAGTGCGTCGGGCGAGAAACGACGCGCGGAAGTTGTTGTAAATCGACATCATCGCGTCGACAATGCGCGGCGCTCGTCACATTCGAACTAGCGCGTCCCGATTTGAGCGATGGCGTAAGTCATTGAAAATGGTGCGGAGAGGGGGACTTGAACCCCCACAAACTTGCGTTTGCTAGCACCTCAAGCTAGTGCGTCTGCCAATTCCGCCACCTCCGCAGGTAGGCCAATGATGTGATTGTTACTTCTTCGTTGGCGCCGGGCCAGGCTGGGCCGGAGCAGAATTCCGCGCTGGCGATCGCTTCAGATCCGGCAGCGAACTCGCTCCCGATCCCCTCGTCGCCACGATGGACAACGAGATCGACGTCAGCATGAACAGAATAGCCGATATCGTGGTGGCCTTCGAGAGCAGAGTCGCGGATCCGCGGGGTCCAAAAGCGGTCTGGGAACCCATCCCCCCGAACGCCCCGGCCAAATCAGCGGCCTTGCCGCTTTGCAGAAGCACCACAATAATCAGGAAAAGGCACACGATCACGTGCACCACCGTTAACAGAATTCCAATCACAACTTCATCAGTATACCGCAGAGGTAGCGGAGACCGCCCTCACGAACGCTTAGCGCCAGTCCGCGTGTTCATGACGCCACTGCCAGTAAGCTCTTTGGTCGGCATGGCCCAAGCGATTGAAATCGCGGAACTTGGCCTCATGGCGCTCCTCCATATACCAATGACGGTAAGCGCGCTCCTCCGCCTCGTTCCACGCATGATAGTCCTTGTGATCGCGGTCATAATACCGATGCTCCTCCGCCCGGACGCCCTGTGGCGCCATAGCCAGAGTCGCGGCTCCCAAAAACAGGGCAAACAGTGTGTTTCGCATTCGCGATATTCCTCCATAAGTCGGGAGGCAAGAACGGCGCCAGTGCCTATAGGTTCACAGCTCCCTGGGCAGGGGAGAAACCTCACTACGCGATAAACCACACGCTAACCTTCGGCCCGTTGCTGACGCCTAAAGGTTTTTGACGCGACGCCTGCCACGCCCGGTTCATCCGATAGACTGAATGCAAGTAGGTACTTGCTCGCCTTGGGCTGGCCTGTTCCAGGAGTACCCCAACAGTGTGGATCGTTAAACTCGCGCTTCGCCGCCCTTATACCTTCGTCGTAATGTCCGTCCTGATCGCGGTCCTCGGCGGACTGTCGATCCTGTCGATGCCGAAAGACATCTTTCCGTACATCGACATTCCCGTCCTCAGCGTCATCTGGACCTTCAACGGAATCTCGCCCGACGAGATGACCTCGCGGATCACGACGGTTTTCGAGCGAGGCCTCACAAGCACCGTCAACGACATCGAACACATCGAGTCATCGTCTTATAACGGCGTTTCCGTCATCCGTATCTTCTTTCAGCCGAACGTCAAGATCGACCTCGCCATCGCGCAGGTGGTCGCGGTCTGCCAGCCGATTCAGCGCATTCTTCCGCCCGGTATCTTCCCGCCTGGCGTCATCAAATTCGACGCCTCCAGCGTTCCGATTCTTCAACTCAGCCTCAGCAGCAAATCGCTCAGCGAACAGGAACTGCAGGATCTCGGTCAGAACTTCATTCGAACTCAGCTTGCGACGGTTCAGGGCGCTACAATTCCCCCGCCGTTCGGGGGCAAACAGCGAAGCATCATGGTCGATCTCGACCCGAACGCGCTGTATGCCCACAACCTCTCCGCCACCGATATCTCGAACGCTCTCAATAACCAGAATCTGATTTTGCCTGCCGGCACGGCCAAGATGGGCGACCGCGAGTATTTCGTCCACATGAACAGCAGCCCCACGACGGTAGAGGGCGTGAACGAACTGCCGGTGAAAGTAGTGAACGGAGCAGTCGTCTACATGCGCGATGTCGCGCAGGTGCGCGACGGTTTCTCCGTTCAGACCAACATCGTTCGTGAAGACGGCCGACGGTCAGCGCTTATGACCGTGATCAAAAACGGGCAGGCCTCCACGCTCGACATCGTGAATGGAATCAAGAAGACTCTCCCGAAGGTGATGGCGAGCATGCCGCCGTCGCTCAACGTACGTCCGTTGTTCGATCAGAGCGTGTTCGTTCGATCCGCGATTGACGGCGTCGTGCGGGAAGGCCTCATCGCCGCCGGCCTTACGGCGATCATGATCCTGCTCTTTCTCGGAAGCTGGCGCAGCACAGTCATCGTCTGCACATCCATCCCGCTTTCGATTCTGACTTCGTGCATCATCCTGGGGGCCCTGGGTTACACCATCAACGTCATGACGCTGGGCGGCATGGCGCTCGCAGTCGGAATTCTGGTCGATGACGCGACGGTCGAAATTGAAAACGTCCATCGCAACATGGGCATGGCGAAGCCGCTTACGCGCGCCATCCTCGATGGCGCGCAACAGATCGCTCTTCCGTCGTTCGTCTCAACTCTCGCCATCTGTATCGTTTTCGTTCCGGTCTTTCTGCTGACCGGGCCCGCCAAGTTTCTCTTCACCCCGCTCGCGCTCGCAGTCGCCTTCGCGATGCTGATGTCTTATTTCCTCACCCGTACGCTCGTTCCGACCATGGTGCATTACATGCTTCGGCCGGAAGTCGAGATCTACGCGAACGGCGAAGAGGGTCTCGAGCACGCGCAGGGAATCGTGTGGAAGGTCCACCACGCGTTCAACCGAAAATTCGAACGGCTGCGCGCCCAATACCGAACGGCGCTGGGCTGGTGCCTCCACCACCGCGTGCGCGTATCCATTGTTTATTGCGCGTTCGTGCTCACGTCCATCGGGCTCGTGTTTGTTGTGGGAACGGACTTCTTCCCCTATATCGACTCCGGTCAGCTCCGCCTGCATGTGCGGGCGCCCGAGGGAACGCGCATCGAAGAAACCGAACGCGTGTTCAGCCGCGTCGAGGACGCGATCCGCTCGACGCTCAAACCCGGCGAACTCGGCGGCATCACGGATAACATCGGGCTTCCGGCCGCGTCTTTCGCGCTCGCGTGGGGCGACAACGCGACCATCGGAGCCGCCGATGGCGAAATTCTGATCTCACTCAATCGGGAACATTACCGTCCGACCGAGCAAGTGCAGCGCGAACTGCGGCGCGCGCTGCGGCGCCAGTTCCCGGATGAGACGTTCTTTTTCCAGGCAGCCAATATCACGAACCAGATTCTGAATTTCGGCATTCCGGCGCCGATTGACGTTCAGATCGTCTCGCGCGATCCCGCTTCGGGATATAAGATCGCCGACGAACTGCAGCGGAAGATCGCCGTCGTGCCGGGAGCAGTAGATGTCCGGATCAACCAGCAGGTCCACACTCCGCAAATCGAAGTGCAGGTGGACCGCAGCAAAGCCAATCAGGCCGGGTTGACGCAGCGCGACGTCGCCAACAGCATGCTGATCTCGCTCAGTTCGAGCGGACAGACCGCCCCCAATCAGTGGCTGAACCCGGTCAACGGCGTCAATTATCAGGTCGCTGTTCAGACGCCGCAATTCCGCATCGATTCGATCGATGCCATCAAGCGTACCCCCATCACAGCAGCCAACGGCGGAAACACTCAGCTTCTGGACAATCTGATCGGCGGCGTTCACCGCTCGCTGACCACGTCACTCGTGAACCATTACAACGTGCAGCCGGTCTTCGACGTTTACGCCAACGTCGATCAGCGTGACCTCGGGGGCGTGGTTTCCGACATTGAGAAGATCGTCGGGCAAACCAAACTTCCCAAGACTGCTACCGTCGTTCTCCGCGGGCAGGCGGATACGATGAAGACCTCCTTCCGCCGCCTCGGCTTCGGCGTGCTGTTTGCGATCCTTCTTGTGTACCTGCTCATGGTGGTCAACTTCCAGTCGTGGCTGGACCCCTTTATCATCCTGACGGCGCTTCCGGGCGCTTTTACGGGCATTCTCTGGATGCTGTTCGCCACTCAGACCACCATTAACGTTCCGTCTCTTATGGGAGCCATCATGGCCATCGGCGTCGCGACCGCGAACAGCATTCTGCTTGTCACGTTCGCGAATGACGAGCGATTTGAAGGCAAGGATGAGGTCGCCGCCGCCCTTTCGGCCGGATTTACCCGCATCAGACCCGTTCTGATGACGGCTCTCGCGATGGTGATCGGCATGCTCCCGATGTCTCTTAGTCTCGGCGAGGGCGGCGAACAGAACGCTCCGCTTGCTCGCGCCGTCATCGGCGGACTCATCTTCGCAACCTTCAGCACTCTGATTTTTGTCCCGATCGTCTACAGCTTCCTGCGTCGCAAGCCGCCGGTGAATCAGGATGAAGTCATCGAACATGAAGCTCACGAAGAGCTTGTCATCGGCCATCATCTGAACGCATGAACGAAATGAAGGAATCGAAAACCGCTCAGGCGATTCCGCCGCCGGACCAACCGGCGGCCAATCCGCCGCATCCGCATCACATCTCGCCGATTAAAGTTGTTTTGGTTCTGATACTGCTCGCCGCCATTGTTGCAGCGGTGGCGATGGCTGGGTACTTTCCCCGCAAAGCCCGTGAAAATGCGGCAAACGAAGCAGCGCGCGAGGAGAAGACCACGCTGCCCACGGTCACTGTGGCTCGTGTACGCCGTGCTCCGGCGAATTCAGAGCTGACTCTGCCAGGCAATCTTTCCCCGCTGACCGAGACGTCCATCTATGCACGCGCGGCCGGTTACGTGAAGAAGCGATATCTCGATATCGGCGATCATGTTCGCGAAGGTCAGTTGATGGCGGAGATCGAGGCTCCCGAACTCGATGAGCAGGTCGCGCAGGCGCGCGCCGCGGTTGCCCAGGCGCAGCAGCAGATCAGCCAGACGCGGGCTGCTCTGGTTCAGGCGCAATCTCAAAGAGATCTGGCCAAAGTCACGGCGGATCGCTATAACAACCTGGTAACGAAGGGCGCAGTCGCTCGCCAGGACGCCGACACGCAGGAATCGAACTTCAAAACGGCGGATGCGCTGGTCACGGCTCAGGAAGCGAGCGTGCGAGCCTCCGAAGAGAACGTCCGGCAGGCGCAGTCGAATCTGGATCGCGTCGTTTCGCTTCAGGATTACAAGAAGGTCAAAGCTCCGTTCGCCGGAATAGTCACCGCGCGCAACATCGATACCGGCGCGCTGATATCAGCTTCGGGCGCAGGTCAGGGCGCATCGCCCATGAGCACCACCGGGGCGGCCCCGGCCAGCGGAAACGAAATGTTCCGTGTCGCTCAGATCGGCACCATTCGGATTCTGGTGAGCGTGCCGCAGGCGAACGCCCCAACGATCCGCGTGGGCATGCCTTCGGAGCTGACTGTTGTCGAATTTCCCGGCAGGATCTTCCAGGGTCAGGTAACCCGCACCACCAACTCGCTTGATCCAAGCTCACGCACTATGCTGGTTGAGGTGCAGGTCCCGAACAGGGACGGCAAGCTTCTGCCCGGCATGTACGCGGACGTAAGGTTCCGCAGCCGGCGCGAGACGCCGCCGTTGCTGGTACCGGGAGATTCGCTGATTTCAACGAATACGGGTCTTCAGATCGCCGTGCTATCGGATGACGTCAACGGCGCGAAGAAGGTACACCTGCAGCCGTTGACCATTGGCCGCGATTATGGGGCCGAAACCGAGGTGATCGCCGGTTTGCGCGGCGACGAGACAGTGGTTGTGAATCCGGGAGACGATGTCCGGGAGGGAGCGTTGGTAAGAGGAGAAATGGTTGCGGCGCCGGGAGCCGCGAAACGATGATGGCGAAAGCGTCGCAGACTCTTGCAGCTTTTCTCGCCTTTTTGCTCGCATCGCCCGTCGGAGCACAGAATCCATCGCCTGCCGCCACGCCGCCGCAGAACGCTCCGACATCCCAGCCGTTGTCGGCCGGACCGTCCACGGCTCCTTTGCCCGAATCCGGCGGCCGCATCGCTCAGGTCACCTACGGCGCGGGATTCCTGGGGGCATATCAGCCGGGCGGGGTTTCGGCTTTCGATCCGCGCAATTCTTCCCGGATCCACGATCTTATGCGCGCGGGCATCATTTATCTATCGCTTCAGGATGCGATCGCGCTGGCTCTCGAAAACAATCTAGACCTTGAGTGGCAGCGCTACACGGTCCGAATCGCCGCGACCGATTCCCTTCGCGCGCGCGGCGGCGGGACTCTTCGCGGCATTGCCCTGACCGCGAATGAGCCGTCCGCCGGACTCGGGGGTCCGGGTGAACCTCTGCTGAATTCGGCCGCCACGGGCGTGACTCCTCAGACGTCGGTGGTAACGAACGTGAGCGATACTCAGTTCATCGTCGAATCGCCAGATAATCTTTCCACCACCGGCACGATTCCGTTTTCGCTTGGTCCCGCGATCCCACAGTTCGATCCGTCCCTCACAGGTCAGATCCTCGCGCAGCGCGCCACGACGCCCGAAAACAGCCTGGTCATCACCGGCACGCCGGCGCTGCTCTCAAGGACCCTCACGTGGAATGCCGGTTACGTTCAGGGGTTCAGCCCCGGCACGACGGTTGCGGCTACGTTCGATAATCTCCGCACCGACGCCAACTCGATCCGCAACATTCTGAACCCGTACTACAACAGCAGCTTCGGAATCAGCGTTACGCAGCCGCTGCTCCGGGGTTTCGGTATCGAATTAAACCGCCGCTTCATCCGGATGGCGCGCGCCGAAGAGCAACTCTCCGATCACGTTTTCCGATATCAGGCTTCCATCACGGTGGGCGGGGTAATCCGTCTTTACACGGACCTGGTCAGTCTGAACGAAGATCTGAAGGTCAAGCAGCAGACTCTCGCCACTGCGCAGAGGCTGGCTGAAGACAACGGCAACAAAGTCGATCAGGGGACGCTGGCTCCCGTAGAACTCACACGGGCCCAGGCGCAGGTCGCCGCAGCCCGCCAGGACCTGGTCAATTCCGAGGGCTTCGTGCGCCAGCAGGAGCTCATTCTGAAAAGCGTCCTCGTTCGCGATCTGCAATCCGACGCCGAGGTACATGACGCGCGTATCGTGCCCACCGACCCGATCGTCGTCTCGGCCGCCCCGGATATGACGCGGGATCAGCTTGTTCAGGTCGCGCTCCAGTTTCGCCCCGACTATCTCGCCGATCAATCGCAGCTCGATATCACGCAGATTTCTTTGAAGGGTTCACTCAATGCGCTGAAGCCGGAAGTCGATCTGGTGGGCACGGTATCGAGCGCGGGTCTCGCCGGTCCGGCGAACCCGGCGTTTCCGGTTACGCCTGGCTCGCCGCCCAACGCGATTCTGGGTTATGGCGAAGGCTATGGATCGTCGCTCGGTCAGATTTTCCGGCACGACTATCCAACCTATGCGATCGGTCTCAATCTGAATCTTCCGCTGCGCAACCGCGCCGCGCAGGCGGATGTTGCCCGCGACGAGCTGATGCTACACCAGACGCAGGTGCGCACGAAGCAGCTCGAAAACTCCATCCGCGTTCAGGTGGAAGACGCGCTGATCGCGCTCCAGCGTACGAGGGCCGCCTACGAAGCCGCGCAAGAGACGCGCAAACTGCAGGAGCAGTCGCTTGATATTGAACAGGACCGCTTCAATGTCGGTCTCTCGACGAACTTCCTCGTGATTCAATATCAGGGATACGTGGCCCAGGCGCGCTCGTCTGAGGTCGCCGCTCTCGGCGCGTATTCGAAGGCGCGCAGCCAATTGGATTCCGTGATGGGCATCGTCCTCCGCGCCAATAACGTCACTCTGGCAACCGCATACAAGGGCGAAGTTCGCGGCGCATCGACTCCTCCTGCAAATCCGCCAGCGGCAAACCCGGCAGCCCCAAATCCGCCCGCCGTAAAATAAGGATCCGATGCTGAAAATCGGAGTGATCCGGTGGCGCGGGAAGTGTTCCCGCCACCCTCGGTTCGACCCCCTTACGGACGGCCCGGGAGCCATAAAGGCCGGATGCGAAAGATGCTCGACCCTGATGGAAATTCACTCTCATCATCAAAGGATGCTCACTCTCATGCGCGGTTTTGCGCCGCCGGCCGTGAGAAAATCGAACGCGTCAGCTGACGACGCGCAGGCCAGTCTTTTCTGATCTATTTATTCGGCGCGCGTGGTATAGTACTAACAGGAGACGAACCAAGGAGTGGGCGAAAGCCCACTTTTTTATTGGTATTTTCGACATGAATCGCGGCCAGCTTCAGGTGTACCTGGAAAACGTCGCGGAAAGTGTCACTCGCGCCGCTGGTCTGGAACTCGTCGAACTGGAGATTAAAGGCGCGGGCCCTAATCAGTTGGTCCGCATCACCATCGACAAGCCAGACGGCGTGACGCACGCCGATTGCGAGACGGTGTCGCGCGAAATGAGCGCCCGATTGGACGCCGAGGATCCTATCGATAACTCGTACGATCTGGAAGTCTCCTCCCCGGGCATCGAGCGCAAGCTCAAGAAATGGCAGGATTGGGAACGCTTCCAGGGCCGCAAGGCCAAGGTAGTTCTGAAACAGCCTGTCGGCGAGTTGAAGCATTTCGATGGAATTATTTCCCGAACCGCGTCGGATAGCTCCGGAGCCCGCGAGGTCACGGTTTCGCTTGCCGGCGGGCGAGAGGTCACGTTCCCGCTCGATCAGGTCGATAAAGCCAATCTGAAGTTCGACTGGTAAGTTCAGGAAATCCTGCACATTTTTATCCAACTTTGAGGAAAATCAGTGGACAGTATCTATCAATCGATTGAGATTCTCAGCAAGGAAAAGGGCATCGATTCGCAGATCGTGCTCGATGCCGTAAAGGACGCGATGCTCATCGCGGCCCGTAAGCATTTCCGAACCACCGAGAATTACGAGGCGGACTTTAATGAGACTTCGGGCCTGCGGCTGTATGCGGTGAAAACAGTTGCCGAAGCGGTGTCCGATCCGTCCACCGAAATGACGCTTTCCGAAGCAAAGCGATACGATGCGCAGGCCGAGGTCGGAACTGTTGTTCGTATTCCCAAGCCTACCGACGCCCTGGGCCGCATCTCAGCGCAGACGGCGAAGCAGGTCATCTTTCAGAAGGTACGGGAAGCCGAGCGCGAAACCGTATATCGCGAATATGCCGACCGCGTGGGTGAACTAGTCAATACCGCGATCAAGCGGGTCGAAGGGCTCGATCTCGTGGTTGACCTCGGCAAAACAGAAGCGCGGCTTCCCAAGCGCGAGCAGTCGCGTCTCGAGACTTACAGCGTCGGCGATCGCGTGCGCTGCGTGATCAAGATTGTCGATAAATCGGCGAAAGGCCCGGGCGTCGTTGTTTCCCGAGCGGACGCGGAATTAGTGAAGCGCCTTTTTGAGCAGGAAGTGCCGGAAATTTACGACGGGACGGTTGCGATCCGCGGCTGCGCGCGCGAAGCGGGCGAGCGCACCAAGATTGCCGTCTCAAGCCGCGACCGGGACGTGGACAGCGTGGGCGCATGCGTCGGGATGAAAGGAATGCGCGTACAGTCGATCATCCGCGAACTTCGCGGCGAAAAGATCGACATCATCGAGTATTCGGACGATCCGGTGCAGTTCGCTACGCACGCGTTGAGCCCGGCCAAAATCACCCGCGTAACGATTCTCGACCCCGCCGAAAAGCACATGGAAGTGATCGTCGACGATTCGCAGCTTTCGCTCGCGATCGGAAAGCGGGGACAGAATGTCCGGCTCGCGGCGAAACTTCTCGGCTGGAAGATCGATATCAAGAGCGAGGAGGAAAAGCGCCAGGAAGTCCAGAACGCCATCAACCTCCTCTCGACAGGCGCGCCTGTTTCCGCGCTGATCGATTTCGGTCTGGCGGAACCGGTGGTCGACGCCCTCGTCAAAGGAGATATCGGAACCGTTGAAAAACTCGGCGGGATGACGCCAGAGCAGCTCGAAGCCATCCCCGGTATCGACGAAGAGGCAGTAGTCCAAATTCAACAAGCCATTAACGCCTATTACGGGCAGGAGTACGGTGAGCAGGCCCCGATCGAGGCGGCTCCCGACGATGTGGAGGAAGCGCCGGAACAGTTTTCGGGCGCCGAGACAGTATCCGGTGAGAATGTAGTGGATTCAACCTCTGATAACATGGTCGAATCGGCGACAGAATCCGGCGTTGAAGAAGGCCAGCAGCCCTGAGTTTGTCTTGAGAGTATGTGGGGGCTGGGCCTGAGTATGCCTCGCCTGCCCGCCAAGCAGGTAAACAGAACGCTTGAATATGAGTAAGATCCGAATCAACGAGTTGGCGCGGCAGCTTGAAGTAAAGTCGCGCGAGGTCATCGAAAAACTACAGGAACTCGGCATCGCCGAGAAGGTGACTCACTCCAGCTCGATCGACGACGACATGGCCGAGCGCCTGCGTCGCTATTATTCCGGGGATGGCGCGTCAGAACGGAAGGCAAGCGCAGGCAATGGCGCTGGCGCTGACCACGACGACGCCGATGAGATGGTTGCGCCCGAGCCTGTGTCGCGACCTGTCGAATCGGCGCGGACCGCTGCGCCGGTGACCGATGCGCCCGCTCAGAAGGTCGGAACGCCCGCGGACGCTCCCGCCGAGGACAAGGAATCCGAGAAAGAAAAGAGCGACGATTTCAAGCCGCGGCCGCTGCCCATCCGCCCTCCGCTTTCGCGCGGCACGCCGATTCATCCGCCCGTTGGCGCGCGTCCGCCTGCTTCGCCGGCCGCGCCTCCGGTAAGCAGAACTACCGAGGGGGTCATCGCGAGACAGGCTGGGCCCTCAACGCCTCCCGCCCGTCCCGCAGTTCCGCCGCCCCCGGTGACAACCCCACCGGTCGCCGCAACACCGCCACGTCCCGTTCCGCCCCCGGCCCGCCCAATACCTTCGGCTCCGCCGAAGCCCGGTCAGATTCTTTCCGGGCCACGGCAGCCCCTGCCCGCAAATCTTGGTTCGACGCAACCGCGTCCGGCGGCCGCTCCTCCCGCGGCCCGACCGGGCGTGCCAATCGCGCCACCGCCGCAGCGTCCGGTAGTTTCTGCGCCGACTCAGACGCCGGGAGCCCCACGTCCTCCGCAGGCGCCGCCGCCCGGACGTCCCATCGCGGGTCAGCCGGTAGCTCGGCCCGTGGTACCTCCGCGCCCGGATCTGGTCACGAAACTCGCGCAGCAGCAGCGCGCGCCCATGCCGGGTCAGGCGCCGCCGCGCCCTGGCGTGCCATTGCGTCCGCAGTCTCCACGCCCTGGCCAGCCGCTCTATCAGGGTCCGCCGCGTCCCGGTCAACCGATGCAAGCCAGAGGTGGCCGCCCGGGAATGCCTGGACCGGGAGGGCGACCCGGGATGGGTCCGCGCCCGATGCATCCGACAACGCGCGGATCGCTTATCGGCCCCGGCGCGCCTCCTCCGCCGCCCGATCAGTCGCGCCGCCCGCAGCAGCATAAGGGAGCTCGCCCTCAGCAGGGCCGCCGCCGCGAGGCCGAAGAAAAGATTCTTCGTCCGCAGAGCACGCGCCGCGAACTCGCCGCTCCGCCGCCCATCAATCGCGACATCACCATCTCGGAAGGCATCACGGTTAAAGAGCTTTCGGAAAAGCTCGATGTCAAAGCCAACTTCGTAATCAAGAAGCTGGTCGACCGCGGCATCTTCGCCACCATCAACCAGACCCTGGATGGCAAACTCGCCACCGATATCGCCCGTGAGTTCGGCGCCTCGACCTCGACGGTCTCTTACGAAGAAGAGGCCATGCAGGACGTTGAGATCCTTGAGGAGTCGAAAGACCTCGTGCGCCGGCCTCCCGTGGTCACGATCATGGGTCACGTCGATCACGGCAAAACATCGCTCCTCGATGCGATCCGCCTGGCCAATGTCGCCGCCCGCGAAGCAGGCGGCATTACGCAGCACATCGGCGCTTACCACGTCGAGAAGAACGGTCAGAAGATCGTCTTCATCGACACGCCGGGCCACGAAGCCTTTACGCGCATGCGCGCGCGCGGCGCGAAAGTCACTGACGTTGTGGTTCTCGTCGTCGCCGCGGATGACGGCGTCATGCCGCAGACTCTTGAGGCGATCGATCACGCCCGTGCTGCCAAGGTGCCTATTGTCGTCGCGATTAACAAGATCGATAAGCCGGAGGCGCAGCCGGACCGGATCAAGCAGCAGCTTTCCGATCGCGGCCTTCTCGCCGAAGACTGGGGCGGCGATGTCGTCATGGTCCCGGTTTCGGCTCGCACGAAAGAGAATCTCGATCTTCTGCTCGAGATGATCCTCCTCGTCTCGGAAATTCTGGATCTCAAAGCCAACCCGAACCGTCCCGCCATGGCCACTGTGCTCGAGGCGAAACTGGACCGCGGCCGCGGCCCGGTCGCAACAGTGCTGGTTCGCAACGGCACGCTGCGCGTAGGCGATTACTTTATCTGCGGCTCCGTGTTCGGGCGCGTCCGGGCCCTGATTGACGATATGGGCGAACAAACCAAGGAAACGCCGCCGTCCATGCCCGTCGAAGTGCTGGGACTCGACGAAATGCCGGAGGCAGGCGACAACTTCCAGGTCGTGACCGATACCGCCAAAGCGAAGCAGATTGTCATGTATCGCTCCGAGAAGGAGCGCGCGACGGCGCTGGCCAAGAACAACCGGCTCACGCTCGAGCAGTTCCACAAACAGATGGCGGCCGGGGAGGTCAAGGAACTTCCGATCATCCTCAAGGCGGATGTCGGCGGCTCCGCCGAAGTACTTCGCGACACGCTCGAAAAGCTCTCGACCGACAAAGTCACCATCCGCGTGCTCCGCGCGGGTGTGGGCGCCATCAACGAGTCCGATGTCGACCTCGCGGTCGCTTCGAACGCGATCGTGGTCGGCTTTAACGTTCGGCCAGAGCGCAACGCGTCGGCCGCCGCGGAACGCGAGAAGGTCGATGTCCGGCTGCACACGATCATCTACGAGCTTGTGGATGAGATGAAGAAGGCGATGTCGGGTCTTCTCGCGCCGGTCTTCAAAGAGATCTACAAAGGCCGCGCGGAGGTCCGCGAGGTGTTCCGCGTGTCCAGAGTGGGCGCGGTCGCCGGATGTTTGGTTGTCGATGGCAACATCCCGCGTGACGCGCAGATTCGCCTCCTGCGCGACAACACGGTCGTCCACACGGGCAAAGTAGGTTCGCTGCGCCGCTTCAAAGACGACGTCAGCGAGGTGCGCGCCGGTATGGAGTGCGGTATCACGATCGACAATTTCAACGACATCCATCAGGGTGATGTAATCGAAGCGTTCGCAATGCAGCGGGTCGCTAACGAAGCGGCCTGACGGGCCGTATGGCGGTGGTCGGCGTTCTGGTCATGGAACTCCGCATCGAGCATGCGCATTCTCTCAAGGAGAAGCGTCAGGTGGTAAAGAGTCTCAAGGACGTCTTGCGGCGCAAGTTCAACATCTCGGTGGCCGAGGTTGAGGACATGGATCTGCACAACAGCGCCGTGATCGCCGCCGCCGCTGTGTCATCCAGCAAAGATTTCGCTTCGCGCGTTCTGCGCGCGGTAGAGGATGAGGCCGCCTCCAGACTAGGCCCCATGCTGTTGCGCGCGAATGTGGAGTGGCTCTGATGGATGACCATCGTGCCCAGCGGATTTCCCTCGCGGTCAAGGAAGAACTCGGCGAACTGATCGCTTTCGAAATGGACGACCCGCGCCTTGCCGGAGTCTCGGTAACCAACGCCGAGGTATCCAGCGATATGCGGCATGCCCAAGTTAAAGTTGCGGTAGAAGGCGGGGAAGAGAAAAAAGCGCTGGCCGCTCTCGAGCACGCGAAAAACTTCCTGAGACATGAACTCGCCGCCCGTTTAAATCTCCGCCGCATACCGGAACTTCATTTTCTGGCCGATTCGCATCCCGACGCCGACAGCAGGATAGAATTCCTGTTACGCCGCGCAAAGCGCAACAGGGCTCGCGATTAGATGAAATTCGGGGTTAACACGCTCATATGGTCGGGGGAATTCGACCGCTCACTCTTTCATTTGCTGCCGGGAATCAAGGCCGCAGGATTTGACGGCATTGAAGTTCCGATCTTCCATCCCGCCCGGTTCCCTGCCCTTGAGGTCCGGCGCGCCGTTTCGGACAACGGCCTGGAGTGCAACGCCTGTTCGGTGTTCCTCCCCGGCGTGAGCCTGATCGACATGGACCCTTCCGTGCGCTCGCGCGCCATGGATCACCTGAAGATCTGCATTGACACAGCAGCCGAAGCGGGTGTCTCAATACTGGCGGGACCGTTTTATTCTCCCGTCGGATATCTGCCCGGCCGTAGACGGACCGCCGATGAGTGGTCCCGAGCGATTGACGGGTACCGCGAGATCGCTCCCGAGTTCGCAGCTGCGAACATGGTTCTGGCGCTCGAGCCGCTCAATCGGTTTGAGACCTTCTTTCTGAACACCGCGGCGGACGCCGCCGCTCTCTGCGACGCCGTTGATCATCCCGCGGTCGGCATCCTTTTTGACACGTTCCACGCCAACATCGAGGAAAAAGATATCGCCGCTGGCTATCGGACCGTGGGGCGCCATCTGAAGCACGTGCATACATGCGAAAACGACCGTGGCATCCCGGGCAGCGGCCACGTCGAATGGGACGCGGTATTCACGGCATTGCGCGACCTGGATTACGACGGATGGCTAACCATCGAGAGCTTCGGCTTCGCCTTGCCGGATATCTCGGCCGCGGCGGCGATCTGGCGCGATATCGAACGCACTCCCGAATCCATTGCCTTCGAGGGCGTCAAATTCGTTAAAGAGCGGGCGGCGTATGCGGGTTAGACGACTGCCGCAGGATTCGAAAGCTCGCCGATTTCCGGGACCTTGATTCGAACGACATCTCCCGGAGCCAGAGCCACTTCTTCCGTCACAATGATTCCGGTACCCGTGCACAGCACGGAACCCGCCGGAACCGGATTCGAGCGCGTCAGATAGCTGACGATCTGTTCGATCTTCCGATGCAGTTTGGCCGTCGATGTGGATCCCGAGAACCGCACTTCGTCGCCTCGCAGAATCTCACAGGTCATCTGCAGATTGTAGGGATTGGAGATCTCATCGGTCGTAACGATCACAGGTCCCAGAGAACAGCAAGCCGTGTACACCTTGGACTGCGGAAGATACAGCGCGTTCTCTCGCTCGATGTCCCACGCGGAAACATCGTTAGCGAGGGTGTAGCCGACGATCGTTCCCTTCTTCCCCAGCACGACCGCGAGCTCCGGCTCGGGCGCTGTGAACTTCGAATCGGAACGGATTCCAATATTCTGATTCGGGCCTACGCAAACGCGCGACGTTCCCTTGAAGAAAATCTCAGGCCGCTCTTCGCGGTACACATGCGCGTACATGCCTTCGCGGGTACCTTTGTCCGCCGCCACGGTTTCGCCGTCGCGGAACGTCGCGCTCGTCTCGTAGGTGCAGCCAGAGGCCCATACTTCAGCCGGAAAAATAGGGATCAGGGGCGTGGCCTCCACGGAATGCCGACTGGCCAGGCGCGCCGCCAATTCGTGCAGCGGAATGCCTTCGGAATCCGCGCGGCTAATCAGGTCGCAAACCGTGTGAGTCGGAATCGGCCGGGCCGAACAAGCTCCCTCAAAAATCGCGGCGATTACGGCGCCGTCGTGCCGGATCTGTCCAAGATGCATTTGTCGTCTAGTACTTCAGGTAAACCGTTTTGAAATCGCTGTAGAAATCGAGCGCCGCCGGACCCTGCTCTTTCGGTCCGAAGCTGGAGTCCTTCGTGCCGCCGAACGGAAGCTGATATTCCACTCCCGCGCTCGGAAGATTGATCGTCAGTAACCCCGCTTCGGCGCGATACACGTAGTCCATCGCGCGCGAAAGATTCGTGGTCTGAATCGAAGAAGAAAGTCCGAACGGAATGTCATTCGCGATGCGCATCGCGTCGTCAAAATCTTTTGCCCGCATCACCGCGAGCACGGGTCCGAAGATCTCTTCGCGGGCGATGGTGTGCTCCGGTTTAACGTCCCCGAACACCGTCGGCTCAACGAAATATCCTTTGTCGTAAGCGCCGCCCGTGAGGCGCTTTCCTCCGCACAACGGCGCCCCGCTCTCCTTCGATCCGATATCGACGTACTTCAAAACCGTATCGAGCTGTCCTTTGTCGACGCAAGGCCCGATCTCGATTCCCGGCTGCATGCCGTCGCCGACCTTCAAAGCCTTTGTCCGCTCGACGAGAGCGGCGATGAACTTGTCGTAAATCGCATCTTCCACTATGGCGCGGCTGGTCGCCGTGCACTTCTGCCCTGTCGAGAAAAACGCCGCATTCGCGACATTCTCGACGGCGGACTTGAGGTCCGCATCCGCAAGAACGATGGTCGGATTCTTTCCGCCCATTTCGAGCTGAATGCGCAACCGCCGCTTGCTCGCTTCGTTGTGCAGCCAGTGTCCGACGTCATTGGAACCGGTAAACGAAATCGCCTTGATCGGTTTCGCCTTCACCATGGCTTCGCCAAGTTCGCCGCCCGAGCCTGCCACGAAATTCACGACGCCTTTCGGAATGCCCGCTTCGTGCAGGGCTTCCACAATCCGCCACGCGCTGAGCGGCGATACCGACGCGGGCTTCACCACGATGGTGTTTCCACAGATCAGCGCGGGCGCCATCTTCCACGCCGGGATCGCGATCGGAAAATTCCACGGAGTGATCAGTCCCACCACGCCGATTGGCTTGCGCACTGCGAAGACGTGAACCCGCTCGCGTTCCGACGGAACCATTACGCCGTCGAGCCGGGATCCTTCGCCCGCAAAATAGCGAAAGATATTGATCGCGCGCCGGACTTCGCCTTTTGCCTCGGGAAGCGTTTTGCCTTCCTCCCGTGTCATCTCCGCGCCCAACTGATCGAATTTCTTCTCAAGGATCTCGGCGGCCTTATACAGGATGTTTCCGCGCGCCGGAGCCGGCATCGACGACCAGCCCGGAAGAGCCGCTTCAGCGGCTGCGGCGGCCGAGTCGATATCGGCGGCGGAACCTTTTGCGAATACGCCGACAACTTCGTCTGTGTTAGCCGGGTTGCGATTTTCGAACGTCCTGGAAACGGGAGCCCATTCGCCGTTGATGTAATTGGCGAACTGCGGCGGCATACTGATCTGCGGTGTGCTCATGGGTCTATCTTCTTTAGATGCTCAGAACTGTACTTTGGGCGCCACGCGAGCGCCGGGCTCCGTCTTGAAATAAGCGTCTTCGCGCTGGAAGCCCGACATCGAAGCGACGATATTGGCGGGAAAAAGCGAGAGATCGGTATTGTACTTCTGAACCGCGACGTTGTACCGCCGGCGCGCCTGAAGGATGCGGTTCTCCGTGCCCTCCAGCGAAAACTGCAATTGCCGGAAGTTCTCATTCGCCTTCAGATTCGGATAATTCTCCACGACCACCATCAATCGGCTCAAAGCGCTCTCGACCTGATTGTTCGCGTCGATTTTTTCCTGTGGGGTGTGCGCGCCAGCCATCGCGGCGCGGGCGTTCGCAAGCTGCGTGAATACTGTGGTCTCTTCCTTTGCGTAGCCCTTGACCGTCTCAACGAGGTTCGGAATGAGATCTGCGCGGCGCTGCAGGTCGGCGTCCACCTGGCTCCATTCCGCTCCGATCGCCTCATGCTCAACAGCAAGTTTGTTACGCTCCCGCACGAATTCGCAACCGCCCAGCAGCAGAGCGAGCCCCACCAGCACGACTACCAGCACTCCGGTTTTCATCACGCTGCTCCTTCCGTTGAGCCCAGCCTGTCCACGATCTCGATTACCTTTTCGATTTCCCTCATGCAGCGCGCGAGCAGCGCCTCGGGCTCGTCCACTTTCGCCCCCTGCTTTCGATCACGTAGATCCAGCAGCAACTCAAAGGGCTCGCCGTCGATACCGAACGATTCGCGCGTCATGCCCACGATTTCGCGCTTCCTCACAGGCGCCTCTTCGCCACGCAGGATCAGGGCGTGGCGGAACAGTACACAAAACGTCGAAACCGAATCCACTAACAGGCGGCGAAGTACGTCTTTATCCGAAAGTATACCGGAGGCCTTCTGACGGAGCCGCAGCAGTTTGGCGCGCAGTTCGTGCTCGACTTGGCCTCGGTAGTGCGCATTATCGATGGTAAGGTTCGATACAAGGTCTGGTCCGTGGAGGATTTGATGATGATCGCGGATGTCGTGAAACTCGATCGGAAAACAGTCGGTTGAGTCGGCCACCTCGCGCTCCGTCAGCAACAACGGCGCAGGATTCCCCAGTTCTCGCCACCACCGGAAGATGGGCTCGGTGGCTCGAAGCTGCTGCGGCGCGATGCCGGTCAGGACGCACAAAACGTTGTAATCAGAGAACTTTTCGCGATGGTCCCCGGTCGCCGCCGAGCCGTATAAGACCACGGAAATAAGGTGGTCCCCCAAGGCCTTGCGTAGCTTCTCCACGAGTTGATTAAGGGAGTCCGGCATGGGCATCGCTTATTTTATGCGAGGATCACCAATCGCTCGAAGCGCCGCCGCCGGCCGAATCGCCACCGCCGAATCCCCCGAATCCGCCGCCGGAGCCACCTGAATCATACCCTCCGAAACCGCCGCCGTCCCTCCCTCCACCCGACCAGCCGCGCCCGGAGTTTAGTACCTGACCAAGCAGAAGACCGGACCAGAACCCTCCCCCGAAACCGCCCCCACCGTAGTAGCGCCCCCCGCCGCCGCGACGCCGGAATATCAACAACAGCATGAAAATCCCGAAAAGGATTAACGGCCATGGAATGCTGTCCCTGTGTTCGCGCGGGACGCGACTAACCAGCGCGGGGCCCGGGATCGTCACGCCTTTCGACTGCGCGATAGTGGAGCCGAGACGCTGGGCGGCGGCAATCATCGCGGCGCCATACTGACCGGCTCGCAACGCCGGGCGCATGTCGTCAAGCAACATCCCCGCCATGCCGTCCGGGATATCTCCGCCCAACCCGCCTCCCACTTCGAGCCGCGATTTGCGGTCTCCGATCGACAAAAGCACCATCGCGCCGTTGTCTTCCTTCTTTTGGCCTATGCCCCATGCGTGGAAGATATCGTTCGTGACGTCTTCAATTGGTTCGCCTTCGAGAGAGGGCAGCGTGACAAACGCCAACTGGGCTCCGGTGGCCTGCTGCACGCGCGCAGCGTAATCTTCCAGTTCGGCGCGGCTTTGCTGATCGATGACGTGCGCAAAATCGCTGACATAGCCCTCGGGCCGCAGCGTTTTCCAGTCGACGGCGAACGCGGGAAGTGAACAGGAAATCAGTGCGGCGGCTACCGCAAACCGGAAACTCATTGTCAGTCGATTCCAGTGTATCGGCAGCGATTAAGACATCGCGTTACAATTCGAGTCGAAGCCAGACCTGCCGCCAACTTCTGATGCCCCAGCAAAACGGCCGCCCCCGAACGACGGTTGAAGAACTCGCACGCCGTCTGCGCTCGGAGATGACCCCTCTCAACGAGCGCTTCTCCTACATCCCCATTTTTCCCGTCGCGGAGGAAGATCTGCGGCAGTATCTTCACGACCCGGTCGCGGCTTTACCGGCGGAGGTTTGTGGACTGCTCCCGAAAATCGGCATAGTCCTCGCGCCGTATCTCGAGCGTCCCAATCCCAAAGGGGCCGTCTCGGTGGTCTACGAAAAGCCCGCGGAACCGAAGCTTGTGCTTTCCACGCATGTGAGCGGAGCCGAGTTCGCGACCTTGTTTTTCACCGTGAAAGAGGAGCAGGTCGCCGACTATCACTATTTTTTCTATGACGAGATCTCGGCATTGCTCTCCGAGTGCTGGAATGAAAGCGCCCAAGACTCCTGGAACCGCCTGTTGCGCGAGGAACTCAGCAGTGAGGTGCACGGCGAGGTCGATGAGCGAAGCTGGCATTTCAAACAGATCCTGCTCCGCCGGCCCATGGCTTCCCGCAAGGACGGTAAGCCGTATCGCGACTACGCCCGCGCATCCTTCCGCGATACGATGACGCTTTACCTTCACGGCATCTGCTGCGATATCGACGTGGAATCCGGGCCGCGTCAGTTGCCCAGCCGCCATCTGCGGAAGCGCCTCGAAACTCTGAAAAACCTATTCCCGCCGCCGGAAGGGCATGCAGTCTTTCCCGAAGATCTTCCCCGTACATAAAGCCTGCATTGCTTTCAGGTGTTAAGATCTTGCTGTCTTCATGGCGCGCGATAACGCCCCCGCTGTCACAGTTTCGCCCGTACTCGGCCTCGTAGTCGCGATCGCCATTCTTTACTTTGCCCGCGCGCTGCTGATTCCCGTGGCTTTCGCCCTGCTCCTGGCGTTTCTCCTCACGCCGATGGTCAAAAGGCTGGAGTCATGGAAGATTCCCCGCGCCCCGGCGTCGGTTCTTGTGCTGGTAGCCGCTTCGGCTCTCGTCTGCGTTGGGGGCTATTTCGTTACTAGCCAATTGATATCCATAGCTGGAAACCTTCCCCAGTTCAGCGGGCGCCTTAACGCCAAAATCGACGCGCTCCGGGGCCGGTCGAGCGGTTTGGGGCAGGTGATCTCGGAGGTAGAGGATATCGGCCGCGAAGTCACTGAAAAAACCAGTCCGTCGCCAGCCGAACAGGCAAAGCCCCCGCAACGCTCCGCGGCCTCCTCACCGCCGGAGCCGCTACGGGTCGAGCTGGTCGAGTCGCACAACGTCATTCAGGCGATTCGCGACTACTCGGGTATGGTGCTCCGCCCCCTCGGCACCGCCGGTCTGATCGCTGTGTTCACCGTCTTCATGCTGATCGACCGAGAAAATCTGCGATACCGCGTTCTTCGTTTAATGGGCCAGCAGAAGTTGCAGGCCACCACGATGGCGATGGACGATGCCGGCCAGCGCGTGAGCCGCTACGTGCTGATGCAGTTTTGCGTGAATGCCGCCTTCGGAACCGTAATCGCCCTCGGTCTGTATTTTCTGGGCGTGCCGAGCCCCCTGCTTTGGGGTGTTCTGGGCCTCTTCCTTCGCTTCGCGCCCTACATTGGCCCGGTGATCGCTGGCTTTCTGCCTTTCGCTGTCACTCTGGCCGTCACGGACGGATGGCGAACTCCGCTTCTCGTCGTTGCTCTGTTTTCGATAACCGAAATTATCATCGCCAACTTCATCGAGCCGATGCTGTATGGCATCCACACCGGTCTCTCGGCCGTGGCTGTCCTGGTTTCTGCTGTCTTCTGGACCGTGGTGTGGGGGCCGGTCGGGCTGGTTCTCGCGACGCCCATGACGGTGTGCCTCACCGTGCTGGGCCGTCATACGCCTCAACTGGAATTTCTGAACATCATCCTCGGCGATGAACCCGTTCTGACCCCCGCGACCATTTTCTACCAGCGCCTTCTTGCCCTCGATCAGCAGGATGCGCTGAACGTGCTCGAAAACCTGGGAAAAGACAAGCCATTGATCGAAGTAGTGGATGAGATCGTGGTTCCCGCGCTCGCGATGGCCGAGCGGGACCGCCACACCGGGCAGCTCGAACCCCGCCGCGAAGACTTCGTCGTGGAAACTGTGAACGAGTTCGTCACCGAACTCGCCGAGAGCGAGTCGATGCCGGTTGCGAGTCAAGTCCGGCAAACCCGCGTCTTCTGCATCCCGGCGCACGACGCGGCGGACGAAATTGTGGCCGCCATGTGCGCTCATTTTCTGACGCGCGAAGGCTTTCCGGCCATCACCTTTCCGGTCAGCGACTCTCCCGGTGAGCTGATCCAGAATCTGGGAGGCGGCCCGGACGACGTAGTCTGTATCTCAGCCGTTCCTCCTTTTTCCGGAGGCAACGCTCGCAAAGTGTCGCGCAGTATCCAGGAGCACGGTTCTGCGCCGCGCATAATCGCAGGCATGTGGACTCATGACTCCTCCAGTCCCGCCCATGTGGAACGGCTGACGAAGGCGCTGAACGCCACCGTGGTATCCAGTCTTGCTCAGGCGGTCGCGGAGGTCCGGGCAATCGATCAGGCCGCTGAACCCGTTCCGGAGGATGGCGCCTCTCGTGCTACGTAGCCAGCGGGTGCTGACGGTGTCGATTTCAACGGAAGTTCATCAGGATGGGGCGGTTTCGGTTTTGTCGGTCGAGGGCAAGCTCGTCATGGGCGCTCCCTCAAATGCCTTTCGAGCAACTGTGGAAGATCTGCTGAAGGCGGGAAATCAGCGGATTGTCGTGAATTTCCGGGGTGTTCCCTATGCCGACAGCGCCGGGATCGGCGCCTTGGCGTATAACTTTTCCAACACTAAAGCTGCGGGCGGGCGGCTCGCCCTTGCGGAAGTCCAGCCTGCCGTTCTGGATGTCATGGACGTGACGAGGCTGTCAGATCTCATTCCGATGTTTGAGACAGAGAAAGAAGCCGTCAAAAGCCTGGGCGCGAACTAAATCTCGCGCCGGCCTTCCATCGCTTTCCACATCGTCACCTCATCCGCGAATTCAAGGTCGCTGCCAACGGGAACTCCCATCGCGATGCGGGTCACTCTCATACCCAAAGGCTTCAGAAGCTTGGAGAGATAGACGGCGGTCGCCTCACCCTCGACGGTCGGGTTAGTCGCGACGATGACTTCCTGGAGCGAACCGCGCGCGATACGATCCACCAGGCTCTTGATCTTCAGTTGCTCCGGTCCGATTCCTCTCAGCGGCGAAAGCGATCCGCCGAGCACGTGATACAGACCGTTGAACTGTCGTGTTACTTCAATCCCAACGATGTTGTTCGGGTCCTCGACGACGCACACAACCGCCTGGTCGCGCTGAGGATCGCGGCAGTACTGACAAAGCTCCGAATCGCTGATGTTGTTGCAGACTTCGCACATCCGCAGTTTGTCTTTTACGTCAAGAACAGCCCGCGCGAGGTGTTCCGCATCTTCACGGCCCGCGCGCATGATATGAAATGCAATCCGCTGCGCGGATTTCTGCCCGATGCCAGGCAGGCGCTTGAATTCGGTGATGAGCCGCGCGAGGGGCTCGGCGAAATCGGGCATCCGCTCAGAACAGACCCGGCGGCAAGCCGAGACCGCCCAGCATTCCGCTCATTTTGCGCTGCGATTCGCCGTCCACCTTCTTGACTGCGTCGTTGCAGGCGGCGAGCACCAGGTCCTGCAGCATCTCGACGTCGTTGGCTACTTCCGGATCGATCTTGACGCCGAGCACGTTCTTGTGACCGTCCATCTTGATGGAAACCATGCCGCCGCCGGCTGAGCCTTCCACGCGAATGGCGGCCACTTCGGCCTGCATCTTTTCCTGCATCTGCTGGGCCTGCTTCATCATGGCCTGCATGTTTCCGGGCATCTTCATTCGTTCCAGGGCTCCTTCAGGTTGCGTACCGCACGGACTTCTCCGCCGAACGTTTCTCGAAATTTCTTGACTTCGGGATGCGCAAGCGCACGGCCCATCAGTTCGTCGTCGCCGGACTCCGGTTTCGGCGCCGTTGACGCCGGAGCCGCAGGAGCGGACTTCACCTCGCCGAACACTACTTTAAACTTCTGGCCGGCCATTCCCATCTGCTTGAGGGCCGTACCGATCTCTTCGCGCCCGAGGTCCAGAGCGAAGGATTTTGTCGTCGTGATCACCAGTTCGTTGTTGACCAACGCGACATCCGATTGTCCGACGGCATCGGCCGAAAACTGCATCCCCGCTTCGACCATCGCGTTGCGCAGACGTTCGCGCCATTCTTCGCTTGAGGCGGGCGGAGGGCTCGACGCGGGCGGAGGCGCGCTGGCTGCCTGGACCGGCGCCGCGGCTGGGACAGCAGGCGGAGTTGCCGGGCGCGTGGCGATCACTTGCGCAGGTCTCGCGGAAAGAGAGGGCGCGGGAGGCGGAGGGGCTTTGTCCGGGGCAGCCGAAGGCAGGCCCGCAAGCGCTTCTTCGATCGCCACAAGCCGTCCGGCCTGCACAAGCTTCAGCAGACCGATCTCGAGATGAAACCGCGGTTGCAGCGACGCCTGCAGATCCCGGAACAGGTCGAGCGAAAGCTGCAGATACCTTGTCAGATCCTCTTCGCTGAAACGTCCCGCGATATCCGCGATCTGCTCGCGCTCCGCCGAACTCGCCGCGATCAGCCGAGAGTCGGCCCCCGCTATCCGCGTCACCAGCAAATTTCTGAGATACCGCGAGAGTTCGCGCGCGAAATGCTGAGGGCTGCCCCCATTCCGTTCCAGTTCATCCACCATCGCAAGCATCGCCGCGCCATCCTGGGCAGCGAGCGCCGTGGTCACCTGGGCCATCGCATCGATGCCGAAGGCGCCCAGCAGAGTTCGAACCGCCGCCGCTTCCAGGCGATTGCCGCAGCAGGCGATCGCCTGGTCCAACGCCGACAGCGAATCACGTACCGAACCCTCGCCCGACTGCGCGATCACCGAAAGCGCTTCTTCGTCCGCGTCGATGCCTTCTTCCGCGCAGATCTGCCGCATCCGCTCGATAAGATCGTTGAAATCCACCGAGCGAAAGCTGAAATGCTGACAGCGCGAAGCGATAGTCGCCGGAATCTTGTGCGATTCCGTCGTGCACAGCAGGAACACCACCCACTCGGGCGGTTCTTCGATCGTCTTCAGCAGCGCATTGAACGCTTCGTTCGTAATCTGATGCGCTTCGTCGATGATGAATATTTTGTAGCGATCGCGCGACGGCCGGTAGCGCACATTCTCGCGCAGTTCGCGCATTTCGTTAATGCCGCGGTTTGACGCCGCATCGATTTCGATGACGTCGGGCGAGCCTCCCGCCGCGATTTCGCGGCAGCTCGGGCACACTCCGCAAGGGCGGTCCGTCGGCCCCTGATCGCAGTTCAGGCACCGCGCGAGAATGCGCGCCGTCGTCGTTTTTCCCGTTCCGCGCTGTCCCGAAAAAATATACCCGTGCGCGATTCGCTTCTGCTCGATCGCGTTTCGCAGGGTGGTCTTGATGTGGTCCTGGTTAAGCACATCGTCGAACGCCTGGGGACGATATTTGCGCGCGATAACCTGATACATGAGGCGGGCCGGGAACGTTTCGCCAAGCCCCGGGTAATCCGCGGCACACGGGTTAAACCGCTACCGTTGCTTCCTTCCGGACCTGGCGGGGTTTGCAGCCGCCCATTGCACGGAGCCCGAGACCTGACGACCTTAAGGTTAACATTAAGGCTCCGGATTCCCCCCGTATTCCCGCAGCCTTGGCGGCCGCGCATCCGGTTCCAACAGCCAGACCTTTCGGTCGGGATAATACCGGACCAGTTTCTCGTTCTCACCCGGGCCCAGATCGAGAGCCCACACTACACGGGCGGCATCGATGTTGGACGCGTTATGAATCCATTCGCGGAGCAAATGCGCCGGGCCGAAATGAACGATGACAAGCTGCCTGCCCGTCGCCGCAGCGAGCCGACGATCGATTGCGGCTCTCCCTTCGGCATCGCCGAAATTGATGAAATCCCAGCTTTCATACTGTCCGCTGGCGATGAACAGATCCTCCGTTCCAAAAAGGTGCAGGCCGTACCAGAACGCGAAATGCGCCAGACACAGCAGCGCGATCAGGCGCATCGCCTGCGCGCCCGCCGTTACGCCGCGAACACGAATCCAACTGAGCCGGCGCAGCGCAACTACCGAGATCAGAACGAACAAGCACGTCGCGGCAGCAATGTAATGCGGATAAAAATACGGATAGAAATTCGTACCGAGGGCCAGCACGCAGAGGGTCGCAGCCACCCACAGGTACCGACGCTCTCGCAGCGCTGGAAAAAAGAACGGCAGCGCGAGGTACAGCGGCGTCAGGTAGAAGAATCGATAAAACCGGATACGACTCGCCAGGCGCGCCGCATACGAACCGATCGTATCCACGCCGGGTCCGTGCACCTCCGTCTGCGCCCTCAGGTCGAGCCCCTGTTCCTGTGTGAGCGGACGATGCGCCTCGATATTTTTCTGAAAGGTAAATGCCGCCGGCACGCCGTACTGGTATCGGCTGACCGAATAGGGCAAACTGAGCCAAGTCCCAGTCACTGCGCGATTGTGAGCCGCCGTCAGCGCCAGCGCCGGCAGAACCGCCAGCAACGCCGCCCCGCGTCGCCGCCGAAGGAACGGTAACGCGCATAACGCGACCAGGGCAGCCTCGAATGGACGCGCGAGAATCTGCAGCCCGAGCCCACCGCCCGCAATCGCGGCATCGCGCTTCCCGCCCGACGCGCGCAGCCGCGGAATTGCGCCGAACACAAGGCAGCCTGCAATCGCCGAAACCGCGCCTCCCCAATAGGTGTTCATCCACTGGTTGAGCGGCCCGAACTCCGCTATTGCGAGAAGCCCCCCCACGAAGGCCCAGGTTGCCGGGACCCACGCCAGCAGCATCCAGTAGATGAGGGCGCACATCACGCCCTCGGTGAGAAGCACGCCCGCCCAGGGCTGCCGGAAAATCAACTCGCCGATCGCCAGCGCGATGCCCTGAGCCAGCGGATAGATTGAGCTATAGGTCGGCTCCTGCAGAACGAAGACCGTCTCGAAGAACCGACCCATGGGATGAGGTGGATTCGCCAGCCGGAAATGCGCAAGCGTATCGCCCAGCAGCAGGTAACTGAAATCATCCGAGGTCTGCGGAATCGGAACCGGATGACGCGGCAGCAGTAGTAAGCGCAACACGATCGGCACCGCCGCCAGGAGCCCCATCGACCACCACTGCCGCGCCGAAATCCATCGGATCCCAGCTTCGATTCGGCTCCGAGCGATCAGCGCGCCGCCGATCAGCAGAATCGCGCCCAATTCGATGTAATCGGCCATTCCGAAACCGATCGGGTTCTGAAGCGGCAGGAAAAAACGCAGCAGCCGGAAGAGATTCATCCAGAAGAACCCTCATTATTTCAGTGCTATCCTCAATGCGAGGCTGTGCCGTTGTCGGCTCGGAAAACCTACTGGCTGTCGATCAGCGCGCTGCTTTCCGTCGCGCTCGCCGGTACGCTTTGGGGCTTTCAGAAGCCCTTCCGCCAATACCACGGCGTTGAATACTACGAATTCGATACCCCGGCCGATTATCAGACTCCGGGCGAATTCGTCTTCGCGCGCATGATGTTTCCCGGCGGAGGGCCGGGGGTCGACGGTTATTATCCCCGCTTTCAGGGCGACTGGCGCCAGGGGATGTCGCTCTGGACTCAGGATTACCCTCGCGCCGATCGGCATTTTTCCATGGCGCTCTCGCGGTTGACTCGGGTCGCCGTTCGATCGGTGGAGCAGCCCGTCAATCTCGATGAAAACGAGCAGTTCGACCTCCCCTGGCTTTACGCAGTTCAGGTAGGCGAATGGGGTCCCACGGCCAAGCAGTGTCAGGAGTTGCGCGAATTCCTTCTGCGCGGTGGCTTCTTCATGGCCGACGATTTTCACGGCAACCGCGAGCGCGCCGTCTTTCTCGAGTCAATGAAGGCCGTTTTCCCGGACCGTCCCGTGGTTGAGATTCCGGATGAAGATCCGATCCTCCATACGGTCTACGATCTTTCCGACCGTATCCAGATCCCGGGCCAGGCCCACCTTCGTGAAGGTTGTAAGAACTGCTATGAGGGCGGCCGCGGCGCTCACTGGCAGGGTATCTACGACGACAAGGGCCGCGTGATGGTCGCAATTACCTACAACTCAGACGTGGGGGATGCGTGGGAGTTCGCCGACGAACCCCAGTACCCCGAGCGCGCGGCGTCAAGTGCGATAAGGCTGGGTGTGAATTACGTCGTCTACGCGATGACGCACTAATCGATTCCCCGAACTTTAAGTTGAGTAGTGAACGCTGACCCCTGCCCCGAAGATCTTCGTGCCTTCGAAGGTGACGCCCGGAAGGTGATTGAGGTGAACCTCGCGGAGCGCGGGCAGGAGGGCCAGGTGTGGCAGACCGGTGTCGGTGACCTTCAGGCATTCGTACAATTCGATCTGCTCAAGCGATTCGATGCCGCTGAGAATTTCGAGGCTTCTGTCGGTGATCTGCGTCAGGCCCGCGTAGTAATAGCGGATCGCGAGATCTCTGATGTGTTCGGTCGCGGCATCGCCGGTCGCTCGGCAGTACATACACGTCAGGCGTTCCAGATTGCGGCAGCGGCCGATGTGACGGAAGCCGTCATCCTGAAAGCCGATGGGCGTGAGCTCGCGCAGTGAGGGGAAATCGGGGAGGATAGCGAGCGCTGCCTCTTCCACGTTGGCGCAACCGATGCCGAGATTGCGGAGTGACGGCATTTTCGAGAATGCGACGAAGCCGCGGCTTCCGAAGTTTTCGCAGACGCGTCCCCAGATGCTTTCGATGGTTTGAGAGCGGGCGAGCGCGACGAACCCATCTTCCGTCGCGATGGATTCCTGGACTCGCAGGCGCTTGAGGCTTGGCATGGCGGCGATGTGAGTCAGGGCAATGTCGTCGCTAAGAGCGCCATCGCATCCGAGGACTGTGAGATTGAGCAGATGAACGAGATGGGCGAAGCTGTCCGTCGTGATGCGGTTCACGTGCCAGAAGAGGTCCAGTTCGAAGAGGCCGTCGAGGTCGCGGAGGGCAGCGAAACCGGCGTTGGTGAAGGGGCCATCGATCAGGAGTTTCGCCTGGCCCTCGGCGGATTTCAGCAGCGGGAAGTTGCGAAGGAGAGCGATGCCTTCGTCGGTAACGAGTTTGCCCGTGCTGAAGCGGCGCAGATTCGGTTTGCCCTGAAGCGCTTCGATCGCGCCGTCGCCGGTGGGCGATCCCATCAGGCTGACTTCTTCGAGATGGTCGCAAAAGCGCAGATTGGCCGTTCCGCGATCCGTGATGCCGGCCTGCCAGGTCATTGCGAATTTGCGTAGATTCGGCAGGTGTCTGAGAACCTCGAGACCGCGATCGGTGAGCTTGCCGCCGGGATACTCGTTCAGCGAGAGACGTTCGAGTTGCGGCATGCGCGCGAGGTGGCTCAGACCTTCATCGGTCAGTTCGCGGGAGCCGCTGAGATCGAGGTCCGTGACGAAATCCAGAGCGGAGATACGCGTTAGCGCGTCGTCGGTTATCAGGCCGTGGGCTTCGAGCGATGGAATGCGGCGTTCTCTCATAACGCCGATCAGTTCGTCCCAATCGGCCGCGGACATGCGGCGGCGCGGTCCAATGCGATTCTCCGCGGACTGGAGAGCGTATGGAGGGCCTTGCGGCGGAGTGCCCGTCGCGGCGGCTTCGATGAGCTTTTCCCAACTGCCGAAGCCGGCATCCTGAGCGACGATGACGCGGGCTTCTTCGATGGGAAAGTAGTTTTCGGGAACGCGTGACGATCGCTGGCGATACGCGTAGTCACGGTGCCAGATTTCGGCTTTAACGTCGGCGAGCGTGAAGGCGCGGCCGTAATGGGCGTTGAGGTGTTCGAGCGCGGCAGCATCGCCTTTGTATGCCTCGACGAAGTCATGGGCGGCTTGCTCGTAAGCCTGGGCTGTTCGCGATCTTGCGGACTGTTGAATCGCGCGTTTCAGTTCGTTCCAGTTTTCGAAGCCGTATTCACGAGCGAGGGCGTGCTGAACGTCACGGAGCACCGGGACGGATGTGCGGTTCGGGTAGGCGTTGTTGAAACGTTCGCGCGCATCGGCGTCGCTTTCGCGCAGGGCCTTGAGCCAGCGCTTGGCTTCGCGTTTCAGATTATCGAGAGTGGCGGCGGATGTGAGCTTTCGGGGCATGTACCTTCCCTCCGTTGTCGCCCAGGTCCGCTGAGCTCAGGGCCGGATGAAAGGTCCTGCGAAATACGAGTTTGAGATTGGGTGGGAGCAGGCTCCCTTGCCGCGGACAGGAGGCGCCCCAGCGCGCGCTAGGGGTAGGTTGGCACAGAGGTGGGCGGGTGTCAAACGAGCGGGAAAAACCGCTTGCTTGCGCGCGCGGCTCAGAACCACTAGTCGGCGCGCAAGGCCTTTACGGGATCGATTCGCGCGGCTCTACAGGCCGGGGCCGCCAGGGCAATACATGCGACGGCGATGATCAGGACTGCCGCCGAAACGAAGGTGAACACGTCCGTCGGCGCGATTCCGAACAGGAGGCTCGTGAGAAAGCGAGTTAGCGCCCATGCTCCGGCGATCCCTCCCACGATTCCCCACGCCGCCACGCCCAGCCCTTGCGCGAATATCATCGATGCAACGCGCCCGCGCGAAGCGCCCACCGCGACGCGCAGTCCTATTTCGTAAGTCCTCTGGCCCAGCCAATACGACATCAGCCCATAAATTCCGATCGCCGCCAATAAGACCGCAGTCCCGGCAAAGCTGAGGAACACGCGCATCAGCGAACGAAAGTCGCCCGTCGAATCCGAAACGATATCGGCCACCCGCCGCACCTGGCCGACCGGCGCATTGGGCGCCTGCGACTCGGCAAGATTTCGCAGCGCGGCGCGAAGCTGCGCCGTGTCCGATCGCGTCTCCACGAGGAGCGTCATCGCGGCAAGGGGATGCGCGTCCAACGTACCCGACTGCGCGTAGGGAAGGTAAAGCGAACCGGTAATGAAATCCGGCAGCGCCTTGCCGAGGCTATACTGCCGCACATCAGCGACTACGCCGACAACCGTGCTCCACTCCCGCCACGCGCTCGGCTTAATGCGCTTGCCGATCGGATTGACGCCCGGCCAGTAATGCCGCGCGGTAGACGCCGAGATCAGCGCCACTCCGGCCGCATTCGGTCCATCGGCGGGCGTGAAATACCGGCCCGCAATCAGCGGAATGCGAAGCATCCGGAAATAATCGGCCGTCACCGCGCTATAAGCGAACACCGGAGCCGGATGCTCGACCGTCTTCGGGTGGTCCTGCATCTCCACCGGGATCGTAGGCAGATCGCCATCCAGTGGGACACCGTTTGCGACCGCCGCCGCTTCCACGCCGCTGATGGAGAGCGCGCGGTCAATCAACCCGTCATATAAGGCGATGCACGTCTCACGCCGCGCGCAATACGATTGCTCGGGACTGATGCGGACCGCGACAGTCCGTCCCGGAGTAAATCCGGGGTTCGTCGCCGAAAGCATATACAGGCTCTTTAGCAGGAGGCCCGCGCCTACCGCCAGTACAAGAGTGAGCGCGACTTCCGCGATGATCACTCCCTTCCGAAACCGCATCCAGAAGCCGGACGTCGATCGCTGGCTTCCGGTCTTCATCGCTTCGCCGAGATCGATCTGGGAGGCGCTGAAGGCGGGCGCGAGACCGAACGCGAGTCCGGCCGTGATCGCCAACGCCGCGACCGCGCCCGCTACCTGCCAGTCGATCGCAGCTTCAGCAAGGCCGGGAGTCGTGGCAGGCAGCACGGACTTGAAGATCGACAGGATGCTGACGCCGAGCGCAATCCCAGCCGCGGCGCCCACGAGCGCCAGCAGCGCGCTCTCGGTCAGCAGTTGCCGTAGAAGCCGGACACGACCCGCGCCGAGCGCCGCGCGCAACGCCATTTCCTTCCGCCGCGTGGTGGCCCGCGACAGGAGCAGGCTCGCTACGTTGGCGCAGGCGATCAGCAGCACGATCCCGACGGACGCGAGCAACAGGACCAGTTTGTCGCGGATATCGCCGACGATATCGTCCCGCAAGGGGACGGGAATCGAAGCGGCGTTCCAGTCCCGCGCCATCGGAAACGGAAAGGTGTCGCGGAACCGATTGGCGAGCCGCGGTGTTTCGCCGCGGGCCGCCGCCAGTGTGGCGCCGGGCCGAAGCCGCGCGATCAGCGGCATAAAATCCGGGCCCCAGTATTCGAGTGGATTCGTGGGATCGACGCGCGCAGGAATCCAGAGCTCGACATCGGCGGAAGGATAGCTGAAGCCCGCGGGCATGACCCCGATCACTTTCCGATCCCGGCCGTCAATACGTATGACGCGTCCAACGGTGTGAGGATCCCCGGCGTACCTGCGGATCAGGAGCGCGTTGCTCAGGATCATGACGCCGTCGCGACCAGGCGCATCTTCTCCGGTCTGGAAACCGCGGCCTATCGCCACGTTCGCGCCGAGCACGGGAAGGAAGTTCGGCGATACAGCGCTCCCGCGAAGCTGCACAGGCGGCCCTTCGCCGGCGAGATTGAACGGCAGGCTCGAGCCGGCATAGGCGATATCCATCGTTCGGCAGCGCTCTTGAAAGAAGGGGATCGCCGCTCGCGGATAGGTTCCGGTGATCCGCATCAGTTGTTCGGGATGCGCGTATGGCAACGGACGAATCAACAGCGCGTTCACCAGACTGAACATGGCGGCATTGCCGCCGAGACCCAGCGCGAGCGAGAGTATCGCAATCGCCGTAAAGAAGGGAGTCCGCCCGAAGGTTCGGATCGCGTACTTCAGATCCTGCATCAGTCTTTCAAGTCCCATGAAACTCCACGATTCGCGGCATTCCTCGCGCGCAAGCGCGACGTTGCCCATTTGGCGCCGGCTCATTTCCGCCGCGGCGGTCTCGCCGAGTCCCGCCCGCGCATTTTCGTTCTGTTTCAGCGATTGATGAAACGCGAGTTCGCGGTCGAGTTCGCGCGACAGACGCTCGCGTTTCCAGAAGAAGAGAATTCGGTTTTTCAGGCGCACGAGAGGCGTCATGCCATCTCCAGGACCTTGAAGATCGCTTCCGCAATCCGTTCAAACTCTTTTCGTTCGCGCGCCAGCTGCTTCTGACCCGCGGGCGTCAGCGAGTAGAAGCGCGCGCGGCGATTGTTTTCCGAGGCGCCCCACTCGGCCTTCACCCATCCGTTGAGCAGGAGGCGCTGCAGCGCGGGATAAAGCGAACTCTCACCCACCTGCAGCACATCGTCCGATACCTGACGCAGACGGGCCGCTACTCCGTAACCGTGCATCGGTCCGGCGGTCAACGCTCGCAGGATCAGGAGATCGAGCGTGCCCGGAAGCAGATCGGGGTTGGCTTCTTTTCTTCCCATCGCCTATCGATGGAAAGAGGATAGCACAAGATTACCGCTTGCCTGGGCGCGCGGCTCAGAAATTATTCCGACCGCAAAGCATCCATTGGATCGGCGCCGGCGGCGCGACGCGCCGGGATATATCCGGCAACGGCAGCGGTGGCGGCGATTAAAGCGATGCTCCCCGCGATCACGAACGGATCTTCGCGCTTCACGCCGTAGAGGAAGCCGGTCAAGAGTCGTGTCGCCGCCCAGGCAACGGGAAGTCCGAAGGAAACTCCCAGAGCCGCGAGGAGGAACGTTTCGCCGAGAACCAGCCGCAGAATGCGGCGCGGGTGCGCGCCCAGCGCAAGGCGAATCCCGATCTCCGGTGTGCGGCGGTTGACTGAATAGGCGATGACGCCATAAAGGCCGATGGCAGCCAGCAGCGCGGCCAGCGCGGCGAAGACAGAGGAGATGAGCGCCAACAGGCGCTCGCGCACAAGCGCGGCGTCAATTTCTGCGGCGAGCGTGCGCACTTCGAACGCGGGCAGATACGGGTCCATCGTGGCAATTACCCGCCGCAGTTCCTGGGACAGGCCAGTTCCGGCTCCGGAGGCGCGCACGATCAGCTGCATTTCGCCGCGTCCGGTTGGCGCCTGAAGAAACGTCATGTACAGCGCGCTCTGTGGTTCGGCCTTCAGTGCCGCATACGGCACATCGCGCGACACGCCGATTACTTCGCATGGCGCTCCGATTTCTCCCATGGCTATCCGGCCGCTGCAAACGATTCGCTGGCCGATCGGGTTTTCATCCGGGAAAACGCTGCGGGCAAGCGTCTCATTCACAATGGCGACGAGCGGAGCGCCTGGGAATAGATCCGCAGGTCCGAAATCCCGACCTCGCACAATAGAGGACCCCAGGCTCGCGAAGTATCCGGGGTAAATCTGGTTCTGGTAGGCGGTGAACCGGCGGCCGTCGACCGTCTGGTAAGGGCGTCCGTAGCCTCGCGCTGTAGGGGACTCGCCCACCAGCGACGCGGAGACAACACCCGGAATGGCGCGAACTCGGTCGAGCAGGTCGAGGTACATGCGATTGAGACGCAGTCCGTTCGGCCCGTTTTTTTGGTCGCTGCCTCGCGGCGCAAGAGAAACAGTGTAGACGCGCTCGCGCGGGAAGCCGCCATCGATATCCTCGGCGTGGCGCAGCGTGCCGGTCAGCAGACCAGCGCCGATCAGCAGCACGAGCGAAAGGCCAATCTGCAACACCGAAAGGGCCCGCGCGAGGCGTTGCGGCGGACTCGCGCCTCTGCCCCGCTTGAGGACCGAGGCGAGGTCGAGCCCGGCGCCGCGCATAGCGGGCGCAAGACCAAACAGAATGCCTGTAGCGATCGAGATGACGGCGGTGAGGACCAACACGCGCCAATCGGGCGACAGGTTGAGCTCGATGAGAGGACCGCCGACGGAAAGGAAGCGCACCAATAAGTCACTTGTCCAATAAGCGAATGCGATCCCGAGAGCGCCGCCGAGGCCGCTCAGGATCAGGCTTTCAATCAGCAACTGGCGAATTACGCGGCGGCCGGAGGCGCCGATGGCCAGGCGCAGCGCGATCTCGCGTTGACGCGCGGGCGCCCTTGCCAGGAGCATGTTAGCCACGTTCGCGCACGCGATCAACAGCACCAACCCGACCACGCCCATCAGCACATAAAGCGCGCCGGCATACTGCCGCCTCAGATAGGAGACCCCGCTGCCGCCGGGCATAAGGACAAGCCTGGCTTCTACCCACTCCTGCCGCCAGCTTGCTTTGCCGAGCCCGATTTCGGCCGCAAGCCGGGTTTGAATGTTTCGAAACAAGACCTGCAATCCGGCGGTGGCCTGCGGGATCGTGACGTTTGGTTTCAATCTGCCGAAGACGTTGAGCCAGTTTACGGTATTGTGCGGGCGGCCCAGCCAGTTTTCTTTGTCGGGCATTACCTGCGCCTGCATCATCACGGGGACGCTGATATCGGGCGCGTCGCCTACCTGAAGCCCGTTGAAGCCCCGCGGGGTCACGCCGACGATGGTGAACGGGCTTCCATCGATCAGGATCTTCGTTCCGATGACAGCGGGAGAGCGTCCCATCCGGCGCTGCCACCAGGCGAAGCTGACGATGGCCACGGGATGGGCGCCTGGAAGACGATCATCGTCGGGAGTAAACACACGACCGGCGACGGGCTGGATGCCGAGCACCGAATAGTAGTTGCCCGATACCAGTTGGCCCGCCGTTGACTCAGCAGCGCCGGCAATGGTCACGTTCATCCGGACTTGGCCCGCATATGCCGCCAGCTCCTGAAAAAAGGGCTGCTCGGCGCGGAGTTGTTGGTAGGTTCCGTAGTAGAACTGGGTAGCGACGGCCCCGTTCTCCTGCGTGCCCAGAAAGAGCAGCGATCGCGGATCGTGAACCGGCAAGGATTTCAGGAGCAGAGCGTCGATGAGATCGAAAATCGCCGTGTTCGCGCCGATGCCGAGAGCAAGCGACAGGATCGCAACAAAGCTGAAAACCGGGCTCTTGCGAAGCAGGCGTAAGCCGAAACGGACGTCCTGTCCGACCCGATCGAGGGAGGTCCATCCCCAGACCTCGCGAACCGATTCCTTGAGGAGCGCGGTGTTGCCTAACTGCCGCTGGGCGGCGAATCGCGCCTCCTCGGGGTGGGCTCCACGCTCGCGCTGTTCGTCAGCTTCGGATTCGAGATGCGCGCGTAGTTCGCGCTCGAGATCCTGTTCACGATTTCTTCGGGTCCACCAGCGCATTCAGTTGTCCCCCGCGGGAATTGGATAGAACGGCAGACATTCTACCCAGTATTGAAGCACACTGGGTAGACGCTCTACCATGAATCTGGTTAGCAGCGTGTTAACCCATCATGGGTTCGCGCGTAATTCCTGCCAGGAGAAAGCCGAACTTGAGACTATTCGCTTCTTCAGCGCTGCTAGCCACTTGGGCCGTGATGATCCTTCCGGCGTGGCAGCCGTCCGCATTCGAGGTGGCCGACATCAGACCGAGTGATCCTTCGATTCAGAAAACCGGCAAGGGACGAATACTGCCGGGCGGCAGGATCGAATTGCCAGGGCAGGCAGTTCGGGATCTGATAGCGTTCGCATACGGCGTGACGGACGACCTGATTGTCGGAGCCCCGAAATGGGCCGGGGAAGAACGCTTCGATATCGTTGCGAAGGCTCCTTCCACTGCGACGCCCGAAGCGCTGCGGGCCATGATGCGAACACTGCTGGCTGAGCGCTTCCAGTTGTTGATTCACAGCGAGGACAAGACGACTTCGGCTTTCGTACTCACGCTGGGCCGAAGTCCATTGCGCGTTCGTGAAAGCGACGGAGGGCAGACGCTTTGCCGCTGGATTGAAGCCAACAATGGGCCGCGCAGGCGCGAATGCCGGCATATAACGATGGAGGAATTCGCGCGGGAGCTTCCGAATACCGGAGGCATCGGCATTCTGCTTCCTGTAAAGGATCAGACCGGGCTGCGGGGCGCGTATGATTTCGAATTCGAGGTCGGCGACTTCCGGCAAGCCGGCCCCGAAGCGGCTTCGCCCTCTGTCGACGATTCTGGACCGACCATCTTTTCGGCGATGCAGAAGCTTGGCCTGCGGCTGGAACAGCGGAAAATCGTAATGCCCGCGATCGCCATCGATCGGGTGCAGCGGCCTTCGGTGAACTAATTCGCGTTGACGCACCGCACGGAAAATGCCCGCAGCTTTTCTCCGTCGCGCTGAAGATAAAGCGTTCGAGAGCCCTGGCCAAAGTTGACGAACCATGCGAGGGCGGCGTCGCTTTCGGATGCGGTCCAGTAGAAGCCGTGGGCTTTCAAACGCGCATACTCGCCTTGTTGGGCGCGGCCGCCGCCGAGCACGGCGTTGAATCCGGAGTTACCTCCTGTCAAAAGCGCTTTGAAAGCCGCTTTGCCGGATCCCTCCGAGTCATCGTGGACGCGGCCGTAACGTTTAGCCAACTGGCGCCAATCTTCCTCGGTTGGCAGTCGCCATCCCTGCCCTAACAGTTGACATGCTCGCTGAGCCGACTCCCACGTGTACAGGCGGCCATACTCGCGGCAATTCTGTTCGTCATCTTCGTAACAGTAGGAGGCGTCGATTTTAACGTTCAGATTCTGCGTCGTCCATTGTTTGCCGTCCGGCATCCGCGTGGCGCGAGGCGGCGTTTCAGACGATTTCTGGCTCTGCGCCGATAGAGCTAACGCGAGGATGCCGATCGGGATCAATCTGATCCGAGTGCAAAAGGTCGTCATGAACAGTCTCCTTTCCCACTCGATGATCGCGGGGCTTAATTAAACCCAATTGCTGATTTTTCCAGCCGGGCGGAGATTAATCTCATCAGCTCCACTGTTCACGTGTCTTGGTTAGAATCAGCTTAGCCGCTGGGATTTCACCAGCCTGCCGAGCCATGAGTAGCACGAAGACAGCCACTCCGGATATCGGGAAGCGGATTTCGCAGCGTGTAGCCTGCATCGACTGGATGCGTGGGTTTGTGATTGTCCTGATGGTGATCGACCATGCGGCCATGGCGTTCAACCATTACCACCTGGACGGGGACTCCGCCGCTTATCCAGACGCCAGCGTCATGGACCTCCCAGGGGACGAGTTCTTCACTCGCTGGATCACACACCTGTGCGCGCCTGCGTTTATCTTTCTCGCGGGCACGGCTCTTGCCCTGAGCGTGGAACGGAAGGTCATGAAGCGCGTCGACCCGTGGGAAATCGATAAGGGCATCCTGATCCGAGGCGCTATCATCGCGCTGCTGGATCCGACGCTTATCTCACTTGCGTCCGGCCGCTGGACCTTTCAGGTGCTCCTGGCCATTGGCGTGTCGATGATCTGCATGGCGCCCCTTCGACGTCTTCCCACGTGGGCGCTTCTGACATTCTCGCTGGGCTGGATCGCTTTCGGAGAAATGGTGACCGGCTGGTTCTGGACTCCGCCTGGCAACTCATCCGTGCTCGCCGCCTTTACGGTAGCCACCTATGGAAGCGCTTCGATGAATATCAAATATCCGGTGCTGCCGTGGCTCGCGGTAATGGCGCTCGGGTGGGTATTCGGCCGGCACCTGATCCGCTACGCCGCGGGCCAGAGTCCGGTTTCCGGCAGGAATGTCCTTTGGGTTTCCGGTACTGCCAGCCTTTTGATCTTCGCGGTGGTGCGCGGCATTGGGGGCTATGGCGACATGTTCCTGCGCCGGAGCGACAATTCCTGGCAACAGTGGCTGCACGTCAGTAAATATCCCCCTTCGATCACTTATTTCTCTATGGAGCTTGGCATCCTCTTTCTGTGCTTGGCATTGGCCAGAACGCTGGAACTGCGCGTTCGCGTCCGTGAGAACGGCATGTTGTATGCGTTCGGACAGACCGCGATGTTCTGTTACCTCGCGCATCGGCTTGTTTTTGAAACGCTGGCGACCTATTTTGGTCTGCGCGGCTTCGACTCACTGGCCGCGACTTACGGCGCGGCAGCCGTAATGCTCGCGCTCTTGTATCCGGGGTGTCTCTGGTATCGCCGCCTGAAGGCGGCGCATCCACGCTCTTTTCTGAAATACCTGTAGCCGTCCATCGCGCAAATCGAGGCGCTCACAGGCGCATGCCGCGCACCGGCTCATTCTCCGGCAACCCGGCGAGAACGCGAAGATCTCTTCGCATCTGTTTTTGCGTTCTGCTCCACGCGTAGCCTCCACGCGGTCTGCAGCGCGCCAGTCAGCACATCCTCATTCGCCGCGGCGAAGCGAATATGGGTGTGGCCCATTCTTCCCCAGCCACCCGGAATGGGCAGGAAGATTTCGGGCGCCTCCTCCACGAATGCCGCCTGCTGCTCCGGCGTGAACTGCAGATTGCCGTAGCCCTGGGCTTGCGAGGCGAGTGATGCGAATTTTCGGCCTCCGACGCGAAATGCGGGCAGCCCGGCGTGGGAATATTCTTCCACGCCGTTCAGGCTGAGGGCGATTCTGCGAAAATCCGCCGCGTTCATGGCCGAATGCCGCTGTTTGGAGAGTAACTCATCCGATGGCGCGCGACGATGCGGAAAAATGGGCGCATGAAAAGAGTGCTGGTCACGGGCGCTGGGGGAGGCATCGGACTCGCGACCGCGCGAGCGTTCGCGCGCGGGGTGGCGGGTGATGTCGCTGGACAAAGAGTTCGAGGGCGACGTGGTGGGCGAACGCATCGATTTCGATCTTCGACGGACGGGCGAGATTGCCGGGATTGTAAATTCGATGGGCGATATAGATGCGCTGGTCAACAACGCGGCGGTGCTTTTCTGCGATCCCGTCGATGCGATAGCCGAGGAACACCGGCGGGAAATTCTGGCGGTGAATCTGGAGGCTCCGGCGGCTTTGATCGCGGCGGTCGCGCCGCGCATGAGGGAGCGGCGGAGCGGCCGGATCGTCAACGTGAGTTCCGTTGCGGCATTTACCGGACATCCCGATCTTTGGTACGGCGTGACGAAAGCCGGACTGCTGAATCTGACAAAGGCCTGGGCGCGCGCACTCGGCCCGCATGGGGTTCTCGTGAACGCAGTCGCGCCGGGGCCGACGAAGACGCGCATGTACGATCAACTGCCGCAGTCGCGTCGCGACGATACGATGCGGTCCGTTTATTCCGGGCGAGTGTGCGAACCCGAGGAAGTGGCGGCGGCGATCCTTTGGCTGGGGATCGCGTGTCCGGAATATGTGAACGGCACGACGCTCGATGTGAATAACGGCAGCTATCCGCGATGAAGGTTTGCCTCCACTCGTAGTGATCAGAAATCTTTGCGGGACTCCCGGGACCGTATTTGGACGCAGTCATTCACCTTTGATTGCGAAATCCCCGTTGTTTTCTGTAGACTGGCTATCCTGACCGCGCAGACAGAACCCTCTCAACCCACACAACTGCACAACTCTCCGGCGCTTTTTTCCGTTCTGGCGTTGCCCTATGGCTTCACAAATTCGGTGACTGTGCTCCTGATGCCGTATCTGTTACGTAAGAACGGGACGGCGGTGGAACAGATCGCCACCATCGTCGCGATCGCGCTTCTGCCTTCAATCTGGTCCTTCCTCTGGTCGCCTCTCGCGGATGCAGGGTTTCGGCGACGTTCCTGGCTAATCGTCTCCGCGCTGGGCGCAGGTCTGGCCGCAGCCGGCGCGATTCTCGGCATCCACGGTTCGCACCTCTTTCTTACGGCGCTGCTGTTCCTGATGAATGCCTTTGGAGGATTGCTGAGTTCGACCTGTGGAGCGCTACTCACGGCGATCCCGGTATCGCTCCAAGGGCGCTCAGCCGGCTGGTATCAGAGCGGCAACTTAGGCGGCTCGGCTATAGGCGGCGGTCTGGTTATTTGGCTGGGAGAGCATGCGCCGTTGCCGGTTGTCGCTATGCTTGTCGTCGCTGCGATGGCGCTGCCGGCGTTAGTGGCGCTTTTTATAGAAGAAGCCGCACCGGTCCGCCGGGCAATCGGCCGGCAGCTCGCCGGACTCGCTCACGATCTGGGCGAAGTTTTTCGTGCGCGCCGAACGTGGCTGGGATTGATCTTTTTCCTCTCGCCCGTAGGAAGCGCCGCCATCGGCAATCTGATTTCCGGAGTGGGTCAGGATTACCATGCCTCGGGGAACGAAGTGTTATGGGTAACCGGCATCGGGGGAGGTTTGCTTTCGGCGTTCGGCAGCTTCGTTGGAGGGGTTGTCGCCGACAGGATGAATCGGATGGCTGCTTATGCTTTGGCCGGGGGCTTCGCCGCTGTGTTTGGCGCCTACCTGGGATTGGCTCATGCTACACCCCTCACGTATGCTGCGGGCTATTCGGGTTACGCAATCGCGTCGGGATTCGGTTACGCCGTGGCCACCGCGTTGGTGCTCGATGTTGTGGGAAACCGCAGACACGCCGCGGCCAGCGCATACGCCACTCTCAATGCAACCCTCAACGCTCCCGTCACCTATATGACGTGGCTGGATGGCGTGGGCTATCAGCGTTGGGGCAGGCCTGGCCTGATGGCGACAGATGCTGCGGCCAACGGCGTTTTCGGCATCATACTGCTTCTCGTGGCGATGTTTGCGGGTCGCCACTGGCGCCAGCGCGACGAAAGCCAGCGACTGCAAGAGCCTGATGACCGCAATCAGTACGCGAAATCACTCGCGGGATCGGCGTAGATGAACAGGAAATGATCAGGCGCCTTCGCGGAGGTCGAGGACGATCTTTCCACGTTTGTGCGGCATCCCGGCGAGCATGAGGTGCGCGGCGCGTGCCGCTTCGAGCGGCAGAACCGTGCCGACGTCCGGCTTGAGTTCGCCCTTTTCAAAAAGCGGAGAGAGCTGATTCAGACGCGCCTGCGTGACTTCCACGAGGAAGAAGATCGCCTTCACGTCCGGGCGAGGATTCTGATCGGCGGGAATCGGGCTGACGGCCGAAACCAGCGTTCCGCCCGATTTGATTACCGCGAACGAACGCTGCCTGGTATCGCCACCTGCCGTGTCGATGACGGCGTCCACGTTGCGGGCTGCGTCTTCGAAACGCTGCGTTGAGTAGTCGATCACCACGTCCGCTCCCAAGGCGCGAACATAGTCGAGATCGCGTGGACCGGCGGTGGCGATTACGCGGATGCCCGCGCGCTTCGCGAGTTGGACGGCGTAGGCGCCTACGTTTCCCGCTGCGCCGTGCACGAGCGCAGTTTGACCCACCTTCAGATCTGCGTACTCGAAAAGCATTTGCCATGCAGTAACAGCGACGACAGGGACCGAAGCGGCCTCGCAGAAATTCAGTGATGCCGGCTTCCGCGCGATCATTCCCGCAGAGGCAAGCGCGTATTCAGCGTAGCCGCCGACGAAATCCGCGTTCGTGACGCCATAGACTTGGTCGCCGGGTTGGAAATCTGAGACTCCGGGGCCCACGGAATCAACGATGCCCGCAATATCGGATCCGAGCGTGATCGGCAACGCGAGCGAAACGACGCTTTTCGCCTCGCGAATCAGGGCGTCCCAATAGCCGACTCCCGCGGCATGGACCTGAACGAGAACCTGACCGGCCGCGGGTTCGGGACGCGGGACATCGGCGATGGAGATGACTTCGGGTGGGCCGAATCGATCGATTACCGCCGCTCTCATGTCCTGACGCTCATCGCAGAAAATCTACGAGCGCTGTCATCGTAACGTCGGGGCGTTCTTCCATGATCCAGTGGCCAGTGTCTTTGATCACGACGGTGGTGACGTCATTCGCTACCAGCTTCATCTGAGCGTTGAGCGTTTGCGCACTGGCTTTTTCACCGGCGATGGACAGGACCGGCATGGTGAGTTTTGTCGCGGCGAGGGCGGCGAAATCGTTCGCCGTCTGCGGAAATGCGGCGAAGTACGCCCACGCCGCGCGCATTCGGCCGGGGCGGGAGTAGGCCTCGACATAGGCTTGACGGTCCACAGGCGGAAGAGAGTGTTTGCAGTCGGCGGCGAGATCGTTCCAGAAGAAAGCGAAGTAGGTGGCTTCGCGGCCCTCGACAAGCGCTTCAGGCGTAGGACCGTGAAAGCGGAAATGCCAAAGGTCGGGAGTGTTGTAGTAAGGCTCCCAGCCGGGGATGCCGGGAAGGAACGCGTCCATCACGATGAGCTTTTCCGTTTCCTTCGGATAGAGCGTCGCGTAGGCGTACGCGACCATGAGGCCGATGTCGTGACCGACGACGCGCGCCCTTTCGATGCCGAGCGATTTGGCAAGGGCATGGATGCGGACTGCGGCGGTTTTCAGATCCTGGCCGTCTTTCGGAATATCAGAATCGCCGATGCCGGGCAGGTCGGGAGCTATGACAGTGAATTTATCGCTTAGGAGCGGAATGAGCGGCCGCCACATTCGCGAGGTTTGCGTGTAACCGTGCAGCAGGATGACCGCGGGTCCGCTGCCTTCGGTGAGGTAGTGCAGTTTGAGGCCGCCTAGTTCGGCAGTTCGGGATTCGATCATGCGCGCGGCTCCGCCGCGCGAGCAGCCGGGTTCGAACCGTGAGCCAACGCCCAATCGAGCGCGTAGTCAGACACTTCCTCCCATCCGGGATGGCCGAGGATGTAGTGCGTGCGGCCAGCGAATTCCTTGTAGTCCGTAATAGTTTTTGATTTGCCGTAGAGCCTGAAATTCGCTTCCACGACGGAGGGCGGCGAAACGTGGTCCTTACTGCCGGAGAGGAACAGGAGCGGAGCGCGGCGTTCATTCGCAAAGTCCACAGCAGTAGCGGCGTGCGGATTGAAATTGGCGAAGGCGGCTTGAAAGAGAAGGTGGTCGGGACCAGGCACGGCGTAGCGATTGTACACGACGAGAGAATCTTCCTCGCTCATGTCGTTGGTGAAGGCGTAGTGGAATTGTTCCGGGGTGAGAGGAACGGCGCGATGAGTGTTGGCCGGATTGCTCAGCGCCGGGAAGCTTACCTTCAGGGTGGAGAACGGCAGAAGGAAGATGCCTTTGACGGGCGCGGGGGCGATCGCGACTCCAGCGGCGCCGAGTCCGCGGTCGAGGAGAATCTGCGTCATCAGACCTCCGAAGGAATGGCCGATGATGATCGGCGGGGAGTCGAGATCCCGAATGATGCATTCATAGTGATCGACGACTTCGGTCACGCCTAGAGTGGCGATGGCGGACGGGTCGCGGCGGAGTTCGTCGATATCGATGTCCATGCCGGGCCAGCTCTTCGCGATTACATTGAAGCCTTTCCCGGTGTAGCGCGTGACCCAGTTTTCCCAGCAACGGGAGGTCATCCAAAGGCCGTGGATCAAAACGATGGAACGTTGCGGCATGTCATTCCCTTATAGCCCGGCCCAGCGCGAATATCTTGTCCAAAACGGACGGAATGTGAATAAAAGAGACGCGGAGCGGCTCTGCTATTCTGCGGGTTCCGGAGAATGGTGTGAAGCAGAACAGCGCTGGCCGAAGCACGGTTGCTCGCGCCTTTCGAATGGATGATGCACCGACGCTGATCTCGCGGGCGCTGCGCAAATCCACGGTTTCGGTTACAGAGTTACGGTGCGACGCGCGTAACTTCGGACGGACGAATCCGATACCGCGCGAGGACGCTTACCTGATCGCTCTCCAGTTGCGCGGGTGCCCCGATCACGATCTGTATTTCGATGGACGGCTGACGCGACCGACGAATTTCCGCGCGGGCGTGACGGCGATTTACGATCTGCGGACTGATCCTGTGGCCGATCTGCGCGATCCGTTTCATTCGCTGATGTTTCATCTGCCGCGTAAAGCTTTGGATGCAGTGGCGGATGAGGCGGGGCGTGGGCGGATCGGTGATCTTCGTCATAAGCCAGGAGTGGGGTTCGACGATCTCGTGGTTCGGCATCTGCTTGCGGCTCTGCTTCCGGCGACTGCGAGGTCCGAGGAGGCGCACCCGCTGTTCCTCGATCACACCGCGCTTGCGCTTGCGGTACACATGGCGCATCAGTATGGTGGGTTGCGGGCGAGCCAGAATAGCGGCGGGCTCGCGCCCTGGCAGGAACGCCGCGCGAAGGAAATGATGAGCGAGGGATTACGAGAGGATGTCCCGCTGGCGCGTTTGGCGGCCGAGTGTGGATTGTCGGTCCGGCATTTCGCTCGCGCGTTCCGGCATTCGACGGGCATTCCTCCGCATCGGTGGCTGCTGCGCTTTCGCGTGGAGCGGGCGACGGAACTGCTGAGACGCAGTTCGCTTTCGCTGGCTGAGATTGCGCTGGCGTGCGGTTTTGCGGATCAGAGTCATTTCACGCGTGTGTTTACGGGAGTGATTGGAATGGGTCCGGGGACGTGGCGGCGGGCGAATGGGCGGAACGCGCTGGATTGAGACTGCGGCTACTGATTTAAGATTCTTTGAATGCCCACGCGCAATGTGAATCTTGCCAACGAACTCGATCGCTTTGTTCTTGCGAAGGTGGAGAGCGGGCGCTCCGAGAATGCAAGCGTGGTGGTGCGGGCCGCTTTGCGCATGCTGAAACGGGAGGAGGCCGAGTGCGAGGCCAGACTTAGCGCGCTCCGCAAGGCGATTGATGAAGGGGATGCGAGCGGGATCGCCGGGGGTAATCCGTTTGCGCGGGTCCGTCGGGAGCTCAAGCTCACGAAGCCTACTAAGGGTGACGGCGTTTCGCCTCGCTCGTCTCGCCGCGACCGATCTCCGGACATCGCCACCTCTACTCCAGTAGGCGTTTCGGTGATTTGATAACTATTGCCGACGCTGCGGAACGCCCGGTGGAAACCCGGCGGCGGGCTGGATAGCCCGCCCCACCTGTTCCGTATGTTATGCTCCCGCCGAAGGGGTTTTCATGCCGAATACAGAAGGACGAAAAAAGGCGTCGGAGTTTCCGCAGGAACTGCTGAACCTGTTTGACAAGTATGTGCACGGCGAGATCGACCGGCGCAGTTTTCTGGATGGAGCCAGGAGATTCGCGACCGGCGGGGTGACGGCGGCGGCGTTGTTCGAGAGCCTGCGTCCAAACTACGCGTGGGCGGAGCAGGTCCCGAAGGACGACAAACGGATCAAGGCCGATTACGAAACCGTGCCTTCTCCGAACGGTAACGGCAGCATAAAAGGGTATTTCGTCAAGCCCGCAAACGCTACGGGAAAACTGCCGGGCGTGCTGGTGATTCATGAGAATCGCGGACTGAATCCTTATATCGAAGACGTCGCGCGGCGGTTGGCGACAGCGAACTTCATCGCGTTCGCTCCGGATGGGCTGACGAGCGTCGGTGGTTATCCGGGCGACGACGAGAAGGGTGCGGCCGCATTTCAGAAAGTGGATAAAGCGAAGATGAACGAGGATTTCGTCGCGGCCGCGCTGTGGCTCAAAAAGAATTCGGCGTGCACAGGGAAAATCGGCGTGGTCGGATTCTGCTTCGGCGGCGGAGTTGCGAATATGCTCGCGGTTCGGCTTGGTTCCGATCTGGCGGCGGCGGTTCCGTTCTATGGAGCGCAGCCTCCGGCTGCGGACGCGGCGAAGATCAAAGCCGCGATGATGCTGCATTACGCCTCGCTCGACACGCGCATCACGGGTAACTGGCCGGCCTGGGAAGAAGCGCTGAAGGCGAACCATGTAAAGTATCAGGGCTTCGTGTACGAAGGCGCGAATCACGGCTTCCACAACGACACGACGCCGCGTTACGACGAAGCCGCGGCGAAGCTCGCATGGCAGCGGACGATCGATTTTTTTAATCAGAATCTGCGCTGATGATCCTGCTATTCGCGGCAGCAATTCTCGCCGCAGGACCGGTGGAGATCTGGGCCGGCGGTGAACTGAGGTCCGCCGCGACGGGACTTAATGCCGAGGCGCAGTCTAAGGCCATCGCAGGCAAGACGATTGGCGCCGCATCGGTGTGGAGACGGTCTCGCAGCGGCGAGGCGGAACTTCATAAGACCAAGACAGACCTCATCGTGATCGAAGAGGGTTCGGCGACGCTGGTCTACGGCGGCACGATCCGAGGCGCGCATGCGACGCAGGCGAATGAGATTCGTGGAACGGGCATTGACGGCGGCGAGTCGAGGAAACTGGGTCCGGGCGATGTGATTCGCATTCCCGCGAACACGCCGCATCAGTTCGTCCTGGATAAGGGTCAGTCGATCGCGTATTTCGCGTTGAAGCTCGCGCGATAGGGTTTCAGTTCGGCTCGGGAATGCGTTCTGCGCGTTCGACCATGACGCAATTCGCCGTGACCTTTTTCGCCTCGAGGTTCAAGCCCATGCGGTCATTAAGGAATCGTTTCCAGAGGAGGAACGAATCCGTTCCCAGTTCGGGTTTCATGTCGAGGGGAACACGATAGACGCCCTGCAGTCCGGTTTCGTCGACCACAGCAACGGGCGTGCCGCCGGCGATCGAGGGGACCGTCGGATCCTGAGCCGCGGGAATGGTGAGCTGAATCGAAAGGTACGCCGCGAAGCGCCGCATGTCTGCATCGAGCGTATTCGGCTGCGGCGCTCCTGTTGCGCGCTGGATTTTCGGACCGCGCGGCGCGGCGGTGAGGGCGTATCCGCGCAACTCTTTTGTCTTTTCCTTGATCGACAAATGAAAGCGGTCGACGAGGAGTTGGCGAAGCATTGCGCGGATCGCGGTAGGATCGGCGGCCGAGGCGGCCGAAGCTTCGACGTCGTACTCAGCAGTATCGAGCCAGCCAGGTCCGCCGATTACCTGGTATCGTTCGACGCCCCAGGCTGCGACAATCAGGTCCTTCAGGCTGACATTTCGCGCGCTGATTCCCGCAGGTTTGATCTGGATACCGCCGCGAGCATCGGGTCCGCGGGGGCGGGGATTCGGCCGCACGGATGCGACTTCAAAGCCTGTTTGCGCAAATAGCGGCGGCCAGAAAACGGCAAACCCGAATGCGATGAGAACCTCGCGCACGAAATCGAATATAACGCCAACCACCTACTAAAATCGAATTCAGATGACATTTGGTTTACCGCGCGTATTGAGCGGTTTCGCACTGGCCACTGCCGCTCTCGCGCAATCTTCCTCACCACTTCCCGGGATGCCCCCGGTTCTGAATCCCGCTGACATATACGCCGCGGATCACGCGGGTGAAGTCGCCGCATCAGTGCGCAACTTTCCTGCGCTCGTTTACGTGCCGAACAGTAAAAGCGACACCGTGGACGTGATCGATCAGAAAACGTTTAAGATCGTGGGACATTTTCCGAGCGGCGGGAAGGAGCCGCAGCATGTGGTTCCCCAGTACGACATGAAGCGCCTTTGGGTGATTAACGATCTGGGCGACACTGCGACGGATATCGATCCGGCGACCGGAAAGCGCGGAAAGACGATTCCGGTGGAAGATCCGTACAACATGTACTACACGCCGGACGGAAAGTTCGCGATCGTGGTCGCGGAGCGGAAGCAGAAGCTGAATTTCCTGGATCCGCAGACGATGAAGCTTGTGGACTCGGTGCCGGTATCGTGCCCCGGTATCGACCACATGGACTTTACGTCAGATGGACGGTACCTGATCGCGAGCTGCGAGTTTTCGGCGCAGGTAGTGAAGGTGGACGTGGCGAACCACAAGGTGGTGGGGACGCTGTCCGTTGAGAAAGGCGGGATGCCGCAGGATGTGAAGACGTCGCCCGACGGCAAGGTGTTCTATGTCGCCGACATGATGGCGAATGGCATTTATCTGATCGAGCCGGATTCGTTCAAGCGAATCGGGTTCATTGCGACCGGGAAAGGCGCTCACGGACTCTATGTGAGCCGGGATTCGAAGGTTCTCTATATATCGAACCGCGGCGAAGGCAGCGTGACCGTCCTGGATCTTTCGACGCGAAAAATATTGACGAAGTGGATGATTCCACGAGGCGGCAGCCCCGACATGGGCGGCGTATCAGCAGACGGAAAACAACTCTGGCTCTCCGGCCGGTATCACAGCGAAGTGTACGTTTTCGATACCGACAACGGAAAGCTGCTGGCCCGAATTCCGGTCGGCAAGGGGCCGCACGGGCTGTGCGTATACCCGCAGCCGGGGCGCTACTCGCTCGGCCACACCGGAGTGTTTCGCTAAGAAAATAAAGCGATTTACGCGACCGCGGCTTTACGCCGCGACGATGCCGCAGGGGCGGGCTTCTGTGTGTTCCTGGCCGGAAAATGCTCACGCAACCAGTTGTGAATGCCATCTTTCTGGCTCGCGTTCACGACTCTCTGCCACCGGATGTCGCCCGTCTGCTGGTAATACTCGGCGACAACATATTGGGTGGTGGTCAAGACTGCGATTGGCCCATCCGGCCGAAAACGACCACAAAAGTAAGAGTCATTAATCACTCGGCGGTCTTCCATATGACTTAATTATAACAGCTTTATCGCTGTAGTAATATCCGCCCGCCGGGCTGGGTATATATCACTTCGTCGCGGCTTGGCAGCGTTGGTCGTCCAGGAATAACTTTTTGGTGTAGTCCTGGGTGAGCTTGTACTCTTTGCCGCCGGGCGCGGTCACCCAGATGTACTTGTCGTCGTAGCGCAATGAAACGGACTTGCCGCGTTCGAGTCCTTCGGGAACTTTCTGCCAGGTTTGAGTGCGGACCTTCTCATGACCGATGAGGATCTTCTGATTGGCGTCGAAACAGAAGTAAAAGTCGTGGTTGCCGAACAGGCAGTTCTCACACGTGTATGCGTTTTGGTCGAGGATGGTGGCCTGAGCGGTGTTCGCTTCCGCTTTCTTATCTTTCGCTTCCGAAGCCGGCGCTCCTAAAGCCATCGCGACGGCGACCAGGACCACAACTCGAATGAGCATTAACCTCATCTTACAATCGCAGTGTGTTCCGCTTCGTACTTGTTTTGCTCGCCTGCGCAGCCTTTGCCGCTCAACCGGATGAGGCGACACGGCGACTATCCCGCGACATTCTCAAGCAACTGATCGAGATCAACACAACCGATTCGAGCGGCGACAACACAGCGGCGGCGAACGCGATGGCAAAGCGTTTAACCGATGCGGGATTTCCCGCCGCGGACGTGCAGGTGCTTGCGCCTCCAGGCAGGCCCAAAAAGGGCAACATGGTGGCGCGGTTTCGCGGTCCGGCGAACGGAACGCGGAAGCCGATTCTTTTCATTGGCCACCTGGACGTGGTGGAGGCGCTGCGGTCCGACTGGACAACGGACCCATTTCAGCTTGTGGAAAAGGATGGCTTCTTCTACGGTCGCGGCACGCAGGATATGAAATCGCAGGACGCAGCGCTGATGACGACCTTCATCCGGCTGAAGAAGGAAGGCTATCAGCCGCCGCGCGATCTGATTCTGGCGCTGACGTCGGACGAGGAAGGTGGAACGGCGAACGGCGTTGACTGGCTGCTGAAGAACCACCGGAACCTGATCGATGCGGAGTTTGTTCTGAATGCCGATTCCGGCGGGGTCAACACGGAAAAGGGCAAGCCGCTGGATGTGGAGATCGCGGCAGCGGAGAAGTTGTACGCCGATTTCCAGTTGACCGTTCGGAATCCGGGTGGACACAGTTCACAGCCGAGTCCGGATAACGCGATTTATCATCTGACCGACGCGTTGGGCCGTTTGGAGCATTCGCCGTTTCCGTTTGAGTTGAATCCAGTAACGCGGGCGTATTTCGAAAAGCTGGTGGGACGGGATCCAAAGTCGGAAGATATTCGAGCGATGCTGCGGACGCCTCCGGATATGGCCGCGGTAGCGCGCGTGTCGCAGGACCGGCACTACAACTCGCTTTTGCATACGACGTGCGTCGCGACGCGACTGAACGCGGGGCACGCGAATAATGCGCTTCCCCAGACCGCGCAGGCGATCGTGAACTGCAGGATTCTGCCGGGCCATACGCCTGAGGAGGTCCGGAAGGATCTGGTCCGGATTTTCGCCGATCCGAAGGTGGAGGTTCGTTACGTCGATTCAAAGACGAATGAGGCGGTGGATACAGCTCCGACTCAGGCTGGCGGGCCGCCGGCGACGCCGCGCGCGGATGTGGTGAAGGCGGTTACGAGCGTGGCGGATTCACTCTGGCCAGGCGCGCCGGTGGTGGTCGATATGGAGACGGGCGCGTCGGACAGCAAGTATACGAATGCGGCGGGAATACCGAGTTTCGGAATTGGGGAGATTGCGGTGGATCACGACGATATTCGAGCCCATGGCAAGGATGAGCGCGTGCGCGTGAGTTCGTTTTGTGAGTGTGTTGAGTTCATGTACCGGTTCGTGAAGGCGGTGGCGTCCGGCTCGTGACCTCAGATCACAAGCTTTTCAGAAACTTTTTCGGCGGGCGCGAAAACTCGCCATAGCTTCCAGGCGAGCAGCCCAGCCACAACGATTACTGCGGCCATGGCGGAGGGAATGGGTTCAGCCACCAGTTCTTCGGCCATGAACCACAGGGAGACCGCGATGAAAAGCAAGAGAGTCCAAGGGTAACCCCACATCCGATAAGGGCGTGGCGCGTCGGGCATTTTGCGGCGGAGGACGAAAACCGCCGCGGCGCTCATCGTGTAGAAAAGCCAGGCGGCGAGGATCGAATACGAATAAAGAGTTTCGTAGGAGCCAGTGAGGATAAGGATGACTGTCCAGAGTCCTCCCCAGACGACGGCGGGGGCAGGCGTGTGAAAGCGGGGATGGACTTCGCTAAAACGCGCAAAGAACAGCCCGTCGCGGGCTTGGGCGAACGGGAGTCGGGCGCCCGTAAGGATGCATCCGTTTACGGCTCCGACGATCGAAAGCAAAACTGAGAGTGATACGAGCGTGGCGCCGACGGGGCCGATCAGGTGAGTGGCGAAGTCGGCCGCGACGCGTTCGGACGAAGCGATCTCGGCGACGTTCATAACGCGGAAGTAGGCGACGTTGGCGAAGACATAGAGCGCGCCAACGATGGTCATTCCGATAACAAGCGCGCGGAAGACGTTGCGCTGCGGATCTTTGATCTCACCCGCCACGAAGCTGACAAAACTCCAGCCGTTGTAAGCCATCAGGCAGGCCGCCATTACAGCGCTGAAGCGCGCAAGAGTTAACGGATGCGCTGGCGGCGGCGCCGGCGGGACGGGCGTCCCATGCCCAATGAGGAATGCGCCGGCAATCAGCAAGACCAGAGCAAGGATCTTAAGCCCTGTGAACGCTCGCTGAATCCATGCGCCTTCGCGCACGCCGATGTAATTAAAAACGGAGAGCACAGCAACGAGCGCAATGGAGAGCGTCTTCTGAGCCACGGGTCCGAGCGCGAAGAAGTGACCGGCGTAGATGGAGAATGTGACAGACAGCCACGCGGCGCCGCCGGTCGTGACGGCGAGCATGAAGGTCCAACCGGAGACGAAGGCCCAACGCGGGCCCCAGGCTTCGCGCAGATAAACGTACTGGCCGCCGGTATGCGGCATCATGGCGCCGAGTTCGGCATAGGCGAGCGCGCCGAAAAATGAGAGCACGCCAGCGACGATCCAGACCGAGAGGATGGCTGTTGGTGAGGGCAGATCGCGGGCGATCAGATTCGGGAGCACGAAGATCCCGGAACCAATGACGATACCGACGACGATCGCGACGGCGTCCAGTGTGCCGAGCGCTCGGGTGAGTTCGCGGCTCATGCGAAACGCTCGCCCGTGTATTTTTCGACCGCGTCGGGGTTCATTGCGACGCCGAGCCCCGGAGTGTCGGGGATGGGGAGCATGCCATCCGCATCGAGCTTCCAGGGTTTCATAACAAGTTCGTCGATGAAGGGGGAGCCGGTCAGATATTCGACAAGATCGGTATTACGGTGAGCGGAGGCGAGTTGGAGGTCCGCCGCAAGACCCAAGGCAGTGTTCCAGCCGTGCGGGATGAAGCGAACGCCGCTCTCTTCAGCCATCCATGCTATGCGCCGCTCCTCCGAAATGCCGCCGACCTTGGTCACGTCGGGCTGCACGATATCGAAGGCGCGGCGCTGCAGCCAGGGGGCGAAGGACTGGCGGCGCGTGAGGACCTCACCACCGGAGATCGGCACGGGCGAGGCATTGCGGAGCAGGACGAAGTCCTCGAGGTGGTCCGGCGGGAGGGCCTCTTCGAACCAGTGAATGTTGTAATCGGCGAGCATGCGCGCCGCGTTCAGCGCCCATTTGTAATCCTGAGGCCAGAAGGCGTCGCTTGCGCCTGCGTCGACCATAAGAAGCGACTCCGGTCCGACAGCCTCGCGAGCGGCGCGCACGATGGCTTCATCCGTTGCGGCGCTTTTTTTTCCGAAGGGACCCCAGCCGATTTTGAAGGCGCGAAAACCGCTCTCGCGGATTTCGCAAAGCTGAGCAGCTAGTTCGCGGGGCTCGCGCATCAAGATAGACGCATAGGGGCGGACGCGCTCACGATAGCGCCCGCCGAGGAGGCGGCCAACCGGTTGACCGACGACCTTGCCCAGGATGTCCCACATCGCGATGTCGATGCCGCTGATGGCATGCGTGATGGAGCCGCCGCGGCCCATCCAGAAATTATTCTGGTGAAGCTTCTCGGTGACGCGCTCGGGCTCGAGCGGGTTTTCGCCCATGTAAAGCGGTTCAAGAACGTGGAGAGCGCCTTTAACGAGCAGGTCGTTGGTGAAGGCGGAGCCCCAGCCGGTGACGCCCTCGTCTGTATAGACGGCGATCAGGGTGTGAATGCAGTCTTCGGGCCGGATCTCGTTCGACCATCCGCCCTCGGGCGTTCCGTGGCGCAGGCCGGCGGCTTGAATGCCTGTAATCTTCATACGTATGGAATCTCACGCGAGTATATAATCGGCCCCATGTTACGACGCAATTTTCTGGCGGCAGGCGCAGGCGCTGCGCTTGTCGGAGGCGCTTTTCAGCGCGAGGCCTGTGGTCAGCAGGGGGCAGCGGGGAGCGGAGTTTTCCTCGAAAGATCCGCGACGGGGAGGCCGCACGAGGGCAAGGTGCTCCTTGCGGTGGAGGCTCATTCGGACGACGTTCCGCTGTTCGCCGCGGGCACGGTCGCGAAGTTGATCGATGAAGGGTACACGGGATATCTCGTACGCGCGACGAACGACGACATGGGCGATTCGCCGGGACTCGGCACGCCGGGGACGATTGCGGAAAGCGCTCTGGGAAATGAGCGCGACACCGTAAATGTCGCCAAGGCGATGGGCTGCAAAAGCCATTTCAATCTGGACTACAGCAATCACCGGATGGCCGACGTTTCTGTGAACGAGGTGATCAGCCGGATGATCTTTCTGATCCGTCTGCTGCGTGTGGACACGGTGATCTGCTGGGATCCGTGGGGACACGATGAGGAGAATCCGGATCATTACACCGTCGCGAAAGCGGTGGAGGCGGCGTGCTGGATGGCGGGACGCGACCACGACTACGAAGAGCAGTTCGCGGCGGGCCTGAAGCCGAAGGAAGTCCAGGATAAGTATTACTTTGCGCGGCGTCCGGAGATCACCCGTGTGGTGGATATCAGCAAGCAAGTGGACAAGAAGATCGATACCAACTGGGCGAATGTGGCAAAAGGGCCGGGCGGACATCTGGGGTCAAGACTGCGCGCCGAACTTGCCGCGAAGGGTGAGAAACTGCCCTTGCTGGGCGATGACGATCGGACAGCTGATCGCAATTACATTCGCGAGTTTGTGCTGGCGGGGAACCGGGAGTTAGGCAAGAAATACGGTTTCGAATACGCCGAGGCGTTTCACTACATTCCGGCGGGAGCGGCAGGAGCGGATCGCGATCCTAAGGTCGAGGCGTACGTGAAGGCGCACGCGCAGAAGAAATAAGAATCCGGCGGAACTCTTGTCGGAGTTCCGCCGGTTTCTTTGCCTTTCGGCGCGCGATCAGAACTGGAACTTCGCGTTCATCACAATGACGCGCCCGGAGACCGTACCGCTCTGGAAAGAGCCGTAGATGCTGGTCGGCGGGACAACCGTGCTGCTGATGAACCCAAGGGAACTCGACGTTACGCTCACGCTCGTACACGAACTGCTTCCGCAGGGATTGGCGAAGTTCGGGTGGTTCAGCAGATTGTAGAACTGCGCCCCGATCGAGAAACGATACTTCTCTTTGACCGGAATGTTGCGGAGCAACATCGTGTCGATGTCGAAGTATCCGGCCCCACGGAACATGTTGGGAGCCGTGTTTCCGAAATCCATCTGAGCCGCCGTGGTGGCGAAGGAAGCGGATGTCAGGCACGGTGCGCTGCCGGTGATCGTTTTCGCGCATGAAATCCCCAGAACGCTGGGATCGATCACGTCGGCCAAAAACGTGGAACTGCTGATACCGCCCGCGGAGTTGATGCGCGCCGCAAGTGCCGAGTTCGTGACCGAGAACGGCGAGCCGGAATAGACGTAGAGCTTGTTGCCAATCGTCCAGTTGCCGAGCACGATCTGCCAGAAACGGTTCGAGAACTTCGGCGAATCATAGGTCATATCGCCACTGACCATGTGACGCGTATCGAAGCTGAGCGGACCGTAGCCTAAGTGGATGTTGTTCGGATCGTAGACAGCGTTGTTGCCGAGCGCGTGGCTCCATGTGTACCCGATCTGGCCCTGGAAGCCATGGCTGAAAGCGTGGCGCAGTTGCATGATCATCGCGCTGTAATTCGACTTGCCAGAGGTGAGCACCTGATTGACGGTCAGGAAGCGCGCGTCCGGGGCGACAAACGGCAGGTGAGCGTAACCGGTCGAAGCGTAAACACTGTTGCTGGCGATGAATGCGTTAGCGTTGGCGTTCGTGAGCGATTCATCATAGCCGTGGTTACCTGTGTAGGTGATGGAGAAAACGTCGCGGCTCCACAGCGGCTGCTCAATATTGAAATTCCACTGCAGGATCTTGGGAGCAACGAAGTCGTTCGGAGTGGAGTAGAAGCCCGGCTTCGCGAACGAAACGCCGGTCGGCAGCCCCGCCTGAATCTGAGCAAGCGTGTAGCCCTTGGAGAAGCCGGTCTGGAATCCTGCAGCGGACGCTGCAGCAATGGAGAGTGAGGTGGAGGGGTCATTCGCCAAACCGACATTGCCCGTGGTGACCGAAGGCGTGAAGACCTCAGGTGGGTTGGTGTCGATGCTGTTCGCGACGCTGACCGCGAACAGATTGGCGAGGAGGCCGATACCGCCGCGAATCACAGTCTTGCTGCTCCCGAAAGGCGTCCAGGCGACGCTGAAGCGCGGCTCGGGAATGATCGCCTCTAGTCCCGCATAAGCGTTGTGAAGGCCAGTCACGATGGTCTGGTTGTAGGGGATGCTCGCGCCGCCCTGATAGTTGGACGCGCCGAACGGCACATTCAGACGGTTGAAGCAGTTATCGAGGCAGGCGGGGTTGCCGTCACGCTCGAAACGCATGCCGTAGGTGATTTTTATATTCGGGCTCACGTTCCATTCGTCCTGAACATAAAAGTTCAGCGAGTACGCGCGGATGTGCGCGGCGCCGAGGAGTGGGAAGCTCTGAGAGAAATTGCTGCCCTTGCCTGTGCTGTTGATCTTTCCATAAGCGAAGTCGGCGAGGTCGTTAAAGGTGTAGGTGCCAGCATAGGCTCCGCTAGAAAGGTTTGTGGCAGTGACCTTGTTGAAGCGATAGTTCACGCCCGTCTTGATGGTATGGCGGCCGTGGTTCCAGGAAAGATCGTCAATCAACTGCATCTGACCCACGTTGCGGCCATTCGGGAAGCCTGCGGTCCCCTGTCCGCCGCCGCTGCCCACTCCGGTGAAGCCGCCTGAGTTCGAGCCGCCGTCAGCGAAGCTGAAACGTTCGGGCATCAGAGCCTGTACCTTAGAGAAGTCGGCAACACCGAAGATCGCGGAGTACCAGCTTCCGGCGCCGACAAAGTTGTTTACAAGAGCCGGGGTGATCACCCAGGAGTGATTCAACTGCCCGGCATGCTGAGGCTGAGTGCTGACCGAGTTGAACGCCGGCGCGATGGGGCTGGTACCGGTCGCCTGAATACCCGCGTCGTAGTTGTAGCGGAAATAAATCTTTTGTTTATCGTTAATGTTCCAGTCGACGCGTTCGGTATAAAGGGCTTCGGTGTTGAGCTGGTTGTTGCTGGAAGTGAAAACTTCTGCGCAGGGCGTGGTTACGCCGAAGACGCCGCCATTGCCGTCCGGCGTGCCGGCGAACGTGCCGTTGCTCTGGCAGCCGAGCTTACCTTTCGAATCCTGATAGGGACCAGTGCCGTTAGTAACGAGCACTGCCGAAGAGGCGCCGGGAGCGCCCTTATAGAGGTTCGCAGCGTCCTGATAGAGCGACTGCGCAGACTGTGGGACGTGGGCGAGCGCGAAGTTCAGAAGCTGGGGAGACGGCAGGGTGACGTAACTGGTGGCTGGCAGGACGTAGCGAAGACCTTCGGCATCGAACAGAAAAAAGAGCTTGTTCTTTTTTACCGGACCGCTAATCAGGCCGCCGTAGAGGTTTGCATCGGAGCGGGTCTTCGGGCTACCCGTGAGCGCGACGAAGAAGTCGCGCGCATTGAACAACTGGCTGTTGTAATTCCAGTTAGCGTTACCGTGAAAGGCGTTCGTGCCGCTCTTGCCGACCAGGTTCTCCTGACCGCCCGCCATGCGCCCATACTGAGCATCAAAAGGATTCAGAATGACAGCGGCCTCGGCGACTTCGTTCGCGCCCAGAAGATTGTTGCTCGCGCCCGAGTTGTTGAGGTTGTTGTACGGGTCCATCACATCCGCGCCGTTCAGCGTGAACAGCATCGAAGAGCCCGGAACACCGTTGGCGTTCATGTTACCGCTACCACCTTTAATGGCGACACGAACCCCGGGGACCGTCATGGCGAGCGTGGTCAGGTCGCCGCCGGCCATCGGAAGATCGGTGATGCGCTCGGTGCTGAAGGTAGTGGTGAGATTCGCGTCTTCGGTCTGCAGAATCGCTGCTTCGGCGCTGACTTCGACCACTTCGGAATTGCCCTGAACGCTGAGGGGAATGTCGATGCCGAGGTTCTGGCCGATCTGTACCGTGACTTTGCGGACGGTAGGTTTAAGACCGGCCGCGATCGCGGTCAGAGTGTACTCGCCTCCCGAGAGCAGCGAAAACCGGTATTCGCCCGAACCGTTGGTCGTCGCCGTTCTCGATTCATTGGTTTCATCGCTTTTCAACGTCAGCGTCGCGTTCGGCACGACCGCGTTAGTGGCGTCGATGACGTGACCGCTGATATCGCCGGTTGTGAGCGTCTGGGCAAACCCACGGGGCGGAGCTATGGAAACCGCCGCGCAGAGGAGCGCCGCAAACATCGCTGAGGGAATGCGTCTGAAATTCATTGAACTAACCTCCTGAAGATACTGAAGAGACCCTAAAGCAAAGTCAAGCACCGCCAGTGAAGCGCTGACTGCAACTCGTGGAAGCCGTCCACGTGTACGGACGCGAAAGCTAATTACCGGTACTGCCCGAAGCCGGAGCGGGACCGCGGCCACCCCGACCGCGACCCGCCGGCTGGGGCGGAGGAAGATCTTTGCGCGGCAACTTGTCGGGACGAGTTGCGGCGTTGTAAACGAAGGAGGCCTCGATGACCGCCATCTGCTCCATGTCCTGCGGCTGGATGCGATCGTAGACATCCATGTTGGAGTGATGAGTGCGGGTATCGTAGTCCATCGGATCCTGGATGAACTGGAAACCAGGAAGCCCGACCGCGTCGTAGGAAAGGTGATCCGTACCGCCAGTGTTGCGAATCGTGATCACGCCCGGCGTCAGGTCTTTCAGCGCGGCGAACCAGGTTTCGAAGATCGGGCGGACCATTTCGTTGCCCTGGAGGTAAATCCCGCGGATCCGGCCGCCCCCGTTATCCACATTGAAATAGGCCGCGAGGTTATCGTGCTCGGCGGTCGGCTTCATGACCGTGGGATCGGCGAAGTGGGCCTTTACATAATGTTGGGAGCCAAGGAGGCCCTCCTCTTCCCCGCCCCACAGCGCGATGCGAACGGTTCGGTCCATTTTCAAGTTCAGAGACTTGAGGAGGCGGACGGCCTCGAGGGCGACCGCGCTGCCCGCGGCATTGTCGGTAGCGCCGGTGCCATAGTGCCACGAGTCGAAGTGACCGCCGACCATGACCACTTCGTTCGGCTTGCTCGTGCCGGGGATTTCCCCAACCACATTGAAGGATTCCGTGTCTTTGGTGAACTCGGTCTTCACGTCGAAGGTAAGCTTAACCGGCACGCTGTGCTCAATAAGCCGCGCGATCCGGTTGTAGTTCTCCGCAGTGATGGAGACCTGCGGGATGTTCTGCGTGGGGTCGCCTGTACGAGGAGCGCCACCGCCGAAAAGAGTGCCACTCTGGCCGCGCCCGGTCGCCTGAATCGTGAGGAGAACACCTTCGTCTCTCCAGAAGTTGCGAAGCCTCGTCTGATAAGCCTGGCGTTCCTCGGGCGTCATGTTCGCGAGAGCCGCCGCTGCTCCGCCCCGTCCGCCACGACCCGCGCCCGGAACGGGAATCAACTCGCTGCTCAGGTCGTTGAGCTGCTCCGTTGTATAGCGCGAACCAAGAGCCGTGGTTGGGAACGCTAACTCCTGTACCGGAACCGTGAGAACGATTTTGCCCTTGAGCTTGCCGTGGTATTTATCAAGATCCGCCGGACCTTCAATCGGAGCCAGCGCCGCTTCGGCCGTGACCGAACCGGGAGTGCTCTGCGTCCAGGCGACCGGCATTCCGATGATGGGCATATAGGCGGGCTCGACCATCGCCCCGCTGTAACCCGTTACCTGCCAACCGGGAATGGCGCCGCTCGTTACGTCAGTGGTGGACCAGGGTTCGAGATGAACATTCGAAAGCCCCCACTCCTTCATCTGACTTACCGCCCATTCACCTGCGGCGCGGAACTGCGGAGAATTGGTCAGGCGCGGGCCGTACCGGTCGGTGAGGCTCCACATGATGTCCATGACTTTGGAGCCGCCGGCTCCCCGACCACGGCCGCCACCGCCGCCTCCAAAGCCGCCACCGCCACCGAATTCGGCTGTTTTTAGGCGATGAATAACATTGAGGTCCACGCGTTCCGGCTGTTGCTGCTGCGCCGTGATAAGCGCAGGGGCAACCACCGCCAGCGTAAGAGTTGGGTAGAGAATCTTACGTAGCATAAACAGGTAATAGATTAGAGGATCATAACAGAAATGTACGATTTTTCGCGGTTGGTATAGACCGAATAGGAAAATCTGATCGGGGCGATCGACCAGGGGGTTCCGCTGATGAGTTCGGAGATCCCTGTGGTACAACGGGCACAGTGATTACGAGCGAGGAGGGGTTCAGGCGGAATCTTGCCGCCGAGGCGGAGATCAGGCAGCTTCGCAATACGGTGACCTCCATGCGCGAACAACTGGAGGCAGTAAAGTTCTCCGAGCAACAAAAGATTCAATTGGCTATCGCAACGGCGAATGAAGATGCCGCGCAGTTGCGCAACACCATCTCATCCATGCGTGAGCAAATGGAAGCGATGCGGGCCGCCGAGCAGCAGAAGACGCAGCAGGCGATCGCCGGAGCGGCCGAGGAGATCGCGCAGCTTAAGGCGATGACGCAGATTCTGCGGAGCGAGATCGAACGCCAAAAGGCAAAGCACGAAGACGCCGTTCAGGAGATTCAGGCCGCTTCGCGAAACGAACTGAAACAGCTCCAGCTCACGATCGTCGAACTTCGGGCGCGGCTGGAAAGAGAGCATGGGGACGGGCGTTGATCCCAGCCGCATTGCCAGGCGGCGCCGGAGGCGAGGTCCTCAGACCGGGCTCCTGCTGCAGATCGCCACGAAGGTGGCGGCGGCCGAAACGCTGGAAGAGTTGCTGCGTTACATCGTCGAGGTCAGTGTCCAGCAGACCGAAGCAGAGCGCGGCACGCTCTTTCTGAACGACGAAAAGACAAACGAACTCTATTCGCGCGTGGCGCAGGGAGTAGGGTTCCGGGAAATCCGCATTCTGAATTCAACGGGCATCGCGGGTCATGTCTTCCACACCGGCGAAGGCATGATCATCGACGATGCTTATACTGACCCGCGGTTTAATCGCGCCGTTGACGCGGATACGGGGTTCGTGACACGAAACCTGATCTGCGCGCCGATCAGTACGCCGAGTCGGGAAGTCATCGGCGTTCTGCAGGTTCTTAATAAAAAGGGCGGCGCGTTCGCGGCGGCCGATCTGGAACTGCTGGAGTCGATGACCGCGCAGACGGCGATGACCCTGCGGAGCGCGCAGGTGATGGAACGTATGCTCGCGGCGCGCCAGGAAGAGCTGAAATTTCTCGATCTAGTGGCCGAGGTCACCGCCGACATGGACCTCAGCACCATGCTCTCGAAAGTGGTGACGGAAGCCGCGAACATGCTGCAGGCGGACCGCGCGACGCTCTTCCTGAATGACGAGAAGAAAGGCGAGCTGTTTTCGCGCGTGGCGATGGGCGATTCGGTGGGGGAGATCAGGCTGCCAAACAGCGCTGGTATCGCCGGTGCGGCGTTCACTTCGGGTCAGGCGATCAACATCCCCTACGCCTACGCCGACCTTCGTTTCAATCCGGCGTTCGACAAGCGCACCGGGTATTTCACACGCTCGATTCTGTGCGTGCCGATTGTGAACAAGAACGGGCGGACGATTGGCGTCACGCAGGTTCTGAATAAGAAGGGCGGACCGTTCACCGGCGAGGACGAAAAGCGGCTTAAGGTGTTCACGGCTCAGCTTGCCATCAGTCTGGAGAACGCGAAGCTATTCGACGACATCCAGAACATGAAGAACTACAACGAAGGCGTTCTTCAAAGTATGTCGAACGGCGTAGTGACGCTGAACGAAGAGGGCCGGATCGTCACTTGTAATAAGGCTGGGCTGCGGATCCTGAAGGTCTCCACCAGAGACGTTGTGAACCGGCTGGCTGGCGATTTCTTCACCGGACCGAACGCGTGGATACCGGAGCGCATTGCGGAAGTGGCCACGACGCTCAAGCCCGACATCACGATGGACGCGGAACTTGAAGCGGGAGATGAGCGGCTCTCAGTCAACATGACCGTGCTGCCGCTGATGACCGGGCAGGACGGAGACGCGCCGCAGAAGAAGCTCGGAAGTCTGCTGATGATCGAAGACGTGAGTTCGGAAAAGCGGATGAAGTCCACCATGTCCCGTTACATGGATCCGGGCATCGCGGAGAGGCTGCTGTCGAGCGGCGGAGAAGCGTTGGGCGGCAAGAGCGTTCCCGCGACGGTGCTCTTCAGCGATATCAGGGACTTCACCCCCATCGCCGAAGATCTGGGCGCGCATGGCACGGTGAGCCTGCTGAATGAATACTTCACGATCATGGTGGACTGCATCCAGAAGCAGGGAGGGATGCTGGACAAGTTCATCGGCGACGCGATCATGGCCGTGTTCGGACTACCGCTCACTCACGACGACGATGAAGACCGAGCGGTGCGGGCGGCGATTTCGATGATGAATGAGCTGAAGCGATGGAATCGCGAGCGCGCGGCTGAAGGGAAACGGCTCATCGATATCGGAATCGGATTGAACACGGACAGCGTGGTCTCCGGAAACATAGGCTCGCCTCGACGGATGGACTACACCGTCATTGGCGACGGAGTGAACCTCGCGTCACGGCTCGAGAGCGCGTCAAAGGAATATGGCACAAGGATCCTGATCAGCGAGAGTACTTTTCGGAAATTGAAGGGAACGTACCGGACGCGCGAGGTAGACCGCGTGGTGGTGAAAGGAAGGACAGAGCCCGCTTCGGTATTCGAAATCCTGGATTACCACTCCGAGGAGACCTTTCCGAAACTGCGGGAGTGCCTCGAGAGCTATCGGGACGGGCTGGAGCAGTATAGAAGGCGGAACTGGGACAAGGCGGAAACAGCTTTCACAGAAGCCTCTACTTATAGTCCCGGAGACAAGCTCTGTTCGCTGTATCTCGCGCGCATCGCGCAAATGAAGGAACAACCTCCACCGGACGACTGGAACGGCGTCTGGGTAATGAAGCACAAGTGACGCTGGGAAGGCTGCTCATTTTCGCGGGACTGGCGCTGATCCTGGCAGGGGCTTGCGTGGTTCTGGCCGAAAAAGCGGGGATTCACTTGGGACGCCTTCCGGGAGATATCCGGATCGAGGGGAAACGCGGCGGCTTTTACTTTCCGATCGTGACGTGCATCCTCATCAGCATCGTTCTGTCTCTGATTTCCTGGTTTTTCCGCTCGAAGTAATCAACGGACCCGGCCAATCTTGCTGGGCGGCCAATAGATGAAAACGGCTTTGCCGTAAATGCGCGCGCGCTCGACGTAGCCCCACATGCGGCTGTCGTTGGATGAGTTGCGATGGTCTCCCAAGACGAAGTAGGAATCGGGCGGCACACGGTCTTTCGGAAGGGAAATGCGGTCGCGGTACTCGTCAGGGACGTAAGGCTCGTCGATGCGTTCGCCGTCCACGTAGACAAAGCCTTCGCGGATTTCCACTTCGTCGCCCGGGAGGCCGATCACCCGCTTTATGTAGGATTGGCTGGGGTCTCGGGGGAAGTGGAAGACAATCAGATCTCCGCGCTCGATATTGCCGACCCCGAGCTTGTACTCGTATTTGTTAATAAAGATGCGCTCTTCATTGTTCAGGCCGGGCATCATGCTGGTGCCTTCCACTTTGACCGGCTGATAAATGAAGACGATCAGGATGACGGCGAGGACGATCGAGATTGCGATATCGCGAAGCAGAGAAAGCGGGGCAAGTCCGTACGGTGTCCGCTCCGCTTCGACGATGGGGTTAGGGAGCGGCTGCGCTTGGGGTTCGTCCATTGTCAGCAACGAATTCCGGCCACTCGATTATAGAACGACCGCTATCCGGTTTGACGCGCGAAAAGCCGTTCCGTTATCAATCATCTGAGTTTTTCGAGGCGCTTTTTCACGTCTGCGGCGGCCTTGGAATCGGGCGCGAGCTGAAGGTATTTTTCGTAAGCCGCGCGGGCGGATTTCGCCAAGCCACGCTTCTCGTCGGCTTCCCCAAGACGGAGCCAGGCCTGGGAGTTGGATTCATCGTACTGGGTGGCTTCGCGGAAGCGGTTGGATGCGGCATTGAAGTCGCCCTTGTGGAAATAATAATCGCCGACGGAAACGTCCTTTTTCGATTTGACCGGATTGAAAGCGATTTTCTCGTTGGGGTTCGCGGCGGCGTCCTCATCCGGCGGCAAGTTATCGTCCGGCTTTTGAGAATCTGGTTTCTGCGCGGATTTGGCAGGCGCGTCTTCGTCGGGCGGCAGCGGCGCTTCTTGTTTTTGCTGCGCTCCGGCCGCAGCGGTAAGGGCGCAAGCGAGGACCGCTATGCGCGGCCAGCGTGACATACTTGAATTATATTGTCCCTGCGGGAATCCGCCCAGGTTTTACTCCGGGAAAAGGTCTCTGTACTGCCGCTCAGGCCTGGGGTGTATCTCTACAAGGATGCGGGCGGGAAAGTCATCTACGTCGGCAAAGCGGCAAGCCTGCGTGCGCGGGTGCGCAACTACTTTAGCGAGGAGCGCCTCGCCGAGGCGAAGACCGGTTCGCTGATCGCGGATGCGCGCGATATCGACTACATTCTGGTCGATAACGAGAAGGAAGCGCTTGCTCTCGAGAACAACCTCATCAAGCAGTACAAGCCGCGCTACAACGTTCTGCTGCGCGACGACAAGACTTATCCGTATATCAAGCTGACGAATGAAGCTTATCCGCGCGTCTATGTGACGCGTCGATTGAAGAAGGACGGGAGCACTTATTACGGCCCGTATTTTCCGGCGAACCTGGCGCACCGGCTTGTGCATTTTATTCACCGGCATTTTCAGGTGCCTTCGTGTAAGGTCGATCTGACGCGAACGCATCCCAAGCCGTGCCTGCAGTACCACATTCATCGCTGTCTGGGGCCATGCGTGGCAGGTCTGACGACGCCGGAGATCTATGCGCAGGAGGCGCGGCAGGTCCGAATGTTTCTGGAAGGCCGGCACGGCGCGCTTGCGGCGGAGTTGCGGGGACGGATTGCCGAAGCGTCCGATGAGATGCGATTCGAGGAGGCGGCGTCCCTTCGCGATTTGCTGACCACGGTCGAAGAAATGGACGAGCGCCAGAAGATGGCATCGGTTTCGAAAGACGACGTCGATATCTTCGGCTACTACGCCGAGCCTCCGCTCGTGGCGGTGAACTTGTTTCATTTGCGGCGGGGACAGATCGTCGACCGCCGGGAATTCTTCTGGGAAGACCAGGACGAGTTCAATCCGGCGGAGTTCTTTTCGTCATTGCTGTTGCAGATCTATCTTGATCAGGATTACGTGCCGAGCGTGATCCATGTGCCGCTGGATTTCGAAGACAGCGTGGTGATGGAAGACCTCCTGTCCGAGAAGAAGAACCGCAAGGTCGAGATTCATACTCCACAGCGGGGGCAGAAGCGGGCGATGCTCAACCTCGCGCAGACGAATGCGAAGCATAGCTTCGATGCGCGGTTCCGCGTATTGAGGCCTTCCTCGGCCGCGATTCAGGAAGCGTTGCAGGACGCGCTGGGTTTGCCGGAGCCGCCGAAACGCATCGAGTGTTTTGACATCTCGCACGTGCAAGGGACCGACAAGGTGGCGAGCATGGTGGTTTGGGAGGACGGGCGGATGAAGAAAGCGGATTACCGCAAGTTCATCATCCGGACCGTGGAGGGGAACGACGATTTCGCCAGTATGCACGAGGTGGTAACGCGGCGATATGGACGGGTTCAGCGCGAGGGCGGGACGATGCCGGGGCTGGTGCTGATCGATGGCGGGCTCGGACAGCTTCATGCCGCGGCGGACGCGCTCGAGGCGCTGGGGATTATCAATCAACCGGTGGCATCGATCGCAAAGCGCGAAGAGATCATCTACGTGCTCGGACAGGAGAATGAACCGATCGCGCTGGACCGGTTCTCGCCCATTCTGCATCTCGTCCAGACGATCCGCGACGAAGCTCATCGCTTCGCGGTGACATTCCACCGCACTCGTCGCAATGCGAGGACGCTGACATCCGAACTGGATCAGATTCCGGGCATCGGGGAGATCACGGTGCGAAAGCTGCTGAAAGAGTTCGGGAGTTCGGCCCTGGTGCGGCAGGCAAGCGAGACCGAACTGGCCGAGCGAGTGGGCCGTGCCGCAGCGCGTAAGATTCGCAACTATTACGACGGAGCGCAGACGGAGCCCGTGCTGAAATAGGGGCGATGGCCCAATCCCTCGTTGCGCCCGCAAAGGCTACGATCAGTCCGCTTGCCGGCAAACCGGCGCCCGCTGATATCCTGATCGACCCCGCAAAGCTCGAGAGCGAGTACTTCAACAACAAACCCGATCCGACGGACGCCAGGCAAGTCGTTTCGTTCGGCACGAGCGGACATCGCGGCACTCCCGGGGATCATACTTTCACGGAAGCGCATATCCTGGCGATCACGCAGGCGATATGCGAATACCGCGCGCAAAAGGGCACGAGCGGTCCGTTATTCCTGGGGAAGGACACCCATGCGCTTTCGGGACCAGCGCAGCGCACAGCGCTCGAAGTGCTTTCCGCGAATGGGGTCGACTCCGTAATTCAGGAGGGCGATGGATTCACTCCCACGCCCGCGATCTCGCACGCGATTCTCACGCACAACCGTGCGGGAAATCAGGGTGTGGCGGACGGGATCGTCATCACGCCGTCACACAATCCTCCGGCGGATGGTGGGTTCAAGTACAACCCGCCGGACGGAGGACCGGCAGACACTGAAATCACCGGCTGGATTCAAAGGCGCGCGAACGAACTGCTGAAAGGCGGCAACCGCGAGGTGAAGCGGGTAAGCGCTGTCTCGGCCCACCAGAGGAATTACGTTCGCGCATACGTTGACGATCTCGCGGATGTGATCGACATGGATGCGATCCGCGGCGCCGGGTTGAAGATCGGGGTCGATCCTCTCGGAGGCGCTTCAGTAGCGTACTGGGAGCCTTGCGCCGAGAAGTACGGACTGAAATTGGACGTGGTGAACAAGAGGGTGGATCCGAGATTCGCGTTCATGCCGGTAGACCACGACGGAAAGATCCGGATGGATTGTTCCAGCCCGTATGCGATGGCCGGTCTTGTGGCGCTTCGCAACGATTTCGATATTGCGTGGGGTAACGATCCTGATTCAGACCGGCACGGCATCGTAACCAAATCCGCGGGGCTGATGAATCCGAATCACTACCTTGCAGTGGCGATCGAATACCTGATCGGCCACCGGGCGGGATGGGCCGAACGCGCGGTGGTCGGGAAGACGCTGGTAAGCAGCAGCGTGATCGACAGAGTTGTTCATGGCCTGAAGCGGACGCTGTGGGAAGTACCGGTAGGATTCAAGTGGTTTGCGCCAGGGCTGTTCGATGGTTCCTGCTGCTTCGGCGGCGAAGAGAGCGCGGGCGCGAGTTTCCTGAGGCGTGATGGTTCGGTGTGGACGACCGATAAAGATGGTCTGATTCTCGGATTGCTGGCCGCGGAGATCACGGCTGTGACCGGAAAAGATCCCGGAGAGCAATACCGCCGGTTGATCCGCGAGCATGGCGAGTTCTGGTACACGCGAATCGACGTTCGGTCGACGCCGGAGCAGAAGGCCGCGTTCGCAAAACTGAACGCATCGACGGTCCGGGCGGCGACCCTTGCAGGCGATGCGATTACGACAACGCTCACGAACGCGCCGGGAAACAACGCCCCGATCGGCGGCGTGAAAGTGATTACCGCATCCGGGTGGTTCGCGGCGCGTCCGTCCGGGACGGAGAACCTTTATAAGCTATATGCGGAGAGTAACAAGAGCCAGGAGCATCTGAACGAAATTCTGGGACAGGCTCAGGAGATCGTAACCCAGGCCTTGCGAGGGTGAACATGCGGACATCAAGAAGAGAATTGCTGATCGGCGCGGCGGCTGTTGGCGCGGCGAAGGCGTTGGCGCAGCCCGCAAACAAAACCATGATGGGCGTTCCGTTCGAGGGGCGCGAAACGGTGCGGATGGGCCTGATCGGCGCGGGCGGGCGCGGCGGCGGCATGATCAAGGAGTTTCTCGCGTGCGAAAACCTGCGCGTTACGGCCATCTGCGACATCAATCCGGAGCATGCGCAGAAGGCCGCAGCGGCAGTGACGCAGCGAGGTCAGAACGCTCCCGCGCTCTACACGAACGGCGACCACGATTTTGAAAATCTCGTCAAGCGGGACGACATCGACTTCGTGTATTGTCCGGTGCCGTGGCCAGTGCATACGCCGGCGGCCGTCGCCGCGATGGAGCACGGCAAACATGCGCTTGTGGAAGTGCCAGTCGGGCTCACGATCGACGATTGCTGGAAGCTGGTCGACACGTCGGAGCGCACGCGGCGGCACTGCATCATGTGCGAGAACTGCTGCTATGGATACAACGAGCTGATGGTGCTGAATATGGTGCGGGCCGGGCTTTTCGGCGACCTGTATCACGGCGAGGGCGCGTACCTGCACGATCTGCGGGGCGTGTTGCACGATCAGGGCGAAGGGCTTTGGCGCCGCAAGCCGCATACGGAGCGAAACGGAAATTTCTACCCGACGCATGGGCTCGGTCCTGTTGCGAATTACATGGGGATTCAGCGCGGAGACCGTTTCGAGTACATGGTCTCCATGAGTTCTCTCGAGCGCGGTCTCGACGCGTGGCGCGAGCAGCATACTCCGAAGGACAGTCCGGAGTGGAAAGAGAAGTACATCGCGGGCGATATGAACACGTCGCTGATCCGGACGGCGAAGGGGCGCACGATTGTACTGAAGCATGATGTGGTCAATCCTCGGCCTTACAGCCGGATCAACATGATCGCGGGCTCGAAAGGGCTGTTCGAGGATTATCCGCCGCGGATTTATTTCGATGGCGCGCCGAAGGAAGAGTACACGTCGCTCGATCCGTATAAGGCGGAGTACGAGCATCCGTTCTGGCGTCAGCAGGGCGAAACGGCGCGGAAACTGGGCAGCCACGGCGGAATGGATTTCGTGATGGTCTACCGGCTCGTGGAGGCGATGCGAAAGGGCCTCGTGCCGGATATGGATGTTTACGACGCGGCTGCGTGGAGCGCTCCAGGACCACTGAGCGAAGCCTCGGTGGCAAAAGGCAGCGCGCCGGTCGATTTTCCGGACTTTACGCGTGGCCTCTGGAAGAACGAACGTCCGACCATGATCTGAAAACGGCGTCGGCCTCGCGGATATACTCAGCAGTATATCCATGAGTTCCACGTTGAATCGTTTCAGCTCTCGAATTACGCAGCCTCCCGCTCAGGGCGCCTCGCAGGCGATGCTCTACGCCACGGGGCTCACCGAAGCGGATATGCAGAAGGCGCAGGTGGGCATCGCCAGCGTTTGGTACGAGGGAAATCCTTGTAATCAACATCTGCTCGCACTCTCGGAAAAAGTCAAAGAGGGCGTGAAGGACGCGGGCATGGTTGCGATGCGATTCAACACGGTCGGCGTGAGCGACGGCATTTCGATGGGTACCGAGGGCATGAGCTTCTCGCTGCAGTCGCGCGATCTGATCGCCGATTCCATCGAGACGGTCATGAGCGCGCAATGGTACGACGGCCTGATCACGATTCCCGGCTGCGACAAGAACATGCCGGGCTGCATGATCGCGATGGGGCGACTGAATCGTCCGGCGATCATGATCTACGGCGGCACAATCCGCGCCGGACATTACGACGGCGAAAAGCTGGACATCGTCTCGGCGTTTCAGAGCTACGGTGAATTCATCGCCGGTAAAATCGACGACAACAAGCGGCAGTGCATCGTGCGGCATGCGTGTCCGCGCGAGGGCGCATGCGGCGGCATGTACACGGCGAATACGATGGCCTCGGCCATCGAGGCCATGGGAATGTCGCTGCCTTACAGCGCTTCGACTCCCGCGGAAGAAGGGCAGAAATACACCGAATGCGTACGGGCCGGCGAGGCGATGCGGGAACTTCTAGCGCTCGATTTGAAGCCGCGCGACATCATGACTCGCCAGGCGTTCGAGAACGCCATGGTGGTTTTGACGGCGCTGGGCGGTTCTACGAACGCGGTGCTGCACCTGATCGCGATCGCGCGCGCCGTGGGAGTGCCGCTGGAGTTGGACGATTTCCAGAAAGTCAGCAATAAGACCCCGCTGCTCGCCGATTTCAAGCCGAGCGGTCAGTACGTGATGGAAGACCTGCATCAGGTGGGCGGGATTCCGGCCGTGATGAAGATGCTGCTCGAGGCGGGGATGATCGATGGCGACTGCATGACCGTTACGGGCAAAACCGTGCGCGAAAACCTGAAGGATGTGCCGGGACTCACGCCGGGACAGCCCGTGGTGCACGCGCTCAACAAGCCGATCAAGGAGACCGGACACATCAGGATTCTTCGTGGCAACCTCGCGCCGGAAGGCGCGGTGGCGAAGATCACGGGTAAGGAAGGTTTGCGCTTCTCCGGACCGGCACGCGTTTACGATTGCGAAGAAGAGATCCTCCACGCGCTCGAACGCAAGGAGATCGGGAAAGGCGATGTGGTGGTGATCCGGTATGAAGGGCCGAAGGGCGGTCCGGGCATGCCGGAGATGCTGACGCCGACTTCCGCGATCATGGGCGCGGGGCTTGGGAAGGATGTCGCGCTGCTGACCGACGGAAGATTCTCGGGCGGTTCGCACGGCTTCATCGTGGGCCATGTGACGCCGGAAGCGCAGGTGGGCGGGCCCATTGCGCTGGTGAAGAACGGCGATATCGTCACGATCGACGCCGAGAAGAACGAAATTTCGGTGGCGATTTCCGATCAGGAGATGGCGGCGCGGAAGAAGGCTTGGGTTGCCCCTCCTTTCAAGGCTGCGCGGGGAACGCTGGCCAAGTACATCCGGTTGGTGAAAAGCGCGAGCGAAGGCTGCGTAACGGACGAATAGCTCCGACATCTGCCATACTGATCGCAAGTGAGACCGCGTTTCACGGCACGGCTGCTGGCGCTTCTGCTCGCTTTATCGGCGATTGGCGCCGCAGCCCCCATCGCATTTGCCGTTTGCGTTACGCCGAAAACTGCCATCTCAGCCCATCGGCCCGCGCGGCGCGCGCCGCGTCGCTTGGCGACGCATTCCGAGTACCCAGCCTTGCCACGCGAACAGCGCACGATAGCGTGGGCTCGTGACTCGTCTCGCCCCACGCTCGTTCCGTTTCGTTCGCTCTTTCAACGCCCTCCGCCAAACTCCTCATCCTTTCGCGCATAGAGCTACGTGTAGACCCGGCTGTCTTGCTCATTGAGGAGTGTATTGTGCGGCAACTTTTGCGTTCCCTGTCCGCGTATTTTGATCGTGACGGATCCGCAATCCGGCGGATCAATACCATGCGCTCGGATCTCGCGCGCCTGACCGATGACCAACTCCGCGATGTCGCCGTGCGGACCGAAGATCTACTGCAGCTCATGGCGGCTGCGGCTGTCGCCGCCTCGCGGGTTCTGGGCCAGGACATGTACGACGTGCAACTTCGCGGCGCGCTGGCCCTCGCCCGCGGCAACATCGCGGAGATGCAGACGGGCGAGGGCAAAACGCTCGCCGCTGTGCCGGCGGTCACGTGGCTTGCGAGAACACGCAAGGGCGTCCACGTCATGACGGTCAACGACTATCTCGCAGCGCGCGACGCGCGGTGGATGGGGGACATCTACCGGTTGCTCGGCCTCTCCGTCGGCTATGTGCAACAGAGCATGACGCCAGCCGAGCGCCGTGCCAATTACGGCTGCGATATCACGTATGCGACCGCCAACGAGATCGGCTTCGACGTCCTGCGCGATCGCCTGGCGCTGCGTCCGGATGAACAGGTGCATCGCGCCTTCTTCGCGGCTGTCATCGACGAAGTCGATTCCATTTTGATCGATGAAGCGCGCATTCCGCTGGTCATCGCCGGCGGCGATACGGAAGGCGCCGCTCTCGCGCATGTAGCCGATCAAGTCGTGCGGCGCTTTATCCCCGGCCTGCAATACACAGTGGACGCGGGCGCCCACAATGCCGCGCTTACAGACGCCGGGATTCGCGAGGTGGAACGCGCGTTTAGCTGCGCCAATCTTTTCGAAGAAGAGAACCTTCGACTTCACACCGCTGTGCAGGACGCCCTCGAAGCCCATGCCCTCCTACGCCGCGACGTGAATTACCTGGTGAAAGGCGCGGCCATCGAGATGGTGGACGAATTCAAGGGACGTATCGCCCTCAATCGCCGCTGGCCGGCGGGGCTGCAGACCGCTGTGGAAGTCAAGGAAGGCGTAATCCCAAAACCGCAGGGCATGGTGCTGGGATCGACCACGATCCAAAACCTCATCGCGCTGTATCCGCGCGTTTGCGGCATGACAGGGACCGCAGCCACTCAGTCAATCGAGTTTCAGAGGATGTATGGGCTCTACGTTGAGGTCATACCGACCAACAGGCCGGTGATCCGCGAGGATCGGCCGGATTTCCTCTTCGCGACGAGAACGGAAAAGGAATCGGCCGTGGTCGAAGAGATCCGGCGCGTACATGCCACCGGGCAACCCATTCTCGTCGGAACTGCAAGCGTAGAGGAGTCGGAGGCGCTCAGCCGAAAGCTGGGGGACGTGCCGCACAGCGTGTTGAATGCGCGCAATGACGAAGTCGAGGCCGCTATTGTTGCGCAGGCCGGGCAGAGGGGCGCGGTGACTATCTCCACCAACATGGCCGGACGAGGCACAGATATCCTGCTTGGTGAGGGAGTCGCTGCGCTCGGCGGGCTATACGTAATCGGCACGAACCGGCACGAGAGCCGACGCATCGACAACCAACTGCGGGGCCGTGCGGGCCGTCAGGGCGACCCCGGTTGCTCCCGATTCTTTATCTCGCTGGAAGATCCGCTGATGGTGAAGTACGGCGATCTCGACCTGCGGTACCGCAACGATCCGGAATCGATTCAGCGCCTCGTCGAGGGCCAGCATCTGGACCAGCGCGAATTCCTGCATCGCTACGACCTGCCCGTCGAAGGACAGCGGAACAGAATCCACACCGTCCGCCAGTCCGTACTTGACGGCGAGGCTCCGTGCCAATCCGAACTGGAGCGGCAGATCACGCTGCGAGTGATCGACGATTTGTGGTCTGATTACCTCGCTCGCTTAGAAGACTTCCGCGCCGGCATCCCGTGGCAGGCCTACGCGGCGGTTCCAGGCTTTTTCGTGGGTACCGACAACCGCGATCCGCATTTGACGTTTCTGCGACAAATCGACAAATGGTTTCCGGAACTGGAAGCCGCCATCCCCGAAGAGGTGGCCCGCCGTGTCGCCAAAGCCGAGAGCGGCGGCGATGCCGGACTTACTGACCGTGGCGCCGTCTGGACCTACCTGACCACAGACCAGCCATTTGGCGCGTGGACAGAGAGGTTCCTGAAGGGCATTCTCAAGAAGATTCGGGGCACGGGCGCTCCGCATGTATGATGATCGGCGATGCAAGCGTCTCCGGCGAGCGCGCCGCGGGTTAAGCCAACTCACGTAAGGCACATCGTTCTGGGCCTCACAGTCGCGGCTTACATGATCACCTACATGGACCGGGTGGTGATCTCGTCGGCTGTGCCTTACCTGCAGAAGGAGTTCGGATTTTCCACCGTGACTATCGGGTGGATTCTCGGGTCCTACTACTGGGGGTATTCGGTTTTTCAGCTTCCTGTGGCCTGGCTTGGGGACCAGTATGGCGCCCGGCGCGTTTTAACCGCGATTGTGGTGTGGTGGTCGATGCTGACGTCGGCCACGACGACGGCGTGGAACGCGGCTTCGATGATCGCGATCCGGACTTTGTTCGGCGCGGGAGAAGCGGGCGCATTTCCTATCGCGACAAGATCGCTCTCGCGGTGGATTCTGCCATCGGAACGGGGTTTCGCTCAGGGCATAACGCACGCGGGCTCCCGCCTGGGCGCCGCGCTTACGCCCGCGTTCGTCGGATTAATCATGGCGAAATACGGGTGGCGGTCCGCATTCGTCTCATTCGGAATGCTCGGGTTGGTATGGGCAGCGGTTTGGTTCTGGTATTACCGCGATACGCCGGCTGAGCATCCGGGGGCCAATGATGCTGAGCGGGAACTGATCGCGTCATCCGTTGGCAAACGCGCGGATCAGCACCGCGTTCCCTGGAAAAAGATCCTTTCAAGCCCGCAGATGTGGATCCTTGCCATGATGTACTTCTGCTACGGGTATCCGCTGGGTATCTACCTGCAATGGTTTCCTCAATACCTGAACGCGGAGCGCGGCTTCAGTCTGCAGAAAATGGGATTCTACGCGAGCCTGCCCTTGTTTGCGGCGGTGCTGGGCGATCTTTCGGGCGGCTGGATTTCGGACATCCTGGCCCGGCATTCGGACCTGCGCACCGCACGAAGGCGAGTCGCCATTGTTGGTTTTCTCGCAGGAGGCGCGGCCATACTGGTATCGTCGCTCGCGGCGAATGCTCTGGTGAGCGTGGCGTGGTCGTGCGTAGCGATGTTCGGGCTGGAATTGACGGTAGGGGTGGCCTGGGCGGTACCACTCGACATTGGCGGCGATTACGCGGGGTCGGTTGCGGCCGTGATGAATTCTTTCGGAAATATGGGCAGTTCGGTGGCGACTATTGCGTCGGGATATCTCGTGAAATACTTCGGATGGCCTTCGACTTTCTTCGCGATGTCCGCGATGGCGTTTGTCGGGGCGGCGCTGTTCACCCGCATCGACGCGGGCCGCAGAATCTGCTGATCCGCCCGCGCTTTCAGGCGCCAACAGGCTAAGATGGCGGCAGTGCCCGCGCCTCGGCTCTTCCTGATCGACACATTCGGATTTATCTTTCGCGCGTATCACGCGCGCGCAAGGACTGGCGCGCCCCCGATGCGCACCACGGCGGGGCTTTCGACCGAAGCCGTGTTCATCTTCACTAACATGCTGCGGAAACTTTCGCGCACGTTCGAGCCGACGTATATGGCGGCGGTGTTCGAGAGCCTGGGCAAGACGCATCGCGAAGCGGAGTATGCGGAATACAAAGCCAATCGGTCGGAGATGCCGGCCGATCTCGGCGAACAGATCCCGTACGTGCGGCGCGTGATTGAAGCGCTGCGGATTCCCATCGTGGAGTACGAGGGGTTCGAAGCGGATGACGTGATCGGCACGCTGAGCCGCAAGGCTGCGGAGTCGAAATGCGATGTCGTAATCGTGTCGAGCGATAAAGACATGCTGCAGCTTGTGACCGAGCGAATCTCGATGCTGAACCCCGCCAAGGACGACACCTGGTACGACCCCGGGAAGGTGAAGGAATTTATGGGCGTCCCGCCGGGGCAGGTGGCCGATCTCCTGGCGCTGAAGGGCGACGCGATCGACAACATCCCGGGCGCGCCGGGGATCGGGGATAAAGGCGCAAGGGATCTGCTGGAACAATTCGGATCGGTTGAGGCGGCTCTGGACCGGGCCGATGAAGTCATGCGCAAGATGTACCGCGAGAGCCTGCAGAACAATCGCGAGCGCGTCCTGATGAGCAAGAAGCTCGCGACCATCGATTGCGGCGTACCAGTGCCGTTCGAACTGGACGCGTTTCGCGTGCTGGATCCGGATATCGAAGCGTTGAAGCCTCTTTATAAGGAACTGGAATTCTTTTCGCACCTGAAGGAACTCGGTCCTTCGGAGGACACTCGCACGCGGGACTTCGCGGCGTTGACGGATGCGGATGCGCTGCGGGCGTACGTGGGCGGCGTTCCGAAAGAAGCTGCGCTGGCAATCTCGTGGTCGGAGGAATTGGGCGAGTATGGGCTGGCGTGCCGGACGTGCGAAGCCCGCAGCCTCGTTTCATCGCGACTGGAGGAATTGCGGCCTGAACTGGAGAATGCCGATCTCCCGAAAGCGGCGGCGGACCTGAAGAGCCTGACCTTGCATTTCATCAGGCGCGGCCTCGAAGTCAACGGGTTCCGCGATGACGTCTCAGTCTATTCGTTTCTGCTGGACGCCGATCCCAGCGGCAGTAGCCTGGACGCGATGGTTCAACGGCGGCTGGATCTTCGGGCCGGCCCGCGAGCGGACGAGCGGGCGCTTTTCATTCACGAACTGAACGAATTGCTGCGGCCGGAAATCAAGCGGCGCGGACTGCGAGAGCTTTACGAAGAGATCGAACTGCCGCTTACCGGTGTGCTGGCGCGGATGGAATACGCGGGCATTCGCGTTGACCCCGCGGAACTGGCGCGGCTCTCAGCCTTGATGGACAGCGATGTCGCACGGCTGACTGAGGAGATCCACGGACTGGCCGGGCGCGAGTTCAACATCGCGTCGCCCCAGCAATTGGGAAAGGTGCTGTTCGAGGAGATGGGACTGCCCGCGCCGGTGAAGTATGGCAAGGGCAAAACAATCTCGACAGCAGCGGACGTTCTGGAAGGTCTGGCCGGGGAGTTTCCCGTTGTACGGAAGGTTCTCGAATACCGGCAGATCACGAAGCTGAAGGGTACCTACGTCGATGCGCTGCCGCAACTGATCGATCCGGCGTCCGGACGGCTGCACACCAGCTTCAATCAGGCAGGCGCCGCGACCGGGAGGCTTTCGTCTTCGAATCCGAACCTTCAGAACATTCCGATCAAAACCGAACTGGGGCGCGAGATCCGGGCGGCCTTTGTGCCGCGCGAGGGATGGCAACTGGTCGTAGCCGACTATTCGCAGATCGAACTGCGGCTGCTGGCGCATATGTCGGGTGATCCGGTACTGGTGGATGCGTTTCGAAACGGCGAAGATATCCACACCCGGACTGCGGCGGAGGTGCTGGGCGTTCCCCCGATGCTGGTAACGAAAGAGGCGCGGAACAGCGCCAAGGCGGTGAATTTCGGGATCGTCTATGGGATCAGCGGATTCGGGCTGGCGGCGAACCTGGGAATCTCGCGCAAAGAGGCGGAAGCCTATATCAAGAGTTATTTCGAGCGCTATGCGGGGGTGAAGCGCTTCATCGAGCAGACCGTCGCTAAAACGCGCGAAACCGGTGTGGCCCGAACGCTTTTCGGGCGCGAACGGCCTATCCCGGATATGAACAGCCGGAATCCGAGTGCGCGCGGGTTTGCGGAACGGACTGCCGTGAACTCGCCCATTCAGGGAACGGCGGCGGACTTGATCAAGCTCGCGATGGTGCGAATCGATCGGGCGCTGGCCGGGTGGAAAGCGAAACTACTACTGCAGGTTCACGACGAACTCGTCCTGGAAGCTCCTCCTGAGGAGGTGGAACCGCTGAAGACGCTGCTCCGGAAGGAGATGCAGGGCGTGCGGGAATTGAGCGTGCCACTCGTGGTGGACGTCGGGGCGGGAGCCAACTGGCGGGACGCAAAATAGAAAAAAGCGACCGCGAGGGCCGCCTTTGTTCTGAAAACTGGCTGAACTCTTACGCGCTGAAGGAACTGCCGCATCCGCAAGTGGATTTGACCTGCGGATTGTTGAATTTAAAGCCGGAACCCTCGAGGGTCTCGACGTAGTCCACTTCGGCGCCATCGAGATACAGAAGGCTGGCCTGGTCCACGAAAACCTTCAGACCGTCATAGTTATAGGTCTTATCCAGCATGCCCGGATTGTTCTCGAAGGCCATCGAGTAGCTGAAGCCGGAGCAGCCGCCACCGACGACCGCGATGCGCAGCCCGCTCGGTTTCGGTTCCTGAGCTTCCAGAATCTCTTTCACTTTTCCAACTGCGGTCGGCGTCAACTGTACCATTGTTTCTCTCCTGCTCTAACTCTTGAGCCTTCGTTCCATTATACAGGATGTTGAAAAGCCCCTTTTCGATTCGAGAGGGCGTTAATGCTATGTTCATTGTGCGACAGGAGTTGACCCCTAGGGGTGGGGTGAAACCGCGCATCAGCGCGCTGCGTCGGAATGTCCATGGGGACACTGAGCGGCACCCTGGCACTCCCGGCGTTTGAGAGCAAGGCTCCAACCAGGACGCGAGTGGATTACGAGAACACTCCAGAAGGCTCGCTGGTCCGCCGGGCGCAGTCCGGCGATGAAAGCGCGTTCCGCGAGATCGTGGAACGGTATCAATCCAAGGTCTTCTCGATCATCCACGGAATCGTCCGGCAGCGCAACGACGTGGAAGACATCGCTCAGCAGGTCTTCTCAAAAGTATATTTTTCGATCAGAAACTTCGATTTTCGGAGTTCCTTGATCACCTGGATCTACAAGATCACGGTAAACGAGTGCTTCGACTATCTCCGGAAGAAGAAGGTTCGGAAGCTCGTTTACGAGAGCGACATGAGCGAAGATGAGGTGCGGCGGGTGGAAAACACCGAGCCGTTGGTCGAACGGGGCGCGCGGGCGGATTCAACGCTGGCCCGGCGCGACTATATCGTCAAGCTGATGGACAAGGTCTCATCCGAGGAGAAGCAACTTCTGCTTCTGAAGGAAGTCGAAGGATATTCGGTGGAAGAACTCGCCGGAATGCTCCGGATGAATGAGAATACTATAAAGGTGAAGCTGTTCCGGGCGCGCCAGAAACTGGTAAAGGCAGCGCATCGGCTCGAAAAGGCTCCGGCGGCTTCCAAATTGGGTTGAGGGCGGGTTCGCGCGTGAAAGGTCGACATCAGAGACAGCGTGAGGGCTAATCGAATGTCACAGGGTGAAGTACACGATATCGTAGTGGAACATCTGGAAGCTCACCTCGGCGGACAAGCTCCGGTGGCTTTCCATGATCATCTCAGGACGTGCCAGAGCTGCGCTTCGGCCGTTGCGGAGATGGATGAAATCTCGGATTACCTGCGGGAATTTCGGTCGAATGAGGGCTCCGTGCCCGAACCCTCGCTCGGTTTCTATAGTCGGGTCGCGAACCGTATCGTTGACAACCAGCGCAAGGAAGCCTGGGGACTGTTTTCGCCCGGAGCGGCTTTCTTCCGCCGGATCGCGTTCGCATCGCTGCTGACGTTAGCGGCTGTCGGCGGTCTCCTGATCGACCGCGAATCGACTCAGCCGCCAGCCGACGGGCAGGACGCGGCGGCGATCCTGGCGTCGCACGAAACCCAGGTTCAGCATCCCGAAAGTTCGGACCGCAACCAACTGCTGGTCACGCTGGCTAACTACCAGGAATAAGCGCTTCCATGACGACCGCAGCGCCAGCCGCACTTCCGCCTCCGGCCGAACGGGTGGCTATTATCTCCCTTCTCCTGGTGTTTCTCTGCGGGGCCGGCTTGGGCGCGGTAGCGATGAGCTACTGGACGCAGCGTCAGGTCGTTCACACCGTTCGAACCGGCGGAGCGGGCATGAACATGTCCGTCGATGAGCTCAAGCAGCAGCTGAATCTCACCGATGAACAGACGCGGCAAATGACTTCGCTGCTTGACGACCTTTCGCACTATTATGACGAGGTCTTGTCCTTCGGAAGCGCCAAGATCATGAATCTGCTCAACGACGATCAGAAGGCGCGGTACAAGGAACTGATCCGTAAGCACAAGATGCTGCAGAGTCACGGCAAGTAATCCCCTCTGGGTGTGAAAAAATACCGACATACTGCGAAAAATCGCTATGTCAAAACTCGCGCTGCGCGCTGCGCTGTTTCTTTCCGTCGCCCTCGCTCTGACTGCCGCTGGATGCTCCGCCGCATCTGCCCGTAAATCCGTGGTTTATCAGTTGGGCGATCCGGCGACCGTCGATCATCTGACGTACCGCGTGGCGGATACCCAGATGCTCACTCGCCTGGGAGACGGGCCAAATCAGAGAATCCCGCAGAACCGGTTTTACATCGTGCGGATTTCGGTGGCGAACGGGGCGTCGGAGGAGACCAACATTCCGGCGCTGACGCTGGTTGACGATTCGGGAAAGACGTACGAAGAACTCACAGACGGCTCGGGCGTGAATCAATGGCTGGGCGTCGTGCGGCGGGTGGCCGCGAACCAGGGCGAAAGCGGAACCGTAGTCTTCGATGCGCCGGCGAGCCATTACAGGCTGAAACTGACCGATGACACGGATAACAGCGACGAGTACATCGACCTGCCGTTGAGCTTCGCACATGATCGGCCGATTCCGGCGATGGGCGAGGCGCCAGGCACCCCGATTCCGGACGTTGCGGCGCCCGTTCCGCAGCGGAAATAAGTAAGATCGTGGGAGTGGGGCATCTGACGTTATTCCGCATTGCCGCGATGGTGCTGATCGCAGCGGAACTGCTTTCCGCGCAGACCGCGAAACCCAAACCGGCTGCTCCTGCCGGGCCGCCTCTCCAACTCGTTTCACCAGTCGTCTCGCAGTTCGAAGATGGCGCGGGGCTCGAGGGCGCACAGCATCTGATCGTCGGCGAGATCGGCTTTTTCCGTTTCGCTGTCGTCAACTACAAGGTTTCCGATGCGGGCAAAGTGCAGCTTTCCGCGAAGGTACAGGTTTTCGACTCCCGGGGCGCCGCGATCGCGCCGGTGGATGAACTCGCCATCGCGACAGCTTTGAGCGAGGAAGACAAAGACTGGCGCCCTCGTTTTCGCTCGCAGTTTCAACTGCCGGGGATTGCGCCGCCGGGGAATTACCGAGTCCACTATGAGACGACGGATGGGCAGTCGCATCAGAAGGCGTCGGGAGACGCGGCGTTCACGGTGGACGGTCCGAACGTGGAGCCGAGCGACACGCTTGTGATCCGCCAAATGGCCTTCTATCGCGGGGCAGACGATGAGGTTCCGATCGGCGTAGCGGCGTACCGGCCGGGTGACATGATCTGGGTGAAGTTCTTCATCACCGGATACAAACACGGAGAGCAGAACGCCATGGATGTGACGTATGACGTCGCCGTGACCGACACCGCAGGCAAGCAGTTGTTCGCTCAGGAGAATGCTGCTGTGGAGAAGAATCAGGCGTTCTATCCACAGCCGTGGGTGCCGGGCGTGTTCAGTCTGACGCTGCAACCCGATACGGTAAAGGCGACCTATACGGTTTCCATTACGGCGCACGACGCTATCGGGAAGCAGAACGTCACCGAAAAAGCCGAATTTAAAGTCGAGTAAGCGGTCAGAAAATCGCGATCGGGTTCACCGGAGAACCCGTGCCGCCGGGCACATCGAGCGGCGCGACCGAAATCAGAAACGCCCATCGATTCTTCTTCGCGGCGGCTTCGCTGACGGCCTCGAAATCAAAGTTATCGAAGATAGGCGTTCCCATCGCAATCAGCAGAAGCTGGTGCACGGGCTGGACTACCCCCTCCACCTGTGACGGAAGGACGTCGAGGCACGCATCGCTGCCCGCGACCGCGACATCGCGCGACTTGAGCCAGGGCACGCATGAGGCATGCAGCCCGGCGACGCGGGAGGGATCCCATGGCCCCTTCGCGGCGCGGCGGGCCCAGCGGCCCGTGCGAATCAGAATCACATCTCCGGAGCCGACCCTGACGCTCGCTTTCTTCTCCCAGGCTTCGAGGTCTTCGGGATAGATGGCGACGCCAGGCTCAAGATACGGAACGCCTTTCAGTCGCGGGATGTCCATGAGGACCGCGCGGGTGAAGAATCCGCTCTTGTAATTGGTGATGGCGAGTTCCTTCGCGCCGTTTTCGGTGACGTCAAGTTGCGGAAAACCGTTGTACATTTTGCCGTGCCACGCGGTGTGGGCAAGAGAGTCCATGTGGGTGTGGGCCAGACCGTGGAAAAGCACGGTGTACTGATCCATGAACCAGTCGCCGTTAGGGTGCGCGCCGGTATAGAGCATCTTGCGGACGAAGGGATCGGGATTATCGGCGGCTTTTTCGAGAAGGGCGTCATGCGCGAGCGAGATAGCCTCGCCGTCTTTCACGAGCGCGGCGGCTTCGCGGCGCTTGGCGGGCGTGATGAGATTGGCTGTTCCGCGCTGATCGTCTTTGCCCCACCGGCCCCAGTTGGAGAGGTCGTTCATCCATTTTTCGACATCGGCTTTGGTGGCGCGATGAGAGGGCGCGTCGGCCGCCTGCAGGAGAACGCAAAGGGCCAGCGCGAGAGGGGCTACGATTCGCATGCGCGGTATTCTATCAGCGAAAATCCGCGTTTTGGGGTGATAAGCTTCAAGGCATGTTCCAGGTTCAAAGGGGACCCGAAGTTCACGATGTTGTAGTCATCGGGTCGGGCGCCGGCGGCGGCACGGCGATCAAAGTTCTCACCGATCTCGGCATCAAGGTAACGCTAATCGAAGCGGGCCCGATGCTCAATCCCGCCAGGGATTTCAAGGAGCACATGTGGCCGTGGGAAGTGGATCACCGCGGCGTGGGCCCGAACGCGGAGAATTATTTCGGAAAGAACATCTATCCCTTCGGTTACTTTCAGGCCCCGAACGGATATTGGGATGTCCCCGGCGAGCCGTTCACGGTAGCGGAAGGCAGTGAGTTCAAGTGGTTCCGCTCGCGTATTCTCGGCGGGCGAACGAATCATTACGGCCGGATTTCGCTGCGTTTTTCCGATTACGACTTCAAACCGTACGAATTCGACGGTCTGGGCTATGACTGGCCGATGACGTACGAGGAGATGGCGCCCTGGTACGACAAGGCGGAAGACTGGGTCGGCGTAACAGGAACCAAAGAAGGCTTCCGATCGGCGCCGGACGGAAAATTCCTGCCGCCGGTTCCTCCGCGCGTTCACGAGCAGCTTGTGATGAAGGCGGGTAAGCGGCTCAATATTCCTGTGATTCCGTCGCGCATGGCGATGCTGACGAAGTCGATTCACGGACGGGCAGCGTGCCATTACTGCGGGCAGTGCGGACGCGGGTGCAGGACGGCATCGGCGTTTACGTCAAGCCAGGCGATGATTATGCCCGCGATGAAAACGGGAAATTTGAACATCATAAGCAACGCGATGGCGCGCGAGCTTCTGGTGGGCGATGACGGAACCGTTACAGCGGTGTCCTATATCGATAAGCCGACCCGGACCGAGAAGCAGATTCGATGCCGGGCAGTGATCGTCGCGGCAAGCGCTTGCGAATCCGCGCGTCTGCTGCTGAATTCGAAATCGACTAAATTCCCGAACGGGCTGGCGAATGGCTCGGGCATGGTGGGTCGGAATCTGACAGATACCGTCGGCTACTCGCTGGGCGGAGTGGTTCCGGCGATGGAAGGGATGCCGCGGCACAACTGCGACGGCATCGGGGGCATGCACGTGTACGTGCCGTGGTGGGAACTCGACAAGAAAAACAAGGACTTCCCGCGCGGTTATCACATCGAGATCGGCGGTGGGTTCGGTATGCCGCAGATCGGTTCATTCCGCGGCGTTGCGGCGCGTGCGGAAGGCTACGGGAACAGCCTGAAAGACAGCATCCACAAATATTACGGCAGCACCGTGAGCTTCGCGGGCCGCGGCGAAATGATTCCGAACGAGCATTCGTACTGCGAGATCGATCCGAGCGTGGTGGATCAGTTCGGCATTCCGGTGCTGCGGTTCCATTTCCGCTGGAGCGATCACGAAATCAACATGGTGAAGCACATGGACCGGACGTTCCGTGCGCTCATCGAAACCATGGGCGGAAGAGTGACGGGACGCGATTTTCCGGAGCGCGGCGCCGAGGCGGTTTCAGTGGGCGGCGAAATCATCCACGAAGCCGGCACGGTTCGGATGGGCTCGGACCCGAAGACCAGTGTGCTGAACAAGTGGTCCCAGGCTCACGAGGTGAAGAACCTGGTGGTGGCGGACGCGGCGCCGTTCAACGGGAACCCGGACAAAAACGTCACGCTGACCATCGTGGCGAACTCATGGCGCGCGGCGGACCATCTGGCTGACGAAATGAAGAAGGGGAATGTCTAGTCATGGACGAGCTGCTTAAAGACGAACCGTCGCGGCGGGACCTGCTGCGCATAATCGGCAATTCGATGGTGCTGACGACGGCGGGGGCAGGCGTTCTTTCGCCCGCGCTTGCGCAGCACGTCCATACGGAAGTCGCGGAGGCGAAGTCGCTCAGCGGTGGCCCGAACTATCAGCCGAAGTGCCTCACGAAGCATTATTTCGCAACGCTGCGCAGATTGGGCGAGTACATCATTCCAGGCTCGACAGACGCGGGCGCGGCGGAGTACATCGACTTCCTCGCGAGCCGGAACGACGACCTGGCGGCTATCTTTAACGGCGGGCTCGGCTGGATGGACGACTATATGCTGAAGCACTACAACGCGGATTTTCTTTCGGCGAAACCCGAACAGCAGACCGCCCTGCTCGATCAATTGGCATATAAGAAGAACGCGACTCCCGAGAACGCGCCGGGACAGAGGTTCTGGACGTGGGCGCGCAATATGGTCGTTGATGCATACTACACGAGTCCGGTGGGCGTCCAGGAAATCGGCTACATGGGGAACAAGGCGATGTCGAGCTTCAGTGTGCCCCAGGAAGCCGTGGATTACGCGATGAAGCGAAGTCCTTTCGCCAAGGAGAGCTAGGCTGCCTGCCAGTATGGACTATTTCTAACCGTAACGATGACACTATCACCAGAAATGTGAGTGTGATACCATTTAGGAGTAGTGAAATCTGTTGTATTACTCCTCCTGAGTGCTTGGTACTCGAAAGATACGGTGACTGACTTTGCCAACGGTCTTGAGCCGCTCCTCGCGGCCAACCGCGACAGCTACTTGGCAGGCCCCCACACAGTTGCTCGTCAGCAAGCTGCATTGCAATACTTCGACCAGCAGTGGGCGTGGCTGAAGTCTCCACAAGCGTGCGGCAGCCGTACCTTGGGAAGCGCAGGAACTGCGTGCCTTACAGACCGCTCCAAGGGCGGCAGGTGGCCTTGGGAAACTTATTACAGAGACCCCATAGTAAACGGCCACTTCTAGCGCCAGGGTTCGGTCGGTGAGCCAGCTGTCACCCATGGAAGCTCTGTTAGTGGTCCTGAGGATCACGACCGAACCGCTTCACCCCATCAAAACCCGCTAACGCCAGAAGGTAATCAAAAGGCCGCCGCTGATGATCAGAGTTCCGCCAATGAGGATCGGGGTTCCCGGGCGCTCTCGGAACATGCCTATCGCGACTAACTGCGCGACGACAAAGAAAAGCGCAACATACGCCCCGAGGAGGCTGCCGAATGACCACGGCGGCCGGTTGACCAGCCATCCGTAAGCGAACAGCGCGGCAGCCCCAGCTAGATAAAGCGCCACGCGCTGCAGGAGTCCCGGCGCATGAATTCCCTTTCGAATCAGGGCGTCACCACCCGCTTCGACGAGCGCGCAGATTAGAAGTATCAGGAAGGAAACGCCGCGGCTCACTGACGAGCCACCGCGTAGTTCAACGAATCCATCAGCCACTCACGGTTTTCGCGGACGGCTCCGCGCAGCGTTTCGACGAGGCGTTCACGCTTTTCATACAGACGCGCCTGCTCGCGCGGACCGTGCTTTTCGAGCAGGGCTTTCACCAGAAACGGCATCATCGTCGAATAGTCTCCCGGCAGGCTTTCGGTGGATTGCTGGTAAGTGTCTTTATCCACCTTGCCCCAGGTAACGGCTTCGGCGGGCGGGCAGGAAGACAGCGAGCCGTCGGTGACCGGCGCGGTGGTGATCTGAACGTCGAACTCGTAACCGCGCACATTGGGCAATCCGAGCACCTGTCCGAGAGCGGGTTCAGGCTGCAGATTGAAGTTTTTCGGAACCCCGCCGCCCAGGATCAGCGTGGCGATGGCTTTCGCTTCGCTCTCAAAGAGCCCCCAATGATGATAGGCGCAGGCTTCGAAGACTTCGGCGTGAAGGTCGAGTTCGAAGGCGTAGTCGGGAATGAGACCGGACTGCTTCATGGCCCAGAGCTTCATTGAGTTGAGGAAGACGCTGCCATCCGCGGGCGCGCCGACAAAAATCGGAATCGCGAGTCGGTGACAGGTGGAGAGCAGCCCGGGAGCGACGCCGTTGCGGCGCTCCTGCGCCGCATAAAAAGCGCCGAGACGGTAGCGAAGCTCCGTTCCGGTCATGCGGGTCTGGAATTCCGGCCTCTGGAGAATCGCGCTGAGGAATTTGTCCTGATCGAGCAGGACCTCCTCGGCGAAGCCCATGTCGGTGACGCGGATGACGCCTTCGTCGCGGAGCGCCCCGTCGTCCCCGAAAATCGGCACTTCATAAATGGGATCTTCTGTATGGGCGTTGAGACTGCGATGACCGTCGTGATAGCAGACGGCATCAGTTGTGCTGATGTATGCCACCCAGCCCGTTTCGAGCAACGGGATCAGCCATGCCTGGTGCTGCCCGGAGACTGTAACGGGGCCCGAGATCGAAAGGGTCAGCGGGCAACCCATCGAGATGGCGCGGTCAAGTATGGAATACACGCGACGCAGAATCGCCCCGCCAAACGCGGGGAGGCAATGCTCAAAGATTTCGTGAACAGACCCGCATTCATCCACGCGGCGCACGCGCACGGGTTTTCGGGAAGAGTGATGCACTTTCCTTTGAGTTTCGCATTGAGGCAGTGAATTACTCGATGCGGAAATCGAAGATGCGAGCGTCGATCTTGCCCTCGGTATAGTCAAGCACTGCGTATTCACCCTTGGGCATGTCGGCCTGCGGCCAGATCTTGTAGAGGCCGCTGTCCGTTAACTGTTTTGTGAAGGTTTCGACAGCGTCGCGCTCTTCGTCCGGTATGTTGACGACCGGCTCAATCGTGATTCGCTCGACGATTCGATAGCCGCTTTTCGGAGTGAGCTTGACGATCGCCAGGCTGTCCTGAGGGCTGGAGAGCTGAAGGTAGAATTCGGGGCGCGGTTCCTTGATCGCAATCGTGGCGTGCTCGCCAAGCGTTTCCAGGGTGGCCTTGCCCGGTATGATCGGAACCGGTGAAAGCATTTTCAGAGCTGTGCGCCCCTTGCTCCCATGGAGCGACGCGTCCGCGAGTTTGAAGATCTGCAGCTGATCGCCTTCGAGCAGGCGGTAAACGCCGGGATCTTGCGGGATCTTCAGGATTTCTTTCCGAAGTTCGGCGGCGACGGCTTCTTCATCCGAGATCTGTTGCGCCTGATGCTGGATCCGATCCTGACGAACCTTCGCCTCTTCATCGGTACGCTTCAGATCCACCAGCGAGACGGGCATTTCTTCCCAATCGCCGCGTTCGACGCTGTAGTAACTGAGGCGATCGCCCTCCACCTTGTACTCCCGGACGATCTGATACGAGCCGTCTTTCATGTACAGCTTGAGATTGGCGGCCAGAAGGGAGATCGAGAACGCGGAAATCAGAAAGAGGAGCTTTCGCACCGGAAGCCTCTGTATTCAATTTTACGCGTTCGGGTCAGGAATTTTGCGACGGTTCGCCGATAATGGTGGGCGATGAAATACCGACGGCTGGGGCGCACCGGCTTCGAAGTGAGCGAGATCGGATACGGCGCCTGGGGAATCAGCGGAAAGCAGTGGATCGGCGCGACGGACCGGGAGTCGCTTGCGGCGCTGCGGCGCGCGATCGAACTGGGAGTGAACTTCATCGACACGGCGCTCGCGTACGGCGATGGGAAAAGCGAATCGCTGGTTGGCCAGGCGGTCAAGGAACACATGGGGCGCGTTTACGTGGCGACGAAGGTTCCCCCGAAAAACCGGCTCTGGCCGGCGCGGCCGGGCATTGGCATCGACGAAGTCTTCCCGTACGACTACATCATCCGTTCGACGGAAGAGAGCCTGCGCAATCTCGGGCTCGATTCGGTTGACCTGCAGCAACTGCATGTGTGGAATCCGGACTGGGTGGATCGGGATGAGTGGAAACGAGCGTTCGAGACGCTGAAGACCTCGGGCAAGGTACGCGCGCTTGGGATTTCGATCAACGATCATCAGCCGGACAGCGCTTTGAAAATCATCGAAACCGGGCTGATCGATACAGTTCAGGTGATCTACAACATCTTCGATCAGTCGCCAGAGCGCAATCTGTTTCCGGCCTGTCTGAAGCGCAATATCGGCGTGCTGGCGCGGGTGCCTTTCGATGAGGGTTCGCTGACCGGGCGGATCAATGAGAACACAGTGTTTCCGGAAGGAGACTTCCGCGCGTCGTATTTCCGCGGCGATCGAAAGAAGCAGGTGCAGGAGAGGGTAGCCTCGATCATGAGCGATCTGGAGTTGCCCAACATAACGTACATGCCGGAGGTTGCGATTCGGTTTTGCCTATCCCATCCGGCGGTTTCCACCGTGATCCCGGGGATGCGGAGCACGGCGAGCGTCGAAGGCAATGCCATGGCTTCCGGTCAAGGGCCGCTGCCGGACCTGTCGCTGGAGATTCTGCGGCGGCACGCGTGGGAGCGGAACTTCTATTCGTAGGCCGGAATTTTTCGAACCCAGATATTCCGGTAGCGCACGGGGTTGTTGTGGTTCTGGAGCACGAGCGAATCTTCGGCGGGCTGCGCGACGTAGTGTGCGACCTGACGGTAGACCATCGGGCCCATCGATTCCTTGTGATTCTGAACCAGGACGCCGTTGAAGAAGACGGTGATGATGGCGGGTTTGAGCACCTTGTCTCCCGCAAGGCGTGGGGCTTCGAAGACGATATCGTAAACGTTCCACTCTCCGGGTTTGCGGCCGGGATTCGCGAGCGGCGGCCATTGTCCGTAAATCGCAGCCGCCTGGCCATCGGCGTAGGTCGGGTTCTCCCAGGGATCGAGCACCTGAACTTCGTAACGACCCATGAGCAGGATGCCGCTGTTGCCGCGTCCCTGGCTCGTTCCTGTGGGCGGATTCGGCGAAGACCATTCCACGTGCAATTGGATGTCGCCGAATTTCTCTTTGGTCGCAAGATCGCCGGTGCGGGGCACGACCTCCATGTAGCCATCGCCGAGTTTCCACTGCGGAGCGCCCGCATCGCCGGCGTGCGTGATGGTGCTCGCGTGATTCGTCCAATGGGAGAGGTCTTTGCCATCGAAGAGGACGATCGCATCGGACGGCGGTCCACCCGGCGCGGACGCCGGGCCAACAACGGGCGGATGGGGGCGCGCAGGATCGTGCACGTGCCACGGCAGGCCGGGAAGCATCGGCGTATCGGTGAAGCCGAGGTCATGATTCTCCGCGACCGGTGGCGGCGTCTGAGCGAACACGGCGACGGAGAAGAGAGAGAGGGCGAGCACCGAAAGCCGATTCATGCCCTATACGATATATCGTCTCAACCCTGGTGATGAACTTTGACGCTGGTCTGAATCCCGGCTGGCCGATGCGTCGGCGGGGAGTCGATCACGGGGAGCAGGAGATAGGAGTGCCGGTCGCGGTCATGGTAGACCGTTTGACGGGCAGGGCGCAGTTCGGTCTCATCGGCGACAGGCCTGCCTGTATTCGGGTTGCGATCGAAGCGGGGGAAATTACTGCTCGAAACCTCGAGGCGGATGCGATGCCCCGCGCGAAAGACATTACTGGTTACGCCCACGTCCACAGCGAGGCGGTAGACGTCGCCGGGTTTGATGAGTTTCGGTTTCTCGAGCGAATCGCGGTAGCGGACGCGGAGGATTCCGTCGGTGAGATTGCGCGCTTCGCCGGTGGGAAAGACATCGACGAGTTTGGCGGTGAAGTCGGTGTCAGTCGCGGTTGAGGCCGCGTAGAGGATGAAACGGATCGGGCCGGTAACTTCGAGATCGGAAGTGAGAGGAGCGGTGCTGTAAACGAGCACGTCGCGTCGGCGCTCGACGGGCCGCTGATCCATCGGGCCCCAGGCGAAGCGCGTGGCATCGCAACAGACGGCGCCTCCCATAGTCGGCGCCGGGTTCCTCGGATCATAGACGTAGGTATCGGGCGGCGAGCGACGGTCCAGGTCTTGTTTCCGGATGTCCTCCGAGAGCGCCCCGTCGCCTGCAAGGCTGTTGGCGTGGCCGTTGCCTTCGAGATAGAACTTCGCGGCGCGGGCGCGCGCGAGCGGCCATTCATCTTCATCACGCCACTTGTTGATCCCCATCACGAAGATGCGGACCGCGTGGGCTTGCTCGACAGGCGCTTTGCCTTTGAGCCACTGGTCAAACCACTTCAGTTGTTCGGGGCGCAGCGGAACCAGCGCATCCTTGCCAAAACTGACCTTCGGGAAAGGCGTGTTGAAGGTGTGAGGCCAGGGACCGATCATGATGCGGTCTTCGGGATTCGTTTTGCTCAGCGTGGTGAAGGCGTCGAGGTCGCTCTCGACGTAGTTGTCGTACCAGCCGCCGACCGAGTAGACCGGAACATGAATATCCTTCAGGCGCTCACGAACGCTGACGTCCTTCCAGAACTTGTCGTACGAAGGGTGACTGGCTGCGACCTGCCATATACCGACGCCGTGCCCCGTAGCAATGGAGTCGGCGTTGCGCACCGGGATTGTCGAAACGTACTCACGAAACGGAGGCGGCTGGTATCCCGAGGCCCGAAGATTGTCGGCGATCCAGAGCAGCCGGTGGCCAAGTTTCATGGCGCCCCCCGTGGAGTAGAACCGGTCCCGGTAATCGTCGTCGCCCGAGACGTAGGGGAAGATCGCTTTGAGATGCGGGTTGTGGGTGAGCGCGGCTTTCCACTGTGCAATGCCCAGATAAGAGCCGCCATACATTCCCACATCGCCGTCGGACCAGGGCTGGCGCGCGATCCAGTTCAGCGTGTCTTCGCCGTCATTGACTTCCTGATTGATGGGCTCGAAGGTGCCGGCGGAGTCGTAACGGCCGCGGACATCCTGAATCATCAGCGCGTAGCCGTGATTCACGAAAGACTGAAAGTTTGGCGTGATGTCGTCGCCCTTGTTGTAGGGCGTGCGGAGCAGGACGGTGGGATAGCGGCCGGGCGCAGCGGGGCGGAAGATGTTGGCGCTCAGGCGAACTCCGTCGCGCATCACAACGCCGACATCGAGATCGCGCAGCGGAGGCGCGGTCACGAAGGACCCGAGCGGCAGCGCCAATGCGATCAGCAGGAGCCAGCGGCGCATAACACTTCCCAATACCGTTCGGCGGCCCGCGCAAGCGAGTGGTATTCGCGGATGTGCCGCTCCGCCCGATGCCCGATCTCCCGCGCGATTTGCGGGAATCGAGACACCATAACCATATGGTCGAACAATTCCGCGGCTTCGGCAACACCGGGACGGACGCGAAGGCACGCGGCGGCGGGAATATCCTCGTTTTCTTTAACGTCAGAAAGGATGACAGGCTTACCGGCGCCCATCACTCGGATCGCGATGCCAGAGGTCTCTCCGGCGGCGGGGTAGCGGAGGTTCAGGCAGCAGTCGACTGCGGCGACCGCAACGGGGAGATCTTCGGGTTCGAGATAGCCGAGGGAACGGATGGCGGGGTGTGCGGCTTCGATTTCGAGCACGCGGGCGAGGTCGGGCGAGACTGGCTGGCCGGCAATCAGGAGCGCGGTGTTTGGGTCCAAGGCATGGAGACGTTCGAAAGCTCGAATACAGGGCAGGAGGCGCTTGGTTTCTCGAAGAAAGCCGAATATACCGAATAGGGTGGCGGAGTGCGAGATGCCGATTCGCTCGCGGAAGTACGCAGTTGCGGCGGAATCGGGGACAACAGCGGGCTCAAAGAAGTGCGGGATCACAGTGACGCGGGCTGCCCGGTGGGCGCGGGCGGCGGAGGCGGCGCCGGGATTGTGGACGATCACGGCGCGGGCGGATTCGACGGCTCGGCGGATCATCGGGAACTCGAAGTAGCGGGGATCGACGCCGGATGCGGCGCGATCGCGCCAGAGTTCCTCAGCGAGGTGACGGCGCCATTCGCCGTAGTTGTAAACGAATTCGGCGATGTACTCGTCGCGGGTGAGGAGGCCGAGAAACAGATGGTGGAGGACGGCATCGTGGAGGACAACGACGCCGGGCTGTTCGACGGCGCGCCGGTAAATGCCGACATGGAGTTGATTGTTGCCGAGGTGATACAGCGGGACCGGAAGGGGGCCGCGTGGCGCCAGAACGAGGCGAAGGGATTCGGCGTAGTCGGCGACTCCCGTGCGCGACTCCGGCGGAGGGGCGTAGTAGTTGCGCGTCACGGCATTTTCTTCGGCCGGCGCCCAAAGAGCGCCGTGCCGATGCGGACCCATGTGGCGCCTTCCTGGATGGCGACTTCGAGGTCGTGCGACATGCCCATGGAGATTTCAGAGATGTTGTGCAGGGCGGCGAGTTCGCGGAGGCGAGCGAAGTAGGGACGGGAGAGTTCGGCGTCTTCGGACCACGGCGGGACGGTCATGAGGCCGCTCAGGGTCAGGTTGGGACAGGCCCGGATGGCGTCAGCGATGGCTGCAAGGTCGGATTCGGCGGCTCCGGATTTGGATTCCTCGTCCGAAAGCTTCACTTCGATCATCACGTCGAGTCGGGCGTTTTCGGCGTTGAGGCGGGCCGCGAGTTTGGGGGAATCAACCGTATCGATCGAGGCGAATAACTGGGCGGCCTTCCTTGTTTTGTTGGACTGCAGGTGACCGATGAGATGGAATCGGGCGCCAGTGAGATCGGCGATATCAGGCGCTTTGCGCTCCATTTCCTGGACGTAGTTTTCGCCGAATTCGCGAAGGCCGAGGGCGTAGGCTTCACGAATGGCTTCGGGACCGAAGACTTTGGTGACGGCGAGAAGGCGTACGGACGCCGGCTCGCGATGAGCGCGCGCGCAGGCGTTGGCGATGCGGGTCTGGACGGCGTTCAGGCGGTCGGCGAGGGAGTCCGGCAAGTTCCGATGATAGTAGAAGGGTGGGGCGCTTTTGGTAGACTGAAGCTGTATTTCCTCGATGGGCACCCGTAGCTCAGCTGGATAGAGCGTTTGCCTCCGGAGCAAAAGGTCAGAGGTTCGAATCCTCTCGGGTGTACCAACTAACCATTTTCAATTCAGGCAGTTGCGCGTAACGGTTCGGGCTTGACCGTTTCCGCGCCATTCTCAGTGTGCCGGATTTTGTGCCCACCCTGCGCATTTCGCGCCTTTTCCAGCGCCTCTCGCGCGGTGTTCAGATTCGGGTGGACATAACGCTTCGTGGTGCCGAAATCGCTATGCCCCGCAAGATAGGCGAGCGTGTAGGGATCGAGGATTTTCGCCCATCGTGTGAGGCAGGTGTGCCGAAACGTGTAGGGCACGAACTCCGGGATGTCCGCCAGTTTGCAGGCTTTGGAATGCTGCCGTTTCAGGGTTGATTGTTCAAGGTGGCCGCTGGCGGTTGGAGCCGCAAAGATCCACCCCGATTCGCTGCGCCGTCCTTCGAGCACGGCAAGAGCACGCTCCGATAACGGGATCTCGCGCCGCGCGTTCACCGTTTTTCCATGCGGTATGTAGATGGTGTCGCCTCGGAAGTGCTCACGCCGGAGCCTGTAGCATTCCTCGGGTCGGAGTCCACAATCGAGAAGGATCACGGCAGCATCGTGGAGAAGAAACGGGTCTCCCGGTTTGATAGGCCCTTGGCCCCTCTGAGTGGCTCGTATTCCTTCAAGCGCGTGCTCGTAAGCCTCGATGATCGAGTCTCCCACTTGCCGCGCCGCCTTGAGATACGCCCCCTCCTCAGTCAGGGAGAGAACACGATCCCGCCGCCGTTCCCCCGGAACCAGCGACACCTTCACTGGAAACCTCTCAACGCGGTCCCACTCCACAGCGAGATGGAACACACGGCGCAACACCTGAAGCGCACGGTTGATGCTCGAAACCCGGTATTGGGATTGCCTTCGTTTTTCGATAAAGCCAGCGATGGTTTCCGCCGTGATCTCGTCAAGTTTCGCTCCAGCGAAGCCGGGGTACGCGGTCAGGTGGCCCAACTGGACGCGGTAGTAGTTCAGTGTCGTGGACTTCTCCGCGAAGTGGTTTTCAACGTATGGCAGAAAATCCCGTTTCACGAAATCCCCAAAGGTTGGCACGGGTGCCCGATCTCGGATTCCCACCTCCCTTTTTGCCATTTGCGTTTTTCGCGCCGCCTCGATTTGTTCGGCGGTACGTTTGTTTCGAGTCTTCGCCGACTCGCGTATCTCTTCGCCCTTCCAAGTGAATCGGAACCAATAGGTATCGCCACGTTTGTAAACTCCCATGAAGTTATTTCTCCTGTGCCTTCAAAATCCGGTTCACCATGACTCCGTGCCACTTGCCCCGCGTTCGCGTTTGCAGCCCCTCAGCGTTCATCCGTCCCGCGATGCGGTCAAACCCTAACCCCTCGGCCCGAAGTGCCTTCATCCGCCCAATTACAGCAGTCTCGCCATCGTAGAAGCCGTATGGCTTGCGCCCCTCGCAACGGCCCTCGTTCGCCCGCTTCCGCATGCGCGCGCCCCGAAGTTTGGCGACAATCTGCGATTTGTCGTACTGAGCCACAGCACCCATTAGCTGACGCATCAGAACGCGCGTGGGATCGTTCGCCATGAGGTCTGGCTCCCGAACCGATACCAACGTGAATCCGCTTTTGTGAAGATCGGCGATTGCTGCTTCCTGTACCATCAGGTCACGGGCGAGCCGATCTAGTTTCTCCACCAAGATCGTGCGTACACCGTTGGAGTGCAGGGCTTGGATCATTTCGGCCCATGCGGGCCGATCCATTGTCTCGATGGTTCCGCTGACGCCTTTCTCCCGGAACTCCCTCACTACTCTGAAATCGTGTAACCCTGCATATGTCTTGATCGCGGCATGCTGCCTGCTAAATCCGTCGCCTTCGATCTGACCGCGCCCGCTCACTCTCAGGTATGCGAACGCCTTCTGCATAATTTCAGTATCCGGTATTTCGCGTCCCAAGTCAATACTAATTCTGGAGAAAAAGTATCATTATTGATTTTAAGGGACTTAGCAAATTTGGCGACATCAGCCGTGCAATCAATTGCAGCGGGTTGACGAATCTCCTCTAACCGCCGGACCGCCTCGTTCCGTGCGCCGCGTCTAGTTAATAGCCGAGTTACCTCTTTTGTAGAAGGTGGGATTCGCCGCCGACCGTTCGAGTGTAGTCACTTGGTTGCCGATAGGCAAGAAAAGCCGATTCGATAGATATGGCCTTCCTCGATAGCAAGTTCTGGCTCAGCCCCATCGGTCCCCTTGATATTGGCTATTTTGTACGAGTCTCGGCAGCCGAAATGCATTAAGTCCTTCGGCGCATTAAAAGAGGTTGACACCCATCTTGCGGATGGCTCCAACTTCTGGCCGCTTGTCTCATCCTCAGCCACGAATTCTAGGGATTTCCGTTTTTCATCGACGACCATTGCAACGCGGTAGGAGTTTGGCATCGATATTGATGCCAAGGCCCGTCGCTCAATGGCTTTCGCCTCATTTCCATCCATCAAGAGTGAACGCCCTGTCGAATCAGTGAGAGATGTAACGAAAAACAAGATTGGCTCCTCGCCACCAGAAATCCTTTGGTCCAGTTGCCCCTTTGCAACCACACCGCCCACGCTGCTTTGAGACGACACTTCCCGCCTGAACTCCGATTCGCCATCGGGGATGATCTGCGCCCTCTTGATGCTAGCTATCTGATTGGGAGTTTCCGCGTGCTCTCCCCCGGCGGCGGTCAAACAGAACGGCTCTTCTGGTACAAATAGCCACCAAGCGCCATAAGCATTCTGCTTTTCCAGCGTTCCGCGGAGAGTGACGGCGTCTTTCTTCGATTCCTCGAAGCAGTGCGAATTACCTCGTGCTTTGGATTGGTCTGAAGGCGAGCCTGTCGCTGGCTTCGCCGAACCAAATATCGACAAGAACTCGTAGCCACCGATCACCGCCGCGGCGTCCTTCGGCACCTCGATCTCGGTGATGTAGCCCGTTTTGGACTGATTGTCCTCGTTGCGACGCACCGTAAACTGTGTCTTGCCGGGTGACAGAGAGATCGCATTCTCTTTCATGCCCCCAAGCCTTTCGAGATGTTCCGGGACGGAAAGGACGAGGGTGAAGTATTCGAAATAAAGGCCTCCTGCGATCTCCGGTTCCGTCAGAGCGCTATCCAATTCATGATCAGTCGTCTCTCCGGTACCAGCATCCTGCCTCTCCTTCGATAACCGAAGGAGGTTCACAGAAGTACGGATTTGCGCCAACCCTGGAACTGCCGATCTGACTCCCGCCTTGTTGAGATCGAACGAAGTCACATAGTTCTTTACCGCCGCCATCAGCCTGGGATTCGGAGAGTTTCCCCGGCCTAATGCGGTAAGCCCACGTGCCTCGTCACTCAGGGAATAAGAAACCTGAGCCGAACAAGTTCGTCTGTAGAGCTTCTCGTCAATCCCCTCGGTCGCAATGAAGGAAGCTGTGATCCGTCTCGGATCAGGGCTGAAGCTCAGGCCTTTTGCCTTAAGCTCGTCGCTGATCGCCTGTGCCTCTAGCTCCTTCATAGTGCTTAATACCTCTTGGCTGCCACACTCCGGCGGCATTTTATTGCATCCGATCTGTATTAGAGCCATCGACGCTACGAAGTGAGCGCCAAATCTTGGAATTCTAAATTGTCTCGGACTTCTACCCGTGTAGTCTAGCTTCATCCACTCCCTCTCTGGGTTGAACATGGATGATAATACGACAACCCAAAGCTAGACTCCGGCCAGAGGAGGACAGTCACGAAAGTGGCGGCCCGAGGATGTCGAGTCTAGGTGGGCTGTGCCCAGATTTGTGCCCGCGCTTGCAAACGTTGATCCGTATTGCTGTTACTCCAATCAACTCGAACTTCGGATCGCTCCAAGGCTATAATGTAACGTCTCGAAGACTTTATGGGGAAAACGAATCGTATCGCCCTTCAGAGGGTGCTTGGCGTCGGCCTGATTCTGTGTCATGTCGTATCGTCGGCCCACGGCCAGACGGGCGGGCAGAGTGTCACTGTGAATCTGCGCGGGAAAGTCGCCGAACAGCACACTGTCGGAAACTATGTCATCCGCCTCCGAGCGACTCTTGGCGAATTAGGAACGCAGGGTGTACCCAACCGCCTAGAGATTTTCAGGGCTGGAGAGCTCGTCCATTATCAGGTTGGAAGTTATTTGAGCATCGGTTGCACGGAAGCTGAGATTCCTGTAGGAGCGCGATTAAAAGTCGGGCAGGATGTGACCGGCGCGGGGCATCCAGAGCTGGTGATTAAGGATGAGCAGTTCAATTCTTCGGGGACCTCTGACTGGTATGTGTTTTCACTCGACAAGTTGGGGTTCGGGCTGCATGCCTCTGTCTTGTACGTTATTACCGGAGAAGACAAGTGCCCCTTCCGAGATCTCGATGGCGACGGCGTGCCGGAGTTCATCGTTTTGGATCCCGCGTTTACGGGTTTCCACAGCTCGCACGCTGAAACACCTTATCCGACGGTTGTGTTGAAACTAAACGATGGGTCTTATGAGCCCGCACCAGAACTTATGAGAACGCCTGTGCCGGGGACCGGCGCGCTTACTCGGAAAGCCCAGAGTCTCAGAACGAGTCCAGCTTGGGGATCAGATGAACCTCCGGCAGAGCTTGGCCAATCACTTGTGGATCTGATTTACGGTGGGCATTCGGCCGAGGCAAAGGCCTTTTTGCGTGAAGCGTGGCCAGAGGGCAAAAGCGGTATGCGGGAGTACTGGCTGGAGCTTCGTGACCTACTCTCGAAAAGTCGCTACTGGAGTCAGAGGAGAGTATTGCCCGACGCCAATATTGATAAAAGACCCTGATCCCCAAATAGTTTGCAAACACGAGAGCCGTGTCTGTTGGTCCGTTCACGGATAATACCTTTTTGCGGAACACCGACGATTTCAACCCTGCAACGCGCCTCTCGCGCAGTGCAATTGATTGCACGAATATGGTCTGTTGATAAATGCTCTGAAAACCTTTCGGGATCAGGGCTGCACCTCGTCGGGGTGGGTAGGGCTGAGAAGTAAGCTCCGGATTAGTTCTGTGATATGTCCACCGCCTTGCTCTTTGATGTCAGAGCAGGAGCAAATTACGTCGAACTGGCTTTTTTGGTCTGGAGTAGGCTCATCAAAGACTGCACCGAGCAGCTTAAGCAAATAGTCGCCATGGCCCGAGAGCCCAACGGCCTCGCCGCTTGGCATCGTGAGAATGGTCGGCTCGATGACACGTCTCTTTTCGAGCGCTTCGATTCTGGCCTTAAGCTGCTTCACGCCGCCGCCTCGGTTGTCTGTTCTAAGGCCTCGATTCTCAGAGCGAAATCTTCAATTTCGATGCCGCTTTTCGCATGGTTCAGGATGGCATCAGCGGCTCGGAGGCGAACTGAAGGAGGGGTCTTCTTGTCTTCAAGAATCGTGATCAATGTGGATACGGCCAGTGTCGAAGCCTGTTGAAGAGCCGCAATACTATTTGAAAACGCTGTGCGGCGAGCTTCTCTGTACTCTTTCTGAAACTCCGGAAGTTTCATCCAGCGCAGAAGAGTTTGCGTGCCGATGCCAATTGATTCAGAGGCCTTGTCGATGCTGCCGTGAATCAAAAGAGCCGCAATTGCCTCGTCCTTCTTCAACTCGAACTTCGATCCGTGCCCTTTAGGTTCTGTTGAAACTGTTAGAGACATAATCATCTGCTTCTTTCTGTGATCATCTGCATAGCATTTGGACCAGAACCACGACGTTACCCATTTGTCCAGTAGTTATGCACTCGGAAAGGCATTGCAGGACCATCGCGCCATCATATGGCAATGAGAAGGCATCGTAAATCCACCGCAAACTGCTCATCGTGAATGTATTTCTCTTCGAGCTCAGCGAGGCTCCCGAAGTGCATCTTGCCGATGCTCCAACCTTTGGTTTCTTCGATTAGAAGCCCCTGGTACTTAAGCGCCTCCGCCACCGTTTGAAAGAGAGCGTCATCGCCGATAGCGTATCTGGCTTCCAGTTCTTCAAAGCTGAAACGTGATCCCTCAGATGCTTTGATCAGCGCATCGGTTTCGGTTTCCGACAAATCGTGCATCGACCAAAAATGAAACGCCTTGGCTTGGTACGCAAAGAAAAAGCCAACATCTGGCGACGTAGGATACCGCTTATCAGGTCCAATGGCATAGCGGCCAAAGCCGGGCCAATTCCTAAGCACGAAGTCCACTATTAACGGACCATACTTGTCAGTTCTTCGGCTGAATTCCACTAATTTGTCAGCGTCGTTATCGCTCAGCTTCTCCTGCCATCCACATTTCGAATGCATTATGGATTGCCAGACAGATAGTAGAGACATGGCTTTAACTGCTTTTGGCTTAGACGGAGTCACGCCCTTCAGAATATCGGAAATGGAATGAGGCGCTATAGGTCTGCCATCACCATTATTATTCTGTTGTTCCTTCGTTGCGTTCTCTGCTTTACTTGTCTCCGCGGAAGGCATCGCGTGCGCAAGCACGCTGCTCCTACTACTAACCCCTTTTCCAGAGAGACCCTCAAAACCAGCGATACCACAAGAACCATCGTTACCATGGCTAAAAAAGCAGCCTTCTGTACTGATGAAGTCAGCGTCGACAGTCTCAACACCACTGCGGCTAAATCGCGATAGGGAAAATCTGTACCGGGCGGCCTTAGCTGCTGGCTTAGATGCTGCGCCCGTTAATCGAAGATAGCCGTCCTGTTTGGCAAGACGACAATAATAACTGACATTTTGGGCGCTGACTGTTTTCTTCATGAGTTCGGTCAGCATCTCGCTGATCTGCTTTACGGGGAGCAGAATGTCCTTCGTCGGGGTCAGCCTCTGAAGCTGAAAAGCGATACCGAGATAAGACGCGTAGCCTTCGCAAAGGCTCTGCCTCCGAAGTGTTAAAGGCTCTGTAGTGACCCTCTCTTTTATGAAGTGCCACAGCGAAAGGCCCATAGGGAGATTGACTTGTTCCCACGCGGTGACAAACTCTAGCGAAGGAATGGCTACGTCCGGAAATGTACTTGCCCAATCAACGTTACATTCCTTGCTTAACCGGCTAAAAGCCTCCCCCGCCGGAAGATCACGCAGGGCTGGATGTGACTTCAGACGCCGGATCAGACCGAAGAGCGGCGAAGTGAACTTCTTTCCCTTTCGCGAGGCATAAAAGTCCGAGTTCTCTTTGAGGGCCAGCTGAAAAGTATCGATTAGCGGGATGTTTTCGCCGATTACCCCGCCAGTGCTCGGTGAGGGAGTTAGCTCAATCGCTTGGTGACCCTGCAATGATTGCATTACCGGCCTCCCTTGACAAATTCAGAGGTGGCACTCAGTTTCGTTGATTCTCTATTAGCCACCTCTCCACCAGAAGGGCAGGAGTGAAGCCATGTTGAGATGTCTTCAGGTCGATACCGCACCGCCGAACCGATTTTGACATACACCGGGCCTTTTCGAAGCAGGCGCCAGCGGCGCACGCTCGCGACCGACATCGCAGTCAGGCGAGCAACCTCGCGCTCAGTCAAAAGAGACTTCAGCGAACTTTGAGAGCCACTATAAAAGGTTGAATTGGGAACGCCGGATGAAGCCGACGAAGATGAAGACATTGACCATCCCTCCTTAGGATGAGAATTCAGCACTCTCAGTCCTTTGAGTTATAGCCTTCTATAACGATAGCACCATCGCTAAGGTATAGTCTACAAATATTTTTCTAGCTTTCGGCAGTTATAACGTTCGCTGCAAAGTTACGTTCTTTTGCCCGATTGATTACCCAGGCCAATCCGGTTCTCCTAATGCATGAAGATGCTACACCATTAGGGTATTCGATCCCCGCACCACTGTCATGTCTTAGGGACCCAAATCGGGTTCGGATTCGATTTTGGCAAATCCTGCGGATGGGCAGCCCGGAGGGCGGTGGGTGTGCCGGATTTTGTGCCCACCCTGCGCATAGAAGAATTACCCGTCATTACCCATCCGCTAGTTGTGGGTGACTGTAAACCGCTGATTCGAACAGTGTTTGGTAAACCCAAGCTAAGTTTAGCAACCGCGCTAAATCACTGATTTTCCATGCGCTGACGCCTCCGGAGCAAAAGGTCAGAGGTTCGAATCCTCTCGGGTGTACCACACTTCAAAAGACTTCCCGAAACCGCTCGCCGCGATTGCTGCTCATCCCGGTCACTACAGCAGACCGGAGTTTCCCGAATCCGACACTGCCGTACAACGTGGCAGAAAGGATCGAACCAGTGGGAAACATGGAACTCTCGTCCCGGGATTTCAGAGTTTCCTGACGCCCCGCGGCGGTGGCCTTAGCATGTTAGAAGGTCAGAGGAGGCCTGCTGATGAGCTGGAATTCTATTGTGACGGTGCTCCAGGAGCGCGTCGCTTCGGTCGGACTGCAAATCGTCGGCGCTATCGTTCTCTACGTTATCGGCCGATGGATTATCAGCGCCGTCGTCAAAGCTGTGCAGAAGGTGCTTGCGCGGCAGAAGGTCGAGCCAACGGTCCTGCGTTTCGCAGGGAACACTCTTTCGGTCATTCTCAACATCACTCTGGTCGTGGCCATTCTTGGCTACTTCGGCGTCCAGACCACCACGTTCGCCGCGCTGATAGCCGCTGCGGGACTTGCCGTCGGAACCGCGTGGGCCGGACTGCTCGCGAACTTTGCCGCCGGAGCCTTCCTGCTCGTGCTACGCCCGTTTAAAGTCGGCGATTTCATTTGCGCCGGCGGCGTCACGGGCACGGTCCACGAAATCGGCCTCTTCGTCACGACCATTGACGCGCCGGACAATGTTCGTACCTACATAGGCAACAACAAAATCTTTTCCGACACCATTCAGAACTACACTACGAATCCCTGGCGCCGCGTCGAGTTGACCGCGCAGATCTCGGGCGCCGCCGATCCGGAACTCGCCATCGCACGCCTGAAGGACCGGCTGAACAAAATTCCAAACGTTAACGCTACTCCCGCTCCCGACGTCACGATTGTGAGCTTCACGCCATTCGGACCGGTTCTCGCGGTCCGTCCGTACTGCCACAACGACCACTACTGGCAGGTATATTTCGACGGCAACATGGCGATTCGCGAAGTTCTCGGCGACAGCGCATTTCCCGGCGCTGCGTACCCCGTGATGATGCAACAGGCACGCGCCGCTTCCGCTTGAGCGCCGTCGACCAAAGCGCTCTGCGGACAGCCTTTAACGCCTCGGCAAGGACCCAGGCGGCATCGGCATCGACGACGCCCAGCAGCCATGATCGGTAGCCCATGTGGCCCTTGGTTGGCCGCTCGATCTCATGCGCGACATCCGGGCTTGGCCCGATATTTGCAGAGATCGAGGACGTAAGTCGAGACCTCGGAAGCGAGGCTGGAGTTTTATGTCACTATTCGCATGGATCGTTCTGGGTTTGCTGGCCGGATTCATCGCCAGTCACTTGGTGAATCATCGTGGCGAAGGCATGATCCTGGACATTTTGCTGGGGATTGTAGGAGCCGTCATTGGTGGCTGGATCACACATATGCTCGGTTATGCCGGCGTGACGACCCTGAATCTCTCCAGCGTGATCGTCGCTACAGCCGGCGCCGTGGTCTTTCTGTGGGTCTATCACGCTGTCCGCCGCAGTGTGGTTGGCCGACGCATCCTCTGATCGGCCGTTAGAATGCCTCAGCGCATGAGGCTAGTAAACTTGCCGTGCTTCAGTTGAGAAAGATCTGTCGGCCAGAGCCCCTCCTCAGAGACGGCCTTCAGCAACCAAAAGAGCAGGACACCCGCGCGATACCGGTCGGATGTGGCCGCTCTCGACAGTGAGTCTGACATTGAGTCGGGTGAGTAGCTGCGCAAGTTGTTGAGAGGATTTGGCAGAATTTCGGGACCGATGCACGACTCCTGACCGATTGCCCGGCGATTGATGCAGGTCAAGGCTCTCGTTGCGCCGACGGGGACACCGTTTGCTCCTAAATACACGCGCCCGCATTTACCGTTCTACGATCGAATTCGATCGGACAAGCGGGAGTTAGCGCGGGGTGCAACGATAAGAAAATGCGTTTCCTCCCGATCACTGGGCTGCTGGCGTGCGCCTTCGCCTTTGCTCAGAATTACTACAGCGTCCCTCCGGTCGATGCGCCAGAGCTTGCGGCTCGGGGGAAGTACTCGGTCGGAGTGCGTACTGTAGACATCGCGCATCCGGGTCAGCCGGACATCCTGAACTTCGACAAAACGACCGGCAAAGCGCCGCTTTATGACCGGCCGCTGAAGATCGAAGTCTGGTATCCGGCGACGATTCCCGCCGGCAAGGAAGAACGCGAAGTTTATACAGTCCCCATGCCGGTCGCGCCCGGCCCGAGCGTTCCGGCAACGTTTCAACTGCCGGGTAAGGCGCTGCGTGACGCGCCTCCGGTCAAAGGCGAACGCTATCCCCTCGTGGTCGTCTCTCACGGTTATCCGGGGTCGCGGACCTTCATGTCATGGATTACCGAAAACCTCGCATCGCGCGGCTACGTCGTGGCGTCGATCGACCACACGGATTCCGTATTCGGGGCCGTCCGAGCGTTCACGAGCACGCTGCTGAACCGGTCGAGCGACCAGTTGTTCACCATTGATGCGATCTCCGCCTTGTCGAAGAACGCGGATAGCTTTCTGAACGGGATCGTCGATACCGCCAACGTCGCCGTCATCGGATACTCGATGGGCGGTTACGGCGCTCTGGCGACGGCGGGCGCGCCGTACAGCAAGCAGGGCGGATCGGCAAGAATTATCCCCGGCGGCTACTTCGACGCGTGGACGGATGGCGACCCGCGCTTCGCCGCGCATGACCGGTCGAACATCAAAGCGCTCGTGGCGATCGCGCCCTGGGGCAATCAGCCGCCGAACAATAATTGGGACGCACACGGTCTGGCGCAGATCCGGATCCCGTCGATGTTCATTGTGGGAAACCAGGACGATGTTTCCGGCTATGACAGCGGGGTGCGCAAAGCCTTCGAAGGCGCGGTGAATTCCGAGCGCTTCATGCTCGTCTACGAGAATGCGCGCCACAACGTGGGAGGCAATCCTCCGCCGCCGGAAGCGATGGGGAACTTCGCAGCGCTGGCGTTCTTTGAAGAACCGGTCTGGCGGAAGGATCGTATCGCCGCCATCAACCAACACTTCATCTCGGCGTTCCTGGACCTTTATCTGAAGCATGCCGATCGTCTGGATTACCTGATGGTTCCGGAGAAGTCCGACGACCTGAAATGGAATCCGGCGCAGGGGCAGAGCCCTGGAGCCTACAGTACCGGAGCCGACGCCGCAGGCAACCCCTACTGGAAAGGTTTTCAGCGCCGCTGGGCAGTGGGGCTCGAGATGAAGCATTACCCGGCCGGGCAGCCCGCTAGTCCATCAGCGCCTGGTAGGTGAGCAGCGGGAAATCGCGGTGCGCGGGCTCCGTGCTGATCATGTGCTGGGTCATGAAGATTCCCACCAGTTCCTTTTTGGGATCCACCCAGAAATATGTGTTCGCCGCGCCGGCCCAGCCGAACTCACCCACTGAGCCGGGCAGCCCGGACGCGGCCGGATCCAGCAGTACGCGCGAGCCGAGGCCAAAGCCGTAGCCGGGGAAGGCGACAATCGCGATGTTGTAGGGCATGAGATTCGGCGGCAGGTGATTGCTGTGCATCAGATCGGCGATCGCGGGGCTGATGATCCGTTCGCCGTCAAGCTCACCGCGGTTCAACAGCATTTGGGCGAAACGCAGGAAATCCGCCGCGGTTGAAAACAGGCCATGACCACCGCGCGCGAAGGTGGTCGTATTGTCTGTGGGGTAGGTCTTCGAAACATCGACTGGACCGACCGCTGAAGCCGCGATCTCCGTGAACTGATGCGTTGCGATGTCGGCATGCCCATACATGGCGGCGACACGCGAGGCGTTTTGCGCGGACACCGAGAAGCCCGTGTCACTCATCCCCAGAGGCGAGAAAACGCGTTCCCTGAGAACGTGCTGCAGGGGGCGGCCTGCCAGAACTTCGATCAGGTGGGCCAGCACGTCAATCGACATGCTGTAATGCCACCGGGAACCGGGCTGGTATGCGAGCGGCAGACGCGCGAGTTCGGTGATGATCGACTCCAGCGAGGCCCCGCTATCGCTGAAAAGTCCGGCGTCGAGGTACATCCGGCTTACAGGCGTATCTTCGAGGAAGTTGTAGGTCAATCCGGCAGTGTGGGTAAAGAGATCGCGGATGAGTATGGGCCGAACAGGGTTCACGAGGGGCTGGGCCTCACCGTCCCAGACTTTTACCTTCGCGAAGGCGGGAAGGTACTTAGCGATGGGATCGGACAGGTGGAATCGCGCCTCTTCATAGAGGGTCATAAGCGCTGTGCAAACGACCGGCTTCGTCATCGAGTAGATGCGAAAAATGGTTGAGGAGTCGAGCGGCTGCTGGCCGGCTTTGTCGCGAACGCCGGTATGGTCGAAATGGACGACTTTGCCACGACGCGCGATGAGCGTGGTGATACCGGAGAAATTGCCGGTATCGACATAAGTCTGCATCTTTGGTCTGATGCGGGCGAGGCGGCGGGAGTCGAAGCCCTGAGATTCGGGAGCAGAGATTTGCGTCATTTGCACATGCGGCGTGGCCGTCCAGGCATGGTATCAAGTACTCCGACTGGTTGTGATAGCATTCACGTCGATTCGCGCGCCGGAGTCGTGGCGGCGATCCAGAGAAGATGTCTCCCCTCCTTGTCCTGGTCGCGATCAACATTCTGAACTTCTACGATCGTCACGTCCTGGGCGCGCTGGCTGAGCCGATCCGGACGGAATTCCAGCTCAGCGACACGCAGGTCGGCCTGCTGGGCAGCGTTTTCATCTGGCTCTATGCCATCGTCGGGGTTCCTCTCGGCCGCCTGGCCGACCGGCGCAGCCGCAAGACGCTCCTCGCTTGCGGAATCCTGGTCTGGAGCGCACTCACCGGCGTCGCGGCCATCGCCAGCAGCTACGCCCTGCTTCTGGCGTCCCGACTTGGCTTCGCGGTAGGTGAAGCCGTTGTCGCTCCCGCTGCCACCAGTTGGATCGGCGACCTTTTCCCCGCGCACAAGCGTTCGCGTCCGCTCGCGCTTTTCATGCTCGGCGTGCCGGTAGGCGGAGCAATGACTTACTTCTTCAGCGGCCCCATCGCACAGGCGTTTGGATGGCGAGTCGCGATGGTGATCGCGGCCGCGCCGGCAGTCTTTCTGGTTCCGTTACTGCTGCGGCTCCGGGAACCACAACGAGGCGCCGCGGAGAATCAGCCGTGCGGCCCCACCAACGGCTCCATCAAAGCAATGCTGCGGATCCCTACTCTCTGGTGGATCATCGCATCCGGCGCCACGCTCAACTTCAACATGTACGCGCTCGGCCAGTTCATGCCGGCCTTCCTCAGCCGTATCCATCACGTTACTTTGGCGGCGTCCGGTATCGGAACCGGCATCAGTTACGCGATCGGCGGGATTACCGGAAGCCTGTTCGCGGGCTGGCTCGGCGACAGGGCGATCCACGGCCGCCCGAACGCTCGCCTGTTGTGGGCGTGCGTATTCTCTATCGCCGGGGCACCGTTCGCATATCTCGGAATACTCGCCGGCGACATCGGCGCATCGGTCGCATTTTTGACCGTTTTCTACGGCTCGCTCTGCGCCTACTATGGACTCGTTTACGCCTCGATTCAGGACATTGTTCCGCCCCGGATGCGCGCCTCCGCGATGGCGATTTACTTCATGGCCATGTATCTCTGCGGCGCTTCATTCGGCCCGATCCTCACGGGGAAAGTGAGCGATGTAATGGCGCAACACGCCGCGGCCGCCGCCGGCTCCGCCACAGTAACGGAGGCTTTCCGGGCTGTCGGATTGCAGCAGGCCATGCTGATCATGCCGGCGCTCTCCGTCGTGCTGGCGGCGGTACTGTTCATGGGCTCGCGCACCATTACGGCTGATATAGCCAGGCAATTTTTGCCCGCTGGCGCCCGAGGCGCAACCACTTCAGCCTGAAATGCGCTGATACGGCACAGGCGCCGCGGGCCTGAAGGCCTGCAAGGTTACCTCCTGCGCCGGTATCCCGGCAAACGCCCGTTCGACAATCTCCCGGAGCCGCTCGGGATCGCCCAGCGCGCGCAGGTTCAACACGACTTCGTGCTCGACGGCGGGCGACGCATACAGCATGCCCTCAACCGCGGGCTCGCGGCCGTTTCCCGTCAGGGCCGCTTTGACGTATCCCGACTCGCTCTGCGCGATCGCCTTCAGATGCGCGATCCCGATTCCCGCCGCAGTCAGCGCGCCATCGATTTCATCGACCAACGGCCCCAGGATCATAGCAGGCGACAGGGCGACTGGTGGACGCACCGTTGCCCGCGCATTGAGCCACCCGAGCGCGGCTTCGGCCTGAGCGTAGCGTTCGTAGTCCACCGCAATAACCTTGCCGGCTGCGACAACGCCCTCGCGAAACAACGCATCCAGCCAGGCGTCCACGTCAACTCCACGATCGATCACCAGATCCGCTTCTGCAGTCTGAAGGTCAAAGAGAAACCGGAGGTCGGGATCGTCGGGCCGCTTGTGAATCAGTACTGTCAGCGGCGCAATCCGATACCGCGCGCCGTAGTCCCGCAAAAGGGGACGCAGTGTGGTCGCAGCGATATCCGTGCAGCTTCCCACCGCCTCTGCGAAGATCACTTCCGGAGCATAAGCGTCGAGCCGCTCCAGAGCGTCGATCAGATCCGGGAAGCGGCAGCAGAAGCATCCGCCGGCGACCTCCTCGGCCGGCACGCGGTTGCGGCGCGCAAACTCCGTGTCCACGAGTCCGTCGCTTTGATCGTTCAGCACGGCGGCTACGGCGACTCCCCGCGCCCGGAGAATCCGCGCGGCTTTCATGATGAGCGTCGTCTTCCCCGCCCCGAGAAAACCGCCGACAACCGCAACAACCGGCCTCATACCCGAAGGGTCTCTCCCTCGCCCACTGTCTTCGCGGGCGACGACGCTTTCCCGTTCACCACGCTGTGTTCGACGATCAGTGTTCCGTGATCCACGTGAATCGCCGCCCCGCCCGGCGTGACCTCAAATACGCCCCATCCACTGCCTGTCGCCCAGAAGCATCGGTGTCCGGCGGGCGCGTTGATTTCGACCAGCCGCTCACCGCCGTGATACCGGAAACCACTCATGGCCACCAAGCCGCTCCACGCGGACATGGCGCGCGCGTAGTGATGTCCACATTCCGGTTCGTTCCACGGATTGCGCTTTTCGCCGTCATATCGCGCGCGAACGTTGCGGTAGCTTTCGACTCCGTCGCGGATCCTGCCCGCAAACAGCATCTGAGACGCCACGAGATACTCGATGCCCGTCCAGGCTTCCGCGTAATACGGGAAAGGAATACGCGGCCGCTGAGCCTTGCCGTAATCGCATATCACGATCGCGGCTTCGTCGTTGAGGGCATAAGTGCGCTGTACCGTATCATGATCGATCAGCGTGCGTTTGTAGTTATACCGGTGAATCGATTCGAGCGTTTTGCGAATGTTCGCTGGCGCCACCAGCGGGCCGAGCCCGGCCACATCCGCCAGATATTGCCCGATCAACTGGTCCGCAAGACAGCCCTCGCCCACCTGGTACTGCGGATTGACCGTATCTTCCGAACCCATATCGCTGCGCAGGTTGGCGGCGATTTTGTCCTTTGCTTCGCCGCGAATCTTCTGGATGTAATATTCGCCGTTAAAGAGATTCGCGTCGATCCACTTGCTGCCGTTCGCGAATAAACGTCGGTATTCGCCGGCTGCGGCATCGTCTCCGACCACGCGGGCGATCTCTTCGGCGGCTCTGAGAGCACCTAGATAATAGATGCCGCACAGGGGATTGGGGCCGTAGAACTCCACGTCATAGGTGTTGTGCTGTACGCCCTCCATGACACCGTCGCGATCCGCGTCCCATCCGCCCGGCTCCCACGCAAACTCCAGCGCCCGTTTGATGCCCGGCCAGAGCTTACGCAGCCATTCGGTGTCGCCGCTCTGACGGAAGTCGAGCCACGCATGGAGAATCTGCCCCATCTGCCCATCCGCTGCCGCGAAGCCCCACAGCGGCTGACCATGCGGGAGGTTCTCGCGAAAGTGGAGAGCGCCTGCCGCGTCGAGGTCGTAGCCGAAGCTTGTCCCACGGAGCGAGCGCGCAAATGTGGGGAAGAGATGCGGCGTGGTGGTTTCGTAGTTCCACACATGGGTGCAGCTTCCGTGGCAGCATCCGGCGTGGTCGTTCGCGCCCTCGAATCCGTGAAACTCGCCGTCGTCCGTGCGAAAACAGACCTGAGTGACCAGGGTCGAGAGATTTGCACTCGCGGCGTCCTTCACCGCGCCGGGTATCGTGGACTGTCGCAACGCGGCCGTGAAGCGGCGGGTCTTTTTCTCGAGCGCGGGCAGGTTCTTCGCGGCATATTCGGCAGCCGCCCACGCATCGGAAAAACGCGTGGCGTACCAGTTTCCGATGAGGGCATCCTCCTCGCCTTTGGGCGCGTTCCAGCCGCAGCGCCGGGGCGTGCGATTCGGAAAATGCCACGCCAGCAGAAAAGTATAGTCCGCGTGCGCGCCCGGCGCGAGCGTGCGGCCCATGCAGAGCGCGCCGACACCGCTGCGCGCCGCGGGCTCCGGGCCGAGTTCGCCATCCGCCGAGAAATCGTCCCAGTACAGCATCGGCGAATTCCACCATCGGTCACGCTGCCAGCCGCGCAGGTATGTGACGCGCGCGTCGCCTGGATCGGGCGCGGCCAGGACGAAGCTGCCCTTGAGCGGATCGGCCGACGCTAAATCCGGGTTGCTCATCAACAATCCCGCGATTTGATCGGCAGCGCGATACTCGTTCGTACGCGTGTCGGTTGGCGTGGCGGCGCCGACGGGATTGTCGATGGACCATGCAATCGATACCTTCGCCGACAAGCGACCCGGATTGGTGACGCGATATCGGAGGATCGCCACGGGCAGACCCGAATCGTCGGGCTCGTGCGGGATGAAGGGCGAGAAGGCCTCGAGCGAAACAGATACGGGCAGATCGGGATCCGCGAAATCAATGCGCGCCAGAGGGAATTCGCCGGTGAACGTGGCGGAGGCCAGGCGGGCGAGTCCCGGCGCATTGCGGGTTCCGAGTCCGCTCGATCCCTCGTACGGCGGTTGAATGCGTGATTCCAGTACGCGGGCGATCGGCGTTCGGTTGCCTGCCTGCGCCCAGATGGCGGGAAACGCGTAGCTCGGTGAATTGCCTTTATCGGGCCGGTTGAAGATTTCCCAGTCGCGGAGTTGTCCTCTGCCGCCCAGGCTGATCGAACCGGCGCAAACCCCTCCCAGCGGAAATGCGATCGCCGTCAGATGCCGCCCGGTGAACGTTCGGGGAAACGGAATGTCCGACACGGCGGGCGCGGGCTGCGATTGGGCAAGCGCCGTCGCGTCCGGGGTAACCGTCGCGGCGAGTGCGGCGTGCTGAAGAAACGTGCGGCGCCGGATTGGCATGTGCACTAGCTTATCCGCTAACGAAATCGGTTTTTAGCGGCTCCATTGGCGGCCTAAGCCGCGACTCCGAGCGGTGTTTCCGGCGACTGCTGGTCGCGCGGCTCAGTTTCAGGCTCGGAGTGACGGTAGATGAAACGGCACATGAGGGTGGTCAGACCGGATCCGCAAGGGCAAGGAACGTTGCGTGGCGAGTGCGACCTTGGCGGGGCGATCGGTTTGGGCGCGGCGACGGAATTGGCTTCGTTTTGCAACACAGCTTCGTCCTGCGATGGCAGGGCGTCGGAATTGGGTTCGTTTTGCGAGATCATACGCGTCGAGCGAGTGGCCTGGAGTCTGTCCAGCTCAGCTTTGGCGCGGCGCATGCAGTTTTGCGCCTGTGCGCGGGCGCGATCGACCGAGGCCTGCGCCGCCATGGTGTCCTGGTTGATGGCAGGGTCTGCGGGCGGCAGGTCTTCCTGGCGCTGGGCGTTGCTGTCCTGTTGCAACCACTCGGATCGCCAGCCCAGCCGTTCTTCAGCCATGGCGCAGCGGCGCAGGCGCCATACCGCGCGTACGTATTCGGCGGCAGTGGCTTCTTCGAGCGCGCCGACGGGACCGAGTTCGAGCCACAGGCGTTTGCAGAGAGTGTCGTATTCGCGCTCCTCGCCGGGGAGGATGCAGTTGTTGGTTGCGAAGAGACCGAATTTTGTGGCGTTGCGGGAGGAGACGGACTTGCCCTCGACGGTGGACGGGCCGGTGCTCGCCTGAGCATTGACGCGGTTGGCTTCGCACTGAGCGGGAGATGCCATGGTGAAATCCTTTCGAAAAAAAGATGCCGGAGCAAGATCCGGGAACTCACGGTTGGAAGCACGAGCGGCCTTCGGTATGCTGAGGACGGGTAGCGCCCCTTCCTGATGCGAGGGTAGGGAATGTTTGCGCCCAAGGATGGTGGGGCGCGGGTATGTCGTTGGTGGGAGGCGAGATTCAGGTTGCAAAATCTTGCGACTGCAAAACCGATTCCCTCTTCGCCAGCCAATTCGGTGGTTTAAGAAGGAAGTTTTCGAAGGAAGGAATGACGCGCGTGCGGTTCGATCGCTGGCAACGCGCAGCCTTGGCAGCCCTACGTGACTCCGGGGGTTCGTTCAGCGCCTACAAGGCGCTCATTTCATAAAACCCGGCGAGTTCCAGCACATCCTTATGTCTATCGCACCCAGATGGCGCTCCACTTGAGCGGGATCGCCACGTTATGCTGGCTCGAGGCCGGGAAGACCCAAAAGAAGTTTAGCGTGATTTTCCTGAAAAAGACTGGGGAGAACTATGCCTTCCAAGAAGCTCGACGAATCGCGTGAACGGCTGATCGCAGGCGTGCGGCAATTTCAACGGGAGGTCTATCCTCGGCGGAAGGCCGAGTATCAACAGCTCGTAAGGGAGGGGCAGAAGCCGCACGCTTTATTCATCACGTGCGCGGATTCCCGAATCGATCCGGAATTGATCACTCAATCGGGGCCGGGCGAGATTTTTGTTTCCCGAAATATCGGGAATCTTGTCCCCGCATATGGGGATGTGCTGGGCGGGGTGTCCTCCATCATTGAATACGCTGTCGCCGCACTGGAAGTGAGCCATCTGGTGGTTTGCGGTCACACCGATTGCGGAGCGATGGTCGGGTTGCTTCATCCGGAGAAGGTAGCGCAGCTCCCCATCGTGAAGTCATGGCTACGGCACGGCGATGCCGCTTTGAGCGTTGTGCGCTACCGCGCCACCGCGCGGGACGAACCCTCCACGCTGGATGAACTGATCGAGGAGAACGTCATCCTGCAGACCCAGCATCTGCGGACTCATCCATCGGTCGCAGGGCGTTTGGCCATGGGCACGCTGGGAATTTCCGGATGGGTTTATGACATCGAACATGGAAACGTCCGCATTTACAACGAAGGCCTGCGCAAATTCCTCCCGGTGACGACCGAAGAATAGACCGCGACCTGCGCGGTATAACAGCCGAACTCAGCGTTCTCTGGACGCTGGGCTGGGATAAGGGGTATGACACCCACGGGTTCGTGAAGCAGTTGAGAGAGGAACGTCACGCCGCACCTGGCGCAGCACAGGACGCGGCGCGAGGGCAGCGCGATAGACGTCCGCACGACGCGACATGAAGGCTACGCCGTCGGTCAGCGGACACGCAAAAAGAGTGGAAGAAGTGTTCCGGTGGACGAAGACTATCGCCTTACAGCGCAAAACGCGCTTTCGCGGAACGGAACGGGTGGATTGGATGTTCACGCTGGCCGCTGCCACCTACAACCTGGTTCGGATGAGCAACCGTCAGGCGGCGAGCGCATAGGGAGAAGCGTATCCGCAAAGGCCGACACAGCCTTCGCGGACCACCTTACTCCCGGCAATCCGCCATTTACGAAGAGACAAACTAAGCCATCAGGATGTTTGTGTCGGCTCCACCGTATCAGCCGGAATCTCCGAGTGCGACTCTGCCGGGTCGGGTATCGGTGGGGCGCTGTACAGGTGTTTGCCTAGGATTCCCGGAAATTGCGCCCGTCGGCCGACAGAACGGACACGCCAGGATTATGACAGAATGACGGCTAGTGCAAGCCGCGTCTATCGCCACGCAATTGTTGTTTCGACGCAGTCAGCGGGATCAGGCTAAGTCCGAGGACCTTGCGCCACAGGTTCAACACGAACTCCACTTCTTAGCCCCGGTTTATTTGAGTCGGCGGCGTCCTAACGACATGCCGCATCCTACCGCAATTGCCAGCCAGGCATGGCTAAGACTAACCGATCAATCCCAAGGAACTCAATGGGACAATCGTGCGCGTTTCTTTGGGGTCGCAGCGCTCCTGATGCGCATTTGTTTTGGTGGAACTACGCTCATGCGCGCAATACGGCGAAGGATGGCGGCGGCCGACGTCCGGTCAACCCGGAACATACGGGGCCAGGGACCTCGGGGCGGGCTCCCGATCGAGTGGAGGTCGGCGTCCCGGATCGGTTGGCGAGCGTGGACGCCTGGAAGCAGAAAGTAGTCGAGCTGGGCTATTTCGGTGGAATGAGATGGAAGAAGTCGCGATCGCGCCGGCGCGCACCGTATCGACAGTGAAACACGGCTTGGGCTTAGACGAGACGTGGCCCCAACGCTTTCTTTCGGACGCTGTATGAGTGACGAACGCTGGCGCAAGCTTCAAGAGGTCTTTCAGGGTGCGGCCGACTTGCCGGAGACGGAGCGCGCTCGTTTCCTGGACTCGGCTTGCAGTGACGACGACGGCTTGCGTCGCGAGGTCGAGTCGTTGCTGGCCCACCATCAACCTCATTTGAATGTTCTGGAGAGGGCGATCGCTGATGACATCAGCAAAGCTTTCGATAAGCGCCTGGAAGCCGGGACAGAGCTCGGGCCTTATCGAGTCGAGGAACTGATTGGGGCCGGCAGTATGGGCTATGTCTATAGAGCTCAGGACTCGCGGCTCGGCCGAGCTGTTGCAATCAAAATCGCCAAAGAGCGGTTCGACGAACGATTCCAGCGCGAGGCTCGCGCCATTTCGTCTTTGAATCACCCCAACATCTGCACGCTGTACGACGTTGGGCCCAATTACATGGTCATGGAGCTGGTGGAAGGACCTACACTGGCGCATCGGATCGACAGAGGACGCGTACCGCTGAATGAAGCACTGGCTATTGCGCGCCAGGTCAAAGATGGGCTCGCCGCCGCGCATGACCAAGGCATGGTCCACCGAGATCTAAAACCATCCAGCATTAAGGTCAAACCGGACGGCTCGGTGAAGATACTCGATTTCGGGTTATCAAAGATCAGCCACCAGCTTGAGCAATCTATCGAGCAGTCCCGCTCAACGATGACTGACTCAGGTCTGATTTTGGGTACCCCGGCATATATGGCGCCAGAGCAGGCTCGGGGTGAGCGTGTTGACAGGCGAGCGGACATTTGGGCTTTTGGCGTCGTGCTGTACGAAATGGTGACGGGAAGAAAGCCGTTCCGCGGAGATAATCCAGCTGAGGTTTTAGCGTCGGTAATCAAAGATGAGCCGGATTTCAGTCAAGCGCCGTCTGAAACCCGACTGCTCTTACAGAGGTGCCTAACGAAGGACTCCAGGTATCGGCTGCGCGATATCGGCGATGCAATGACGCTATTGGAGATGGCTACAGAAACCGCCCGAAAGAGTCGATTCGGCTCGGCATGGATCGCGTGGAGCGCCGCTGCCGTTTCGGTGTCGATCATCGTCGGAGTTGCGCTTCGAGACTGGCGGAGGGGCTCGAAAGAAATGGCCGCTCCCGTCGCGCGCCTGACGATGGAAATGGCGCCTGCTGAGATGCTCGATGGCGATTTCTCGAATCGCCCCAGCCACACTGCTATAGCGTTCTCGCCTGACGGCAAAACCGTCATCTTCAGTGGCCGCAGGGGAGCCGTGACCCAGCTCTACAAACGGGAGTTGGACCAACCCGCGGCCAGCGCTATGTCCGGAACCGAGGGCGGCATCGAACCCTTCTTTTCACCAGACGGCCGATGGGTCGGATTCTGGGCTGACGACAAGTTGAAGAAGATCGCCCGCAGCGGTGGACCTGCCGTGGTTATTTGCAGCGCACCGGCGGCTCCGGGCACTGTGGGACTCTGGGGAGCAAGCTGGGGGCCGGCAGACACGATTGTTTTTGCGAGGCCTACGGACGGGGTTTTGATGCGGGTTTCCGCTGACGGAGGAACGCCGGAAGTCCTTCTGAAACCTTCATCAAGGGACGACGACTACATGACTCCGGAGTTGCTGGGGGATGGAAAAACGCTTTTATTCACTATCGCAACGACTATCGAGGACGAATCGAAGACCGTGGTCAGACGCCTCGACACCGGAATTCAGCGTGTGCTTTTGAAGGGCGGCAGCGACGTGCGCTTCGTTTCCACAGGCCATCTAGTCTACGTTCACGACGGGACGCTCATGGCCGCGCCATTCGATGCGCATCGCATTGCATTGACAGGACCCGCTGTGCCGATGATCGATGATGTCATGCAGGCTGCCAATGAACCCGCCGTTGCGTACGAGACGTGGATGGGGCAGTTCTCCATCTCCGCCTCCGGAAGTCTGCTGTATGCGTCAGGCGGAGTTTTTCCGCCTCAGTACGAGACACTGGTCAGCTATGATCGGCGCAGCGGCGCCCAAACGGACCTGAAAGCGCACAAGGCCATTTATCGGAACTTGCGAGTCTCACCCGACGGAAGCCGGCTTGCGGCCGTTGAATTCCTGCCGACCAACCCCGCCGTGAGCGACATTTGGGTGCTTGACATGAAACGGAGGAGCCCAACGAGGCTAACGTCACAGGCGGCGACGCCTGGCATTAACAACTTTCCAGTTTGGTCGCGCGATGGGAGGCGGATACTGTTTCACGGTGGAAATTGGCAGATGCTTTCGATTGCGACGGACGGCAGCACTCCAACTGAATCCCTCTTGCCGGGCTCGGCCCCGAGGATTCCGGCTTCTTTGTCGCAGGATGGGAAGTGGCTCGCCTACATTGAGACGCACGATCGCCGAAATCAGATCTGGACCCGTTCGATGCCGCAAGGGGAACCCAAAAGGTTTGCCGCGTCGGAAGAGTTTAACTATACACACCCCGCGTTTTCCCCCAACGGACGATGGATGGCTTATGTTTCAGATGAATCCGGCTCCCGGGAGGTGCATGTTCAGCCGTTTCCTGGCCCCGGAATGAAGATGCGAATATCGACGAATGGCGGCACGGGACCAGTATGGAGTCCAAATGGGCGGGAGCTGTTTTACACGGAACCCGCGGCCAGGGGCAAATCGAAAATGATGGTGGTGGACATCCTACCAGGGGACGGGCTAAACTACGGCGCGCCTCGCAGTTTGTTTGAAGGATCCTGGTTAACTGGCGGTTTGCTGCCCAGCTACGATATCACGCCCGACGGGCAACATTTCATTATGGCCCAGCCGGAGGATCTTCCCGATCAACGTGTCACTAAGCTCAACATTGTGCTGAATTGGTTCGACGAACTCAGGAGGCGCGCTCCCGGCAAAGCGCCTTAGCCGCCCGCGAGACCTGGTTGTACTACCGCGCAACTCCCTCAATGCTTTCCCGAATTCGCAAGCGTGGATGCTAAATTGACGCCGCGGCAATCGAGACATTCGTGCGGTGGTATCCGCGGCGCATAGTCCGGCGAATCGAAACGGTCCGGATGATCCGAAAAACGGGGTACTGAAGATCACTCGCCTAACCGTCACGGTCGGGCATTCATCTTCGCCGCATTTCGGGGGTCGACTAAGTTGCCCTAACGTCGTTGGCGAATTCAGGCCCTCGATCATAAGACGCAATGAGGGAAGAGTATGAGAAAGCTTCCGGAACAACTTGTTCCGCGCCTCCCCGCCGCCGTTTGAGCCTTTTTGTCTTGTGTCTTCGCAGGTGACGTTGGGAGGAAAAATGTCGAACGTCACCAATAGTCGTTTTACTCCCGAGAACGAAGAGGCCAGTAAACTGAGTTCCATCAAGGACGGCGGGATGACCGAAGGGGCACCGGCGCCCGCCGTCGGCTGCCTCGGGGGTAACTGCCTGACCTGCCCGAGTTGCCGTCTGGCGGAGAGCCATAGCCAGAACTCGGTGGAATCCTACGCTGGTTCTCCGTACCTAAGCGGGACTGAGCCCGATTTTCCGACAAGGATTGAGCGCGATCTTCCGGTAAAGGTTGAGCCCGATTTGCCCGTAAAGATTGGACTCGAAGAAGGCGAACTTGCGCTCGTAAGCGGCGGGGTTTGCGATAACTGCCTGACCTGCCCGCACGGCTGTCTGGTAGGGAACCATCGTCAGAACACGGTGGAACCCTACGTTGGTTCCCCGTACCTAAGCGGAACTGAACCCGATTTTCCAATCGAGACCGATCCGGGAAGAGACGAACTCGCGCTGGTGAGCGGCGCGGCTGGCCACAACTGCCTGACCTGCCCGTACTGCTGCCTGGTGAACGCCGTAAACCAGAATCCGGCAAAGCCAGAACGGGCGTCGCATTAATTGCCGGGCGACAGTGACCTCAAGAGCAAGTCTCATGACCACTGTGTCAGCGCTGCCCGAATCGTTTGGAGGAACATCCGTGGAGACGACTAGTTCAAGTGAGGATACCGCGATGCTGAAACAACCAATGATCGAAAACTGGCGGCGATGCGCCTGCTCGGAATGATCGAGGCGATGAAGACGCAGGAGCAAGACCCCACGCTCGCGAGCTGAGCATCCTGGAGCGATTCGGACTGGTGGATCAGCAGTGGAACTGGCGGGAGAACCAAACGCTCTCACAACGCCTTAAGAATGCCAAGCTGCGCGAGGCGGGCGCCTGCGTCGGAGAGATCGACTTTCGCACTGCCCGCGGACTCGATAAGAGCGTAATTCGTTCCCTCACGCAGCAGTCCGCATGGGCTGGCACGCACGAGAACATCTTCGTCCCTGGACAACAGGCGTGGGGAAGAGCTTTGTTGCGTGCGCATTGGCGCAGAAGGCATGCCGTGATGGATACTCGGCTCTCGACACTCGCGCTCAGTCTGTCTTCCGTGATCTTGCGATGGCGCGAGCGGATGGAAGCCTACGCGGCCTGCTTGCACGGCTCAGCCGGATCGATGTCCTGTTGATCGACGACTGGGCTATGGCTCCGCTGTCAGAACCCGAGCGCCGCGACTTCTGGGAGATTTGCGAGGATCGCTACCAGGTGCGCTCAACGATCTTGACTTCGCAACTTCCAGTCTCGCGCTGGCACGAGCAGATCGGCGATCCGACGTTGGCGGACGGTATCCTCGACCGACTGGTCCACAACGCCCATCGAATTGAGATGCGTGGTGACTCGATGCGTAAGAATCGGGGAAAACCAAATGCGTAATGGGTGAGCGCATCCTGCCGTATGCTTTAGGTGACGAGCCTTTCCGAGAGAGAAAGAGACGTTCATGGTCGCAAGACTGTTCCTACTTACGATGGGATTCCTTCAGCTCGCCCTATCGCAGACGTTTGAGGTCGCTTCCATCCGGGCGAGCCAGTTTCAAAGTACGGACGGCGAGGGCGGCCAAGCTGAGAATATCAACGTTTCCGGCGACAGGCTCACCATGCGCAACGTTACTCTTCGATCATGCATCAGTTGGGCGTACAATCTTCAGGATTTCCAGGTCGCTGGGGACCTTGGCGTGGATCGATTCGATATCACCGCAAAGGCCGCGGCCCCGTCGACAATCCCAATGATGCGCGAGATGATGGGAGCACTCCTTACCGACCGCTTCAAACTTACCTTCCATCGGGACTCCAAGCA
>DATFSM010000035.1:0-22693 GCA_035262625.1 Bryobacteraceae bacterium
CACCTTCATACACGACCCGCGCCTCTTCGCCCTGATCGCGCTCTACGAAGCCCGCATCACGCGCAACATGCACGCCAACCTGAAGATGCTCTTCCACCTTCAGTCCCTGCCGAAACCCGAAAACCGCATGCGCGAGGAAGTCGCCGTTGCCTCCGCAGTCGCCGGGATACCCGAAACTGCCCGAGCCGCCGCCGGCGAGTTCGTTTTGCAACACGCCAAAAACGCCGCCTGAGTTCGTTTTGTAGCCATCGGAACCGGCCTCACCAGTTTCGTTTTGTAAACTCCACTTACGCGACCATGAACCGACGCGAATGGATCAAATGCGCCACGGGCGCGGCCTCGGTACTTGCCACCACGGCCTCTGCCCGCGCGGGCGCGAATACCTTCTATAAAGGAGTGCAGTTCGGAATCTGTTCCTACAGCTTCCGCGGCATGGGTCTCGACGAACTGATCCGCGGAATGAAAGCCGTGCCCATGGGCCAACTGGAACTGGAAAACCTGTTCATCGAGCCCACTGCTGGCGGGCGAGGCCAGACGCCCGAGCAGCGTGACGCTTTGCGCAAATGGCGGCTGACCGTCCCGCTCGATGAAATCCGGGCCATCCGCCGGCGTCTGGACGACGGGGGAATCGACGTTTACGCCTACAACATTCCGGTAAACGAAACCTTCACCGAGGAAGAGTTGGACCGGGTCTTTCGGATGGCTCATCTCCTCGGCGCCCAGGCGGTAAACTCGGCCACCACCTTGCGCAGCGTCCCCATGCTCGCCGCGGCCGCCGAAGGGCGCAACATGCGTGTCGGACTGCATCCTGCCAGCCTGGCCTCGCCCCCCGATGCCATCGGTTCGGGAGAAAGCTACCGAAAGGCGTTCGCAATTTCCCCGCTGATCGGAGCGAATCCGGACCTGAACGGATGGCGCGCATGGGGTCCTGATCCACTGGCGTTCCTCCACGAGATCGCCGGAAGAATCACGACCATGCACACCCACGACAGCAAGCCCGCCGAGCCGCGTGCCATAGCGACCCGATTCGGCGACGGAACGAACCCCCTACGCGAAGTACTGCGGCTGATGCAAAGAGAGAAGATGACCTTCGTGGCCATGCTGGAGCGGACCTACAATCTGCCCGATGGCGCCGACAACGCAATCGAACTTCGTGGAATTCTGGAGTTTTGCCATGGTGCGCTGAATTGACGGGCCGCTGCCCCTCGTTTCCGCCACGCAGTGGTATTAAAATGTCAAAAAAGTGATCGCGTCGGCGAATTTTCATTGACATAGTTCGCCTCTCAAACGTCTTCATAGATGCGGCTTCACAGATTGCGCCGCGCGAGGTTATAGCTCATGAAAAGGCTAATGCGAGGGACGTTCGTCCTTGCCGCTCTCCAGGCCGGTATCTTATTCGGCCAGACATTCACCGGTACCTGGCAGGGCGCGCTGAAAATCCCGCAGGCGCCGAACGGCGAACTGCGCATCATCCTCAAGATATCCATGTCGGATGCCGAGAAGCTCCAGGCTCAGTTGTTCAGCATCGATCAGGGCGGTCAGCCGATCGCCGCTAACTCGGTGACGGCGAGCGGTCTGAACCTGAAGATCGCGGTCAACACCCTCAACGGTACTTACGAAGGCAAAATCGCCTCTGACGGAAACACGATCGCCGGCACATGGACGCAGGGCGCGCCGCTGCCGCTGACGCTGACCCGAGCCACGCCCGAAACGGCATGGACCATCCCCGAGCCGCCTCCACCCCCGAAGATGATGGATCCCAAAGCGAAGCCGGAGTTCGAAGTCGCAACGATTAAGCCCTCCGACCCGAACCGGCCCGGCTGGGGAATCAACGTGAACGGAAGCGGCATGTTGATCACGCATAACACGACGCTCGCCGATCTGATTAAGTTCGCCTACGACCTCCATCCGAAGCAGGTGATCGGAGCGCCCGCATGGTTTGATACCGACAGGTTCGATCTCTCGTGCAAGCCCAATATCCCCGGGATGCCCAGCCTCCCGCAGATGAAGGCGATGGCGCAGAAACTGCTCGTCGACCGATTCTCGATCACGTCCCACAAAGACAAGAAGGAACTCACGGCTTATACGATCACTGTGGCCAAGGGCGGTCCGAAGATCCAGAAGGAAGAGAACATCAAACTGCCCCTTCCCGGCTTTGGCGGCCCGCCGCAGCGCGGCTTCAATGTCCGCAACGCGACGATGGAGGAATTCGCCAGCGTATTGCAGGCCCAGTTCCTCGATCAGCCGGTTGTGGATCAGACAGGGCTCGGAGACACCCGCTACACGTTCGTTTTGAAATTCACGCCCGACCCCGCCATGCGACCGTTTGGCGGCGCGGTGCCTCCTCCCGAAGCCCAGCCCGCGGCGGCGGAGGCGGATGCGCCGCCGGACCTGTTCGGCGCAACAGAACAACAACTCGGCCTCCATATTCAGAAGACGAAGGCGCCGGTCGATGTGATGGTTATCGATAAGATCGAGAAACCGTCGGCAAATTAGGACCGCCGCGCACACAAAAGGAGATCAACGATGAATCGACGCCAACTGCTGCAGGCTGCCGCCGTAGCCACCACCGCGAAACGGGCCTTTTCGGCAAATCCTGCGGCAGGTGGGCGCCCTGCCGCCGAGGTCGCCCGGGACGAGGACTTCTGGATCTCCGTACGTGACGAATTCACCACCGACCGCACGGTGATCAATCTCAATAACGGCCACGTAAGCCCTGCGCCGCGCACCGTCCAGGAGGCCATGCGCCGTTACCTCGACTACAGCAACATGGGCCCGTATCACACCATGATTCGGGAACTCGATCCCCGTATTGCGACCGCCCGCCGTATGGTGGCCGACTTCGCCGGCGTGGATGTGGACGAGATTGCGCTCACCCGGAATTCCAGCGAGGCTCTCGAAATCGCGCAACTCGGTCTGAGTCTGAAACCGGGGGACGAGGTGGTCACCACGAACCAGGACTATCCGCGGATGCTGACCACATATCAGCAGCGCGAACGGCGCGATGGGATCAAGCTGAAGATGATTTCGTTCCCGGTCCCCGTGGCGAGCCAGGACGATCTCTATCGCCGCTTCGAAGAGGCGGTCACGCCGCGCACGAAGCTGATCCACTTCTGCCACATCACGAATCGAACCGGCGTGATTTTTCCGGTACGCAGGATCTGCGACATGGCGCACGCGCGCGGCATCACCACCATCGTCGATGGCGCCCACGCCTTCAGCCAGTTCCCGTTCAAAGTTTCCGATTTCAATTGCGATTTTTACGGCGTCAGCCTGCACAAGTGGACCTTCGCCCCGGTGGGCACGGGCTTTCTCTACGTCAGAAAATCGCGGATTAGAGAGACCTGGCCGTTGATGGCCGCTGGACCGCAGCAGGACGACACCATCGGAAAATTCGAAGAAATCGGGACGTTTCCGGCCGCCAACTACCTCGCCATCTCCGAGGCGATCACCTTCAACCAGAACATCGGGGTCGATCGCAAAGCCGAACGGCTTCGCTACCTGCGACAGCGCTGGTCGGACCGTCTCGCGGGCAACCCGAAAGTGAAGATCCTCCACAACGACACGCCCGACCTGGCCTGCGGCATCGGAATGTTCGGAACCGTGAATGCCGATCCACGCAAACTGGTCTCTGCGCTGCAGGCGAAGCACGCCATCTATACTGCGCTGATGCCGCATGAAGAATATACGGGCATCCGGGTCACGCCGAGCGTTTACACGACCATCCAGGAAATCGATTACTTCGCCCGCGCCGTCGAAGCGGAGTTGAAGCTTATTTAAGTTCGCTTAGTTGATCGTTGCGCGATCGCCTCGAAGCAGGCCCTCGATATCTTCGAGCTTGTCGTTTATGAGATTCACCTTCCGCGCCAGGCCTTGAATTTCGAACTCCGAACGGCGATTCACATCGAAGTCGAGTTCGCTGCGCACACGGTCTTTCTGATCCTGCCGGTTTTGACTCATCATGATCACCGGAGCCTGAACCGCGGCGAGCATGGAAAGAAACAGGTTGAGCAGAATGAACGGATACGGATCCCACGCTTGCTTTCCCAGCACGACGTTCAGCGCCGAGTAGATGACGATCACGGCGCTGAAAGAGAGGATGAATGCCCAGGAGCCGCCAAACTGAGCGACGGCGTCGGCAATTTGTTCGGCCCTGGTCGCTTCCCTTTCAATGACCTCGTTCGCATTACGCATAGCGCGGCTCCGGACCAGCTCCTGGGTCGCATGGATCTGGCCGCTGAGCACCGTCAGGAGATCCATCGCCGCGTGCGGTTTCTTCTGCACTAGGGTGAAGATATCGTCCCGGTCGATTTCGATGGCCACGGTTTCCATAGTGGCCAGCGCGTTCGTGTGGTGCGGCGTCCGGCCAAGCATGGACGCGAATCCGAACACCTCGCCCGGACCGGGCTGTTCCACGATCACGTCCTGGTTGTCCTGATCAACCGTGCTGACCGCGACCGAACCGTTCACCACCACGTAACCTCGGCCCTGGTTGTCTCCAATCTTGTAAATTCGTTCGCGGGGGCGAAATGTTTTCATTTCGACGTGCGCTGCGAGGAACGCGACTTCTTCGTCGTCCAGCAGAGCGAACAGGGTAACCTCTTTTAGAACGCCGGGATCACATGCCATGTGCTGTCTGTCCTTGGGAGCAAAATCTCCTCCGACAGAATTCCACAGCGCCTTCCGAATGGCAAGTTAAAACGCTATTGCGTCGCCTCGAACAAAATGGCCCGCACGCCCGTCCGGACCTCCTGATCAAGCGCCTCATCGTCCAGGCCCGCGGGATTCAGCAGTCGATTCAGCGCAAGCCCATCGATTAACGCGCTCATGCGGGCGATCTGCCTGCGCGCATCGTTCTCGTTCACTGCGAACTCCGGCAACAGCGTCCGGTAATCGAAGTAGCGGCTCTCGAGACACAACGCGGTCTGCAGCGCCGTGAATCGCTCGCCGCCGTGTGGGTTGCGCAGCGCATACATTTTGAATTCGAGTGACAGCAGCATCTGGTCGCCTTCACAGATCTTCGATTTGAAGTGGGCAACCAGCGCTTCGAAGCGCTCTTCCCGCGACAAACCAGGATTCAGTCCTTCCGCAAGTTCCTTCTGCGACCGCGCCACATCCTCTTCGAAAATCGCGAAGAAAACGTCTTCCTTGTTCTCAAAATGAGCGTAGAAAGCCCCGCGCGTTTTTCCGGCGGCCTCGGCGATATCTTCCAGTCGGGCGCGCTCAAATCCGTCCCGCGCAAAAACTCTCCGGGCGCATTTCAGCAGTTCCGCGCGCGTTTGCAGCGAGCGTTCCTGTTTCGTACGTTCCGGAAGCTGCGAAGGAGGTGAATCTCCCTCTACAACCGAATCTTTCATGGCGCCTCCAGCATCTCTCAAAAAGATTCATCCGTGTATGTTTTTCTTCGGGAGCTGAAAATGGCTTATAACCCTTCCCTGCCGGTCGTTTTGATGACGGCCACCGTGCTCGCCGCATGTGGTCATAGCCAGCCGGCCACCGTATCCGCTGCCGCCCCGTCGGCTATGCCGGTTTCGACCGTCGAGGCCAGAACCGCCGACGTCTCATTGCGCAATGAGTGGGTCGGAACATTGGATGGCTACGTCAACGCGCAGATTCAGCCGCAGGTGAGCGGCTATCTGGTGCGGCAGAACTATCGCGAAGGCCAGGTAGTCACCAAAGGACAGGTACTCTTCCAAATTGACCAGAGGCCTTTTCAGGCCGCGCTGGGACAGGCGAAGGGTCAGATCGGTCAGGCCGAAGGGCAGACCGCGCAGGCCGAAGGGCAGCTTGCGCAGGCCGAAGCGCAATTGAAACTCGCCCAAATCAATTTCGATCGTGATGCGCCTCTCGCGGCTCAACGGGCCATCGCGCAGAGCCAGCTTGATAACGAGAAACAGCAACTCGATCAGGCCGAGGCGAATGTCCGAACCGCGAAGGGAGCAATCGCCGCGGGGCGCGCCGGTATCGCCACTGCGCAAGCCAACGCCGACGCCGCGGAACTCAATCTCGGATTTACCGAGGTCCGCTCGCTCATCGGAGGAGTTGCCGGCCAGGCCACCACCCAGGTCGGGAATCTCGTGGGACCGCAATCCATCCTGACTTCGGTTTCGCAGCTGGATCCGATCAAGGTGTATTTTTCGATATCCGACGAAGAGTATTTGTCTCTCACAAAAAGCGCCGCGAAAGGGGCGGATCTTCTGCGCGCTAACGTCCCGCTCACTCTGTCTCTCGCCGATGGCGCTGTCTTTCCCCATCCCGGACACATTGATTTTGTGGACCGCCAGATGAACCAGCAGACCGGCGCGATCCGCATCGCCGCCAGTTTCGCGAACCCGGGCAATGTGCTTCGTCCCGGTCAATTTGCGCGCGTCTCCGCCGCCACGCGCGTCGTTCACGACGCGTTGCTGGTTCCGCAAGCCGCGGTCACCGACCTCCAGGGCATCAAGCAGGTTTACACAGTCGCCGCAAACGGAACGGCCCACGTCGTAAACGTGAGCCTCGGCCCCCAATACGGCTCCGACTGGATTGTGACGAGCGGCCTGTCACCGGGCGCGAAAATCATCACGAATAACCTTCAGAAACTGCGCGAGGGAGCGCCTGTGGCTCCGCAGACAGTTCAGTCCCAGGGGAACTGATTCATGTCGAAATTCTTCATTCGCCGCCCTATCGTGGCGATTGTCATCGCCATTGTCACGGTCATTGTCGGTCTCGTCTCCCTGTTCACGCTGCCTACCTCGCAGTACCCGGACATCGTGCCGCCCGAGATTCTGGTGCAGGCCACCTACCCCGGCGCCGATGCTCACACTCTCGAACAGGCTGTAGCGACGCCGCTCGAGCAGCAGATGAACGGCGTCGACAACATGATCTACATGTCGTCCGTCAACGCGAACAACGGGCAAGCCACGCTCTACGTTGACTTCGATGTCAAGACGAATCCCGACACGGACCAGATTCTCTCGCAGCTTCGCGTCGCGCAGGCGCAGCCGCAGCTGCCCGCGCAGGTGAACACCGCCGGGCTGGTTGTGCAGAAGGCGCTGACATCTCCTCTGCTCTTCATCAGCCTCAACGCTCCCGGCGGAAAATACGGCGCCGATTTCCTCACCAACTACGCCGTCATCAACCTGCAGGATGAAATCGCTCGTCTGCCCGGAGTCAGCCGCGTGCAGATCTTCGGCGGTCAGTACGCGATGCGAGTCTGGATTCGCCCCGATCAGCTCGGCAAACTGGGCGTGACCGCAACCGACGTGATCAACGCCATCCAGTCACAAAACAATGTGAACCCGGCAGGCCAGATCGGCGGGGAACCGGTCCCGAAGGGTCAACAGTTCACATACACCGTTCGTACCCAGGGCCGCCTCGCCACCCCCGAAGAGTTCGGCAATATCATCCTCCGCGCCAATCCCGACGGCTCTATTCTGCACCTACGGGATGTGGCCCGCATAGAGCTTGGCACGCAGATCTACAATCTCACCGCACGCTACAACACCGCGCCTTCCGGCATTATGGCGGTCTATCAGCTCCCCGGCTCGAACGCGGTCGATGTATCGCGGCGGGTCAACGAGCGCATGCGACAGCTCGCCAAAAACTTCCCCGCCGGGCTTCAGTGGACCATCCCGCTCGACACCACGAAGGCCGTCACCGCGGGCATCCACGAGATCGTCTTAACGCTGGCGATCGCTCTTGGCCTCGTCATCCTCGTCGTCTATATCTTTCTGCAGGGCTGGCGCGCCACGCTGATTCCGCTGCTTGCCGTTCCCGTATCGCTGATCGGAACATTTGTTCTCTTCCCCGCCCTGGGCTTTTCCATCAACACCCTCTCGCTTTTCGGCCTCGTGCTAGCCATCGGCCTCGTGGTCGATGACGCCATCATCGTTGTCGAAGCGGTCGAGCACCATATCGACGAAGGCATGACTCCGCGCAACGCCACTTATAAAGCGATGGAGGAGGTGGGCGGACCGGTCGTCGCCATTGCTCTGATCCTCGCCGCGGTTTTTATTCCCACCGCGGCAATACCGGGCATCACGGGGCGTCTTTACCAGCAGTTCGCCGTCACGATCGCCATCTCGGTCCTGATCTCGGCATTCAACGCCCTCACGCTCAGCCCCGCGCTCTCCGCGCTGCTGCTGAAGCCGAGAAATCGCAACCGCAAGCCCGGACCGCTTGCCCGATTCTTTGGCTTATTCAACCGCGGTTTTGGGCGCACGACGAACCGCTACGTGACCACGTCCGGCGTTCTCATCCACAAATCCGCCATTACGATGGCGGCCCTCGCGGCCATCGCAGTGGTTGCCGTCTGGCTTGGCAACCGGCTTCCCGGCGGCTTCATTCCGAACGAAGATCAGGGCTACCTGTTCGTGGCGTTGCAGTTGCCGGACGCCGCGAGTCTGCAGCGCACGGATGAAGCTGCCCTGCACATTTCTCGCGCTCTCCTCGACACGCCGGGTATTGACGGCGTTGTACAGGTGAATGGCTTCAGCTTTCTTACGCTGACCCAAAGCACTAATACCGCATTCTTCTTCGTTGCGCTCAAGCCCTGGGATGAGCGCAAATCGCGCTCCGAACAGATCGAAGCCATTCAGGCCAGCGTCTCCCGGAAGCTGGGCGCGGTCGGCGACGGCCTGGCATTCACGTTCCCGCCTCCCGCCATACCAGGCATTGGCACATCCGGGGGCGTCACGATGATCATGCAGGACCGCAGCGGCCGGGATGATCCGAGCGTTCTCACAAAGAATCTGTTCGCATATCTCGACGCTCTGAAAGGCCGACCTGAGATTGCGGTGGCAATTCCGTCCTACCTTCCCGCGGTGCCGCAGCTCTTTGCGGATGTCGATCGCGAAAAAGCGGCCGCGCAACAGGTGAACCTCGACAACATCTACAGCACGATGCAGACGTTCATGGGCGGCTATCTCGTGAATTACTTCAACCGCTTCGGCCGCCAGTGGCAGACGTACGTCGAAGCCGAAGGCGTGTCGCGCACCGACATCGCCAACATCGGCCAATTCTACGTGCGCAGCGCGAACGGCAGTCAGGTGCCTCTCAGTTCGCTTGTAAAAGTCAATCAGATCACGGGGCCCGAGTTCGTTCTGCGATTCAACGAATACAACGCCGCGCAGCTCAATGTTACCGGCGCCCCCGGTTACAGCTCCGGTCAGGTGCGCCACGCCCTAGAAGAGGTCTTCGCCAAGTCCATGCCCGAGGGGATGGGCTATTCGTATCAGGGCATGAGTTATCAGGAGCAGGCAGCCGAGCAGGGTATCCCCACATGGGCTGTCTTCGGCCTTTCCCTGCTGTTTGTGTTTCTCATTCTCGCCGCGCTCTATGAGAGCTGGACTCTTCCGTTCAGCGTTCTGCTGAGTACGCCCGTCGCCATCCTCGGCGCTTACCTCGCGCTGACCATGCGGTCGCTCGAGAACGACATCTTCGCGTCCGTTGGGCTCATCATGCTCATCGGGCTCTCGGCGAAGAACGCGATCTTAATCGTCGAATTCGCCGTATTGAATTACCGGAAAGGGAGAAGCATCGTCGATTCCGCTCTTGACGCCGCGCGCCTGCGCTTCCGTCCTATTGTGATGACGGCTCTCGCGTTCATCTTTGGCTGTCTTCCGCTCTGGACCGCGAGCGGTTCCGGGGCAGTCTCGCGCCGCATTCTCGGGACGGTTGTGATCGGCGGCATGCTCCTCGCGACGTTGGTCGGCGTCCTGATGGTGCCGGTGACATTCGCGGTCGTTGAATATCTCTCGCACCGGTTCCGCAAAGGCGGCCGCAGTACCACGATGGACTCGACTCACGATCCTGACCCGGAAGACAGTGATGACGGCCCCTCCATGGGCCCACATCCTCAGGAAGGGCTCGCATGAGGAATCGATTCCTCTTCCTGGCCGCGTTTGGCTTCGTAGCCCTCATGGGATGCAACGTGGGCCCGCGCTACGCGCGCCCGCCAATCGCCGCGCCAGCCGCATATCGCGGCGCCGATGATCAGGCGATCGCTACCGCCGACAAAGAGTCACTCGGCGACCGGCAATGGAGCGCTGTGTTTCGCCAGCCGGAACTACAGGAGCTGATCCGCACCGCTCTTGCGGACAACTACGATCTGCGCATCGCCGCGGAGCGCATACTCGAGCAACAAGCGCAGGTCCGGATCACGCACGCCCAGGAGTTTCCGACAGTCAGTGTGGGAGGCACCGGCGCGGGAGCGACCATCCCGTCGTCCGTGAGTTCCTCGATCAGCAGTCCGCTCTCATTCGGCAGCTTTAATATCTCGGCTGCCTGGTCGCCCGATTTCTGGGGTCTCTATCGTAAGCAGACCGAAGCGGCGCGCGATCAGCTTCTCGCTCAGACCTGGGCGCAGCGCGCTGTTCGCATGACCTTGATCGAGCAGGTGGTAATGAACTATATCCAGCTGCGCGCGCTCGACGAGCAGCTCGCCATTACCCGGCGTACGCTCGACGCGCGCCGCGAATCGGTCGATCTGACGAAGAGCCTTGAAAGCGCGGGATCGGTGCCGCTCTCCGATCTTCGCCAGGCTGAAGAGCTGCTCTATACAGCTACCGCGCAGGTTCCGGTGCTCGAACAACAGATACAGCAGGGAGAAAACGAAATGCAACTGCTGCTCGGCCACCAGCCCGGACCGGTTCGCCACACCGACGAGACCGCGCTTGCGCCTGTACCGGAAGATCTGCCGGCCGGTCTGCCCTCTCAACTGCTGGAACGCCGTCCCGACATCCAGCAGGCGGAAGCGCAGTTAAAAGCGGCGAATGCTCAGGTAGGAGTGGCCCGCGCTCAGTTCTTTCCGCAGGTGAGCATCAGCGCGTCCGCAGGCCTCGGGGGCGATAGGCTCTCCAGCCTTTTTGTGCTGAGCAGCCGGACAATCTACGGCATCGGTTCCATCACGCAACCCATATTCGAAGGTGGGAGAATCCGGGGCCAGTATGAGCTTTCGAAGCGCCAGCAGGAAGAGCTAGTGCTGAACTATCAGAAGACCATCAATACCGCCCTGCACGATGTCTCGAACGCGCTGATCGCGGTCAATAAGCAGCGGGCGGCGCGGCAGCAGCAACAACGCCTGGTTGCGGCGGCGCAAGACGCAACTCGTCTCGCGCGTATGCGATATCAGGGCGGAGCGGCGAGTTATCTGGAAGTCCTGACGAACGACACGAATCTGTTCACCGCCCAACTCAGCCTGGCCGCCGCGCAGCAGACCGAAGCGCTCACGCTGGTTCAGCTCTACAGCGCGCTGGGCGGCGGCTGGAAAGATGAAGGCGCCGCATCGCCGGCGCCTTCACATCGGTAAACTCGCGAAGCCCCTACAGCCGATCTATAATCGCGTTCAGCGTAGCGCTGGGCCGCATCGCGGCGGCGCACTTAGCGTCGTCCGGGAAATAATATCCCCCGATGTCCACGGGTTTGCCTTGCGCCGCCAGCAACTCCTGCGTGATCCTGCCCTCGGCTTCCGCCAGCGCGGCGGCTACCGAAGTGAAACGTTGCTTTAAACCCTTGTCCTCGTCCTGCGCGGCGAGCGCCTTTGCCCACGCCAGCGCGAGGTAGTACGTCGAACCCCGGTTGTCGATTTCGTTCACTTTCGCCGAGGGGTAGCGGGAGTCTTCGAGGTACTGACCGACGGCCTGGTCCAGCGTTCTCGAAAGGATGCCGGCGCGTGGGTCGCCACCGTTCGTTGCCATCAGTTCCAGCGAGGGCGCCAGCGCACAGTACTCCCCGAGCGAGTCCCAGCGCAGATGACCTTCTTTCAGCATCTGCTGCACGTGCTTGGGCGCCGAGCCGCCGGCTCCGGTTTCGAACAACTGGCCACCCTGGAGCAGCGGCACGATCGACAGCATGCGGGCGCTTGTGCCCAACTCGAGAATCGGGAACAGGTCGGTGAGATAGTCGCGAAGCACGTTACCCGTGACAGAGATGGTGTCGTCGCCGCGGCGAATTCGCTCGAGCGAGAATCTCATCGCGTCCACGGGCTTCAGAATTTTGATTTCCAGACCGGAGAGGTCGTGGCCGGCCAGGTAGGTTTTCACCTTCTGAATGATTTGCGCGTCGTGGCCGCGATCCGGATCGAGCCAGAACACCGCGGGCGTGCCGGTTGCGCGCGCGCGCGTCACCCCCAGCCCCACCCAGTCGCGGATGGGCTCGTCCTTCGTCTGGCAGGCGCGGAATATATCACCCTGCTCGACTTTCTGTTCAAGCAGGGTCTTGCCGCCGTCGTCTACGATGCGAATCGTTCCGTGGCCGGGCGCGACAAACGTCTTGTCGTGCGAACCGTACTCTTCGGCCTTCTGCGCCATGAGCCCGACGTTGGACACGCTGCCCATGGTCGCGGGATCGAACTGTCCGTTCTGCTTGCAGTCCTCAATTACGGCTTGATATATGGTGGCGTAGCAGCGGTCCGGGATCACAGCGACAGTGTCCTGCAGCCCGTCCTCTTTGTTCCACATTTTGCCGCCATCACGGATCACAACCGGCATCGACGCGTCGATGATCACGTCACTCGGAACATGCAGATTGGTCCGGCCCGCCCGCGAATCCACCATCGCCAAACCGGGTCGCTTTTCGTAACAAGCTGCGATATCGGCTTCGATCTCAGCCTTCTTCGCGGCCGGAAGCTGGCCGAGTTTGCTGATCACGTCGGCCAGTCCGTTGTTTACGCTGGCGCCGATTTCGGCGAGCACACCGGCATGTTTCTGGAGGGCATCGGCGAAATACTCCGAGACACAGTGCCCGAACATGACTGGGTCGGAGACCTTCATCATCGTGCACTTCAGATGCAGCGAGAACAGCGCATTGTCGGCTCTGGCGGCGGCGATCTGCTCCGCATAGAATTTGCGCAGCGCCGCCACGTTCATGACCGCACAGTCGACAACTTCGCCCTCGGTCAGCGGGATTCTTTGCTTCAGGACTTTAACGGCGCCGGCTGAATCCACGAATTCGATACGCGCCGCGGCGGGGGAACTCACGGTCACGGATTTCTCGCTGCCGAAGAAGTCCTTATCGCTCATGTGGGCGACCCGCGTCACCGAGCCCGATTTCGGCCAGGACTTCATCATCTTAGGTGGATGCTTCCGCGCGAACGCTTTCACCGACCCGGGCGCCCGCCGGTCAGAGTTACCTTCGCGCAACACAGGATTTACGGCCGAGCCCAGGACTCCGGCAAACCGCGCCTGCACCGCGCGGTCCTCGTCGGTCGAGGGGGCGTCGGGATAGTCGGGAATGTTGAAGCCCTTCGCCTGAAGCTCCGCAATCGCGTCCCGGAGTTGCGGAATCGAGGCGCTGATGTTGGGCAGTTTGACGATGTTGGCGTCCGGCGTTTTTGCGAGTTCCCCCAGGCGCGTCAGTTCGTCGGGAATTCTTTGCTCTGGCTTAAGACGCTCAGGGAAGGCGGCGACAATACGGCCGGCGAGCGAGATGTCGGCCGTTTCGATTTCCACCCCAGTCCCTTTGCAGTACGCGCGCAGGATGGGCAGCAGGGCGTATGACGCGAGGGCTGGCGCCTCGTCGGTCTTGGTCCACGTAAGCTTCATATATAGGTGAGTGATTGCAGAGAGAATGCGGTCGCCAAAGCGGCCGCAAACTGAATGCCCAGGATAACATGGCCAACCCGCTGAACCACGCGGCAAAGCGTTGATTCTCTTGGCTGACTTGACTACTGCGGTCGGCGGAACAGGCCCCCGTAGACCGCTTTCGCCAGGATGTGACCTTGAATCGCCTTCATCACGTTCGCGCGCGTTTCGAAAGCGTCGGACGAGGTTTTTACGTCCAGTTTGGTGTCCAGCGCGTAGAGCTCAAACACATAGTGGTGAAAGGGGCCGTTGGCCGCGGCTCCCGGTCCTCTGTACATGGGCCCGGTGGCGCTGATCTGAAAGCTGCCGTCGGGCAGTTGGGAGCCCTTGGGCACGCCCTCCGGCAGGCCGGTCGCAGTGGCCGGAATATTCCAGAGGACCCAGTGCGCCTGATCGTCGGAAGTCTTATTGCGGGCCAGATCCAGATCGTGCATGTTGAGGAAGAAGCTCTGCGTGCCCGCGGGCGCGTTGGCCCATGTCATTGCCGGTGAAGTTCCCTCGCCAGGGGCGACGCCGGGCGCGGCCTGACTGAATTTGACTGGAATCTGACCACCGTCTGGAAATCCGGGAATGGACAAGGTCATGGGTCGGGGCGCGGTCGCCGCGGGCGCACCTCCGCGGCCGGCATCCTGGGCGGGGAGAAGGAAAGCAAGGGAGAGAATAGCTGGCAGATACGGGATCAATCGCATGGGATTATCCTACGCCTCTGAGCGTTAAATGCGTTCGGGTTTGGCGCCTTCCAAGGAGGGTTGGGCAAAGCAGGCCCACTGCTCCTCGTCTGTTCAGAGACGATTCCTAAAAGCCCCAATGCGCGGAAAGCGGTACCGCCAACTATGGGCTCGCTTCGCCTAGTACTTACTTGCATAAATAAGAGTAATTTACTCTTGGCCCCGTGGGGTGGACGACAGCCTTGATCCATTCAAAGGGAATTGCCTTTTCGTTATAGACCTCGACAAAGGCGTCGATCGCATCGCGAAGCTGGCGCGCGGAGTTGAAACTGGCGCCGCGCAGGAAATCGCTGAAATAGAAGAGAGGATTGCGCGCTACGTCCGGATGCTCGTTCAGGAAGCCGGCGAGGGCGGGATAGGTGGAAAGGTAGGTCTGGTTGGTGAGAAGGGAAGGGTCGTTCGCCAGCACGATCTCGAGGTTGGACGGATACCGGCCGAGCAGGCTGACGAGCTGGGCTTTGGTTCGGTGGGCGTCCGGCTGTTCGGGCACGGAAGGGGCAGGCTGCGCCAGAGCGGCGGTGGTCAGCACCGCGGCAAGTAAGATTCGCGATAAGTTCACGCCCGGTAATAGGCCGGACCGGCCTTCCGGTTAACAGCGCTGTTCCACCCGCTATTCAACCCTGAGGGCCTTCACCGGGTCTGCCGAAGCGGCGCGCCGGGCGGGAATCAGCGCGGCTACGATTGCCGAGACCAGGAGCGCACCCGCGGCGGTTGCCATTGCGCCCGGATTGCGCGGTGAGATCCCGTATAGCTGGTGCTCGATCAGCTGTGCGCCGGCCAGACTCGCCGGAAGACCAATCGCGATCCCCAGCCCGACCTGAACCAACGCGCTCCGGACAATCATCGCCGTCACGCCGCTTCGTGTTGCGCCCAGGGCCATCCGCACGCCGATTTCCGCTGTGCGGCGGCCGGCCGAGAGCGCGACCAGCCCATAGAGCCCGATGGACGCCAGCGCGAGCGCGAGCGCGCCGAACAGCTCGGTCAGGGTTGCGAGCAGGCGTTCTTTGTTGAACCTCAAGGCCATCTGCTCCGGATAGCTTCGAAAACCGATGACTTCGAGGTTCGGATCGGTTTGTGCGATTGCGGCTCGCACCACGGGTTCGAGGCCGCGCGCTCCCGCCTGCGTCTCGATCACGAGGCCGCGCGCCAGGCTGTCTCCGCTCAACCCCCCGTCCGGATTCTTTTCCGGCTGCAGAAGCGGCAGGAAGAAGGTCGGGTACGCGGGCCGGTAGGTGCTGTCATACTTCGCGTCTTCCACGACGCCGACAATTTCCCAGGCAGCCGCGTGATCGGGGCCGTCCGCGCCGAAGCGTGCGCCAATCGGATCGCGATCTTTCAGAAAAGTCCGCACGAATGTCTGGCTCGTCAGCGCCACCACTTTGGTGGACAGCCGGTCTGACGCGTCGATCAGGCGACCGCGCACGAGTTTGGTTCCAATCGTCTCGAAATACCCGGGACTTACCTTGTCGTACCAGGCGCCGCTCTCCTCGCGCGCGCCGCCGTGGCCTTCGACCCAAATGAAGGTGGCGCGATTGCCGCCGGTCATCGGCAGGTAGGTTGCGAGCGCGGCGCGGGCTACGCCGGGCAGGCGCGCGATCCGTTGCTGAAGAGCCGAATAAACAGCGGCGGCGTGTTCGGGCGTGTAGTCCCTCACTGCCGGACTCATCGTGACCGCGATCCTGCGATCCGACGCGAACCCGAAATCCTGACGCTCGAGTCTCCAGAGGCTTTCGGTCAAAAGCACGGCGCCGGTCAGCAACACGAACGAGAGCCCGGCCTGGAGGGCGACGAGGAGTCTCTGCGGCCGGAGCGCGTTTGGGGGCGTGGTTCTGCTGGCGCCGCGGAGAGCCTCGGCGGGGTCAGCATGGGTGTCCATCCACGCGGGCGCGATGCCGAACAACAGGCCCGTGAGAACAGAAATGCCGATCGCGAATGCGAGCACTTCGAGAGACGGGTATGTGGAAAGGGGATCGTACCGGGCGCCTCGGAAAGCGAGCGAGACGATGAGACGTGTGGATGCGAAAGCAACCGCGAGCCCGGCGAATCCGCCCACGAGCGAAAGGATTACGCTGTCGGCAAACGCCTGACGGATCATGCGGGGGCGCGAAGCCCCGAGCGCCATTTTGAGCGAATTCTGCGCACGCAGCGATGCGCCGCGCGCCAGCAACAGGTTCGCCACGTTGGCGCAGGCGATGAGCAGCACCAGCGAGGAGAGCGACATTAGCAGAATCAGGCCGCTGCTGTACGTACGGCTCAGGGATTCGATGCCGCCCGGCGCGTTCGCGAGCGGAATGAACTGCCGGTCGATCGCCTGGCGATCCTTCGCCGAAAGATGGTCGCCTGCGAGCGCGTTGAACCAGCGGCGGGCAACTTCGTTGACTTTGGTTTGAAGGCCCGCGCGCGCGCCGGGATCCTCAAGCCGGCCCATGACATAAAGCCAAAGCTGGGCTTTGTGGGTGAATGCATTGTTCGCGCGTTCGACGGCGATCTCGGACGCGGCCGGTATCCAGCAATCGGGCGGGTCGGCGCGCAGGGTTTCGCCGTAGAACGATGCGGGCGCAACGCCTGCGACGGTGAAAGGTTTGCCTTTGAGCAGCACCGCGGAGCCGACGATCGCCGGGTCGCTTCCGAAGAAATTGCGCCAGGCGTTATAGCTGAGGACCACGCGAGGCGGCGCGCCAGACGAGTCCTCAATGCTGTTGAAGAAGCCTCCGACGGTGGGCCGGACGCCGAACAGATCGAAGTAGTTCGCCGAGACGTATTCGACTCTCAGCGAACCGGTGGCAGTAGAGCTTCCCGCGCGGCGAGCGCCCATGGTTTCGGTCCCGGCTGCGAATGCCGCCATGTTTCGTATTTCGGGCGTGTCGGCGCGGATGGTTTTGTAGAGATCCCACGAGAAGAGTCCGAACTCGCCGGGCGCCTGATAGCCGGTGATGAAGCAGCAATTAAAGCCTTCGCCGAGGCGATAGAGCTCGCCCGGCCGCGAAACGGGCAGGCGGTTGTACATGACCTTCTGCACCAGCGTGAACATGGCCGTGTTGACGCCGATGCCGAGCGCCAGCGCGAGAACCGCCGCGATGCTTACGGCTTTGTGTGACCGGATGCGGCGGAGAGCGTACTTAAGGTCCTGCGCGAGGAGGTCCCATGCGGCGCCGGCCCATTGGTCGCGCGTGGTTTCGCGGACGAGCAGTTCATTGCCGAGTTCGCGGCGGGCGTTGCGCTCGGCGTCGATTGCGCTCTCGCCTCGGTCTTCGCGGTCCGAAGCGGCCATTTGAAGATGCGCCTGAATCTCCTCGTTCAGGTCGTCATCCGGGTTCCGCTTTCGGCTCCCCGGATTGCGTTTGCGGCTCATTGCGCGGGCTCCATCAGGCCGGCGATCGCGGCGCTCATTTGTTTCCAGCGTGCGTGTTCGGCCGCAAGGCGTTTGCGTCCCGCGAGCGTGAGGCTGTAGTATTTCGCGCGCTGGCCTTTCTCCGACTGCTTCCATTCGGCTTTGACGTGGCCTTGTTTTTCGAGGCGATGCAGCGCTGGGTAGAGCGATCCGGTTTCCGCGTGAAGGACGTCGCCCGATCCGGCGCGGATGGCGTTTGCGATGCCGTAGCCGTGTTGGGAACCCCAGGCGAGCGTGCGGAGGATGAGCATGTCGAGCGTGCCCTGGAGGAGCTCAATGCGGTTTTGGTACATGGCTGTAGATAGACTACAGCAAATGGTGTAGCTTGTCTACAGGCAGGGTCGGGTCTCGGTCTACGACTATTCTTACCTTCGTTCCATCGGGCAGGTCTTTAGTTTGCCGATACATGTCCGCGAGAAGCGAGTAATACTGAGCGATGTCGGTCGGATAGACGTTTTCCGGCGTGTATTCGCCCCCGAGAAGAGGAGGAATCCTGTATCCGTAGCACTGGCCTTCCGCCAGCGTGATTCCGGCGTTGAGGCACCTCTCTACCAGCGGGATCATGAGCCAATCGTTAGCGTTATCGGCGGTGTCGATTCTGGCGCAAAATTTTTCGCGTTCGACCGCCAGCCGTCGAACCTCTCCGGCTCCAACGTCGAGCATATGAATCGAACCGTCTTCGAAGATGACGAATACGTCGCCGAATCGATTGACCATCCACACCGTAAGTGATTCCGGCAGCAGATCCGACCAGCCTGAAAGAAGCCCAGGCCAGTTCTTTCCGTCATGGTTAATCAGGTAGTCCGAAATGTTCGCGGCTCGGCCGAGGGGCGTCGGATAGTCCGGCCATGCCATCTTTGGCAAAACGCTGCCGCCACTTCGAGACTCGCGCAGGCGCGTCTGCAGGCGCTCGGCGATCTTTTCCACCGTCAGCCCTTCATGCGACAGCAGAATCACCCGCGCACGCTCGACCATCCGCTGCTCCGCAGTTCCTTGTCCGGACCAGTGCCTGAGCGTGGCTTCCTCCTCGGCATTGAGATGAATCCGGGCAGCGGCTCTGGGCATGACCCAGGTTGCCGCCTAACTGTTATTTATGCAAGTAAATACTAGCCCCAACTTCCTTAAGCACGACGCAACTGAGATATGATGTCGCTGTTTTGCTGAAACACGCGCTCATTGTTCTCTCCTTCGCCTTCTCGATGCCCGCGCAGCACCTCCTGTACGTGGCCGAGCCTGGAACCCGCAATTACGTGGAGTATGGCGGCGTGGGCATCCTTGTTTACGACATCGACGCCGGGTATAAGTTCGTAAAGCGCATCCCGACGTGGGAAGTTCCGGCCGGCAGAGAGCCGGAGAACGTCAAAGGCGTAGTGGCAAGCGCAAAGACGGGGCGGATTTTCGTCTCTTCGCTGAGCCGCATGATTGCGATCGACGCGGTTTCGGGCAGGAAGGTCTGGGACAAGGCTTATGAGGGCGGCGTTGATCGCATGGCGATTTCGCCCGATGGCAAGATCATATACGCGCCGCAGCTCGAAGGGCCCGCGTGGCACGTGGTGGACGCATCGAACGGGGACGTGATTGCGACGATCGAAACGAAGTCGGGTTCGCACAATACGATTTATTCGGCGGACGGAAAACATGTGTACCTGGCCGGACTGCATTCGCCTGTCTTGTCGGTGGCAGATCCAGCTACGAACAAAGTTGTGTCGACAGTCGGGCCGTTCGGCGACGTGATCCGCCCGTTCACGGTAAATGGCGCGAATTCGCTCGTATTCGTGAATGTCAACAAGCTCCTTGGCTTTGAAGTCGGCGATTTAAAGACCGGCAAGAAGCTTTATCGCGTCGAGGTTGAAGGCTATAAGGAGGGGCCGGTAAAGCGGCACGGATGCCCGAGCCATGGCATCGCCCTGACACCCGACGAGAAGGAACTGTGGCTGGCCGATTGCGCAAACAGCGCGATCCATATTTTCGATGCGACGGTGATGCCTCCGAAGCAGAAGCAAAGTCTGCGGGCGCGCGATTGCGTCGGCTGGCTCAGCTTCAGCATGGACGGCAAAGTGGCGTATTCTTCAACCGGCGAGATCTTTGACACTGCGACTAAGAAGCTTGTGGCCGCGTTGACCGATGAACAGGGACGGCAGGTGCAGAGCGAAAAGCTATTGGATATGACGATCTCCAGAGGCAAGGTGACGGCGGCGGGGAATCAGTTCGGGGTCGGCTCAAAGACCGAGTGATCTGCCTTCGGCCAGCCGAATCTGGAGGCGATCCTGCTACGCCGTGATAGCATCGCGAGCGTGTTTCGCTGCGTTCTCTGCCTGGGGGCATGCGCAGTTCTCGGCGCCCAGATTCAAGCCGGTCCGGCGCTTGCGTATCGCGCGGTCGAGGGATGGGCGCAGCTTCCGCCGGGATGGAACTTCGGCGAGGTCGCGGCGGTCGATGTCGACCGCAATGACAACGTGTGGGTCTTCAGCGACGGGCCGCATCCCGTGATTGAACTCGACCGCTCCGGCAAGTTCCTGCAGGCGTGGCCGGAATTCCTGGGGAAGAAGCCTCACGGCCTGCGGGTCGGCCCCGATGGCAATATCTGGACCGTTGACCTTGAGTCTCACCGCGTGATGGAGTGGACGCCTTCGGGGCGGCTCATCATGCTGATTGGTACTGGCTCACCCGCCGCCAGCAACGAGGACAAGTACGCCTTCAACCGCCCCGCGACCCTGACCTTCGCTCCGGGGGGCGACTTCTATGTTGCGGATGGCTACGGCAATTCGCGCGTTGTTCACTACAGCAAGGACGGCGAATACCTTGGCCAGTGGGGGAGCAAAGGCTCCGCCGACGGTGATTTCAACCTAGTGCACGATATCGCGCTCGACGGACACGGCCGGATGTACGTGGCCGACCGTCTCAACCAACGCGTCCAGATTTTCGATCTGCAGGGGCGTTTTCTCGCCAAGTGGACGGGTCTCGGCACGATTCAAGGGCTTTATTACGTCAAGGGCGAAGACGTGCTCTATATGTGTGATCTGAATGCGCGCGTTCTTAAGGTGAATCTGGAGGGCAAGGTGCTGGGCGTGATTGGATCCTTCGGCAAAGCCCCGGGCAAGATCGACATCCCGCATTATCTGGCGGTTGACAGCACGGGCGCCGTCTACGTCGCGGACTTTCGTAATTGGCGCGTTGAGAAGTTCGTCAAGCAGTAGAGCGGTAACCGGGCAGACTACGTCACAGATGCGCAGGGCTATTGTCCGACGCTTCGACCTCGCGCCAACGTCTCTGTGGAATCACTCGGCGCGGAGGGTCTCCGCGGGATCCACAGCAGCGGCCTTTCGCGCCGGAAAGTAACAGGCTAACGCAGCCGCCGCCAGAAGCACGGCTGGCATGACCGCATAGGTCATCGGATCGAGTGGCGTCACGCCGAACAGCAGCGACTTCATGAGCCGTCCCAATGCGGCCGCTCCTGCAAGGCCTGCCCCGCAACCGATAGCGGAAAGGACAAGGCCTTGCCGTAGAAACATGGCCTTCAGCGCCGCCGGTTTAGCGCCCAATGCCAAATAAATCCCCACCTCTCGCCGCCGCTGCGCCACCGTATAGGACACCACGCCATAAATACCGATGATCCCGAGCAACAGGGCCATTCCGCCCGCGATTGCGAGCATTACCAATGCAAAGGAAGTGCGCGCCATGGACCGTCCCGCGATCTGCTCCATGGTGAGCATGTCCGCGATCGCCAGATTGGGGCTCCCGGACCAGATCGCCCTGCGCACATCTTCCGCGAAAGGTTGCGTTCCCGCGCGCGAAGTACGAAGAACAAAAACCGGGTCACGGATGGCCACCCGCACATCCGGGAGCCACAGCACCGTGGAATAGCTGGGCCAGTAGACGATGGCCGGCGGCTTTTCATTCGCCCCGGAGATCCGAACGTCTTCAACGACTCCAATCACCTCATACCAAGGCAGTCCCATCGATGGCAGTCTCGGGTTGATACGTTTGCCGATGGCCCCGGCAGCGCTCCCCCAGTACTCGCGCGCAAGATTCTCCGAAAGGATCACGCGCCTGCTACCGCTGTAAAGGTCGTTCCAGCTGTAGTCTCGCCCCGCAACGAATCGCGTGCCCATCGATTGGAAAAAGCCCGGCCCGATATTGCGGAAAACCCGGGACGGAGGATAGGCTCCCGGCGGAATCGTCTGGCCTTCGGCGAACACGCCATCCCAATCGAGCGGCCATCCCTCCATGGGCACGGAGTCGGCAAGTCCCACTTCCTTCACGCCGGGAATGGCGGCAAGCCGGTCGCGAATATCCTGTTCCATCCGAGCCACGCGCTCAGCCTCTGGTATCAAAGCCTGCGGGATAGCCACGCGCACGGTTTGAATCTGCCGGCGTCCGGTGAACCCGAGTTCGACGCTGTTCATGTTCTGAAACGTGCGAATCATGAGACCGGAACTGATCAACAGGATCAGCGCGAGGGAGACCTGCGCCACCACCAAAACGCTCCGGGCCTTTTGCTGCGCTGGTCCAGCCGTGGTCGTGCGCGCGCTCCGGGGCAGCGAAAGCCGGCTGCCGCATCGCCATCCCGGAATGAGGCCCAACGACAGGGCAGAAATCACAGCGATTGCGAAACAGAATGCGGTCGCGCGCCCGTCGACCGCGACTTCACTCAGCCGCGGCAGGTTCGCCGGTGCAATCCACTGAAGCAGCCACACTCCCGCGAACGCCAAACCGAGTCCCAGCAACGCGCCTATGGAAACCAGTACCCCGCTGACCGCAAGCAGTTCGCGCAGCAGCCGGCCGCGTCCCGCGCCAAGGGCGGCGCGCACCGCCAGTTCCTGCCGGCGGCCCTCCATATGGACCAACAGAAGATTCGTCACGTTGGCGCAAACAATGAGCATCACTACGGCCAGCGTGCCCATCACCATCCACAACGCCTCGCCCACATTACCCACGATCGTCTCGCGCAGCGGCCGTAAGTCTGGCGTGATACGCCACGGTCCGAAGACCCGAATCGCCCCGGCGCTGGG
>DATFSM010000036.1:0-6293 GCA_035262625.1 Bryobacteraceae bacterium
GAAGTATTCGTATCGCGAGCTTGACGACTTCACCGAACGCATGGAGCGGGCGGTCCGGGGTGTGCCTGAGGTGTCCCGCGTCACGCGCGTCGGGCTTTTGGAAGAGCAGGTGGAGCTTCTTTACTCGCAGGATCGCATCGCTGGCTACGGCATTGTTCCCAGCGTGATCCCGGCGACGCTGCAAAAACGCAATACGACGATCCCGGCCGGGACGCTGAACACCGGCGGCCGCAGCATCGAGCTGGAGCAGACCAATGAATTCCGGACGCTCACGGACATCGATTATACGGCGATCGGCCAGGCCGGCAACGGAACCTTGCTTTACTTGCGCGACCTTGGAATCGCACGGCGCGGCTATCAGCACCCCGCGCGGTTTCTGTCGTTTTACACCCATCGGGACGGCGGGAACTGGCGGAGGGGACGGGCGGTCACCGTGTCGGTCGAAATGCGAAAAAGCGACCAGATCGAACGGTTCGGGGCTTCTGTTGGCGCGCGTATCGACGAAGTGCGCCAGGCGCTGCCTGCCGACCTGGTGGTCGGGGTGACTTCGGATCAGCGACGCCAGGTGCGTGAAAAGATCGACCTCTTCAACCGCAGCCTGTTCGAGGCCGTGGTGCTGGTGATCGTCGTCTCGCTGATCGGATTCTGGGAATGGCGCTCGGCGTTGCTGATGGCCATCTCGATACCGGTGACGCTCGCGATGACGTTCGGCTTCATGGAACTGCTGGGACTGGATATCCAGCAGATTTCAATCGCTTCGCTCATCATCGCCCTGGGATTGCTGGTTGACGACCCCGTGGTCGCCGGTGACGCGATCAAGCGCGACCTCGCGGCCGGCAAGAGCCGCACGGTGGCCGCGTGGCTCGGGCCAACCAGGCTCTCAAAAGCGATCCTCTACGCCACCATTACGAATGTCGCTGCCTACCTGCCGTTTTTGTTGCTCATGGGCGACGTCGGACGCTACATCTATAGCCTGCCGGTGACCATTGCCTGTTCGCTGGTCGCCTCGCGCCTGGTGTCGATGACGTTCATTCCGCTGCTGGCCTTCTATCTGCTGCGGGCGAAGGCTGAACCTTCGGCAAAGCGGATGCGGGAGAAGGGGTTCGGCCGGTGGTACAGCCGCGTCGCCGGTTTTGCGATCGATCATCGCGGGAAAGTGCTGGCGGCGTTATCGATCCTGCTCGTTTTCGGCGGCTACTTCGCAGCTTCGCTTCATCAGCAGTTTTTCCCCCGTGAGAATTTCTACATCGCCTACGTCGACGTCCGGCTGCCTGAGGACGCCCCGCTGGAAGCGACTGAGCAGGCCGTCCGCGAGTCTGAGGCCGTCATCGAAGAAGTGTCGGCGAAGCGGGATCGGGGAGGAGAACCGGTGCTGGCCTCGATGACGAGCTTCGTCGGCGGCGGCGGGCCGCGATTTTGGTTCTCGGTGCACCCTGAGGCGCCGTCGCCTAACTATGCGCAGCTCCTTTTGCAATTCACACATAGTGCGGACACGAACGCGATGATCGCTCCTCTCCAGGAGGCGCTCTCGGCGCGCGTGCCGGGGGCGCGAATCGATGTTCGGACTGTGGAGACCGGTCCGCCGACGCTGATCCCGATCTCGATCCGCGTGCAAGGCGAGGATGCCGCCGTGCTGCGCGCCCAGGCGGAAAAGCTCCAAGCGATTCTGAAGTCCTCCCCGCTCGCGATCAACATCAGGGACGATTGGGGCAACGATGCGCTGCGCACCCATCTCAACGTCGATCAGGACCGGGCGAGCCTCGCGGGACTGTCCAGCCAGGACATCGCGATCTCATCATACTCGGCCGTGTCCGGCATCCCGGTCGGCGTCATGCGGGAGGGACGCAAGAATATCCCGATCGTGCAGCTCATGAATTATGGTCAGCGAGATACCGCGACGGCGCTCAACCAGCTTTATGTCTATTCCGGACAGACACCCCAAAACATCACCCTGGGTCAGGTCGCAAAGCTGGCCTATACGGCCGAGCCGATCGAAATCCATCGAGTCAATCAGTACCGGGCCATCACCGTGTCGGCTCTGCCAAAACCGGGCCATGTCGCTTCGGAAGTCACAGATCCTCTGATGCCCGCGCTGCGGCAATTCGAAGCCGGCCTTCCAGACGGGTACCGGGTGGAGATCGTCGGCGAGTTGAAGGAGCAAATCAAGGGACAGAAACAATCGCTGACCGTTGTGCTGGCCTCGGTAATCGCCATCTATCTGGCCCTTGTATTCCAGTTCCGGAATGCGATTAAGCCCCTGATTGTGTTTGCCGGGATCCCATTCGGCGCGGTGGGCGCCCTGGCGGGGGTTTGGCTGATGCATATGCCGCTTGGTTTCATGGTCATCCTGGGCATCACCAGCCTGATCGGCGTCATCGTCAGTCATGTCATTGTGCTGTTTGACTTCATCGAGGAACGGCACGAGCTGGGCGAGAACTTCCGCGATGCGCTCGTCGATGCGGGGATCTTACGCATCCGGCCCGTCTTGATCACGGTCGCTGCGACGGTGTTGGCCCTTTTCCCGTTGGCACTGCACGGCGGTCCGCTATGGGAGGCGCTGTGCTACGCGCAGATCGGCGGGCTCTCGCTCGCGACGCTGGTGACGCTGTTCATCGTCCCCATTATTTACTCGATTTTTGTGCTTGATCTCAAGATTGTCCGGTGGGAAAAATCAGTTGCCTTTGCTCACCGCCCCGATCACGACGAATAAGGGCGCTGGTCTGATAAAGCACTATGGCGACACCTGGCGAGACCATGGATGCCTACACCTTCTCTAAAGAAGCCTATTCGTAAAGGTCAAGTCACAATCCGGGCGATCATGACGTTCGCCTTAGCCTGGGGACTCTTTGCCGGGGTGATGCCGTTGTCCAACCGTGAAAAGGCTCCCGGAGCATTGGGCCGCGCGTGCAGCCTTCTATTGATACCCGTCTTTGTTCAAGTCATATGGTTCGCGGCAGGCGCCGCATATTCGGCCTCGCGCAAGCGCCTGGAAGCGATAGTGGGGATTTTAGTGGGTTTTGGCATCGAATGTGCCGTCCTGGCGGTCTTGATCCTGATCTCCGCGTCGGTTCACTACTGAGGAGAGATGAACTGATACGCATCTGCTGCAGAATTTCTTAAACCGGGAGGGATAAGCCTACATGAGCAACGGAGATAAAACCATACTCGTCACAGGAGCAACCGGACGGCAAGGCGGAGCCGTCATCCGCCATCTGCTGCCGCGCGGATGGAAGCTGCGCGCGTTGACACGCAACCCGAATGGCTATGCTGCCGGGCAGCTTTCGGGACGGGGCGTTGAAATTGTACAAGGAGATTTGGAGGACCCGGCCTCCCTGGAACGAGCCGCGCATGGCGTTTATGGCATCTTCAGCGTTCAGGATTACTGGGTTTCCGGCTTCAAGCGCGAAGTGCAGCAAGGCAAAAACCTGGCGGATATCGCGAAGAAAACAGGTGTTGCCCATTTCATCTACAGCTCTGTCGGTGGAGCCGAGCGCAACACGGGCATCGCCCCTTGGGAAACCAAGTGGGAAATCGAAAACCATATTCGGAAGCTGGGCTTGCCAGCGACCATTTTCCGGCCGGCGGGGTTTATGGAAATCTACCACATGCTGGAACTGGAGGTCGGCCTCCTGATGGGCCGGTTTTTGGACCCCGTGCACCACGACAAGCTCTACCAATCGATCGCCACGGACGATATCGGCGCTTTTGTGGCTTTGGCCTTTGAGCGGCCGAAGGAATTTATTGGCATGGAGCTGGAGATCGCCGGAAGCGAGCTGACCCCTCGCCAGACGGCGGACGTCTTCAGCCGTGTCATGGGCAAGCCGGTGAAATACGGAAAACTTCCGATGCTGCCCGCTCGGATCTTGTTAGGCAATGATTTTCACGCGATGTTCCGCTGGTTGAATCGGGACGGGTTTCAGGCGAATATCCCTGAGCTCCGCCGCAAATACCCGGAGATCCATCTGCATTCATTAGAAGAGTGGCTGCGCGAAGACGGGTGGGACAAACGCGGGTTGCGGTTCCGAGCCCCAAAGGACTAGCCAGGGAGGGCTCTGGCGCAAACTGGCCTTAGTAATAGGTATTCGCCCTATACCCACCGAACAGCGGTTTTGGCATCCGTGGGCCGAAGTGTGACGGTTGAGCGCTTCCGCGCATCGTCCACCAACTTTCTTACGCCCTCCGCGAGATCTTGCAACACCTTGAAATTCGGGTCCTGTAGAGCGCCGACGCGCCAAGTCAGTTCCTGAATGGCGCGGTGATGATTCGCTTCGGCCACGGAGGCTAGCCTAAGCAGGCGGGCCTTCTCTTCGCACGGTGGTGCAAGGGCCGCTGAAATCTGCATGGTACACTCGGCGCTCCCTGCGGATCGTTGCGTCATAGGGCTGCCGGACGTCCGTCCTTTGGCTCCGGGACGGCGCACAGCCGCATCGTGGACATGGCCGGGTTGGCCTTGAACATGAAGGGCCGGATCGCTGCCCTACGTGGCCGACCCGGCCCCGGCCCGAACTTGACTAGTGTAAGGCTGCGTTGTTGAAACCTTCCTCTTGACATCCCACAGATCCGTTGGTAGACTTCTCTATATATCCGACAGGAGGTGCCGTGCCCGAAGCGAAATCAGAAATTCTTCAGGGAACGCTCGATCTAATGGTCCTCAAAGCCCTAGACGCTATGGGCCCGATGCATGGCTACGGCATCGCCCGACGGATCGAGCAGGTTAGCGAAGAAGCTCTCCGGGTCAATCAGGGAACGATTTATCTCTGCCTTGTACGCCTCCTTCAGAAGCGTTGGATCTCTGCCGAATGGGGCGCGTCGCAGAATAACCGCAAAGCGAAGTACTACTCGATAACCAGGGCGGGCCGTAAGCAACTCGCCGCCGAGGCGGAAAACTGGCTGCGCGTTTCGAGCACGATCGGCCGGCTGCTCGGATTGGCGACCCGGAGTTAACCCGTGCTGGCGTGGTTCTGGCAACTCTTTGCTCGGGTCCGAGCGTTCCTGCGCTCGCAAAGCTTCGGCCGTGATTTCGATCAGGAACTGGAATCCCACCTCGACATGCTCGCCGCAGACCATCGGCGTCGGGGCTTATCCCCGGAGCAAGCGCTTCGCACGGCGCGGCTCGACCTCGGAGGATTCGCGCAGCTTCGGGAGGCGCATCGCGACGTTCGCGGAATACCATTGCTATCAGCCTTTTTCCAGGATCTCCAATACGCTCTTCGAACACTGCGCAAGACGCCCAGTTTTACGCTAACGGCTCTCGCAACGCTCGCAGTCGGCATCGGCGCGACCACAGCCATTTTCTCGATTATCGACACCGTGCTCCTGAAACCACTCCCGATCGCGGATGCGGATCGCGTCGTGCTCCTAACCACACTGATGCAGGATGAGACTGGGAGCAACTCGAACCACCCCGGTACGTCTCAAGCCAAATTTCGGCACTGGCGCGCACAGTCCGCCTTCCTCGATTACGTTTCCGTCTTCTCGGTCGGTAGCGAGCCGGTGAACTATACGGGCGGAGACGTAGCGGAACAGTGGAACGCCTTGATGCTCTCAAGCGAGGCGTTCCGTTGCCTAGGTATTCCGATCGTGCGCGGCCGCGCCTTTACGCCGGAGGAAGACTTGCCGAAGGGGCCGCCCGTAGTCGTGATCAGTGAAGCGCTTTGGAACCGCCGTTTCGCTAGCGATCCCGCAATTCTGGGAAAGAGCGTTGCTGTGAACGGCGCCCCGCGCACCGTGGTTGGCATCGCAGCCGGCGCTCCTGCAATGCTTGAATTCGGGAACAACCCACAGATCTACCTGCCCGCCCAGTTCGATCCGAACAGCCGCGATCTCGGCAGCGCCGGCGGCATTTTTTCTGTGGCGCGTCTGAAGCCCGGAATCACGCTGGAGCAGGCCAAGGCCCGATTGCAGGCGTCCGCCCCCGCATACCGGGAGAATTTTCCAAATAATCTTGATCCCAACGACACTTTCAATGCCGTACCTATCCGCGAATTCCTGGTCGGCGACGTGCGGCGCTTGTTGCTGATCTTGCTAGGCGCAGTGGTTTTGGTGCTGCTCATCGCCTGCGCCAACGTCGCGAATTTGTTTCTGGTCCGGTCGCGCGGCCGAAGCCGCGAAATCGCCGTGAGGACCGCCTTGGGGGCCGGGCAGGGCAGAATCGTCCGCCAACTCATGACCGAGAGTTTGTTGCTTTCCTTTGCCGGAGGCGCGGCCGGTCTGGCCTTTGGCTACAGCGCCATTCGAGCACTCCTCGCGGTCAACACAGCCCATCTCCCCAGAGTCGGGGAGAACGGAGTCGC
>DATFSM010000037.1:0-19218 GCA_035262625.1 Bryobacteraceae bacterium
GTACGATCGGCGTCAGCCTTTCCAGCGCCGTCTGGTCCCCGCCGCTCCAGGCGCGCAGAAGCCTGCTTACATCGCCGCCAGGCGTCTCCTCCGGGTGTGGCGCCTCGTCCATCCTGTCCGCACTAAATCATATACGGACGCCCGAACGCCGTCACGGTTCTGCTTTTCAGCTTGCCGCCTAGGTTGACGCAGGCATCGCCACGGAGACCCCTGTCCGCTGCATGTAGAATCCGGGATTTTCACTCAGTTCAGAAAAAACATCACGGCAATGATAGTCCGGTGGAAGATCCTGCGCCTTACCTGAATAGGAATGGCCTGAAGAGGGCAATCCGAAGGAAAAAGAATATGAAGCGAACGACACTTGTTACGGCAATTGCGCTGCTCTTCACCCTGGGATCGGGAGGCTTGCAGGCCGGTGGTACTTGTCCGTCGTGCCGGAGCAGCTATGGCTCCGATGCGTCGTGGCAGGGAATCGCGGCGTTTTTAGCGACCGTGCTTCCCATTTTGTGACCAGCCACAAGCGTTTGCTCCATCGTGGACAAGGGATCAATGGACTCGAACCGACCAGTGTCCGCGACGTTCAACGTCAATGGGTTTGGCTGCGGTTAGTCTGGGCAGTTCTTGCTCGTGAAAGAGAAATGGAGGATTACACATGAATCGAACGCTCACAAAATCGAAGAAAGCAGTGTTGGTAATTACTTTGGCGCTGCTTGCGCAGAGTCTGGCGACTGCCGCCGACACGGCCCCGCCGATCATTAACGTCAGTGCAGCGCCTGCGATCCTTTGGCCGCCCGACGGTCGCATGGTCAGCGTAACGATCACCGGAAACATTACGGATAATCTCTCCGGCGTAAACGCCGGCACCACGACGTTTAACGTCCATGACAGAGCTGGCGCCATTCAACCATCCGGCCCGGTGACCGTGGCCCCCGATGGATCCTTTTCCTTTACCGTGCAACTCCAGGCCAGCCTGAACTCATTGGATTTCAACGGCCGCCAGTATTCAATCACGGTGCGAGCCTCGGATAACGCGGGGAATCCCGGTTTCGGCGCCGCCACGGTAATGGTTCCGCACGATCAGAATCTGCCTGTCATTACTGCAATAACCCTCGATCCCGGTCAACCCGTGGCTGGCCCCGATGGCAGCACGCCGGTGAACGAGAGTTTGAATGTGGGAGGCGCCACCGATGAGCACTCTTCGGTATTCCCCCCGCACGGCTTAGGAAAGAATCAGGATTATCTCTTCTTCGTGGCGACGGCGGAAAATGGTTACCCCGGCTTCGGGATGGCAGTGCTCTCCGGCGGCTCGGGCCCGGACAGCACCGGCAAATGGACCTTCGACTACCCGAACGCCGATGCATACGGCCTGTACTCTGACAGCCTCGGGAAGCCATTCTTCGCTCAGGTTTTCAACTCTCCGGGACACATCGGGGCGTGCCCTCCTTCCCGCACCGGCCTCGCCGAGGACCAGGACCAGACGTTCGATCTGAACTACGCCGCCGGCGGGTCCGTGCTCACGGATCCGACGGACAAACCGGGCTCGCTCCTGATGGTTTACGAGGGGACAAACGGGTGCATAGCCAATGCAGGAGGCATGATAGCGAGCGATTCGAACTCCTACATCTCACTCTCGATAGCCACTTCGACCGATTACGGCAAAACGTGGCCGACCTATCGAACCAATCCGTTCTTCAACTTCGTATCCCTTCCCTTTACCACTACGGCGCAGGCGCCCAATGCGCCGATGGGAGCTTTCGGGCCGGACGTCTGCATGGGGAACGATTGCTCCACAACGCCGCCGCCCAACTACGGCCGCTACCCGGTGGTGACTCCGGTCACCTCGCTCGATTCGCTCATGAAGTCAAAGGATGACCACGCTACGAATATTAAAGAGCAGGAGATCTCGGGGTTCGTCGATGATATCGGCGGGAATCCGCAACCATTCATTTACGCAAACTTCGGAGGCATGAACGTCGCGCGCGCCCCGCTCAATGGCGGAACGGCGCCGCTTCAATTCATGAAATGGGACGGGTATGGGTTTAATTCCTCGAAGGGAATCGGCGGACGGGAGGCGAGTTTCCTGCCTAACGGTTCTTTCGGGGCCTGTGAGACTCCGGCGCAGGACCGGTTTGGCAGCTCGATCAGTTATGTCGAGGACACGCGGCAATACCTGCTCATATTCGTGTGCCGGACTCTGGGCAATCCAGAGGATGGGCCGGACCCCACCTCCATGGGCGCGGCATGGTTTTTCTCAACGAGTTACGATCTTTCCGACTCGATGCAATGGACCACGCCGCTGGAGATCCCCGGCACGTGGAGTCCGTTCGACCCCGACTTCCCGACTTGTCAGGCTTACAACGGCTGGTATCCGACATTCATGTCGCTGGGCAAGGACGCCACCCATCTGTCAACCACCGGGTATGTGTTTTATCTGGCAGGTTGTCAGACCGGAGGCTCACCGGCTCCGCAACGAATGTATTCGTCGCGTCCGTTCACGATGACAATCGCCACGAATCATTGATCGGTGAACGGACTTGGGAAGCTCAATGAGCGTTTACGGTCTGTCGCAGGTCGTTCGATGAAAATCAGGGAGTGGACGGCGCCCTTGGATCTTTTACTATCGTGAGTTTCATCCGAAAAATGCGGCTTCAGTCAATGAACCTGGAAAGGGATTTCGGTAGTTCGCCGATCAAGAGACTTCGTGACCTTATCGAAAATATCGATATCGAAGAGCTGCCCGATCCTGTTACCGGCAATGTCCTCAAGAGCATTGTCGACTATGAACCGATAGTCGCCCGGTTGCCACGGCATACTGGGGGTAAAGCGCCATTGGCGTTCGTTGCGCGCGAGGCTGACAACTCCTTCGACGCCTATTCCGCCGCGACGAACCTGAATCAGACGCTCTAAAAGCGCGTAGTTCATCGGGTTGGGAAAATCGATGACGATCGGGGCGATCGTCGATCGGACCGGCGGAGTGATGCGCCATTGCGAAGGCTCCGGAGCCAGACGGATGGGAGGTCCGCCGGAGAATGTCTTCGTGAATCCTTCGACCAGTGGGACGCCGCGAGCGTCGGGCCACTCGCGGTCCACGACGAGGCGGTAATGTTTGCCTTCGGTGATGGGCGGCCCGATGGTGGCGTTTGAAGTAAGTCCACGTTTGATACGGCCGGGATCGAACGTCATCGTGAGGCGTCGGAATTCGGGATCCCAGAGTTCCTGGCCGGGGAGAAGTTCGTCTGTCAGTCTGCGGCCCTGAGCGTCTTCGAGGCGAAGATGGGCGGCGGCTTCGCCCCGGCTCATAGGCGCGGAAAAAACCACGAAGATACGGAGCTGATTGGCGGGAAGCGTGTCAGCGGTGGGGTAAATCTTTTCGACCCTTGTGGACGGCTTTGTTTCTCGCGTCGGACCATCGAAGTCGCGGGTAATCAGTGCGCCGGTGACGGTCTTGAAAACAGCATGGTAACGAACACCCGCGGCTATGGGGTAGCGCGAGTGGAAAGTGAGTCGGTCTGTCTCAGCGGAGTATGAACCTGCGAGCGGTGGGACATTGCCCGTGCCCGCGTAGACGAGAAGGAGAGTTCCCCAGCCTCCTCGCGGCTCCGAAGGCGGGAGCTGAAGCCCTGTAACGATAAAAGCTCCGTCCCGGAGGGCAATGGCGGGTGAGTGTTGGGAGTGCGCGGCCGTTGTCACAAGAACAACGGCCGCAGTCATCCTGGACAAGCGCACTACGGAAGGGCGATGGTCTTCAGAGTCATCGGGCCAACGGGCGGCCCGGGCGCAAAAGCAGGCCCGGCGCCAGCATTCGCGGTGAGCACGACGGCGTTGGCAGCATCGACCTGCGCGAGCTGCTTTACGTTGGTCACCGAAGTGATCTTTTCGAAAGGCATTCCCGCCGTGCCGGGGTTCTTCGTCGGCGAATCGATCGTCGGATAGGTTTCGAGATGATCGGCTTCGACTTTAAGGAGGCCGAACGCGGAATTGGCCACGAGGATGAAATCCTTGCCATTCTTCCGGTACGGGACCATGTCGAGGGGCTGATTGCCCGCGCCCAGGTCAGCAATGGTCTGGCCTTTGACTTTGGCGCCGGCTTTGAGGTCACTGACGGGAATCTTCACGAGCGGCGTGCAGGTATAAGCGGCGATTACGTACTGCTGACCCGAAATGTTGAATGGTACGAAGGTTCGGACCGGCGAGGCAGTTTCGTAGCGGCCATGTGAGTCGTGCCAGATCTGAACCTGGGTACCCGGTTCGGCATTACGGAAGGGTACCGGGAAGGAGCGAAGCGCGGAACTCCATTCCTCGTTCGACATCCCGGCGACCAGCAGGTTGCCGTTTACGTAGTTCATGTCGGTGATCGTGACGGTGCGAGGATTCTGGCGCGCCGAAGGATTGGATTCGGGAGCGTCCGCCAGCGCAATCTGCGCGAACTTGACGTTATCCAGCGACAGGCTGGACAGGTTTCCCTGAGCATCAAGCTTGACAATCAGCGGCTGCGCGTCTGGTCCCTTGCCTCGGGCGGCGGAGATATAGACGTTCTTCGAAGCCGGGTTGACCTTCATGTCGTTGATGACGAGTTGGTCGGCGGGGATGCCCACGATAGCAGCGATTTTGGCGTCGAGATTTTCAACGTTTAGGACTGGAACGGATTTGGCATTGACCTTATCGTTGGTGTCAATGGCTGCGATCGAACCACCGATGGAGTCGCCTACGAAGAGTACGCCGTCAGGGCCGAAAGCGAGGGCTCCAGCAGATTTCAGTTCGAGCTTGCCGGATTTGAGGCCGGCGGTGGGGTTGACAGGGACATCGGCGATGGCAAAAAGCGCTAGCGTGGCCGCAGCCGCGGTCGCGATAAAGGCGTGCCGGAAGGTGAAGCAATTCAGCATGGTGACTCCTTGAAGATTGATCTCAGCTTTACGGAGTTTACAACAGATTTTGCGCGCTTTATGTGGTCAGGAGGAGCGGGTGAAAACTCACCATCATATTGGGATATGTGGGGATTTTCATGAGCTCCAGGGTCATGCCGCTCGCCACCCGACCGGCTCTGGTCATACAAGCCTGCCCGTGTGCATCGCGCCCAGTTTATTGTAAAGTGAACTTTTTATCGCGACATGAACGGAGGACAAGGATTGAGACGAGCGATCACATTGAACTTACTCGTGTTTTCCTCGGGTATTTTCGCCCAAACCACTGACGACATCATCGACCGCGCGTTGGCAGCCGCTCCGCGCAATATGCGGGATGGAGCGACAGTGATTAAATGGAAACCCGATTTCACATACGAAACACTGAGGAAAGGCAACAACCGCCTGGTCTGCTACGATCGGTCCGGCGAGCCCGGCCGGGCGGTGTTTGCCGTCCAGTGCACCAGCCTCGGCAATCTCGAACGTGTCGCTCAGAACCGTAAATTCGAAGCAATTGCTGATAAGACGGAGCGGCAAAAACAGCTGGATGCGGCCGAGGCAAATGGCACGCGGATCAAACCAGAGTACGGATCGGTGTGGCTTGATATGAATGGTGCGGACAAAGACCACGCAAATATCCACCGAACCATCGCGGTCCCGGGCGCTACGGCCCAGTCGACTGGCCTGCCGGATAAACCCACGGCCGGCGGGGCATGGCTCATGAATGCGGGCACATCAACTGCGCATATTATGATCCCTGGGACTTAGAGACTTCGGCACGACATTCAATAACTAAAAGTTGAGGCCATACCCTGCGGCTCGTCGAGTCCACTAATGCTCTTGACCCGTTTGCCGGACGTCCAATCCAGAACTTCCAGCGTCTTGTTGCCCAGAGCGGGCCCCAGTTTCTGATGATTCGTGGATCAGAAGGCGAATTGCATAAGTCTCCCTAATGACGACGCGTTTGACACCACACGTTCGACACCGAAATGGCGTCATAGTGTCATCTGGAGATTACGGTGACTGTTACGCTGTTATTCGCTGCATTCGAGTCCGTCTGCGGAAGAACCGTGAGGGCTGAAGCTGTATTCACGATTAGCTGCGGAGTGCTGGATGCGATGACGGTCAGTGTAATCGTTGCCTGACCCGAGTCTCCACCATTCTGCATCTCGCTGAGGGGACACGTCACGGTCTGCCCCTGCACGCCGCATGCGAACGCTGACAGAAGAGAACGCAGCGACACGGAAGCGCCGACAAACGTGAGTGAGTCGGGCAGCGTGTCGATGAAAGTGACCCCTCCATATGTGCCCCAGGGCCCCGCGTTCTTGATCTGAAACGTGTAGGTAAAGGTTGACCCCGCGGGCGGAGCGCCATTGCTCGCGGATCCCGTGATCTGGATGTCGGTCGGCCGGAGCCACGACATTGCTGTGACGAATCATTGGAACAAACGCAGCATTAATCGGCGTTCCGGTTTTGGGGTCGTTATAGAACGAGTACACCGTGTAGTCGGGGGGACCGCCACTGCCGGGGCGCAGCGCGACCGATCCACTGACGCGTTCCCCAGGCAGGAGCGTGACGCCCGTCAACGGCGTGCACCACACACCGAAGTGAGCATCGGGCGGGATTTCGTCCACCCCTTGGTTGGCGCAGCCAGGCGCGGAGATGAGGGTCGGACCCGGTGGCGTACAGTTGGTGCCCCCGCACCAATCACCCCAATGGCTCCCCAGCGTGACCCCGGTGAGCGTGGTCGTCGTGGAGTTGTTGCTTGCAGTCCACGTATAAGTGTTGTCAATGCCAGTGGTGTCGGACGGGTTAGTCGACGACAGGACAAGCGTAAGCAGCCCATCAGACGAAGTCGTTGCCTGCGTGGTCGGCGGCGCCACTTGAGCGCTCGCCGCTGCAGCGACACAAACAGCTAGTAGCGGGGCGATGGGGCCCGAAACAATCCGGCTAGACGGCAGAGTGAATAGGGTCATTCGAGTGTCCTTTGTTGTTTGCAAATCGCTCACGGATCGTTGCTGTAGAAGCTGGCATGCTTCTATGGGATGGAAGCAACCCGGCTGGCCGGAATGCGCCACAGCCGACCGCTGAAATTGAAGGCGCCGTCGCTCGGATCGTCGCCCACCCACAGATTGCCAAAGGGATCCAAACTGAGAGCGTTCGTGTGGCCGTCGACAAATAGGAATCCATTGGACACGGGCACGACGCGGCCGTCGATTGGCGTATAGCGGTAGACGGTTCCGGCTGGACCCAATGAGAAATACACCTTTCCTGCGCCATCGGTGGTCAACCCAACATGAGCCGAACCTGAGAACCCGTCCTGTACTCGCACGGCATTCCCGCAACCGCCGGTGTTGTTAATGCAGTTGGCGACGTTGCGGATGACGTCGAGCCCCTGGTCGGTGGCCAAATAGAGGTCAGGTCCCATAAACGCCATCGCCCGCATGTTCCGTCCCTGAAATGTGCCCCCAACGCTTTCGACCGTCTGGTTTGTCGAGGTGGGGTTCTCAACCGACGGGTTGGTAACGCGTTTGACGTTGCCACTCTTCAGGAAGCCGACGTACAGCTTTCCTTCTGGGCCCAGTGCGGCAGCGGTCGGTAAGTCTCCCGACAGCCCGAGCGTGAACGCTACCGGGCTCAGCCCTGCAAACGCGCCGAAGTTGCCGAATGCGGGTTGGAACTCCACTTTCCAAACACCGCCGCCGCCGGGATTGAACGGCTGCCCTTTGGGATGATCGTAGACGGCCAGGTAAGCCCGAGCGCTTCCATCCTGCGCCGTTTGGCCGACGGAGCACCATAAGAAGCAGGAGCCACCCCCGATGGAGAAGTTCGTATTGATATCGAACTGCAGGGTCCCAGTGTTCAGCGGGTCGGAGTTATTTGGATCAACAGGAATGTAGTGACGAAAACCCTGCGCCGCGTCTCCAAACCACACGTTCGATCCGATAACTACCATGCCGGCCGGTGTGTGCGGCGCCTCTGGGCCTGGGCCACCAATTCCAGGACCAGCCACCAAATCGGCGGCTACCTGAGCGCTGGCTGGGACGGATGCCAGAACTGCGACAATGGCCGCGCACATGACGAATTTCTTCAGTTTCATTTCAGTCTCCTCATTTCGATCCACTTCATCGACATCGCCATTCTTTGAACTGCGGCGAGTCGTTCCTAAGACGGTCTCGGTAGTCGCGCGGAACAGGCGCCGCCCATCGGATTTGTAAAAGATTTGCGAACAAAACTGTTCCGGCAATCGCGGAAGAACGTCCTAGGGTTGTGCAGGTCCACTACAATCGGGCGGGATGGAGGCTGTTTCGGACGAAGAACTCGTGGGCCGCTACCGAGCCGCATCCGGTGGCCGAAAGGAAGACTTTCTCAACCAACTCTTCGAACGTCATCATACGCGGGTGGCGGCGTGGTGCTACCGGATGACAGGCGACGTGGACGCGGCTACGGATTTCGCGCAAGAAGTGTTTCTCAAAGCTTTCCAGAACCTGGAGTCGTTTCGAGGGCAATCGAAATTTACAACCTGGCTGTACTCGATCGCTCGGAACCACTGCATGGACGCGCTCAAGTCGCGTGCGGCCGGACCAATTCTTGCGGGAGAGGCCGCGCTCGAACGAACGCCAGATGTCCGTACCGGCGACGTCCTCTTAACGATGGAACGCCGAGAAACCGAAGAAGTCGTCCGGCAACTCATGCGGGAGGCGCTTGATGAAACGGAGGCGAAAGTTATGACCCTCCATTACGTCCACGAACTGCCGCTTGACGCTGTGACGCGCACGTTGAACCTTACGAACGCTAGCGGGGCCAAAGCATATGTGGTCAGCGCCCGGCGGAAGCTCGCCCGAGCTTTCAGTCTGTGGAAGGAACGCGAGGAGCATAGGAGAGAAGGCGGACATGCCGAATCGCGAGCCTGACGACCAACTGCTCTCCGCGGCTCTCGGCCGGTCAAACGATTGCCCGCCGCTGACAGATCTGGAGGGTCTCCTCCAGGAAGGAGCGCCCATTACCTTGAAGCGACACGTCGAGGGGTGCCCACATTGCCAGACTGAACTGCACATGTTGCGGTCGTTTACTTCGAACGAAATCGCCGAGGACGAACAGCCGGCGGTCAATGCCATCGCCGCGAGATTGAAGGCTCGACCAACGACGGGCGCGACGAATGAGGCTGTTGCGAACGAACCGCGCCAGCCCTGGTGGAAGCGAGCTTTCGAAGTACGTTGGCTCAGCCCTGCGGCCGCCACACTCGCCATCGCATTGGTTGTCGCCGGCGTGGCAAGCGAACTCCGCCGAGGGAGGCAGCCGGCGATCGCCATTGGCGCCGGAACCACTGAAGTATTACGGTCGTCCGCTATCACGATTCTGAGCCCAATTGGAGATCTGCGCGAGAGGCCCATGGAGATTCGCTGGGAGGCGGCCCCGAACGCTGTGAGGTACCGAGTGCGAATCATCGAAGTGGATCACGCCGAGGTGTGGAGTACCGATGCGACTTCGCCACGAGTCGGTCTACCGGCTACTGTCGAGGCCTTGATCGTTCCCTCGAAGACTTTCGTAGTCCAAGTGGCGGCATTTGGCGCATCCGGGCAAAAAATAGCCGAATCCGAGACTGCGCGGTTCAGGCTTTTACAAAAGGTTTACACGCGTTAAGCAACTTTGGATTGAAAGTCCGACAACATCGTGGGGGGCGATATGGGGATTGACAAGAGGTTCGTTTTTGCATGTGTGTTCGCCGCGCGACTGGCGGTAGCGCAGGGAGGGCCTGGTCCGAGCGGTTCAAGTAACCAGGTCTCTCTCCACATCCCGAACGAAATGGCGCCGCCCGGCGGCGTCGTGCAGATGAAACTGTTGGTCACGACCCCAACGCCCATCTCGAGCGGAGGGCCGCGATTAGCCTTCGACTCAACCTTCGACGCGGTCTGGGGAATCGAGTTGTTCAATCCTACCGGTGACGTAAACGGAGCGGCCGTGATCGACGGGTCTCAAGTAAGCGTCTTCTACACAACCTCATCAGGTGCTTCGGGTTCCGACTATCCGATTATGACCGTCGCACTGCACGTTCGACCTGAGGCGGCGCCGGGCACCCAAACGCAGTTCAGCCTTGATCCTGCGTCGACATGGATTTTGGGTCTCCTCGGGCCGGCGACTTTGAAGCCGATGGCGCCGGCGATCGTGACCGTAGGTGGAACGATTTCGATCACGAATGTCGTCCCAGGTGGCGGCGTACTTCCCGCCGGATCTATGGTCAGCATTCAGGGAATAGGATTTGGCCCGAAGACTCAAGTTCAATTGAACGCCATTAAAGCGAGCTCGATCGCGTTGATCGGACCGAACGAGATTCAGGTCGCCCTGGCGGAAACGACGAATATGACCGGCCAGAAGATTCAGGTGGTTAATCCGGATGGCTCGCAGGACACGTACTTCTCCTATTTGCGCGGCATCTCGCTTGTGCAGAGCGCACGTCCGTTGCTACAGAACACGATACCGATCTTTTCCTCAGTGACTTATTCGAAGGCGGTCTACGGTCCGATCGGGACATTGCTGCCAAACCAGTTCAGTGGGATTGCTGTGCAGAACTCCAATATTCTGCCGGCAAATGTAACAGTGTCGCTCTATTCGGCTCAAAATGCGCTCTTGGCCAGCTCGACACTCACGCTGCCGTCGGGATTTCGTCTAACGCAAGAGACCTCGGAAATGACAACCGGCGTCGCGCCGCCCTTCGGTAGCTACATCGCGGTGTCATCGAGCGAACCGGTGCAGTCTTTCTGCTTTATTGCGGATACGACTCAGTCAACGCTGTTTCCCTTCGCTGCGACCGCTGCCCTGCCTTGATGGTCAATCGCGCTGCCACCGCAATGCTGGCAGCGACGACTGACCCTGACAGCGCCACAAGAATCCAGGGAACCACTCTTGGTAACGGAACGGTTCCGTCGCCGGTAAGTACAAAGGCCGCCCAATAACGCGGGTGCCCCAGTTCAGTTCGCGAGTGGAGGAACGCCAGCTTTGCCGAGCGCAACGCTTCGGACTTGCTCTGCCCTCTGTTGAGAAAGAAGTAGAACTGTTTCATGAACGCCGTGGTGGCTTCGTCTGCCACGCGCCATAGGGATGTGACCGTCGAACTGGCGCCCGCCGCAAGGAACGCGCGGCTGAAGGCTTGAACGCCTTCGCCGCGAACGGTTTTCCCGCGCGCTGTATCGCATGCAGATACGGTGACCAGATCAACCCCTTTCAAATCCAGCTCTTGAACTTCCCCTTGAAAAATGTAATCGGAAGCCAGCAGTATGCGCGACCGGTCTGGATTCTCGGGATCGACGAGCGCATGTGTACTGAAATGCAATAGCGGCAGATTCTCGACCCGGCTGCCCTCGATGTACAACTTTTTCAAGTCAGCGCGGGTATGTACCTCAGAACGGCCTGGCAACAAATGCTCGATGGAACGAATCTCGTCGCCCGAGAATTTGAGATCCTGCCAGCCTTGGTCAATAGCATCCGAATCGGAGACGGGTGGGTCGCCCAATGCCACCATTTCCCTCTGCCACGGAAAACGCACTCTCGCGTGCGCTCTCTCGCGCCTCAGGAACTGTGCGGATGGAAGATAGGAAACGTCGGATCTTTCCGCCAACAAGGAGCCGGAGCCGGGCACGGTGACCGCCTCAAATGGAATGGCGCTGAGCGGTCCATCTGGAACGATCATGAGATGAGTACCCAAAGGAATCGCGGATAGCAATTGTCTGCCAAGTACACGGCTCGCGTCGCGCCACTGGTCGCTTGCGGTCTGTAATCCCGCCAGCAGGTGCTCCGCGGCTTCCTTGATCGCGCCGTCGTGCCGGACAAAACCTGCACGAGAGGGCGAGATCCAAACGATCGCGAACGATTGGGCTCCCGTCCAGATCTCAAGCAGAACGGAGTTCGGCCCGAGAAGCGACTGTATGGCGTGGAGATCTTCGAGCGTCCCCAGGAACACCTTTTCATTAAGAGCCCGCGAGCGGCTGCGCTCGATCAACCCGAAGATCTCATCCACGGGTCCGGAATCTCTCAGCAGTAGATCGATGACCGCATCGTAGACGTCGCGCTTATCGGCGAGAAACTCACTGCGTAGCGATGCCGCCTGAAGGTCTGCCCGGATCGACTCGATGAGGTGAACCGCTTCGAGGTAGTGGTTGCGTGCGGCACTATGATGTCCTCCAGCTTCCTCGATCCGGCCCAGCACGTACAACGCTTTCCATTGTTCTTCGACGAGGCCGGAGGCCCGTGCGCCTTCCAGGGCGTAATTCGCATCTTCCGCCGCCTCGCTAAATCGATGTAAGGACCTGAGAGCCTCACTTTGATAGAGGCTCGCTTGTACAGCTCCGCGTCGGTTCGATGAACGTCTGGCAAGTTTTGCTGCCTGGGAGAATGCCTCTAGCGCGCCTTCGGGATCGGCCATATCCATTACACGGGCGGTCCCTATGTTTCTAAGAACGCCTATCTCGCCATCGTCATAATGATCGTCCTGGTACAGTTTCTCTGCTGAGGCGTACAATTCGAGCGCTTTCACGGGATCGCCCAACCGTCGGTAAAGGGCTCCTTCATTTGCGAGGAACTGAGCGCGTTCCCGGGGCGGCAGGCTCTGGGGCGATTCTGCTAAATTTTTGTACAACTCAAGCGCCGCGTCCTCCTTGCCGAGTATTTGGTACACCGCGGCGATGTTGGCCTGAGTGATCTGCCGCCGCCTCGGATTCCATGACTCGGCAAGACTGGCATCCACCTTGGATTGTGCCTGCTGATAGAACCGCAGAGCATCGATGTAGCGACCTTTCAGGTAATACACGCTTCCAATGTTGTTCAGGAGCGTTATCTCGCCCTCGGCATCGCCTACGCCGCGGTCGGCTCGAAGTGCGAGATCAAAGTTATGGAGGGCGACGTCATACTTTCCCAGATGCTGATTCGCCAAGGCAAGTGTGTTCAGATCATCGCCAAGCCGGTTGTCATCGTGAAGCGCGCGACGTAACTCGACGGCTTGGGTCGCTTGGTGGATCGCGTCCGAATAGTTCCCCAGCGACACCGAGACCCAGCCCTCCAGGCTGAGCGCCTTCAAGAGGCGCGGGCCGTCTCCAGACTCACTTAGTTCCCTGATGGCGATTCGAAGCTCTCGATCGGCCTCCCGGAGTTTCCCAGAACGCTGCAGCTCGAGTCCGGAATCCAGATGGGATTGTGCCGTCAAGACCGATGAAGCAAGCAGGACGACAGCGGCGATGCTGATCAAGCATCGATTATCACTCCGGAGGTTGTCGGGCTTGCGTGTCCGAACGTCGTCAGGTCCATTTGGCCCCCAATCGGCAATGCGCCGAACTGACGACCGAAATGACTCTCCCGAAGTCCGCATCCCGCTTCCACGGATTCTCGCTATCGATCGACTACAACGGCGATGATCTGCGGATCGTTCATAAGCAGGATCATCGAATTGACTCATTTAATGCGGGGCCGTTCTTGCGAACATGCTGAGGTGGCGATTGCGGGGCCGCCTGTGCCGCCGGCGCTGCTACAGGCGCCGGTTGGTTGGGCACCCCGTGCAGCCAATCGTTCATGAAGTACCCCAGTATCAGACCGAGAACAAGCGCGGAACTCGACAGAACCGCGAGTGAGAGCTTGTAATCAAGAAAAAAGCTGGTGTGGATTGATGTGACGGAACGCTCCGCATAGTCCGTCGCCTGCCGGATATTCCGGGTAATGTCAGCGATCGCGGAGTCGGCTTGCTTAACGGTGCTGGAGTAGCCATTGGTCAACGCGGTGGCCCTCCGCTGAAATTCCGCCGTGGTTTCGTTCATTTTCTTCGCAACGAGCGCCAAAGCATCCGCTATCTGAGGAATTCCGGATTGCAGGAAGTGTTGTCGCAGGCTCTCTGCAATTCTCTCGGCGATCGCTGACGGGCTTACGCCCCGCGCGATTTCCGCCGGCAGACTGGATAACCGATCGTCGAGCTGTTCATGCCAGACCGCACTGGACTCCTGCAACGAGTGCATCGACTCGAGAGCGCTTTTCAAGATTTCCGCAATCTGCGCCCGCTCCGCTGCCATCGCGAGGGGGCCCTCACGCGTGATCAGCGCCAGCAGGCCCATCGCCTCGACAATTCGCAGCAACTCGTCGTCCGGCCGGAGGTGACGGAAATAGAGCATGCGCTGGTAGAAGTATTCCCGCTGTTCGGGTTTCAGCATCTTCCCGATTGCATCGAAGAGGTTTTCCGGACCGGCGGGCGATGCAGCTATCGCTGTCGAGGACGACGCGGGCAGCATATGACTCACGGCAGCAACAACTCCTTGACGCGTTCGAACTGCGCAAAGAGCCTTTCCCGGTAGCCCTCAGCGCGAATCACTGCCTTTGTGACCTGCAATTCGGGAACATTCGTTCGGCGCGCGATCACTTCACTCAGCGTCACCCCATGGTTCCGCATCGCAGTCTCCAGATGCGGGAGGCGATACTCCATCTGAATCACCGCCGGTTGGAACACCTTCTGGAACGATCGCGCCTGCTCGCTTTCCCGCCAGTAAGTGAAATTGTCGCTGCCGTCGGCGTGGTTTTCAACAATCAGGTAGGTGACGCGGCGCTGCAGACGGTCTGCCCAGGTGAGTACGCTTTCGACGCTCGCCGGGTCAGACGTGATCAAGCCGACAGCCGTGAATACAATTCCGCGCCGCATCACGGGTTGGTGCATCTGATCGAACCATGCGTACGTTACTCGCCCCGAACCGCCACCCATATCGGCAAGAACGATTGGTGGGCCTCCATCCAGCACATCAAGAAACGCATCGAGACCTTCGGGCGCATGAATGTTGATCTTCGGCGCCTCGCCCCGAAAGAAGTGATTCAGGCTCCCGCGGGACTTGTTTTCTGTGTCCAGATCGAGCAATGTGACCGGAATCTGGTTTTCGTGATACCACTCGGCTAACCCAGTCATCATGTTGGTCTTCCCGACTCCGCCCTTACCGCCCATCGAGAGAATGACGCGTTTGCAAGCGCCCCTCTCGTCCGCCTCCTGGGGGTTGGGAATTTTGACCGGCTCTGCCTGTTTTGCGCTGGCGATGCTCATGGAATTGTCCTCCGCAGCGGTCCGGCAATACGCCTGTAGACACGATTCAGAACGCTCTCCGGGATGCGCAGCGTGACATATGTCCGTTTGTAACGATTGCCTGGCCGCACGATTTTCAGAACGCCATCTTCACCCTGGAAGAGCCGCCGGACCGTGTCCGGCGATAGATTCCACATTTTGGCGACCTGATCGGCAGTGTAATGGCGCTGGCCAAAGACTGTGTCGACACCGTCGCCTGAGCCTCTGCCCGCGCTGATTGCGGGAATTTCGTTCAGTTGCTGCATATTACTTTCTCGTTGCTCTGTTGCCTTCGTCGTGAATCTCCAGACCGGCCAAATTCGGTCCTACCTAACGGGGTGTCACGACGCCGATTCCGAACACTGGATCAGACAAAAACTTCCTCTAAGTACTAATGAGCCGCCGAACGACATTTCGGGACGCTGCCCTCTCTCTGTAAGCCGCGAGCGAGGGGCCCCGTGACATCCGGCGGTGTGGTTTTCATCCCGCGAGAGCAGCGTTCAGGCTCTTCCGGTGACCGTTGCACCCTTCCTGACAATCACTACTTCGACGCGGAGAGTCAAAAATCCGAGGCCACCGACCATCCGTCTACAGCTAGCGGCTCAGGAGTGGAATTTGGACAACAAAAGTCGAACGATACCGACAGGCGCAGACGCACTATTCGGATTCAGCGCCCGCCTCGACCCGACGAACTTGAACCTCAGAAATCCGTGGCGCCTCGGACGACATGAACCTTTCAGTGCGGGCGGGCTCCCGCAGAACCGTAATCTGTTGTGCGGCGAAATCCGCGAGCAATGGCGCAAGGCCACTACCTTTGACCACGAGATCGTGGGTTGAGAACGCCGCGCGGACCTCCTCGCCTGTACCTTCGGCGTAGAGGAACTGACTCCACGGCAGTGAATAAATCCGCTTCAGCAGCATTACCTGCAGGCCGCGCGCCCGCGCCGAGGCGTCCACCGACCATGGCCGTTCATCGGCCAATGCCAATTTCCCGTCCTTTGCCCATTTCCTGTTGGTGGATTCGTGCTGGTGGAACAGGGTTGAGCTCGTGTTCCGGCCCCTGCATTTCAGATCGAATCTCCCGTCGTTGACGCGCGGTGCGAAGCGCAATTGCACGAGCAGCCGCGAGACCGCGATGAGGATCCTGCTTACGAACCGTCCCCCCGACGGTCACTCGTTTCATCTTGCGGACTAATTCCAAGGCAGACTGGCGCTCTCCGGAACGTGCCACCGATTCGCGGAGTAAGTCTTTGTCGCTCGTGACCACAGTGACGCGCTCACGTCCGCGGGAAGCCGCAACATAGAACAACTCTTTCTTCATCGCGTCGCCTGAGATGACAACCGCATCGACCGTCTTGCCCTGGCTGCGATGTGCTGTGACCGCGTACCCGTGATCAAAGTGCTTGTAATCCCGTGGCAAGGTACGTCCATCGGCAAGGTGAATCCCGCCTTGGTCATCAACGCGTGAAACTGTCACCAGTTCACCGTTGATGGCGCGGAACCCGGCGTCACGGCGATTCGCTGTCAACAGGATTCTGTCGTTCTCGGCAATGTCGATGGAGCGGCGCTCGAAAACCTCAAAGCATCCAGCTTGTTTCCCGGTGACTTCGCGCTCTACTCCTGCAGCGTTTCGCACTACGGTTCGATTGTTCTCGACCCGGACCACATCGAAGATTTCGTTCCTGGCGATTCCCTTTGCCGAACGATGGAATACCAGCACCTGATCTTCGCGTAAAGCCCGTGCGGACCGCTTCTGGGCGGTTGTGTAGTTAAGTGGCACGAGCCGCTCTGCAGCGATACTCTGCCCCAGTTCCCCGGCGCGCTTGCGTTCTGTACGAATGGCGTCTGTCACCAGCCCGATCTCCTCGTGCGTCGGACAAACGACCAGCACGGTCGGCTGCTTTGCGGTGCCTTGGAATTTTAGCTCGGTTTCCCGCCATGCGTCCGCAACCGTTCGAGCCCGATCCATCCAGGGGACCTCTCGAATAGCGCCGATATCATCCAGTTTGTCGAAGCCGCGCTCCGGATTTCGCCGCAGTTCCTCAATAGCGTCCCGGTACTCTGCCGAGGTCTGGCGCTGCACCTGTGTCAGTGAGACGCTCTTGAGTTCCGATTCCTTCTCGAGAATCCGCAACGCGTCGGAGGCCTCCACACTCCGAATCTGCATAGTGTCGCCGCTGAAGATCAGACGCGCGGACTCTCGTTCAGCCAGGCGGAACAGTTCCGACATGTGCCTGCCGGAGACCATGCCGGCTTCATCGATGATCAGTACTCTGCCCCTGAGTTTCCGCTGTACATCGCGATCTGCCGCCAGCATCGGGATTGTGACCGCGTTATTGAAACCGACTCTCCGAAGCTCTTCGACTGCACTCATGGTGGGAGCTACCGCAAAGACCTCACGGCCGCTCTCGGTCAATCCGCGACGGAGTTCCTGTAAAGTCGCCGTTTTCCCCGTGCCCGCGGCGCCGCGGATATTGACCGCAAGATCGCGCGACCTGAGGACAAACTCGATCGCACGCTTCTGTTCCGGACGGAGCCGGTCCGACGCAATGAAAGTATCTTCTTTCCCGAGCGGTTCGAATTGGCCAACACCCCGATTGACGGAAGCGATCATGACACGCTCGCGATCGAGCGTCTCGTGCGTAGCAATTTCGTTTCCCGCGCGAAGGATGGCGCCCGAGGCCTGCTGAACTCGGAGCACGCCCTTGGCTTCATCCAGATCGATGCGTCCGCGGCCATGCCGGAGCGCTTCTGCCAAGAGCTCATGCTCTCTCGCAACCGACACACGCTCGAAAATGTGTTGCTGGGCATAATTCACGGAACCAGAGGCTGCTTCGCGGCTGGGGAGCATTTTGCTTCCAACTTCTACTGCGGTCTTCTGGAGTTCGGTCAGCATGCGATCTTCCGATGGGTCGAGCCGTGCTTTCTGCCGCATCCTGACTTCGCCGGTTGATATCTCCATCAGCTTGTCGGCGCGCGACTCGCGCACAAGGATCGCAATTTCATTGTCTGTCGGCGGTCTGGCGTTCTTCGTCGTGAAGAGCTCGATCGCGCTGTCCCGCTGTCGGCTGCGCTGACTGAACTTTTCGAGAAGGTCGTTGGGCACACCCCGAATTTCAAAAGCTGCGTCGTGTCCGTTGCTCTGGCAACGGTCCTCAATCGCGTAACCGAGTTTGATCACTTCCCGTGCGAGTGCGTTTCGATAGACCTCCGTCAGGTAGGCCCGTCGTTCATAGATGCCGGAAGCCTGCAGAGCTTTCCAGCGGCCCTCAGTACCGTCCCATGTCATATTCGCGGCGACGGCATGCGTATGGAGTTGGGGATCGAGTTCGCGGCTGGTGTCATGGTGATAGACCGCGAGAAGAAGATTGCCGGTCGTCCGATCAGAGTTGGCCGAATTCTGCCGGACGCGTGTCGCCGCACAGGATTCAAGTTCCTGCAGAGTTTCGATGACGGCCAGCCGGTGCGCCACGGCCAACCGTTCATCGCCGCCGACAATCGCCATGATCGACACGGATTTCGGAGCCGAGAAGGTGAAGTCGTAGAGGTTTCGCCCATGGCTTGTTGTTGCGCCATCGGCGGCCCTGCGGTCAGCGCTCTGCCGCTGACGAAGAAATGCGCCGGTTCGGGGGTCGAGGCCCACGCGTACCGCATCGAAGTCCTTCGATTGCACCTCGCCGGACAAGCCCAGAAGTTCGGCTCCGCGACCATACCATCGCCCGGTGATGTGCTTGCCCTCATCGTAATAGTCGCTATGCTTAAGGTGCCGTGTGGAGTAACCCTGCGCATTCGACATAGCTCGAATGGTCAGCATGTCCTGTCGCTGAGCTGGCCTACTATCTTGTCTTACGAAATAACTCCGCGACGTGGTCAGCGCCCAACTGCATCTCAGACTCATTCGGCGCTAGCTTGGTTTCTTCCGCTGTGTGGATATAGGTGAGATTCGAGAGGCTTTGCGAATTCGGCAGAATGTGCGTTTCTGGCGGTTATGAGTGATTGGCGAAAGGGGCGTCGAAGGAACTGGGGGGCGAAGTAGCCACGTTTGCGCGATCACGCGGAATCGCGGCGAATTGCGCTGAAGTCAGGAGGAAGTTGGAGCAAATCGGGATAGGGGGAAGCCTCACGACTCCGCCCCTCCCACACCACCGGACGTGCGGGTCCGCATCCGGCGGTTCGGCGAGTTAAGCGACGCTGAAGCAGTCAATCTCGGAATACCGAGTGAGTCGAAGTACGCATTGG
>DATFSM010000038.1:0-18482 GCA_035262625.1 Bryobacteraceae bacterium
CTGTCCGGGAAATAACCGGACAATCGCACGTGGCCCGGGCACGCGACTTCAGTCGCGTCTCTTCAAATCTTCCCGCAGGAGACGCGACTGAAGTCGCGTGCCCAAGCCACACTAACCAAAACGATAGTAGAGCGTCTACCCAGTACAATCCGATTCTGGGTAGAATGTCTTCTATCCTTCCAGGAACGGATCACTGACGGACGAGAGCAATGCCCTGGTGGCGCCCGAAAAGCCGCGAAGAGGATCTGGACCGCGAGTTACGCGCGCATCTGGAATTGGAGGCCAGGGAGCAGGAAGAGAACGGGCTCGCGCCGCAGGCCGCCGATTATGCCGCTCGCCGGGCTTTTGGAAACGTGACCTGGGTGAAAGAGGAGGTACGCCTTATGTGGGGCTGGACGCTTTGGGAGAACATCGTTCTGGAACTGCGCTATGCGGCGCGGACTTTGCGCAAAAGTCCGGGTTTCTCCGCTACGGCCATTCTGACCTTAGCGTTGGGGATCGGCGCGAGTACGGCGGTCTTTACAGTCGTCGATTCGGTGCTTCTGACGCCGCTCGGCTTTCAGGAGAGCGGTCGTTTAGTGGCTTGTTGGGAGCGCCTCCCGTTCATGCGAGACGATGCCACTGGCCCTAACCTGCGGCACGTCGAGGTCTGGCGCCAACGCGCAACGGCCTTCAGCGGATTGACCAGCCTTCGCAACATGACCATGGGGCTCAAGGTGGGCGCGGATCACCCCCGCCAGATCAGCGCCGTGGTCACGATCCCGAATTTCTTCGACGTCCTGCAGACGCATGCGCTGCTGGGGCGGACGTTTGTCGCGGAAGATGGAATCAAGGGTAAAGACAACGTCGCCGTTCTTACTTACGCACTGTGGCAGGAGCTTTATCACGGCGATTCCGGCGCGCTCGGCGCGACGATACGGCTCGCCGATGTTCCGCGGGTAGTGGTTGGCATCCTCCCGCCCGACTTTCACTTTCCCAGCGGGACCGTTCTGCGCGCATTCCGGAACAGCAGTCAGGCCGCGAGCACCGCGCCCGATCCCGCTATTTTCTTCCCCGCGGCGCTGGACATGAGCCAAATGTCCTGGAACGGGAATTACGGCAACTGGGTCACTCTGGGTCGGCTTAACCCGGGAGTCACTGTGGAGCAGGCCTCTGCGCAAATGAACACGATCCAGGCGCAGATCCTCGCCGACCCGGCGTATCGGGGGGATCGCCGACCCGGGGCGCTGGCCGCGTGGGCGCAACCGATGCAGGAAGCTCTGGTCGGTGATTTTCGCACCGTCCTTTGGCTACTGATGGCGTCGGTGATGGGGCTGATGCTCATCGCCTGCCTGAATCTGGCTAACGCTCAGGTGGGGCGCGCGCTGGCGCGTAATAAGGAATCCGCGGTGCGAACGGCGCTTGGCGCGGCGCGGTGGCGTCTGATCTGGAATGCGCTTGCGGAGAATTTGATTCTTGCGGCAATCGGCGGCGTAGGAGGCGTTCTGCTGGCATGGGCCGGTTTGCGTGTGTTCGTAAGCGAAACGCCGATCGGTTTGCCGCGCCTTTCCGAGGTTCATCTCAATCTCACGATTCTGCTTTTCGCAGCGGGACTTACTTTCGGCGCGAGTCTTTTGTCGGGCCTTCTGCCCGCGCTTCGGCTTCTTGCCGCCGATCCGCAAGCGGCGCTGCAGCAGTCGAGCGCCCGCACTTTGGGAAGCCGCCACGGTAACCGAATGCGGCGGTGGCTGATCGGGCTGCAGGTAGCGGGCTGCACCGCGCTGCTGCTGGTCACGGGCTTATTCTCGAAGAGCCTGTTGCGACTGCTGGGCCAGAATAAGGGGTTCGATAGCGGCGAGGTGCTGGCGGCCGAGGTTCGCCTGACGCCGGAGCGGTATGGCGCGGATCAAAGCAGAATCAACTTCAACGACGGGGTTCTCGCCAATCTACGCGCTATTCCGGGAGTTCAATCCGCAGCGATGGTGTCCGCGATGCCGCTCGATGGAGAGTCGTGGATTGAGTCCGTTCAACGGATGGATAAGCCCGGTTTAGAGACGCCGCCGATTAATCTTCGCTGGGTGAGCCCGGGGTTTTTCGAGGCTACGCGGCAACGACTCCTGGCCGGGCGCTTTTTCGAAGAGCGGGATCGCAATCTGAGTAGTGTGGTGCTCTCGGAAGGCGAGGCTAAAGCGCTGTGGGAAAGCGGCGACCCCATCGGCGCCCAGGTGAAGATCGAAGGCCGCACCTCCACTGTGATCGGAGTCGTGGCCGATTCGCGCAACACGTCGCTGAAGGAGCCGCCGGCGCGCATGGCCTATGTCCATTACAAGGATCGGCCGCCCTTCCCCACTTACTATCTGGTCCGGGCGCCAAATGCCGGGGCGCTTGGCTCAGCCATTCGCCAGGCAATCTGGAAGTACGATCCGGACGTGACGATCGCGCGCGTCAAGACGCTGGATTCGCAGCTCAATGACTCGGTGGCGACCGAGCGTTTCGAAACCATGGTCCTCGTTTCCTTCGGGGCCGCCGCGCTGCTGTTGGCGATGCTGGGTATTTATGGAGTTCTCAGCTTTTTCATGGTCACGCGCAAACAGGAGATCGGCGTGCGCATGGCTCTGGGCGCAACTCGCTCGAAAGTGTACGCCCTGACATTCGCGGAGGCGGGCGCTCCGGTAGCTGCTGGAATGATTGCCGGGGTGGCGGCCAGCCTGGTGGCCGCCCGCGCCATACAGAGGCTGTTATACGGGACGCAGGCGGTCGACCCGCCGGTCATCCTGATGGTGACCGGCCTGTTCCTGCTTGCGGCTTCGGCTGCCGCATTTCTGCCTGCGCGGCGCGCGGCATCGGTGGATCCGATGGAAGCGCTCCGGTCGGAATGAAGAACAGGCAGAGACGCGACTAAAGTCGCGTGCCCGGGCCGCTATCTTTGCACTCGTCCGGAACCGTCGCCTTTAAGCAGCGTATTCACTTCATCCACCGTGAATCGGTTGAAATCGCCGGGGATAGAGTGCTTGAGGCATGACGCCGCAGTGGCGAATTCGAGAGCTTCCTGTTTTGTGCCCAGAACATTGAGCCCGTAAATCAGGCCGCCGCCAAAGGAATCGCCGGCGCCGACGCGATCCACGATGTGGGTGATCTCGTAGTGGCGGCTGAGCAGGAACTCTTTACCGTCGTAAAGGCACGCTGACCACCCGTTATGCGAGGCGCTCTTGGACTCGCGCAACGTGATCGCAATCGTTTTGATATTGGGATATGCCGCCAGAACTTTGCTGGCGAGCGCACGGTAGGCTTCGCGGTCGAGTTTGCCGGAATGGACGTCAGCATCAGCCTGAATTCCGAGCGCGGCCTGGCAATCCTCTTCGTTCGCGATCACCACGTCCACATACTTCACGAGTTCCCGCATGACTTCATGCGCTGGCTTGCCCCACTTCCACAGATTCTTGCGGTAGTTCAGGTCGCACGATACCGTTATGCCTTTGCTGCGCGCCGCCTGTACCGCCTCCATCGCGAGATCGGCCGCGGACGCGCTGATGGCGGGAGTAATTCCGGTGGTGTGGAACCAGCCAGCCTCGGAGAGCGCCTTGTCCCAGTCGATGTCGCCGCGCTTCGCGAGCGCGATCGCGCTGTTTTCCCGGTCGTAAACGACCTTCGAAGCGCGTTGATTCGCGCCGGGCTCCACATAATAAATCCCCATTCGCCCTTTGCCACGCACGATGTTCGATGTCCCGACATTGAACCGACGCAACTCGGCGATCATGGCATCGGCGATCGGATTGGAAGGAACCACGGTGACAAACGAAGCGGGCAGCCCGAACCCGGCCACCGAAACGGCGACATTAGCCTCGCCGCCTCCCCAGGTCGCTACGAAGCCTGGGGTTTGCAGGAATCGCTCAAATCCCGGGGGCGCGAGGCGGAGCATGATCTCGCCAAACGTAACAACCTGCTTAATTTCCGTCATTAACTACTGTTTAGCACGGGTAATCGTTTTGCCAAGGCCGAGCGCGGCTTTCATCCAGGTGTGACATTAGTAGCAGAACTCCAGATATAAAGTGATTTTCATTACTGAAATCGAGGTCATTTCATGAGATGCCACGATAATCTGACACTGAAGCACTATGGCCGCTGCATCCCGTCCACGCCCCCGCAATGGGAGTTCAGCCGTTCTCCCGCCGCCTCCTCCACCTCAATCAAATGAGTTACTTGACGTCCTCCTCGCGATGAAGCGAGGTGATTTTTCAGTGCGAATGCCCTACGACAAGACAGGTGTAGAAGGCAAAATCTGTGACACGCTGAACGAAATCATTCAGATGAATGAGCGGCTGACAACGGAGCTGAAGCGCATCGGCACGGCGGTCGGCAAAGAGGGGAAGATCACGCAGCGGGCATTCCTGGGCGATGCCACGGGCGGGTGGTTCGACTGCGTGGAATCGGTGAACGGGCTGATTGTCGATTTGGTACAGCCTTCGACGGAGGTCTCGCGAGTCATCGGCGCGGTCGCGAAGGGCGATCTCTCGCAAAGCATGGCCGTGGAGGTCGAGGGCCGTCCTCTCAAAGGCGAGTTTCTCCAGACGGCGCGCGTCGTGAACACGATGGTGAGCCAGTTGAACTCCTTCGCGTCGGAAGTGACGCGCGTGGCTCGCGAAGTCGGGACGGAAGGAAAACTCGGTGGTCAGGCTGTTGTGGAAGGCGTCGCCGGTACATGGAAGGACCTCACGGAGAGCGTGAACTCCATGGCCAGTAACCTGACGAACCAGGTTCGGAATATTGCGGGCGTAACGACGGCCGTCGCAAAAGGTGACCTGACGACGAAGATCACCGTCGATGCTCGGGGCGAAATCCTGGAGCTGAAGAACACCATCAACACGATGGTCGATCAGCTCAGCTCGTTCGCTTCGGAAGTGACGCGCGTGGCTCGCGAAGTCGGTTCGGAAGGAAAACTGGGCGGGCAGGCGGAAGTGCGCGGTGTCGGCGGCGTCTGGAAAGATCTGACGGACTCGGTGAACACGATGGCGGGGAACCTGACGAATCAGGTCCGTAACATCGCTGGCGTTACCACGGCGGTCGCGCGCGGCGACCTTTCCACGAAGATTACGGTCGATGCTCAGGGCGAAATTCTCGAACTCAAGAACACCATCAACACGATGGTGGATCAGCTCAATGCGTTCGCATCGGAAGTGACGCGCGTGGCGCGCGAAGTGGGTTCGGAAGGGAAACTCGGCGGTCAGGCGGATGTGCGAGGCGTTGCCGGCGTCTGGAAGGATTTGACCGAAAGCGTCAACTCGATGGCGAGCAACCTGACGGATCAGGTGCGCAACATCGCGGGCGTTACGACCGCCGTCGCCAAGGGCGACCTTTCCACCAAGATCACCGTGGCCGCCCGCGGCGAGATTCTCGAGCTGAAGAACACGATCAACACGATGGTGGATCAGCTCAGTTCGTTCGCTTCGGAAGTGACGCGCGTGGCGCGCGAAGTTGGAACGGAAGGCATCCTCGGCGGTCAGGCGGAAGTGAAGGGCGTCGCGGGTACCTGGAAGGATCTCACCGATTCGGTGAACTCGATGGCCCGCAACCTTACGGGTCAGGTGCGCAATATCGCTGAGGTGACTACGGCTGTCGCAAAGGGCGACCTTTCGCGAAAGATCACGGTGGACGTGCGCGGCGAAATCCTCGAGCTGAAGAACACGATCAACACGATGGTGGATCAGCTCAGTTCCTTCGCTTCGGAAGTGACGCGCGTGGCGCGCGAGGTGGGTACAGAAGGAAAACTGGGCGGTCAGGCCGATGTCCGAGGCGTCGCGGGTACGTGGAAAGACCTCACGGATTCCGTGAACTCCATGGCGAGCAACCTGACGAGTCAGGTCCGCAATATCGCCGATGTCACCACAGCCGTCGCGAGCGGCGATCTTTCGACGAAGATCACGGTCGATGCTCGGGGCGAAATTCTGGAGCTGAAGAACACCATCAACATCATGGTGGATCAGCTCAATGCCTTCGCTTCGGAAGTGACGCGCGTGGCGCGCGAGGTCGGTACTGAAGGCATTCTCGGCGGTCAGGCGCAGGTGCGCGGTGTTGCGGGTACGTGGAAGGACCTTACGGACTCGGTGAACTCGATGGCCCGCAATCTGACCGGTCAGGTCCGGAACATCGCCGAAGTCACAACGGCCGTTGCGAAGGGCGATTTGTCGCGCAAAATCACCGTTGACGTGCAAGGCGAAATTCTTGCGCTGAAGATCACCATCAACACGATGGTGGACCAGCTCAGCTCCTTCGCATCGGAAGTGACGCGCGTGGCGCGCGAAGTCGGTACCGAAGGAATCCTTGGCGGTCAGGCGGAGGTGCGCGGTGTGGGTGGCGTGTGGAAGGACCTCACCGACAGCGTCAACTCGATGGCCGGTAACCTTACGGCGCAGGTTCGCAACATCGCCGAAGTCACCACGGCGGTCGCGAATGGCGACCTCGGCCGCAAGATTACGGTTGATGTGCAGGGCGAAATTCTGGAGCTGAAGAACACCATCAACACGATGGTCGACCAGCTTAATTCGTTCGCTTCCGAAGTGACGCGTGTGGCGCGCGAAGTCGGTACGGAAGGCATCCTCGGCGGTCAGGCCGAGGTGCGCGGCGTCGCCGGTACGTGGAAGGATCTGACAGACTCAGTCAATTCGATGGCCCGCAACCTTACGGGTCAGGTGCGTAACATCGCGGAAGTCACTACGGCTGTTGCCAATGGGGACCTGAGCCGCAAGATCACCGTAGATGTGCAGGGTGAAATCCTGGAGCTGAAGAACACCATCAACACGATGGTGGACCAGCTCAGCTCATTCGCGTCGGAAGTCACGCGCGTGGCGCGCGAAGTCGGTACGGAAGGCAAGCTTGGCGGTCAGGCCGAGGTGACAGGCGTTGCCGGAACATGGCGTGACCTTACCGAAAGCGTCAACTCTATGGCGAGTAACCTGACCAACCAGGTTCGTAACATCGCCGGCGTCACGACCGCTGTCGCGAAGGGCGACCTCACGACCAAGATCACGGTTGATGCGCGCGGGGAAATTCTGGAGCTGAAAAACACGATCAATACGATGGTGGACCAGCTCAGTTCGTTCGCCTCGGAAGTGACGCGCGTGGCGCGCGAAGTCGGAACGGAAGGGAAGCTCGGCGGTCAGGCCGAAGTCCGCGGAGTGGCCGGAACGTGGCGCGACCTTACGGAAAGCGTCAACTCGATGGCTCGTAATCTCACGAATCAGGTCCGCAATATCGCCGAAGTGACCACGGCGGTGGCGCGCGGCGATCTGTCGCGCAAGATTACGGTGGACGTGCGCGGCGAAATTCTGGAGCTGAAGAACACCATCAACACGATGGTCGATCAGCTCAGTTCGTTCGCGTCGGAAGTGACGCGTGTGGCGCGCGAGGTCGGTTCTGAGGGAATTCTCGGTGGTCAGGCGGGCGTGCCGGGCGTTGCGGGAACCTGGAAGGACCTTACGGATTCGGTCAACTCCATGGCCCGCAATCTCACCGGGCAAGTCCGTAATATCGCCGAAGTGACCACAGCTGTGGCTCGTGGCGATCTGTCGCGCAAGATCACGGTGGACGTCCGCGGCGAGATTCTGGAGCTGAAGAACACCATCAACACGATGGTCGATCAGCTCAACGCGTTCGCATCGGAAGTGACGCGCGTAGCGCGCGAAGTCGGCACGGAAGGAAAACTGGGCGGGCAGGCCCAAGTGCGGGGCGTTGGAGGTACCTGGAAAGATCTTACCGACTCCGTGAACTCGATGGCGAGTAACCTGACCAACCAGGTCCGCAATATCGCCGAAGTCACGACCGCCGTTGCGAAGGGCGATCTTTCGCGCAAGATCACTGTCGACGTGCAGGGCGAAATTCTCGCTCTGAAGAACACCATCAACACGATGGTGGACCAGCTCAATGCGTTCGCGTCAGAAGTCACCCGCGTGGCGCGCGAAGTCGGTTCGGAGGGAAAACTCGGCGGCCAGGCGGATGTGAAAGGTGTTGCGGGTGTCTGGAAAGACCTCACCGATTCCGTGAACACAATGGGCGGCAACCTGACCAATCAGGTGCGCAACATTGCCGAAGTCACAACAGCCGTCGCGACGGGCGACCTCTCACGCAAGATCACGGTGGACGTGCGCGGCGAAATCCTCGAGCTGAAGAACACGATCAACACGATGGTTGATCAGCTTAACGCGTTCGCGTCCGAAGTGACGCGCGTGGCGCGCGAAGTCGGCACCGAAGGAAAACTCGGTGGTCAGGCGCAGGTGCGGGGCGTCGCCGGTACGTGGAAGGACCTCACTGATTCGGTGAACTCGATGGCGAGCAACCTTACCGATCAGGTTCGCAACATCGCGGCCGTTACCACGGCGGTCGCGAACGGAAATCTGTCGCGCAAGATCACGGTGGACGCGCGCGGCGAAATCCTGGAGCTGAAGAACACGATTAACACAATGGTGGACCAGCTCAACTCGTTCGCATCTGAAGTCACCCGCGTGGCCCGCGAAGTCGGGACGGACGGCAAGCTGGGCGGTCAGGCGGACGTTCGCGGCGTCGCCGGCACCTGGAAAGACCTGACCGACAACGTAAACTTCATGGCGTCGAACCTCACGACCCAGGTTCGCGGCATCGCGAAAGTCGTCACCGCTGTGGCGAACGGTGACCTGAAGCGCAAGCTCGTCCTCGAAACCAAGGGCGAGATCGCCGAACTCGCCGACACGATCAACGAAATGATCGACACCCTGGCGGTCTTCGCCGACCAGGTTACAACAGTCGCCCGCGAGGTGGGTATCGAAGGGAAACTAGGCGGTCAGGCGCGCGTGCCTGGAACGGCTGGCATCTGGCGCGACCTCACGAACAACGTGAACCAGCTTGCCGCGAATCTTACGACGCAGGTCCGCGCCATCGCGGACGTCGCGACAGCCGTGACGAAGGGCGATCTGACGCGAAGCATCGCAGTGGAAGCACAGGGCGAAGTCGCCGCGCTCAAAGACAACATCAACCAGATGATCGGAAACCTCGCCGAAACAACGCGCAAGAACACCGATCAGGACTGGCTCAAAACCAACATCGCGAAATTCACAGGCATGGTGCAGGGACAACGCGACCTGCTCGCGGTCGCGCAACTTCTCCTTTCGGAACTTACGCCGCTTGTCAATGCGCAGCACGGCACCTTCTACATATCCGAATCGGCGGAGGAGATGCCGATCCTGAAGCTCACCGCCGCTTACGCGTACTCCGAAAGGAACGGCATTCCGAAGCAGTTCAACTTCGGCGAAGGACTGATCGGCGAGTGCGCCCGCAGGAAAGAGCGCATTCTCTTGAACAATGTGCCAGGCGATTACGTGAAAATCGGCTCGAGCCTGGGCGATGGCACGCCGGTGAACCTGATCGTCCTGCCAGTCCTGTTCGAGGGCGAAGTCAAGGCTGTGGTCGAACTGGCATCGATGTATCAGTTCAGCGACATCAGCCTTGCGTTTCTCGATCAGCTCACGAAGAGCATCGGAATCGTCCTGAACACAATTGCCGCGACGATGAGGACTGACGAACTCCTGAAGCAGTCACAGGCCCTCGCCGAGCAGTTGCAGCAGACAAACGAAGAACTCAAGGAGAAAGCGCAGCTACTCGCGGAACAGAAGACGGAAGTCGAACAGAAGAACAAAGAAGTTGAACAAGCCAAACAAGCGCTTGAAGAAAAGGCGGAACAGTTGGCGCTGACTTCGAAATACAAATCGGAGTTCCTCGCCAACATGTCCCACGAGCTCCGCACGCCGCTGAACAACCTGCTGATTCTCGCCCGAATGCTCGGCGAAAACGTCGAGAAGACCCTGACTCAGAAGCAGGTCAGGTATGCGGAAACGATTCACTCGTCCGGAACCGATCTGCTTGCGCTGATCAACGACATCCTCGATCTCGCGAAGATCGAATCGGGCAAGATGGACGTCGAACTGGGAAGCGTCAGCTTCGTGGTGCTCGAAGAATACGTATCCCGCACGTTCCGTCACGTGGCCGACGGCAAAAACCTGGACTTCACGATTGAGATCGACCCCTCGGTCGGTCCGACAATGCATACCGATGCCAAGCGCCTGCAGCAGGTCCTCAAAAACCTGATCTCAAATGCGCTGAAGTTTACTTCACAGGGAACGGTGAAGCTGCGGGTCGAAAAGGCGACCTCCGGCTGGAGCGCCCGGCATCCTGTCCTGAACCGCGCGAAAACGGTGCTCGCGTTCTCGGTAAGCGACACCGGCATCGGCATCCCCGCAAACAAACAGCAGATCATCTTCGAGGCGTTCCAGCAGGCGGACGGTACGACCAGCCGCCGCTACGGCGGAACTGGTCTCGGCCTTTCGATCAGTCGTGAACTGACGCGTCTGCTCGGCGGCGAAATCCGCCTGCAGAGTCAGCCCGGTCACGGCAGCACGTTCACCCTGTATCTGCCCCAGACCTATAGCTCTCCGGCATTCGCGCCGGACGGGGAAAGCCATGAAGAGGACGATGCGGTGGCCACGCCCGTGCTCGGCGTACCCGAAGTTACGGTCAATCTCGACGTCATTCTCCCGACGCCACGCACCAGCGTTCCGGCGGTGATCGAGACGGTCGCGATCGATGACGACCGCAACACGGTGCAGCCTGGCGATCGGGTCATTCTGATCATCGAGGATGATGTTACGTTTGCGCGGATTCTTGTCGATCTGGCGCACGAGAAAGGACTGAAGGCCCTGGTCGCGCTGCGCGGCGCCACCGCTCTCGCGCTTGCCCGCGAGTTTAAGCCAGGCGGCGTGACTCTGGACATCGCCCTTCCCGACATGGTCGGGTGGACGATTCTGGATCGGTTGAAGCATGATCCCGAGACGCGCCATATCCCGGTACATGTTATTTCGGGGGATGATAACCGCCGGCTCGGTTTGGCCCTGGGGGCCATGACGTACGTCGAAAAGACAATGTCGCGCGACACGCTGACGGACGCATTCAGCGCTATTCAGCGCGCTCTCGCGCCGCGCACGCGAAAGATCCTGCTCGTTTCCGGCGATCGGAAAACCACGACCGACGCCCTCGAATTACTGGATGGCCCGGATGTTGAGATCCGCACGGCTGCGAACGGCAGTGAAGCCCTTTCCATCACGGGAGAAGACTACTTCGACTGCATTGTGGTCGATCTTCAGGTTCCCGGCGAGACGGCCATGAAAGTCATCGAAGACATTCACCGGCAGATGGCGCCTCAGGCGGTTCCTTGCGTCGTGTACGGATCCCGGGCGCTGACGGAGGAAGAGTACATCGAGCTGCGCTGGTCGGCTCGTTCCGGCGTCGTGCGTTTCGCTCCCACGCCTGAGCGTCTGCTCGATGAGACGACTCTGATGTCGCACCGTAACGAGGCCGCACTCATGGACCAGCAGAAAGAGATTCTCGCGAAACTTCGTGAGCGAGACGCGACGCTGGCGGGCAGGAAGGTGCTGGTGGTCGACGATGACCTTCGCAACATCTTCGCGCTGACCAGCGTCCTGGAGCATCATGATCTGCAGGTGGTTCACGCCGAAAACGGGCGTACCGGGATCGAACAACTCCAGCGCACGCCGGATGTGGATGTCGTTCTCATGGACATCATGATGCCGGAGATGGACGGCTATCAGACCATGCGAGCCATCCGCAAGATCCCGCGGTTCCGCGCGCTGCCCATCATTGCGCTGACTGCGAAAGCCATGAAAGGCGACCGGGACAAATGCATCGAAGCCGGCGCGTCCGACTACGTCACGAAACCGGTCGATCTGGAGCAATTGTTCAGCGTTATGCGAGTGTGGGTTTCGAATCCGGGAGTTACAAATCCGGTCGCCCTCACGGGTTCGGCGGGAAGGCAGGAAGCCACTGGCGAGTAAATGCTCGGCGCTGCTAAAATGCGCATGACCTCTGTGAAGGAAGATCCCTTCAAGGTAAAGCTTCTCCTGGTTGATGACAGCCGCGAGAATCTACTGGCCCTGGAAGCCACGCTCGAGAGTCTTGGCCAGGAACTGGTGACTGCCACATCCGGCGTCGAAGCGCTCCGGTTTCTGCTGGAAGACGACTTCGCGGCCATACTCCTCGACGTCCGAATGCCGGATATGGACGGCTTTGAAACCGCCACCATGATCCGGTCGCGCAAACGCTCCCGAAACACGCCGATTTTATTTCTGACTGGCTACAAAAACGAAGAGCACTTATTCCGGGGATACGATCTCGGCGCGGTCGACTTTCTGTTCAAGCCGATTGTCCCGGAAATTCTTCAGTCGAAGGTCTCTGTCTTCGTCGAACTAAGCCGCAATTCCATTCTGCTGAAGCGTCAGGCCGAGGAGCTTCAGGTCGCCGAAGCGGGCATGCGGGCCGTGCTCGAAGCTGCGCCGGAGGCGATGATCATCTTCGACGCAACCCAGCGCATTCGAAGCGTGAATACTGAGGCGGAGAAGCTTTTCGCATGTCCCCGCGGCGAACTTATCGGGCAAAGCATGGCGCGCCTCTCTCCGGAGTGGTTGTCCATGGGCGGAGCGCCCAACCGCGAGGTTCTCTGCGTGACTAAACGGGGAGCCTCATTTCCTGCTGAGGTGAGCCTGAAGCCGGTCGGGACCGGCGGCGAGGGCCTGGTGGTTTCCGTTATCCGCGATATCACCGAGCGCAAGATGGCGCAGGAGAACGCTCGCCGCGTAACGATGGAACTCGAAAATCAGGTGGCGGATCGCACCCGCGAACTGATGATCGATATCGCCGAACGCAGACGCGCCGAGCAGGCATTGCGGGAGAGTGAGCAGAGTCTTCGGATCGCAATTAAAGCGGCGGGGCTGGGACTCTGGCGCATCGACATGCGCAGTGGCCGAATGCAGCTTTCCAACCTGAGCCGCGAGATATTCTGCCTCGATCGGGAGGCTCACGAGATCCCGCTCGAGGATTGGGAGAAGGCCATTCACCCCGAGGATCGCGCCTCCGCAATCGCGGAACTGAAGCGCTGCTCTGCTCAAGGTTCCGATTACGAAAGCGAGTACCGCGTCGCCTTGCGCGATGGCGGCGCCCGATGGATTTTCGCGAAAGGACAGCCGTTTCCGGCCGAAGAGGACCATCCGCCGCTGGTCGTTGGAATCGCGCAGGATGTAACCCACCGGCGTCTTGCTCAGGAGGCCGAGCGTCACCGTCAGAAGCTCGAGAGCCTCGGCATTCTCGCTGGCGGAATCGCGCATGATTTTAATAACCTCCTGTGCGGAATTCTCGGAAACGCGAGTCTGTTGCTGGAAGGCGCCGAGGCGGGCTCTTTCGAGGAGCAATCCCTCAGCCAACTCGTGGGCGCTGCGGAGCGCGCCGCGGCCTTGACTCGCCAGATGCTCGCCTACTCAGGTCGCGGCAAGTTCCTCACGTCGCGGATCCGCGTGGGCGAGGAGGCAAGCGAGATCGCGGCCCTGCTGCGCGCCGCGATTCCGCGGCATGTCCGAGTCATTTTCGATCTCGCGGAGCACGAGCCCCGCATCTCCGCGGATAAGAGCCAGATCCAGCAGCTATTGATGAATTTGATCATCAACGCCTCCGAGGCTATCGCTCCGGAGGGCGGTTTCGTCAAGATCTCGACCCGCCGTGAGCACGTGGAAAGCCGCACTTTCGGCTTCTATCCCGCCGAAGATCTTCCACCCGGAGAATACCTGGTCCTCGAGGTCCGGGACAACGGTCATGGCATGACGGAGGAAACGCGAGCCCGCATCTTCGATCCTTTTTTCACCACCAAATTCACTGGGCGGGGCTTGGGTCTGGCGGCGGTTCTCGGCATTGTCCGTGGCCATCGCGCGGGCATCACAGTGGAGAGCGCGCCCGGAGCGGGAACAACATTCCGGATCTGCTTTCCGCTGACTGGCGCGGCTTCCGATCTTAAGGAAAGCCGGTCCGCCGAGCAACCGCCGGCCCCCGCGGAAAAGGCCGCATCTTCCAGGGGTACAATTCTGGTCGTGGACGATGAAAATATCGTCCGCGACGTCGCCCGAACATGCCTCGAACGTTACGGCTACAACGTGATGATCGCAGAGGACGGGCAGCAGGCGATGGACTTCTTCGCTGCCAGCCCCGATTCTTTCTCCCTGGTATTGCTGGATATGGAAATGCCTGGCATGGGCGGCTCTGAGACGCTCAGACGAATGCGTTCCCTGCGTCCTGAAGTCACCGTGATCGCCTCCAGCGGCTACAGCGAGGCGGAAGCAGTGGAGCAGTTCGGAGACGGCCTCGCGGGGTTTCTCCAGAAGCCGTATCCGATCAAACAGCTCGCCGCCAAAGTACACTCCGTTCTGGAACCGGTCGCGGATTCCGCGGTTGAGGACAGAACGTCGTCTATTTCGAGCCTTCCTTAGCGTGAAGCTCTTCCAGTTTCTTCTTCAGATATTCCTGGTATTCGGCCTTTAATTTGGGATCGCGCGGAGAGCCATAGATTTCGCTCGACTTGTACTTGCTGGTTTCGTGCAGAAACTTATCCTGCGTCCATTCGTCATGAATGTGCAGCGTGTCGGCGTTCGTCAGGATTTTCTGCACAAGGTGCGGCGGCACGAAATAAACTCCTTCGCGGTCGCCGAACACAACATCCCCGGGCAGCACCGTCGCGTTTCCGATGCGCACCGGAACGTTAATTCCCGTGATCATCAGCTCCTGTGAAATCGGAGTCGGATGGACGCCGCGGAAGTAAGCGCCCATCGGGATTTCGGAGATCCCGTCGAGGTCCCGAATGGCGCCATCAACCACGAAGCCCTTGTGGGTAACTGCGTAAATGTAGGTCGCGAGATTGTCGCCTACGAGCGTGCCGCCTTCAATTTTTCCGAAGATGTCGGCTACCAGAACGTCGCCATCCTGAAGCATGTCAATCACTCGCTGGTTGCCCGGATTGATCACGCCTTTAGCGCGCGCGTCGGCGTCGTTCGGACCTTTGACATCGGGCCGCGCCGGCATGAACTGCACCGTAACCGCGCGGCCGATCAGCTTCTTCTCCGGGTGGAGAATCCTGAAATCGCCATCGTACTGATTGCGGTAGCCTTCGCCCGGCAGCACGGCCCAGACCTCTTCCGCGGAAAGACCATCCATCTTCTGAAGCAGCTTGTCTTCCACCTTCGGGCGGCCGTCAGGGAACCTCTCGCCCTGCCATTTTTCGGTGTACTTGATGAGCTGATCTTTGCTGAGAGTAAAGACCTGGGCCGGAGCCGTTGCGCATGCGGCCAGCAACAGAAGCGAAGCCAAATTCCGATTCATGCGCAATACTCTATCGCATTCGCCCTACTTGTCCGTCAGAGCCGCGACTCCGGGTAGTTCAATGCCCGAAAGAAATTCGAGCGAGGCCCCTCCGCCGGTGGAGACGTGGGTAATTTTGCTGGTGACGCCCGCGCTCTTGATGGCCTTTTCCGAATCGCCGCCACCCACCACGGAAATCGCGCCCGAATCGGCCACCGCCTTGGCCAGAGCGACCGTGCCGCGGTCGAAGGGCGGCATTTCGAAGACGCCCATCGGTCCGTTCCAGATGATGGTCTTCGCGCTTTTGATGATGGCTTCGTACTTTGTGATGGTCGCCTCGCCGATGTCCAGGGCCATCTGATCGGCCGGAATTTCCGTCACGTTACGGTGATCCGCGCCGGCTTTGAACTCGGAAGCCACGACGTGATCGACCGGAAGCACGATCTTCGAGCCATATTCCGCAAGCAGACGCTTCGCGAGATCGATCTTGTCGTCCTCGACGAGCGATTTTCCCGTAGCGTGCCCCTGCGATTTCAGGAACGTGTAAGCCATCGCGCCGCCAATCAGCACCCGATCGACGACCTTCGCAAGATTCTCGATCACTTCGATCTTGTCCGACACCTTGGCCCCGCCAAGAATCGCTACGCAGGGTCGTTCGGGCGATGTGGTTGCCATCCCCAGGTACTTCAGCTCTTGATCCATCAGCAGGCCCGCGGCCGCCTGCTTTACGTACCGGATCATGCCCACAGTGGAAGCATGAGCGCGATGGGCGGATCCGAAAGCATCGTTCACATAGACGTCGCACAGCGCCGCAAGCTTTTGTGAAAACGCCGGATCGTTAGCTTCTTCCTCCGCATGGAAACGCAGATTCTCCAGAAGCAGAACTTCGCCCGGTGCGGGCAGCATCGCTTCAACCTCGGGCCCGACGCAATCGGGCGCCAGGCTGACCGGCTTCCCCAGTAGTTCCCGAAGCTTCACAGCCACCGGCTTCATGCTCATTTCGGGATTTCGCTTACCCTTGGGGCGTCCGAGGTGCGAAGCGAGGATAACAGCGGCCCCCTGGTCCAGCGCGTACTGAATCGTGGGCAGCGATGCGCGAATACGTTTGTCGCTCGTGATCTCCTGGCCGGCGTTGGCAAGAGGAACGTTGAAGTCGACGCGAATGAAGACGCGCTTGCCGCGCAGATCGAGGTCTTTAATAGATAGTTTTGCCATGAAATTTCGAGATTAGCAGGACGTGAAGCAGCCCTCAGACCGGGGCGGGCGTTACCAGCATCTTCCCGACCCCATCGGCATATGCGGTAGCGATCTCGAAGGCCTGCTGGATGTTATCGAGAGGCCGCGTATGCGTTACCACGGGCGCAAACCGGCTGACGTGCGCAGCGAGAATGTCGCGCGCCTTCTCGGCCTGATGATTCGACCGGTAGACGTTGAAAAAACTGATCTCTTTCTTACGCACAGCCGGCGCATAGAGCGAGACGTATGTCGCCGCGGGTATGGCCGTGTAGACGAACCGACCCGCTTTGGCCAGACATTCGATCGATTGATTCAGCGTGTCCTCGCCCGCCGCGCAGTCGAAAGACACATCGACCCCGCGGTTCGCGGTATCGGCGAGCACGGTGCGCGCTGCGTTTTCGGCATCAAGCGCGACATCCGCGCCGATCGCACGGGCCATGTCCCGCCGATGCGGCAGCGGATCAACCGACCACACTCGCGATGCGCCGGCAAGCTTCAAAGCCGCGATGGTCATCAGTCCGATCGGGCCCGTACCGAAGACCACGGCGGTTTCGCCGGGCTGAATCCTGGCGAACGAAAGCGAGTGCAGCGCAACTCCTAAGGGCTCAATCAGCGTCGCAGCCTTCAGCCCGACTTGTTTCGGTACCGGAATCAGATTGTGCGCGGGGATGTTGACGAATTCCCGAAAGTATCCGGGAACTCCGCCGGAACTCATGAAGCGCATCTCCAGGCAGAGATTATTCAGACCGCGCTGGCAATACTCGCAGGTCCCGCAGGAGATCGCCGGTTCGAATGCGAAATGGTCTCCGGCATCGAGCCCGGTAACACCCTCGCCCCACTTCACCAGCGTCCCCGATGGTTCGTGCCCCAGAATCATCGGGAAGGCGCATCGGGAATCGCCGATGCCGCCCTCCGTGAAGTTGTGCATGTCGGACCCGCAGATCCCCACCGCCGAGACCCGCACTTGCGCTTCGCCCGGCTTCGGGTCGGGGATCTTCTCATCGACAATCCGGAATTCGCGAACTCCGGTCAGTTCCGCTGCTTTCACGAGGGCCTCGTAACCGTGAACCGCCGAATCTCATCCGCCAGCGCAGGCACGCAGATGACAAAGTTTCCGCCGTAAATGGTGTCGTTGCCCTCGAAGTCGAAGGTCACGCATCCGGCTTCCTCGGCGATGATCTTGAGCGGCGCGAGGTCCCAGGGCTTGGCCTGCGCTTCGATCCACGCATCGGCGCGCCCCGATGCGATCAGCATCGCGTCGAGGCATCCGCCCATACTGCGGACCGTCCAGAAATCCGACATCCAGTTCACCAAGTCCTTGGCGAATGGGTAACGGTGCATGAAGCCGAGTCCGTTGCAGCAGAGCAGTGCGTCACTTTTGGCGGCGATATCGGACGCATGGATCCGCGTGCCGTCCCAAAATGCCCCGTGTCCTTTTGCAGCCGAAAACATTTCGTTGAGGGCGGGGAAGTAGGCATGACCCGCGACTACCTTACCGTGCTCCTCCAGCCCGATCAAAACGCTCCAGGCGCCCGTGCCGCGGATAAAATCGCGGGTTCCGTCAATCGGGTCGATGATCCACCGCCGGCCGTTTACCGACTCCTGCGCCGTGCCTTCCTCGCCGAGAAGTCCATCTTCGGGAAAAGCAGTACGCAGCTCTTCGACGATCAGCTTCTCGCACGCCTTGTCGGCTATAGTGACGGGCGATTCGTCGGACTTCGATTCAATTCCGATATTTCCTTCGCGGATCTTGAGAGCAAGTTGCCCCGCTTTTCGCGCGATTTCCGCTCCTGCGCTGAGTTCCTTCTCGTATGCCATTCGCTCTTACCAGACTACACAGCGTGCGTATTTGGGCCGGTTGTTAAACTGATGGCGATGGAAAGTTTCCGGGACTTTCAGATCGGCCCTGATCCGTTCGGGCGCACGTGGCGCGCTTATTTCAAATACCTGCAGACCGGAATCTCGATCCGGCACAGTGACTCGGTCGACGTCTGCTTCATTCTGGACGACGGCAGCGAGAAGCTGCGCCGCGTGGTCGTGATTCCGCACGCCAGCCT
>DATFSM010000039.1:0-3436 GCA_035262625.1 Bryobacteraceae bacterium
CACACCTGCTCCGCCAGCATCCCGGAGATCGCACCGCCCATTGCGGAAGCCGACTTCTCATCATCCGGACCCCCATCGATCCACTTCTGCATGAAAATCCCGCAGACCCGGTCGCCCGCCTTGACCCGCGTGACGCCCTCGCCAACCGCAACCACCTCACCCGCCCCATCCGAAAGCGGGATCAAAGGAGCCTGCACCGCGCGCCCATAACCACCCCGCGCCACCACCAGATCCCGGTAATTCAACGAGCAAGCCCGCACCCGCACAACCGCCTCGCCCGCCCCCGGGGCCAGGTCCGGAAGCTCTTCCAAACGAAGGTTTTCCATGCCGAACGAGTCGGTAAAGCGCCAGGCTTTCATAGGTTCTCCCTGTTATAATTAGGACTTAATCCGCGCATAAACATGCCCTTGAAACCCATCACCCCCAACCCTGATGGCGACAAGAAGATCTATCTTCTCAAGCCTCGCGGTTTCTGCGCCGGCGTCGTACGAGCCATCGATGTCGTGAAAATCGCCCTGAATTTGTACGGGCGTCCCGTCTACGTGCGCAAGGAAATCGTGCACAACAAGCACGTGGTCGAGGAACTCCGCGCGCTCGGAGCCGTATTCGTCGAAGAACTCGACGAAGTGCCCGATGGCGGAAGGGCCATCTTCAGCGCCCACGGCGTTTCGCCCGAGGTTCGCCGCCAGGGAAAACAGCGCGGCCTGTCGATCATCGACGCAACCTGCCCGCTCGTCACGAAGGTTCACCTCGAAGCGGTCAAATTCGCCCGCGAGGGTTACACCATCGTCCTGATCGGTCACAAAAATCACGACGAAGTGATCGGCACTCTCGGAGAAGCGCCGAATCGGATGTTTCTCGTCGAGTCGGTCGAGGACGTCGATGCCCTCAACATTCCGGACCCCACGCACGTCGCTTACCTGACTCAGACCACCCTAAGTCTCGATGAAACCCGCGACATCATGGCGCGTCTTCTGGAAAGGTTCCCCTTGATTCGCGGACCCAAATCGCAGGACATCTGCTACGCCACAGAGAACCGCCAGATGGCGGTTAAGGGCGTGGCGCAGTTCTGCGATCTTCTGCTCGTCGTCGGCTCGGCGAACAGCTCGAATTCGAAGCGCCTGGTCGAAGTCGGCCAGAATTACGGAGTGCAGTCTTTCCTGGTGAACGACTGGAGCGATGTGGATCCCGCATGGCTCAGGGGTGTGGACAACGAGCCGGTGCGCAACGTAGGCGTGACCGCAGGCGCGTCTGCTCCCGAACATCTCGTGGAACAGATCGTCACCGCCCTGCGTAACGAAGGGTACGGCCAGTTGGAAGAGATCGAAATGATCGAGGAAGACGTGCGATTCTCGCTGCCTTCGGAACTGAACCGGATCTCAATGCCGACCGGAGGCGCCGGTCTTCAAAGCATTGGCCCCCAAGCCATCGGACAATGACGTCGACGACGCTCCATGTCAGCAGTGAACTCCTCACGTCGGCCCATCGCCGCATAGATCGCGCCGCACGCCATCTCCTCTCGCTTCAGAAAGAAGACGGCCACTGGTGCGCGCTCCTCACGGCGGACACCACCCTCGAATCCGATTACATTCTGCTTCAGCTCTGGCTGTATCCGCCGGACGCCTCCGGGGCATGGAATCCACCCACCCGCGGCGTCGTCAACCGCGCCGTGGATCGCATCCTCTCGCAGCAGTTGCCGGACGGCGGCTTCAACATCTACGTCAAAGGTCCCAGCGAAATCAGCGCCAGCGTTAAGGCGTACTTCGCCCTGAAGGTCGCGGGCCTTGATTACAACGATCCGCGGCTGACGAAGCTGCGCGAACGCATCATTCAGCTTGGCGGAATCCAGGCGGCGAACAGCTATACCAAGGTCAATCTCAGCCTCTTCGATCTCTATCCGCGCGACGGCACGCCGAGCATTCCGCCGGAAATCCTGCTGCTGCCCGGCAAATTGCTGTACCAGATGTCGTCGTGGACGCGCGCCATTGTCGTCGCGCTCGCGATCGTTCACGCGCACGACCCGAAGCGCCCCGTCCCGACTGGCTTCAATCTCGAAGAGCTGTTCATTCCGGGCGTCCCGGTCGGTTTCTCGGCCGAAGATTCCTGGCTGAGCTGGCGCAAGACATTCGTTCAGTCCGACCGCATTCTCAAACTCTGGGAAAAATACGGCTTCCAGCGGTTTCGCCGCGCCGCCATTCGGAAATGCGAGCACTGGATGATCGAGCGGATGAAGCACGCCGATGGCCTCGGCGCGATTTATCCGCCGATGCAGTACGCCATCATGGCGCTCGAAGTTCTCGGCTATCCGCGGAAACACCCACTGGTCGCCGAGGCCATCCGGCAGTTCGACGGCCTGATGACGGATAACGGCGAGAAGATGTTCTTCCAGCCCTGCTTCTCGCCGGTATGGGACACGGCGATTACGTCGTATGCGCTGGGCGAAGCGGGATACGCCGATTCACCGGCGCTCACGCGCACGGGCGACTGGTTGGTCGAAAGGGAAATCCGGCGTCACGGCGACTGGTCGGTAAAGCGGCCTTACACGGAACCCTCAGGCTGGGCATTCGAATATCGCAACGACTGGTATCCCGATATCGACGACACCGCGATGGTGATGCTCGCGATGCCGCACATAAAAGCGTCGAATCCGCGCGCTCAGTCCGAGACGAAGAAACGCGCGCTCGACTGGCTGCTCGCGATGCAGTCGAAGGATGGAGGCTGGGCGGCCTTCGATGTCGACAACAACTGGGAAATCCTCACGCACGTTCCCTTCGCGGATCACAACGCGATGCTCGATCCGACCTGCGCGGACATCACGGGTCGTACGCTCGAATCGCTCGCGGCGAACGGATTCGATCGCGGTTATCCCGCCTGCAAACGCGCCATCGATTACCTGATCCGCACTCAGCTTGCTGACGGAAGCTGGTACGGGCGCTGGGGCGTCGCCTACATCTACGGAACCTGTTTCGCGCTGCGTGGCCTTCGCGCGATGAACGAAGACGAGCATGAGCCGCACATTCAACGCGCCAACGAATGGCTCCGATCAATTCAGAATCCCGATGGCGGATGGGGCGAAAGTTGCGCTAGCTACGACAACGACATTTACACGCCTGCCGAAAGCACGCCGTCGCAGACCGCCTGGGCGCTCATGGGGCTCATCGCGGGCGGAGACACGTATAGCAGCAGCGTGCTGCAAGGTATTGAATACCTGCTCAAGACGCAGAATCCCGACGGCACATGGGACGAGGAACTCGCCACCGGAACGGGTTTCCCCAAAGTCTTCTACCTCAATTACCATTCCTACCGGCTGTACTTCCCGCTTCTGGCGCTCGCAACATTCGTGAAGGCCCACGAAGCGGCGCAATGAAACCAACGCTGGTCACAGGAGCTTCCGGCTTTGTCGGATGGCACGTCGCGCGCCTGCTTTTGGAGCGCG
>DATFSM010000040.1:0-4912 GCA_035262625.1 Bryobacteraceae bacterium
GTGGCACGTCGCTTCTCATCGTGGTCGGAGTCGCAATGGACACGATCAATCAGGTGGAAGCCCAGTTGATCATGCGCCACTACGAAGGGTTTACGCCCCGCGCCGGACGTGTTCGCGGACGACGTAGCTCCATTTAATGCCCGGGAGCCCGATTGCGATCGTAATGTTCGGCTCGCCGGGATCCGGCAAGGGTACACAGTCCAAGTATCTGGTTGAGTGGCTGGGGATCCCCCAGATCTCGACCGGGGACATGCTGAGAGACCATATCCGGCGTGGTACTCCGATCGGCAAGTCGATCGCCGAACTGATGCGCCACGGGACCTTGGTCTCGGACGAACTCGTGAACCACCTGGTGCACGACCGGATCCTCCAGCCGGACTGCGCAAAGGGTTTTATTCTGGACGGCTACCCCCGTACGCCGGCCCAGGCGGAAGAGATGATGAGCCTCCTCCAGAGCGTTGGAGCCGAGGAGGTGGTAATTCATCTTGTTGTTGATTACAATATAATTATCGCCCGCATGAACGGGAGACGAGTGTGTCCGCGCTGCGGCACACTGTACAATTTGTTTTCCCGTCCCCCACAAAACGATGGCCTTTGCGATCTGGACGGGGAAAAGCTTGTGATCCGGGAGGACGACCGCGAAGAGGTGGTCCGCGAGCGCCTCGCTCAATATGAGGCCCGGACAAGGCCGCTGATCGAATACTTCCGGAATTCGGAAGCGAGGCTGTTCGAGGTGGATGCGAGCAGGGATCGTCCCGAAGTGGTCTTCGGGCACATCCGGGAAAAGCTGGAAGGGGTGGTTGCCGCCCCTGAAAAGGGAACGTTGGTCCGGTGATTGTACGTAAGACTCGCGCCGAGCTGGAGAAAATGCGCCGGAGCGGGCTTCTGGTCCACGACATTCTGAAGGCCCTCGGCGAGATGGTCCATGAGGGCGTCTCGACGTGGGATCTGGAAGTGGCGGCGATCCGGATGATGGATGACGCAGGCGCGAAGCCGGCGTTCAAGAATTACTATGTGCCCGCGGCGGGCGAACGGTATAAGTACGTGCTCTGCACGTCCGTGAACGAAGAGATCGTTCATGGCATGCCGAACCCGAAGCGGGTGGTGAAAAACGGCGACATCGTCTCGATCGATACCGGGGTGTCGCTCGACGGCTATTTCGGCGATTCGGCCATTACGGTCGGCGTCGGAGAGTTGAGCGAGCAGGCCAAAAAGCTTCTCCGGGTGACGGAGGAGTCGCTTGAGCTTGCCATTGATCAGGTTCGCGACGGCAACCGCCTGTTCGACATTTCCGGAACGGTGGAGCGGCATGTCGTCGGCAATGGTTTTTCGATCGTCCGGGAGTATGTGGGACACGGAATCGGGACTCAGCTCCATGAGGAGCCGCAGGTTCCGAACTATGTGGACCGGCGGAATGAGAATCCGCGGCTGCGCGAGGGTATGGTTCTCGCGATTGAGCCGATGGTGAACGCCGGTAAGCCCGAGGCGAAGGTGCTGAGGGATAAGTGGACGGCGGTGACGAAGGACGGCTCGTATTCGGCCCATTTCGAACACTGCGTGGCGGTAACGGATAACGGCCCCTGGGTGCTGACGAGGCCCTAGGGAAGGCGGCGCGGTAAGCGGTCCGTTATATGACGGTCGAAGCTACCGTACTGGAGGAATTACCGAGCCTGGTTTACCGGGTCGAGCTGAAGAATAAAGCAACGCTTCTGGCGCACGCCGCCGGGGCCGCGCAAAGGAATTGGGTCCGGCTTCTGCCGGGCGACCGGGTGGAAGTCGAGTTCGCGGAACACGACCTGACCCGGGGACGAATCGTGAAGAAGATCGGTCGTTGAAGAAGGTCAGGTAAAATATATGAAGGTTCGCGCGTCAGTCAAGAAGATTTGCGACAAGTGCAAACTGATCCACCGCGAAGGCGTGGTGCGGGTCATTTGCGTTAACCCGAAACATAAGCAGCGTCAAGGCTAAAAGGATTTTGCGCACCGGCCGGAAGGCGCGATGTGCGCGCAGGAGAAGAAGGAAATAGATGGCACGTATTGCGGGCGTCGATCTTCCCCCGAAGAAGCGGGCTGAAGTCGGACTCACTTATATCTACGGCATTGGCCGCACTCGCGCGAAGAGCCTGCTCCATCGCGTGAACGTCGATCCCAACAAGAAAATCGCGGACATGACCGAGGATGAGGTCAACCATATCCGCCAGATCCTCGAAGACGAGGGTTCGGTGGAAGGAGATCTCCGCAAGGAAGTGTCGCTCAACATCAAGCGCCACATCGAAATGGGTTCTTACCGCGGACTGCGGCACCGCCGCGGACTTCCCACTCGCGGCCAGCGCACCCACACCAACGCCCGCACCCGCAAGGGACCGCGCAAGGGCACTGTGGCCAATAAGAAGAAAGCGACGGCGAAGACTTAATGGCGAAAGCACCGGCGAAGGCCACCAAGAAGAAGGCCTTCAAGAAGAAAGAAAAGCGCACTGTGCACGTCGGCGTGGTTCACATCCAGGCGACGTTCAACAACACCATCGTCACCATCTCCGATCCGGAGGGCCAGACGGTATCGTGGTCGAGCGCGGGCTCTCTCGGATTCCGCGGCTCCCGTAAAGGTACGCCGTTCGCCGCCCAGCAGGCTGCTCTTACGGCCGCCAATAAAGCGAACGAAGTCGGTCTTCGGACGGTCGAGGTTCGGGTCAGCGGTCCGGGTTCGGGCCGTGAATCGGCGGTGCGCGCGCTGCAGACTGCCGGTCTCGATGTTCGCGCGATTAAGGACACGACGGCGATCCCGCATAACGGGTGCCGTCCGCCCAAGAAGCGCAGAGTTTGAGGTTTTTGTAGCGCCGTTGGGCTTCGGCTCGACGGAAGTTTGAAAGTAAGCGGGACGAAGGTCCAGTGGATCGTAAACCGCACGTGACAGAAGGAGAAAGTATTGGCACGTTACAGAGGCGCCGTTTGCAGGCTTTGCCGGCGCGAAGGCATGAAATTATTCCTGAAGGGCGAGCGCTGTCACTCGGATAAGTGCGCAATCGAGCGCCGCAACTTCGTCCCCGGTCAGCACGGCAAGGAACGTAAGGCGAAACTCGTCGGCTACGGTCTCCAGCTTCGCGAGAAGCAGAAAGTCCGCCGCATCTACGGCGTGCTTGAAACCCAGTTCCGCAACAACTTCGAAAAATCCTCGCGCCAGAAGGGAATCACCGGCGAGAACCTGCTCGGAAATCTCGAGCGCCGTCTCGACAGCGTGATCTACCGGATGGGTCTGGCCACCAGCCGCGCGCAGGCGCGACAGATTGTGCGTCACGGCCATGTGCAGCTCAACGGCCGTAAATGCAACATTCCGTCGGCCATCGTGAAGCAGAATGACGAAATCTCCGTCCGCGAGACGAGCCGCAACAATGCGACGATCCTCGCCGCGCGCGACGCCACGGCTCACGCTCCCTCTCCGGGCTGGATGGAAGTGGATCGCGAGAATCTGAAGGGCCGCATCATCAGCACGCCGCGGCGCGACGAGTTGGTTCAGATTCCGATCAACGAGCAGTTAATCGTCGAACTCTATAGCAAGTAAGCAGTAAAGCGCGGGCAGGCGGTTGTCTGCCCGTAAGTCAGTCAGCAGTAAAAACCGGCCTGCGCGGATTGAGATAAAGCCTGGCCGTTATTTGGAGTAAACAAAACGCATGTTTAAGGGCTTTCAGAAACCCAAACGTCTGGTAGCAAACACCGAGACCCTGACGGAACGTTACGGGCAGTTCACCGCTCAGCCGTTCCAGCGCGGATTCGGAACCACCATCGGCAACTCGCTGCGCCGCGTGCTCCTTTCGAGCATCGAAGGCGCCGCCATAACCGCCATCCGGATTGAAGGCGTGGACCACGAGTTCAGCCCCATTCCCGGCGTGGTGGAAGACGCGACCGACATCATCCTGAACCTCAAACAGGTTCCGTTCAAAGTGATGGGCGACAGCGTCAAGACCGTTCGGCTGGTTGCCGACAAAGCGGGCGAGGTCTTCTCCGGCGCGATTCAGACGGACGCCGATGTCGAAGTGCTCGACCGTAATCTGCACATCGCCACCGTCGGCGAGAGCGGCAAGCTCGATATCGAAATGCGCCTCAAGCCCGGCCGTGGCTACGTGAGCGCGGATAAGAACTTCGATGAGGACCTGGCCATCGGCTATATTCCCATCGATTCGGTCCATTCTCCGGTCCGCAAGGTGAACTTCAGCGTCGAAGCCGCGCGCCTCGGTCAAATGACCGACTACGACAAGCTCACGCTCGAAGTCTGGACCAACGGCGCGATCTCTCCGCAGGACGCCATCGGCCACGCCGCGAAGCTGCTGAAGGATCACATGACGATCTTCATCAACTTCGAAGAACTTCCGGAGACCACGGAAGAGCCGGCCGAGCGCAGCATGGATCGCCTCAGCGATCAGCTCAATCGGAGCGTCGAAGAACTGGAGCTCTCGGTTCGCTCTTATAACTGCCTCAAGAATGCCGGCATTCAGACGATCGGCGAGCTGGTGCAGAAGTCGGAGTCGGAGATGCTGCGCACCAAGAATTTTGGCCGGAAATCTCTCAACGAGATCAAGGAAATTCTCGCGGGCATGGGTTTGTCGCTCGGCATGAAGCCCGATGCTCATGGCCGCCTCGTCGCGCCGGCCCCGTCGGCGCCGGGCTCGATTCCGGAAGACATTCCGGACGACGAGCAGTTCGCATAATGTGTTGAAAAGGTCAGGCAAATGAGACATCGATTTGGCAATGCAAAACTGAAGCGGGACGTGGGGGCGCGTAACAGCCTCTTCAAGAACCTCACGACCAGCGTCATCCTCCAGGAGCGCGTAATCACGACCGTTCCGAAAGCAAAGGCCGTGGCTCCGATGGTCGAGAAGATGATCACTCTCGCCAAGAAGGACACGCTGCACACCCGCCGT
>DATFSM010000041.1:0-122698 GCA_035262625.1 Bryobacteraceae bacterium
CGTGACCTGCTTGTCGCATTCGGCCTTGCGCGCGAGGGCCTTGCGCGCGAGGTCTTCGTTGTTCGCGTCGAGCGCCTGACCGGCGCGGGCTTTCCACTCCTGCGACTGGCGGACGTACTTCTGATATTCCGCGTCGAGCTGATTGTAATTGCTCATCGCCATGGCGGAGGCGCGCACGACGTTGTTCAGCTCGTTTTTCATGTCGGCGACAGTCTGGTTGACCGTGGCTTCGAAGGTGGCGTCCTCGATGGCGCTCATGCCCTGGTTGGCTTGCCCGCGGGCCACGCGCCCGGCGCGATTAAAGATGTCGGAAAAGAATCCCATATTCAGTCTCTCTCTTTAACTCTATGTCTTGGCGGTCTATGTCTAGTGGCTCGGTCTTCGCCTCTACTGAATATCCTGCCCTATCAGTTCGCGGGCGGGCAGGACGTCGGCCAGCACGAAGCCTACGCAGGACAGGATGTCGTCGCGGTCGTCGGCATCGAGCTGCTGGAGCTTGCAGAAGTTGTTCAGGGTGATGGTGAGGCTGCCGTCTCCGGTGTCGTAAATCTGAAAATAGGACGTGGAGATACCGTTATCAGCCGCGAGCATCTTCCGCATGACGGCGGGGGTGATGCGGGCGGCGGGGACGGTGGCGCAGGGCAGAGAAAAGTACAGGATCTGGCCCTGCAGGACCGCCTGAAGGGCGAGACCACTGTCAACATCGGTTACGCGAAGGACGCCATTGCCCTGATCTTCGACGGAATAGCGGCGGTCCGCGAGCAGCTCATGGATCTGACCAATAGTGGAACTTGCTGTTGGAGTCATATTCGGTTCGTTCCCCGAAAAAGATACGTAAACCGGAAGGCGGGAGTTCGGGGTCAAGGGTAGTATATCGAGACGCGGCGGAGGCGGGCGGGGTGGGGCGCTGGGTTCGTTCCTCGGATTTTTGAGTTTCGGCGCGTGCGGTTTGGGGCGTTATGAGTTCGACGGGGCGGTTTTCGAGGAGGGCAATGGCCGCTCGCCATTCGCGTGTGAAGCGGCGTTCCAGGGTGTCGATGCGGGCGAGGAGGTTGGCCTTGCTCCCGAAGATATCGAAGACTCGGGACTGGATGGGTTTGGATTGGTCCGGGTGGTCGAGGACGGCGCGTTTGAAGACCGACCGGGTTAGGCGCCAGGTCCAGTGGATTCCGGCGATGGATTGCGCGAGGGATTCGACGATGCGGCGTTCGATGGGGGCGGCGGGCTGGTACTCGGCGATCAGGGCCGGGAGGAGTTCGCGGAATTCGGATTCGGCTTCAGCGTCCGGGGTGATTCTGGCGGAGTAGAGGCCATGGGTGCGGCTGTTGGCGGACGAGCAGCGTTTGCCTTCGGTGGTTTTGGGGCCTCGGGATTTTGCGCCATTGGTTTGGGCGGCGAGGACGACGGCGGCGGACGACATTAAGGTGGTTCCGGCTACAGAGTGGCATGGAGCTGGAAGAGTTCAACTGCAGAAACGGCGGAAATCGTTTGCTTTCAATGAAAAAATCCGAAAAAAAGCAGAGATTCGCGAGCGCGGCGACTATTGCCGTCCGATGCTAACGAGCAGGATAATGATCTACCATGTCTTGTTACGCCAACAGTCTGAGGGCGTTCCACCCGAGGGGTGGCGCGTGGATTGAAACACGCGGAATTCGTTATGCACGGCGCCGCTGCCTGTGCTGCCTGAACCTCTCCGTCACGCTCGCGTGAGACATCCGCACTGATTTGGTCACCTTGCTGCTGTCGGTCACGCGGAAGAAGTAAGCGTAGAGTCACAGGGCCGGGAGTCGGCAAAAGTGGCGTCACCCGTGACGCTGTGCTTTCCTGTATCGAGCGAGCCCACGCCACTGCCAGCGACGAGCTTCAGCGTCACGCCAAATCGCGGACCTCAAAGTGCCCGGGCAGATTGCGCGAAACGATGATTTCGTAATGGTTCTGCGCTGGCTCATGAGCCAGCTCGGCTGGCACGTCTCGATCGAGCGCGAGCGCGTGCAGCAGAGCCACCGGGTCGGTGGGGAAGGGAATCGCGTAGCTGGCTTCGTCTCCTCCGCGCACCTGTTCCAGAGCGAGTTCAAAACGCGCAACGGCGGCTACCGACTGGTCTTCATGGTCGCTCATGGCGCGCAGGAAGTCCGGGGCCTGCGTCTCGCGGAACGGGGAAATGTTGCGTTGTGAGATGAATCGGTTTACGGCATCTTCCAGCAGCCGGCGGCGCAGGAGGATGCGGAAGGTGAGGACACTGGTCCGCTCGAGCACCCACAGGCGCCAGAGAAAGATATTCCGGCGGCCTTCCTCCAGATCTCGTGAAGCGGCGACGCGATTCAGATAGGGCCCGTCTTCCGGCGTTGCCTGGTAAGTCGCGCGGAAGAGCCCCAGCAGCTTGCGTTGATGCGTTGCGAGATCCATAAGTCGTGTTCCGAAAATTTCAGTTGTTCAGGGCGGATCGCAATTGCCGCAATTGTTCCGCGATGGCCTCGTAGCCCAGGCCCGGAACCGCTTCGGGCATGAATTCAAACACCGCCACTCTGGCGCTGCCGGCCGAACCCGCGATAGCGCCACGGGCCAGATCCACCGTCGAAGGCCGCGCCAGCTGGGAATGAACGTCGAGCAGAAAGCCGTTGTGCTCCACTCCGCGAGCGAGATGCAATTCACGCACGCGTTTCATGTCGAGCTCACTCAGAAACGCCGCGATGTCGAATCCGTGGTTATGGCTGTCGCATTCGAGGTTGTAAACGTCCAGGATCAGGCCGCAACCGGTCCTTCGGGTCAACTCATTCAGAAAGCCTGCTTCCGAATAATCGGCGGGGCAATCCGGGATCACGTGGACGACGTTCTCGAGCAGAAACGGCATCGCATAGCGCCGCTGTAGTTCCATTACACGCGCGGCGACCATATCGAGCGCCTCGCGTGTCTTAGGCAGCGCGAGCATGATTCCCAGATGCTCCCCGTCCACCTTGGTATAGGCCAGATGCTCACTGTGCCATTCGATATCGAGATGCTCCAGGAGGCTGTCCAGAAGACGGAGGTAATTCGCGGAATAACCTTCGTGCGAACCGATTGACAGGCCAACGCCATGCACGATGAACTTCACGGATCCCGCGGCGTTCTTCAGTTCCGTAAGAATGTCAGCACTGATTTCGACCTCGCCGCCGCGCACTTCAGCGATGGTCTCCGGGGTGATTTCCAAATAGTCGACGAGGGGCAGAATGCCCTCCAGAAGCTCCGGATCGCGGCCTTCGTAAGTTGAACCGATCGCGATTTTCGCCATGTCGCGCTCTGCCCCCGTCGCTCAGCCAGCCATTTCGTGCGAAAACACGGCTCCCTGGATATTGGCGACCTTACCGACTTCCGCAAGCGACATTAATGCCGGATCACCGCGCAGAAAGCTGAGGTCAAAGCCAGTCAGCCCGCAGTTACAGCCGCCTCTGGTCACCTGACGTACCGCCAAGTCGAGCGCTTTATGCAAGTCGTCGAGAGTTACCTTACCCTCCGATACCACGATCTTCAAATGTCCGTTGTGCATGTTCGTTTCTCCTTTCTCTTCTCTATAGCCGCCACTATGCGCATCAAAGTTCGATCATTCGCCTGCGCCGTGCGGACAAGCTATTCGTTCGGCTAGTGACGCGCCCAACGCGACCGTTACAAGATCGCGCCTGAGCCGCGATAGGCATCCGGTCTCTCGTATGGATTGCCGGGGTATTCGCGGATCACTGTCGGAAGGGAGTCGCTAATGTCCTGATTCCGAAGTGCCTGTACTAATCCGGCAGCCGAAAACCCACAGGCTGAAGCCTGTGCCACCATCGTCTGGCTCGACCACCTTCCTGCCAATAGGTAAAGAGATTTCAGAAACATCACACTAACGTCATACGGGTCTTCAGTTGAACGGAGGCGGTCCCGGTCCGGTCGCGCGACGGGACAGATTCGCATCGAGGTATATGATGTGTTCCGCGGGGCTTTGTCATGATCCGTGTCCCAACTGGCAGCGGAATCGGCGCGGCAGAGAAGCGCGCCGCGCTTGAAGAAGCTCTGCAGAGCGAGGCATTTTTTCGTTCCGGCCGACTCCGCAGCTTACTTCAGTTCCTCTGTGAAGCGGAGATCGAAGGCCGCGAAAGCGAGCTGACCGAATACACGATCGGGGTGTCCGCCCTGGGACGGCCGCACGATTTCTCGCCTCTGGATGATTCTTCGGTGCGCAGCCGCGTCCACGAGCTGCGGCAGCGACTGGACAAGTACTACGCATCGGAAGCTCCGGATTCGCCCGTTCGCATCGAACTACGCAAAGGAACATACGTTCCACGATTCCTGAGCTCGAGATGTGAGCAGGAGACCAGTTCGCTGCAGGAGCCGGCGGTTGTCATGGAGCCGGAAGGCGTTGCGCCGGCGCCGAGGCGCCTTCCCGATACTCCGCTGCGTCGAACTCTGTTGACCGGCGGGATCGGATTTGCGGCTGGCGCACTTCTGATGGTCGGGTTGCTGGCTGGATGGTCGATGGTTACCAAACCCGGCGTTCGAGTTCCGGCGACCCACCTCCAAACGGCCAGCGGGACGGCGTGGACACGCGAACTGGAAGCGCTGTGGAGGCCATTCTTCGATCGGGGCGATCCTCTGCTGGTGGCCTACGAAACCCGCTTTTTTATTCGGCTCGGCCCCCTGATGGTACGGGACTGGCATGTCAATGGGCTGGACCAGGTTTCCAGTTCTGAACCATTGATGAGAGTACAAAAGCTTTTCGATACCGGGCTGGTTGGAAATCGAGACTACACAGACGGCGGGACGCCGCAGGCGATTTTCAGTCTTTCACGCCTGCTCTCAACGCGTGTTCCGAATATCGCCCTGAAGAACGCACTGGATCTGACGGCCGCCGATCTGAGGGACAACAACGTGATTCTCCTGGGAAAGCCGGGGATGGACCCTGAAGTGGAGCGTCTTCTGGCGCGCGGAGAAATCATCGACACGGGAACGGGGGTTCGCATCGCTCATCCAGGGCCGGGAGAACCGACCGAGTATCACAACCAATCAGACCCGTCCAATCCTGATCGATGGGGGCAGAAGTATTCCGTGATCACGATGATGCCCGGCTCGTTCGCGGGACGGCGTATTCTTTCGCTGACAGCAAGCGGATCGGAGCAACCCGCCTCGCTCGCGTATTACATGACCAACCCCGACTCCGTGCGGGACCTTATATATAGGATGCGGCGGGATGGGACCATCCCGGAGTACTTCCAGGTGCTGGTTCGCGCGGAATACGAAAGTAAGGCTGTCGTGAGAGTAGAGTACGTCATGCACCGCGCACTCAGGAATCGGTAGGTTTCCAAAGGTCAAAGGACCGTTAACAGCTGCAAGCTGGCCGGAACGTGAAACGAACATCCCGGAACATGACGTGCGAACATACCGGGGCTTTTGTCCGGGCGCCGGGAGACCTATAGTCGCCTGAAGGTCCATTGTGCGTTCGTTCAGGCCCAGAATTCATTTTCGGAAAAGCGTTTCAAAATCCAGGCGCTTCGGTATGATTATGGGGGGCTTCACACCACCGCTTATGCCTGGATCGAAGACGCGAGCTAAAAAGGCTCCAAGGGCGCAACCTGTCCCGCAACGGGAGGAAAAGGACCGATCGCAGTATCTGTCACGCGCAGTGGGCAAATCTCTCGAGGCGCTGGAGATACTTCAGTGCGAGCCTGCGCCGCTGCCGCTCAATGATCTCTCGCGCCGTCTGAAGCTCTCGAAAACTTCCGCCTTCCGGCTGCTCTGCACGCTCGAAAATGCCGGCTATGTAGTGCGGAACGATATGTCGCGCTACCTGCTGGCGCCAGAACTGCAGCGCGCCGTGTCTTCCCGGTTCCTTCTGAAACTCCTGCAGGCAGCGTCGCCTCTGATGAGAGAACTCTGCCGGAACCTGCGGGAGACGGTCAGCCTGGCGGCTCTGTTCGAAAACAGGGTCGAGGTGATCGCGGTGGAGGAGAGCCCGGAGATCATTCGGATGAGCAACGCGGTGGGGCACATTCTTCCCCCCAACGCGAATGCGCTCGCCAAGGCCATCTCGGCTTTTCAGAGCCCGGATCGCAGGGAAAAGCTGCTGCGCAGTTATGGCCTCTATCGTTTCACTCCGCAGACGATTACGGATCGGTCGGCGCTTGACGCCGAATTCGAAGCAGTGCGGCAGCAGCGCCACGCGGTCGATCGGGAGGAATCGGTCACCGAGGGCTACTGCTTCGCTACGCCGATTTTCAGCCGGAACGGCGAGGCGCAGGCGGCGATCGGGCTGGCCCTTCCGAAGTCCCGGTTCAGGGACGCCGGGCAGGAGGAGCGCTATCTTGCAGCGTTGAAAACGGTTGCCGATGCGGTTTCGGCTGCGCTATAGAGATCGTTTCAGAAAGCGATTCAGAATTTCGAATTATCTAATTCATCGCACGGCGACTTCCCAGACTTTCACCTTACGCGATTTGCCGGCCGGGCCTTCCACGTCGAGGATTACCGTAAATTCGCCGGCCCGCTGATAAGCATGGATTGGATTCTGCTCGGTCGACTTTGAGCCGTCGCCGAAATCCCAGTTCCACGATGTGATCTTGCCGCTCGATGCATCTTTGAAGGCGACGAGACGCCGGTCCATGTCCGCGACTGTATACGACCAGGACGCCTGAATCGGTTTACGGAACTTCTCTTCAAGAGGCATCAGCCGGAATGCGACCAAATCGGAAGCGTTGCCATACATCGTCTGCTTGTGGGAGAGATTCCAGAATGAGCGTTTCGGCGAGTTCACGTCATCGTAGTCGATTACGCACCACGAGAGTCCGATCAGTTTGTTTTCTTCCAGTACGCTCTCGACCGCACGCTGCGGTCCTTCGCAGCCCCGGTAGTCGAAGGGCGTGATCCAGAACTCGAGAATCAACTTGCCTGATTGGCCTGGTTTGAAGTCGTAGCGATAAGCCGCATTCGCCCATGGCAGTTCCTTGGTCCACGACGCGCAGCCCCACGCCATGGCCCAGTCTTTTCCCTCGGCGGGAGGCGTGAAGATGTGGTAATTCTGCGCGTGCGCGCCGTGAAAAGACCATTCGGCGTGAGCGCGGCTGATGCGCGTGTCGACCGCCGCGCGCGCCGCGCCGACAGCTTCCGGCGTCCAGATGTCGCGATGGTACTGATCGATCAGCGGTCCGCCCGACATGTCGCCGTCCACAACGACTTCAAAGATGTCGTTGTGCAGATCGGTGCGGGTGAAATCCCAATAGTTGTCGTATGCCTCATAGAGAAAGTAGAGGCGGTTCATCCCCTTCACCCAACCCACCTTTACCTTCACGTCGAGATCTTTGCGGTCAAACTTCGCGCCATGGCCGCCCTCGGTGTCTACCAACTGATCGATACCTATGGCGTAATCGTCCGGCGCGATATCCCAGTCGCTCGGGTCGCCGTCCACGCGCGGGATTTTGTCGGCGGGGAACTGAAAAATCTTAAATGTGACATCGGTCCGCTCGACGCTTCGCGCGACGGCGGCAAGAAGTCCGAGCGAAAGAAAAGCACACAAATAACGCGATTTCATCCGGTCCATAACGGCTGATCGGAATTATGCGTTCCGAACTCGGAGCAAGTCAATCCTTCATCTTCAAGGTTTCAATATTTGCCAGGAATTTCGTTTTTTGTGTTGACGTTGCGTTAATCCCGCGATATATTTCACCCAGATTGCGCTTAGTCCGCGCGCGAAAGGGGCAGGTATGAGACTGGCATTCGCAACCTTTGTCAGCTTGTTATGCGGGTCTGTCCTGATTGCTCAGAGCGATCGGGGAACGATTACGGGAACTGTTATCGATCAGGGCGGCGCGGTGGTTCCGAACGCGACCGTCACCGCCGTGAACTCCGAGACGTCGGCCCAATTCGCCGGCGCCACGACGAACACGGGAAATTACACGCTCACCTCGTTACCGGCCGGCCTCTATGAAGTGACTTTCGAGGCCCCCGGATTCAAGAAAGCGACGCAGAAGGGAATCCAGGTGGCCGTTGCCCAGAATGTCCGCGTGGACGTGACGCTGCAAGTCGGTTCCACATCCGAATCGGTGACGATTACGGCGGAAGCTCCTCTGCTGAAGACGGAAGATGCGGAACAAAGCCATACGCTCACGGGCGAGCAGATCGGAAATCTGCCGATTAATTTCGGCGCCCTCAGCGGCGGATATATCCGCAGCCCCTACGCTTTCATCACGCTCGAGCCCGGCGCGAACAACACGGGCCAGAATGTGATCCGCGTCAATGGCGCGCCGAACAGCACGCAGTCGATGTATTTTGAGGGGCAGGAGGCGACGAACTCTCTCAGCGCGGCGCGAATCGACGAATTACAGCCTTCGGTGGAAGCGATTGAAGCCACGGCGCTCCAGACCAGCAATTTCGCTCCGGAGTTCGGACAGATCGTGGGCGGATTGTTCAATTTCAACGCCAAATCGGGAACGAACCAGTATCACGGCAGTGTGTATGAATATCTGGTCAACGAGGCTCTGAACGCGGGCCTTACCTTCACCAGCGATGGAAATGGCCATCTGATTCGTCCGCAGCAGCGCAAAAACGACTATGGCTTCTCCATTGGAGGACCAGTGGTGATCCCCCACCTCTACAACGGGCGCAACAGGAGCTTTTTTTTCCTCGGATGGGAGTTTTACCACGACAGTAAAGTGATTTCCGGCGTGTATCAGACCGTGCCCACGGTGGCGATGCGTGGGGGCGACTTCAGCCAGATCCTCACCGGTAAGCAGTTGGGCACGGATCCTCTTGGCCGGCCTATTCTGGAGAACACGATCTATGATCCGACCAATTTCCAGACCGTGAATGGGCAGGTGGTGACCAATCCGTTTCCGGGAAACGTCATTCCCACCAGCCGCATCAGCCCGGTGGCGGCGAAGATCGTCGGCTTTATGCCGATGCCTACCAGCGGCGCGCTGGTGAATAACTGGAATCAGACCTATCCGACGCCCAAGTTCCAGGCCGTGCCCAGTATCAAAGGCGATCAGATCCTGACAGACAAGCAGCACCTTTCGTTTTACTGGTCGCGTTTTCGAACCGATCAGTATGTGAACCCGGACGGACTTGCGGTCCCGATCACGCAGCTTCGCATTCTCTACGAACGCAACGAAACCATGCGGCTGAATTACGACTACACGATAACGCCCACGATCGTGATTCATGCCGGCGCGGGCTACATCATGTACCGTAATCCCGACGTCGCCCTGACGGGAGTGCTTGCCTACGACGCGCCAGGACAGCTTGGCCTTTTGGGCGGCATTCCGAACAACTTCACCGGAACAACCACGGCCACGGGATTTCCCCGCCTCACGGGCGCATTCACCGGCTCTTACGGAATGACGCTTCCGATGGGTCCGAGCAACGCGAACAAATACTCGATTGACAAACCCACGGGCGTTCTCAACGTGACCTGGGTGCATGGGAACCACAGCTACAAGATCGGCGCGGACTGGCGCATCGACGCGTATCGAGATCGCAACGTTCGGGGTACGCAGGGCATCTGGAACTTCAATAACAATGAGACTGGCCTGCCCTACCTGCAGTCCGGAAGTCTGAGCGGCGGGAATATCGGTAATGGGTTCGCCGACTTCCTGCTGGGCCTCGCGGACAGCGCAAGCGTACAGACCCCCCAGGATCCGCAGTTCCGCAAGATGTCCTGGTCACTCTTCTTACAGGACGCATGGAAGGTGAACCGCAAGCTCACGGTTACCTATGGCGTCCGTTGGGATCTACAGGGCGCTGCGGACGAGATTCATCAGCGCCTGGCGGAGTTTTCGCCGGCGACGCCGAATCCGTCCGCGGGCGGATTGCCTGGCGCGACCATCTACGAAGGCTCCGGGCAGGGGCGATGCGGGTGTTCGTTCACGACCACGTATCCGTACGCGGTTGGCCCGCGCATCGGGGCCGCTTATCAGATCGACAGCAAGACCGTGTTCCGCGCGGGTTGGGGTCTCACGTACGGGACGACCACGAACTTCAACTACATCAGCAACACGTCGATCCTGGGCGGCGCTTCCATCGGGTACAACCAGATCTCATTCGTCTCGCCGGGTTTCGGAACTCCCGCGGCGACTTTTGCGCAGGGTTTGCCGTACACACAGGCGCAGCTCTATCCGACAACGTTGAATCCCGGGATCGTCCCGTTCCCGGGTCAGTTGAACAGCCCGCCCTACCTGATCGATCAAAACGGCGGGCGGCCGCCGCGGGTTAACCAGTGGAACGTCTCACTGCAACGCCAGATCAATGCCAATCTGCTCGCCGAAGCCGCATATGTGGGGAACCGTGGCGCATGGCTATTGGCTAACAATCTGGATGATCTGAATGCGCTTACCCCACAGCGCCTTCAGCAGTTCGGACTGAGTCTCAGCAATCCCGCGAATCTTTCGCTGCTCAGTTCCACGTTCGCTTCCGGAAAGCCCCAGGCGGCAGGATTTCAGGTCCCCTACAGCGGGTTCCCGATGACTTCAACTCTGGCTCAGGCGTTGCGTCCGTACCCTCAGTTCACGAACATCCCAGTGCAGTGGGCTCCGCTGGGCGATAGCTGGTATGACGCCCTGCAGGCCAAACTAACGCAGCGTCTGTGGCACGGCCTCTATGCGCAATACGCCTTCACGTGGCAAAAAGAGCTGACCACCGCCGAAAGCGTTCAGGTCAACGACGTGTTCAACCGGCCGGTGCAGAAGGCGATTTCGCCGAGTTCTTTGCCGCTGGTTTCGGCGATTCTCTTTAACTACGACGTCCCGGCACTTGCGACCAATAAGTGGATTCGGGCCATTCAGCGCGACTGGACGATCGGCGGTTCTTTGCGGTATCAGAGCGGACTGCCGATTCTTTCGCCGTACGCGACTAACAATCTGCAGTCCGTGTTGCCGCGCAACACCTCGAACACGCCCACGTATGCGAATCGGGTTCCCGGCGTTCCCCTGTTTACGCAGGATCCAAACTGCCACTGCTTCGATCCGAACCAGACGTTCGTACTGAACCCGGCGGCATGGAGCCAGCCTGCGGCGGGCCAATTCGGATCCGCGGCTCCGTACTACAACGACTACCGCTGGCAGCGCCAGCCCGCGGAATCACTGAGCCTGGGGCGGATTTTCCGGATCCGCGAGCGAATGAGCCTGCAGATTCGCGCCGAATTCTTCAACGTGTTCAATCGGGTGTTCCTGAGCGCGCCGACTGCTACAAACGCCTCAGCCACCCAGGTAAAAACGAGCACGGGCCAGACAGTGTCCGGGTTCGGCTACATCAATACGTCGGTGACGAGCATCCAGACCGGAGGCGCCGTGCCCACGGTCCGGAACGGACAGATTGTGGCGCGGCTTCAATTCTGAGACAAGGAGTTGATCGATGAAGAATATCGGTTCGGTGGGGCACGATCGCCGCGAGTTCCTGTGCCGTCTGGGCATGGGCGCGTTGTCGCTTGCGTTCTTAGAGCAGGCCGGGGCTGCGGAGGGCAAACCATTGCGCGGACTGTTTCCGATCGGGCAGACGCCGTGCACACCGGACAACAAGCTCGATCTGGAAAGTCTCGCCGACGAAGTGAAGTTCTGCAATCGCGGCGGCGTACACGGATTCGCATGGCCGCAGATCGCGAGCGGCTGGGCTGAGTTGACGAAGCCTGAGCGTATGGAAGGCGCCGAAGCCATTCTCGCGGCGGGGAAAGGCGGTAAAACGGCGCTCGTGATTGGAGTCCAGACGCACGATAACGATGTGAACGGCTCGATCGAATATGCGAAACATGCGGCGAAGAACGGAGCTGACGCGATCATTTCGCTGCCTCCGGAGAAGGCTGGCGATGACGCCATGGTCGAGTACTACAAGACCATCGGCAAAGCCACCGATCTACCGCTGTTCGTGCAGAGCAGCGGCGATATGAGCGTCGATCTGATCGTTCGGATGTTCAAAGAGATTCCGACCATGCGAGTGATCAAGGACGAGGCGGGCAATCCGCTGCAGCGCGTGGCTGAGATTCGCGAACGAACCGGCGGGAAACTGAATGTCTTCTCGGGTAACGGCGTTCGCACGATGATCACGGAGATGGAGCGCGGGTTTTCGGGCCATTGCCCCACGACTGGTCTTTCGGATATCTATGCGCAGGCTTTTGATTTGTGGCACGCAGGGAAGAAACGCGAAGGGTTCGACATGTTCGGCCGCGTGCTGGCATTCGGCAGTATTCCTAATGCCGATTCCTATGTACTGATCGCGCGGGGCGTGTTCAAAGAGTCGAATATCACGCGGCGCATGTCGACCTCCGGCGGCGGGGGTGGAGGGCGCGCCGGGGGACGCGGGGCGGCGCCGCTGGATGACGCCGCGAAGCGCGATATTCGCGAAGCGTTGAGTACCTATCTCAAGCCCTACCTCAAGGGATAAGGTCCACGGGAGCTGCCGAATGTCGAATCGAAAACAGGAACGAATGTTGAAGGATCCGGTGACGCGCCGGAACTTCTTCGCCGCAACGGCGGCGGGAACGGCGGCAGGCTTCGCGGCGCTGGCAGATCCGGGTCTCGCCGCAGCGCAGTCAGCGGGCGTGAAGAAGGCCGACCTGCCGGACCTCACGATCAAGCAGGTCAAGGTCTACGTTACCGACACGGCCAACATTCATCGCCTCAATGGAACAGAGACAGGCGAAATCGTGTCGGTCGTGACGAACAGCGGTCATGAGGGGAATTACACGATCGGCAACCGCGAGCGCACGACGGGCTGGCTCGATTGGGCGAAGGCGACGCTGGTGGGTAAGAACGTGGTCGATCTGCTGCCGACGCTGAATGCGACGTCGGGCATGAGAGGCGCCGCCGGGTTTAACGCGCGTTCGCGCACCGGCGGTGGGGCGGGGCAACGGCCTGCCGGGGCTGGGGCGCGTCCGGCTGGCGGCAACTTCGTGGCGATTCCGAGCCGCAGCGGCGGCTCCTGGCCCGACTACAAAGCAGCAGCGGCGGACGTCTGCCTGTGGGACGTTTTGGGTAAGGCCGTCGATCGTCCCATCTATAAGCTACTCGGCGGATCCAAGGACCGAATGATGGCCTATGCGAGTTCGCAGCATCTGCCGTCCATCGAAGACTACGTGCCGGATGCGATGAAGGCCAAGCAGGAAGGCTACGTGGGTTATAAGATTCATCCCGGCGCGGGGCAGCACAAGGAGGGCCCGCCGATCCCTTCTTACATCGGCCACATGGAAGAGATCAAGAATCTTCGTAAGGCCCTCGGTGACGAATACGTTTTAGCGCACGACCCGGTGCAGGCGTATAACCGGTATGAAGCGCTGAAGGTCGGGCGTCTGCTCGATGAACTCGATTACCTATGGTTCGAGGATCCGATCCGCACGGTTGACACGGACGGATTGGCGGAACTGGCGAACGCGCTCGATGTGCCCCTGCACGTGGGCGAATTCCTCGCTTCGATTTCCGACTTCGCGGAGTACATCCGCCGCGGCGCGCTCGATGTGGTGCGGCTGATCGCAGATAATGTGGGGGGCATCAGCGGATCGATGCGAGTCGGCCTGCTGGCGGATGCCTTCGGGCTGGAATGCACGCCGCACAACTGGGGTAATGTTCTTGACCTCGCGGTTCACTTCCATCTGGAACTCGCGCTGCCGAACGCGTACTGGTTCGAGATGCCGCATCCGGCGGAGTACGCGGACCGGCCGTATCACAAGGACAAGTTCCGCATCGATTCCGCAGGCTATGTGCATGCGCCAACTGCTCCCGGGCTCGGCTACCCGATCGACCGCGACGCTCTGGATAAGATGACGAAGCGCATCGACGTATGACATCAGGCGACGGTGGAAGATTCAGCGCGCGCGAGCGGCTCCGCTGGATGGCAGGCGCGGCGGCTCTGGCTACGGCTCGCGACGGCGCCGCGGCGAGCTCGGACAGGTATCCGCGCAATCTCACGCAGGCGGATATCGAACGCTGGATGACCGAACTTTCGAACTGGGGACGGTGGGGTAAGGAGGATCAGGCGGGAACCGTCAATCTGATTACTCCGGCCAAGCGCAAGCAGGCGGCGGCGCTGATCAAAGAGGGCATTTCGGTCTCGATGTCGCTCGACGCGGACATTCCGCCGAAGGGTTCGCCCGAGGCGGAAGCGCCGCCTACCGCCGCGACACCCGACGCGGCCGGGCGCGGAAATGGCCGCGGCAACGGCCCCCGCTACACCTGGACCCACACGATGCGCTCGAACGGGCTAAATATGCGCGGGCCGAGCGGGTATGCGGTCGATTCGATCAGCGTGAGCTTTCACGGCAACAACACGACCCATTTCGATGCGCTTTCGCACTTCATCTACAACGGGCACATCTACAACGGATTTCCGGCGAGCGAGATCACCGGTTGGGGCGCCGAGAAGAACGACGTGATGCCGTTCAAGGACGGACTGGTGACGCGCGGCGTGCTGATTGATTGGCCGCGCTTCCAGAACGTACCTTATATGGGCGACGATGAGGCCATCTACGCAGAGGACCTCGACGCCTGGGAGAAGAAGACCGGCGTGAAAATCGAAAGCGGCGACTGCGTTCTGTTAAGGACGGGCCGCTGGAAACGGGTCGCGGAGAAAGGGCCTTTGAACCTGAACGTGGCTGCGCCCGGCCTATACGCTTCGGCGGGCCGCTGGCTCAAGGATCGCGATATCGCGTTGCTGGGCAGCGACGTAGTGCAGGATGTGCGTCCCTCGCGGATTGATGGAGTCAATCAGCCCATTCATCAGATGTTCCTGGTTGCGGTCGGAACTCCGCTGTTTGACAACTGCGATCTTGAAGCGGCGGCGGAACAAGCGGCGCGGTTGAAGCGCTCGACCTTCTGCATGACGGTTGCGCCTCTGCGGGTGCCCGGCGCGACTGGTTCGCCTTTCAATCCGCTGGCGATATTCTGAGCGGATGCTGACCCGCGTCATTTTGGTAGCCTGCCTTTTTGCGAGCGGCGCGAGGGCCGACACCGCGGCGGCGCGCAAGCTGTTCATCGAGAAATGCTCGGTGTGTCATGGCGCGGATGCGGGAGGCTCGGATCGCGGACCGGCGCTTGCAGGAAATCGGCGGCTGCGCACACGGTCCGCAGGGGATATCGCAGGCGTCATTCTGCATGGCACGCCGGGAGGCATGCCGGCGATTCCGCTGGCCGATGGCGACGCCGCCGCAGTTGCGGAGTATGTCCGATCGTTCAATGCGACCGCGTTCGAAGCGAAGCCCGAAGGCGATCTGGCGGCGGGAGAGCGCTTCTTCTTTGGCGATGGCAAATGCGGCGGTTGCCATAGTGCGGCAGGCGTGGGCGGCTCCCGCGGTCCGGATCTTGCGGGTATCGCGAAGCAGCTGACGCTCCCGGAACTAGAACAGTCGCTTACAGACCCGAGCGCGCGCATCGCCCCGGGATACGGCATTGTAAACGTTCAGCTCAAGAGCGGGACCACGATTCGCGGCTTCGCGCGCGCCCGCGGCAGCCACGACCTGCAATTGCAGACATTCGATGGGCAGATCCGGCTGCTGGATGAAAAGGACTACTCGCGCGTCGCCAACGAGACCGCGTCGCTGATGCCGCCGCTTCATGCCACGCCTGATCAGCGGCGGGATCTCGTGGCCTGGCTGAGCCGGCTCGGCGGCATCGCGGAAGGCGCGGTGAAGACGCCGGTTGCCGAGCCTCCCACGTCCGAATTTGAGGCGATCCTTCATCCGAAAGCGGGCGACTGGCCTACCTATCATGGCGACCTGAGCGGCAACCGCTACAGCAGGCTCGATCAGATCAACACGGCGAACGCGTCGCGCCTCCAGCTTCAGTGGATCTATCCGATTCAATATCAGCCGCTCGAGACCACGCCGCTGGTTGTAGGCGGGGTCATGTATGTCACCGGGCCGAATCAGGTCTTCGCCCTCGACGGCCGTTCGGGCCGGGAGATCTGGCGCTTCAGCCGTCCCCGAACTCCGTCCGGCACGATCGCCGGTGATGCTTCGCTCGGCGCTCAGCGCGGCGTCGCGATTCTCGGCGACCGTCTGTTCTTCAACACAGACAACGCTCATATGCTTTGCCTCAATCGCATCACCGGCGCTGTGCTGTGGGACGCTTATATGCCGGAGAACGCGCAGCACTACGGGACAACGTCGGCTCCGCTGGTTGTGGGCGATCTTGTGATCTCAGGCGTGGCGGGCGGCGACGAAGGGATCCGTGGTTTCATCGGGGCGTGGAAAGTGACCACGGGCGAACTGGCGTGGCGTTTCTGGACTGTACCGCGTCCCGGCGAACCGGGTTCTGAAACGTGGAAAGGGAATGCGATCGATGCGGGCGGCGGTTCGACGTGGTTCACCGGGACATACGATCCCGAAACGGGGCTGCTCTACTGGCCGACGGGCAATCCGTTTCCCGACACCGACGGCGCCGACCGCGGCGGAGACAACCTCTACACGGACTGCGATCTCGCGCTGGATCCGAAGACCGGCAAGCTGCGGTGGTACTTCCAATACACGCCGCACGATCTTCATGACTGGGATGCCGAGCAACCGCTTGTGCTGGTCAACGCGAGATTTCAGGGGCGTGACCGCAAGCTCCTGCTTCATGCCAACCGGAATGGGTACTTCTATGTTCTGGACCGGAGCGATGGCAAGTTTCTGCTCGGCAAACCGTTCGTGAAGAAGCTGACCTGGTCGAGCGGATTGGATGCGAACGGGCGTCCGATTCTCACGTCCAATAACGAGACCACCGGAGTCGGCGTGAAGACTTGTCCCGCTGTGCGCGGCGCAACGAACTGGTACTCGACCGCATTCAGTCCGGTTAGCGGGCTGTACTACGTGATGGCGGTGGAAGACTGCGGCGTGTACCGAAAAGCGAAACAGGGCGGATTCGGTTTTCTTAACGATCCGGCCGACCCGGGGATGAAGTACCTGCGGGCGATCGATATCGAGACAGGCGCTATTCGATGGGAAATTCCGCAAACCGGCCCGGTGGAGCGGAATTATTCGGGTGTTCTTGCGACCGCGGGCGGCCTCGTATTTTACGGCGAGTCCAGCGGGGGATTCGCGGCTGTGGATGCGAAGACCGGAACGACGCTTTGGCATCTGAATGTGGGAAGCGTGTGGAAAGGTTCTCCGATGACGTATACAGCGGAGGGGGTTCAGTACGTCGCGATCGCAGCGGGATCGAATATTCTTTCGTTCGCCGTAGCGGGGCGTTAGGCAGGGGCTGGCCGCATCTGTGAGTCCTGTCCTGATTTGGTCATATGGGCACGTGCCGGCTGAAATTCAGGCGGAGGCGCTGATGACTGAAACAAAGCAATTCTCAATCGACCCTGAGCCGATTCGGCAGCGATACAAGGAAGCTGTGGAAGAGTGGATCAAAGCGATCCGCGCCGAAGAAGAGCTGGTTTCTGCCCACCCGTCGATTGATCAGGTAGATGCCTGGGAGCACGCGCATCTCAGGGAAGAGGAATCGCGCACCCAGGCCAAGAAGGCGAAGCGTGAATACGAGGATGCGGTGAGGCGCGATTTCTTCGGCTTTTAGTCATCGTCAGAATCGCCGGCATATTTTTTGGCGGCTTTGACGAACGGCCCCGGCATGAGCAGTTTGTTCTCCCCAGGATACGGGCGCTTCCAATCCGTTGCGGAATACCAGGTCACATGATTCAGGAAATTCGGGTCGACCGCGTCGGCTTTGTCGTACTTGCCCTTCATCACCGTTGCGGTGGCTTTGAGCCAGGCTTTTTGCAGCGGAGTGTAGGCCGTACTTTTTCCCGCCGGGAGGTCCGGCCCCTGGTCTAACCGGATGCTCGCGGCCTGATGATCGTAAGGTGTCAGATCAGGCGTGTTTTGGAACGCATCGAACATCGGCGAAGCCACCAGGTCGAATTGAGTCAGAGGCTGCATGCCGAGAATATTCTCGATGGTGCGGTTTATGTTCTCCGCAGTATACGTGGTATGGATGGCCTTTCCCTGACCGGGAGCCTGTGGAGCCACCGTGTAGGGGCTAATCACATACACGGGTTGGCGGTGGCCATCGACATGGTCGGGCCCGCCTTGTGAATCGTCTTCCTCGACAAAGATCGCCGACTGCGCCCAGATCCTGCTGTGGCTGATGGTTTCCACCATGCGGCCAAGCGCGAGATCGTTGTCCGCCTGATAGTTGATGGGATGGGGTTGGCCTTTCGTGGCGCCGGCGGTATGGTCGTTCGGGAGCCATAGAATCGTCAGGTTGGGGACCTGATTGGCCGCGACCAGACGCTCGAAATCCGAAATCCAGTAATCCACGCGGTACTGGTCCGGAATCGTCAGGTTGAAAGGCGGGTAATGCGGGTCAATAATCTTCGCGGCCGAGGGGATGTCGGAGGACACTTTGACGGCGTCGTCGGGCACGATGCAACTGGAGGCCGGCGCTTTACCTTCCTTGCAAAGCGACGTGTTGTAGAAATCGGTCCAGGTGTATGCGCTGCCGTCCGCCTTTTTCGCGATGGTCGTGCCGCCGCTCCATTCGCCATAAAGCTTGGACGTGAGCCCCTTTGCCTCCGCCGCCGTCCATAGAAAGCCTCTGGGGGTGTAGGTCAGGGGATCTTCCGAACTGCCTCCGGGATAGGAGCGAATCCAATCCGGCGACAGGATTTCGTTCGAGTAAAACGATCCCGACATCCCGATCCAGGGGTGGCCGTCCGCGGACTGACGGCTGGGCGCGTAAACGTTATCGAGCAGGGGGAAGCGCGTGATGAATGCGTGTTGATTCGGCACGGCGGACGCAAAAACGGCAAACTCGGGAGCGCCGTTGCCCCACGAGACGTCTCCCAGGATCTGGTCGTAGGTGCGGTTCTCTTTAATGATCAGAAAAACGTGCTTGATAAACGAAGGCTCACCGATATGCCGGGGAACCGCCACCGGCTTAGCGTGAGGGTCGATATACTGCGGTCCCACCTGGACGTTAGCGGTCAGATCCCAATGATTGTTGGTCAAGACCTGCTTGCTGAACCTGGCCAGTTCGGTTGAGTTTGGCTCGGGAATCAGATTCACGACCCCGGTATCGGCGTGGGTGTTGTACCCGATCACACCGTCTTTTGAGCTTGTAATGCCTCGCGCTCCCAAGCCTTTATCGTCGGCGATCACCAATTGTTTTTGCGCTTTGTCGTAGGCGATGGAACTGGGGAAATAGGCGGTGGGGATATAGCCCATCACCGCCTTCGCGTCAGCGCTGCGCAGGTTCACGACAGCGACTGCGTTGGCTTGTCCCAGAGCCACATACGCTTTTCCGCCGTCCGTGACCGCGACTCCGTTAGGACCGGAGCCAAAGGCTCCCTGAGCGATCGGAACGCTGAGGTTGATTGTCCGGACCACGGTATCGGTACGGAGATCGATAACAGAGAGGCTATCGCTATAGGCATTGGCGACGTAGAGACTGGAGCCCGAGACCGCCATGCCGGCCGGGTGCAGTCCGACCGCGATGGTCCTGACCTCCTTGCTCGTCTCCAGATCCACGACGGACACCGTTCCGCTGAGGGTGAACGCATCTTTCCGATCCACGACGATCGGCGTGCCGTCAGAGTAGTTTGTGAAGTCCGCGCTGGTCGCCGGACGTCCGCCCTCGTTGCTGACATAGGCGTACTTGCCGCGAATGAGCACGCTGTTCGGAACATTGCCGACAGGAATCTGGCGGATGACCCTCGCCGGAGACGCCTCCAGGTCAATCACGCCGAGGGTGTTAACCACATTCAGCGCGACGTAGGCTCGTTTGTTGTCCTCGGAAAAAGCGACCCCGCCCGGATTGATCGACTTCGCGTTGTGATAGTGGCGCCCGTCCGCAGGCAGGTCCGGCAGGCTGATCCGCTGCTCCTGTGATAAGCGGCCCGTTTCCCGGTTTACGCTCGCGAGGACAACAAAATTGTTGTCCTGGCTGAAAAGCAGTTTCGTTCCGTCCGAGGAGTAAGTGATTCCGGTGAAGGATCCGGCGTTCATTCCTCGGGGAGAAGCTCCCGTCGCGTCGGTGGGGAGGAAACGTTGAAGAACCTCTCCCGTCGCGGTGTTAAAGACGATGACCGGTTGCGGCGAACCCATCAGCAGCACGGCGGCGCTATGCGTGGCGCGGTTCGGGTTGAGCGCGATGGCCTTGGCGCGCACCGGCGCTCCCAGTTCGATGATTTTTCCTGCGGGGGTCAACGTCTGGTTGTCCGAGACGACGATCGATCTATCCTGCTGCGGGCCCACGGTGCGGTTCGGACTGTTCACCTGGGATCGGCCTGAAACCAGGTTCGTGCCGGACGGCGTAACTCCCGTGGCGGCGTCCTTTGCCGGGCCAACATTGAAATCAGGACTGCTTCTGAGCGCCGGCTGCGTTTGGGGGCAGGCCGATCCCGCGCCTGCGAGCACGCAGAAAAAGATCGAATGGACGCAACGGATTACGGGAAGATACTTCGCGCGCATAGGGGGTTTTCCGAGGTTATCGCAGCCAAGTTTAAATACTATGAAATCCTTTAGAAAGAATTAACGACCCCGCCGCGGCGCAAGCGCAGAACGTCTGGTGTCTGCTGCCAGCACGATTCGATCGGGCCTCGGGATCACGATCATCTTAACGCGGCAAATTCATTCGGCCCGGACGGTCTTGTCGATAGCATAGTGCCAATGGTTCCGCAGTCCAATTCCGTTCGCAGACTGCCCAATTTCTTCATCGTCGGCGCGCCAAAAGCGGGAACGACATCGCTTTATCACTATCTGGATCAGCATCCCCAGATTTATATGAGCCCGATCAAGGAACCAAACTTCTTTTCGACTGAAGTACGGGCGGAGAACTTTGAAGCTTCGCAACGGCCTGCGCTCGAGCGAGACGCTCGCGCAGTTCGGAGATTTCTGGATGGGCCGATGAACGAGAAGCGCTTCGGTGGGATTGTTACGGAACTGGCCGACTATGAGCGGCTGTTCACGAATGCGGGCAACGCGACCGCTGTTGGCGAGGCGAGCGTTTGCTATCTGTGGTCGAGCACCGCACCGGGGAAAATCGCATCGATGGCGCCGGACGCGCGCATCGTGATCATTCTTCGCGACCCGGCAGCAAGATCATTCTCACAATACGCGCATGGCTTGTCGGTGGGCGCCATCAAGGACTCTTTCCGCGAGCACATTCGCAAAAGCCTCATCCTGGAGCCCAAGCAGTTTTGCTCCGTTTACCCGTTTTTGGAGTTCGGGCTATATGCCGAGCAGGTGCGCCGGTACCGAGATTTGTTCGGGCCGAACGTCTGGATCGGCTTTCATGAGGATTTTCGCGCGAATCCATTGAAGGAATATCGGCGGCTGCTGCGCTTCCTCGAAGTGGACGATGCATTCATTCCAGACCTTACGCAACAGTATCTTGAAGGGCTAACGCCACGCGTGCGACTGGTGGGCGCGCTTCGCAGGAAGGGGATCTGGGGAGCAGTGGCGCGCCTCACGCCGGTCGGATGGCGGCCGTACCTCCGACGCGCGTTTACCAGAGCTCCGGGAGCCGTTCAAATGAGCGCCGCGGATCGCCAATATCTGATCGATTTTTTTCGCGCGGATATTCACAAGCTCGAGACTTTGTTATCGATCGATCTCAGTCACTGGCTGCAGTGAGCCGCCATTTGTTCCTGCGAACCGCGGCTCAGTTCCCGCGACCCGCGTTCTCGCTGGGGACGAGTTGGTAAAAGTGGGGCTTCGGCTGAGCGGCGACGTGGATGCGGGCGATCAGTTCCTGCTCGAGCGTATCGAGGTCAGCTATCGACGCGTTGTAACGGGGCAGCTCATATCGCTCCAGGGGAACCTGCACCATTCGCCAGCGGCTCAAATGCAGGGCAACATGTTCGTTTGTCATCCGCAACAGCTGGTTTGCCTGTTCGAGCATAGGCGTCATCAGCTGGGCCAGGTTGATGCCTCTTGCGAACTGGTCAGCCGCGTAAGCGGCGATCGTCTGCCCGTCGATCTTAAGGGTGTAATTGCCGGGTTTCAGATTCCTGACTCTCAACGGCTGATCATCAAGCGCTGGAAAGAAGTCGGAAGAGTAGGCAGCCACTGTAAGAGGGGAGTCGCGCAGATCGATCGAAAAAGGCAAAGCCGCGTCGTTCTGCGTCCATGAGAGCGTGTTCCCGTTTCGCGACACAGAAGCAATCGCGGTCCCGACTGCGTGGGTGACTAATCCCTTTTCAGCGTCTATTTCGACTTCCGTGACGATCGCGGGAGCATGCCAGGATTTCAGGACAGCCTCAGCCATCAACAGGCTGGCCGCGGGCCCGGGATGAACGCGATCCGGAATGAACTCCAGCGCGGCGGACGGATCCTTCGCATGCACCACTCCGAGTGGCCTCAGAACCGCACTGTTGAGGTCGACGACCGTCGCGTTCTCTTTTTCCCCGAGAGTGCGGACGAACTGGCCGAATCGCAGCAGGACGTTGTTATAGCCTCCGGAGAACTCGGGCACCCGGGTGACATCATCGTAAGGAGACGGCTCGAGCAGAGTCAGGCGTACATTCGGCAGGCCGGTTTTTAAGGTGCTGACGAGCTTTTCATAGCCGGTTTTGAAATCGTTGTAGGTGCGATCGGCGAGTTCCTTGTAGTGTCCATCGTTCATGCCAAGCAAAACGGTCACAACGGTAGGCTGGTAGGCGATCACGTCCCGTCGAAGGCGGAGCTGCAGCGCGCCGCCGTCGCCTCCGGCGACCGTGTCGCCGCCCCAACCGGAGTTGACAAACCGAACATTCAGCTTCGGAAGGCGCGTAAGAACGTAGGCTTCAATAAAGCTCGTGTAGATGTGGCGCTCAGTAATGCTGTCTCCATAAAAGACAACGGTGTCGCCGTTCCGTAAGTAGAACTGCGGCTGCGCCGAGAGGAGTCCGGGGATACACGCCAGAAGCAGACAGCCAAGCATCGGCCGGAGAAGGCGGCGGCTAAACAGCACAGAGAAGATGAATTGCGCGACCGGAGCAGGGCTCCTGGCTGCGATATGCGCAGGGATGAAGCGAGAGGCCGCGGACGCGAATTTCACTGGATTCCTACGTTATCTTTGATCTTTCAAGAGTTCGTCGCTGAAGCGGCGGAACCTGAATTTTACCGTGTCGTTTCATCATCAGCATCCCTGTCCATATTCTGAGCGGAGCTGACCCGCGTCAGTTTGATCGCCTGTACTGTTGCGAGGGGCGCGAGAGTCGACAATCGCATAAGTCACCATTCGCTGGCGGTGCGTGAAATAACCCATTTATGGTAACCACGCTTGCCAGAGTGGGCTGTTTAACGATGCCGGGATTGTTTTGACGAACGATTCTCTGTAAAACCAAAGTTAAAGGAAAAAGGGGTCGTATGCCGGTAACTCACTCCGTAATAACACGGCTGATTATTCTTTTCTCGCTCGGTTATTTCTCCTGTATTACAGCGCACGCTCAGGCTGTTTCCGGAAATATCTTCGGAACGGTCCTCGATCCAAGCGGGGCGGTCATCAGCGGCGCTGACGTCACGCTTCTCAACACGGGCACGTCCGTCACGCGGACCACTACGACAAACGCTTCCGGAAACTACTCCGCAACCGACCTTGCGCCCGGCACCTATCAGGTAACCATTACCAAAACCGGATTCAGCAAGTTCGTACAGCAAAATGTCACGGTGGCCGTGGCGCAATCCACGCGGGTGGACGCGCAACTTCAGGTGGGGCAGGAGACTCAACAGGTCACCGTCACCGAAGCGCCTCCCGGCGTGGAAACGGATCGGGCCGAAGTCCAGAGCCAAATGAGCCAGCGGCAGATTCAGGACCTGCCGGTTCTGAATCGTAACTTTACGAACCTGACGCTCCTTGTTCCCGGCGCGACCCTCAACACTTTCCAGCACGCCCCCAGCGAAAACCCACAGCAGTCGACACTCGTGAATACGAACGGCCAGGAGTTTGCTGGAACCAACTACCTGCTGGACGGCATGAACAACAACGACCAGGTGTTGGGGATCACCATGGTCAATCCGCCGATCGACTCTGTTGGCAATCTCGTGATCTCAACCAGCAACTACGACGCGGAGTACACGCAGGCGGGCGGCGCGGTCGTGAATGTATCGACGAGAGCAGGCAGCAACGAGATACACGGTTCGGCATTCGAGTTCCTTCAAAACAACATTTTTCAGGCGCGGGACTCGTTCACACAGGGCCTCCACGCGCCTGGTACGCCGGAACCCCCGGATCGCGGGATACCCGCGTTGCGGTGGAATCAATTCGGGGGCTCGTTCGGCGGTCCCATAAAGAAGAACAAGATCTTCGCGTTTGGAGATTATCAGGGTACGTATCGAAGAATCGGTGGCTCTCAATCGCTGCGCGTACCCACAGCCGCGGAGCGGACCGGAAACCTGAGCGATCTCGGTGTTCCGATTTACGATCCGCAGTCGGGCAATCCCGATGGCACAGGGCGGACGTTATTTACGGGAGGCATCATCCCGTCGAACCGAATTTCCGCACCGGCCGCGAATCTCCTTTCCAATTTGCCGCTGCCGAACATTGCGGCCAGCAACCCTTCGGCGAACAACTATGCGACGAGCAACGTCGAGTCTTTCGATACGAATCAATTCGATGTGCGCGGCGATCATTACGTGACCGATAAGTTCAGGTACTTCGCGCGGTACAGCTTTCTCCAGGCTTCGATTACGGCCCCGGGACCTTTTGGACTCTATGGCGGCCCCGCGTATCCCGCGTGGGGGTTTACGGGCGCGTCCAACGCAAGGAACCAGAACGTCGCGGCGGATGCCAGTTATGTAATCAGTCCGAAGACGTTGACAGAGGTGCGGTTCGGCATGTCGCGTTACCGGGTGGCGGTGAGCGCGCTCGATCAGAACCAGCAACTGGCGACCACGGTGGGAATTCCCGGCCTGAATGATCCAAATCGTCCCGATACCTGGGGACTGCCCGATCTCAACATCAACGGCGCCGGCGGATTCAGCATGGGCTATTCGTGCAACTGCCCTCTGCAGCAGCGGGAAACCGTATTCGATTACGTCAACAACTGGACCAGAATCATGGGCAACCACACCATCAAGTTCGGTGGTACCGCGGAGCTTGCATGGAACCAGCGGCTGCCCAGCGATAATCATCGCGCGGGCGTCTACGCGTTTTCTCCGAGCGTGACCTCTCTGGCGACGGATGCATCGAGCGGTCTGGGGCTCGCTTCGTTCGAGTTGGGGCTGCCATCATCCTTCGACCGGTTCGCGCAGCTCTCGACGACTCAGGAGGATCGCCAGAACCGGATGTTCTACTTCGTCCAGGATACCTGGCGCGCAACGCAGAAGCTCACGATCAACGTTGGTCTGCGATGGGATACCTGGTTTCCGGATTACTCGCTCAATTCGGGCCAGGGCGGCAGGTATGAAGTTACCAACAACATTGTGTATGTCGCCGGAGTCGGCGGCGTGTCGAAGTCGGGGAACGCGCAGACGCAATGGCTGAATTTTTCGCCGCGTTTCAGCGTGGCCTATGCCACTAACCCAAAGACTGTGGTGCGCGCAGGTTATGGGCGCAGCTACTTCCCTGGCACGTTTGGCTGGAGCTTCAATAATATGGCTGCCGACGTGTACCCGTCGATCGTCAATCAGAACCTCCCCGCTCCGTCACCTTTCCAGGCGGTGTTTCCGCTAACCACTGCTCCTCCCGCGGTCGTTTTCCCTACGATTCCCTCGAATGGCATGTTGCCTCTCGCCGACGGTATCGGCGTGAGTTACATCCCGGCGAATCAGAAAATCCCGAGCGTCGATCAATGGAACCTGACCGTAGAGCGCAGTCTGGCTCAGGATTTGAATGTATTCGTCGCCTACGTGGGGAATGTCGGCAGACATCTGAACGGTGGCTTTCAATTGAATGCCGCCATTCCGGGACCGGGGCCGTTCGATCCGCGCCGGCCGCTCTTCAATAAATTCGGCATCACTCAGGGCATTTTCGATAAATGCAACTGCACCAGCAGCAATTACAATGCGCTTCAGATACGCGCGGAAAAGAGATTCACCCGCGGATACTCGGTGCTTGCCTCGTACACATGGTCGAAGACGCTGGACTACGGCGAGTTTGGAACGCCCACAGACCAGTACAACGCGCACTTCGACTACGGCCCGGCGAGTTTCGATCGGACGCATGTTTTCACTCTGGCCCACACGCTCGAACTTCCTTTTGGACAGGGGCGCAGATATATGGCGCACGCGAATCGATTTGCGGAAGGACTCCTGGGTGGCTGGGATTTCCGGGGGATTACCACCGTCGAGTCGGGACTGCCTTTTTCGCCCAGCCTAAACAACAACGCGAATCTCAATTCGGATATGTCGACACGTCCGAATGTGATCGGCAACCCGTACGCGGGGATCGATCAGAACCGGAATTCGTGGTTCAACCCGGCCGCCTATGCCGCACCCGGACTTTATCTGTTCGGCACCGCCGGAAACAACTCGCTACGTGGGCCGGGACTTTTCGAGATGGACCTCTCTCTCGACAAGAGCTTTCTGATTGTCGAGAAGTACCGAGTGGAGTTCCGGTGGGAAGTTTTTAACGCCCTCAACCACACAAATCTGGCGCTGCCCGTGACGGCGATCGACAGCGGCGCGGCGGGCATTATCCAAGATATCGGCTCGCCCATGAGGAACATGCAATTCGGGCTGCATCTGACATTCTGAGAGTTCTGACGATCCGGATTTTCATTCTCCTCGGGCTTGGCGCGATAGCCGCCGCGCAAAACACGCCCGAGGAGCTTCGCCCTATTCCGCGGTTTCCGCTGCCGCGCGATCCATTGACGATCGAGCGGGCGGTCCAGCCGAATCATCCGTTCACTGTCGCGGGCGAGCGGGCGGCGCTGCTGGGCGAACAGAGCGGCGACTTCGAGGCGTGGCTATTTCCGGTGAAGGTTCTGAGTAAAGTCCACCTCACCGCGGAACTCAAGGACTATCCGGTTCCGATCGACGTGACAGCGCATGCGGCCGCGATCGAAGTCGCGCCCGCCATGACGACGGTCACATATTCTCATGCCGCGTTTACCGTCAGGCAGCGAATGTTCGCGCCCCGCGGCGATGCGCAGGGCATTGCCGTTCTGTTCGAAATTCAATCGGCGCGACCCCTGACGCTGACGATTGCGTTCCGGCCGGACATGCAGCGAATGTGGCCCGCGCCGAATTTCGGAACGCCGAGCGCCGAATGGGTCAGACAGGGCGCAGGGGGCTATTACGTGCTGCATACCGATAATCCGGAATTGTCGGCGGCGGTCGCCATGCCGCGTACGCAACCGGGAGTGCTTGCTCCTTATCAGGAGCGGCCGAAGACCTGGCCTGTCGAACTTAGACTTGCATTCGACCCGGCCGCCGATTCGGGTTCGTTCTTCCCGCTGCTGATCACGATGCTGACCCCGAACGCAAAACCCGGAGCTGCGCTGGCGGCATTGAACGAGCGAGTGTCCCGGATGTGGCAGGAGACGTCCGATTACTACGCACATTTCTTCGATGCCCGGCTCACGGCGGAGACGCCTGATGCGAAATTCGACGCGGCGCTTCGCTGGGCGGAACTGGCAATCGATCAGGGCAAGGTCCGATTTCACGACGAGACAGGTCTCATCGCCGGATATTACGAATCGGGCGATTCGGCGCGTCCCGGGTTCGCGTGGTTTTTCGGCCGCGATTCGTTGTGGACGTCATACGCGGTCAATGGCTACGGCGATTTCGACCTAACGAAACGCATACTCGAATTCCTGATCCATCGCCAGCGTGCGGACAGGAAGATCATGCATGAGTTCTCCCAAACGGCGGACCTGGTGAACTGGCAGGGCACCCCATATTTCTACGCGGCAGCGGATGCAACGCCGCTGTTTGTGATGGCGATCGAAGACTATGTGAACGCCAGCGGCGATTTGGCGTTTCTCCAAGCGAACTGGAACGCCGTTAAGAGCGCCTACGCATTCACTCGCGCGCACGATTCCGATGGCGACGGTATTTACGAGAACACGGAAGGCACAGGTTGGGTGGAGTCCTGGCCGCCCGGGATGCCGCATCAGGAGGTCTATCTTGCAGCGCTCGACCAGCAGTCCGCCGATTCGATGTCGCGCCTGGCGTCCCTCGCGGGCGACGCCGTTCTGGCGGCCGCGGCGCGTAAAACCGCCGATCTGGTCCAATCGGCAATCGCAAAAGAATATTTCGAACCGGCGGATCAGTTCTATGCATTCAGCAGGGGCGCGGATGGAGCGCTCGACCGCACGGCCACTATTTTTCCAGCCGTGGCCTGGTGGTCGGGACGATCCCGCTTGCCTGATTCGGAGTCGATGTTGAACCGCTGGGCATCGCGGGAATTCTCCACCGATTGGGGGACGCGGGATGTGAGCGGCCGGACGCCGTTCTTCGATCCCATCAGCTATCACCAAGGGTCTGTGTGGCCTCTCTACACGGGCTGGGTTTCGCTGGCGGAGTATCGAACGGGCCATACGCTCGCGGCGTATGCGCATCTGATGCAGAATGCAGACCTGACGTGGGCCCAGGATTTAGGAGCCGTGACGGAACTGCTTTCGGGTGAGTTTTTTCAGCCGCTCGGCCGCAGCAGCTCACATCAGATCTGGTCTTCTGCGATGGTGGTGAGTCCGGCGCTGCGCGGTCTTTTCGGGCTCGATTGGGACGCCCTGCATCATACTCTGCGTCTTGCTCCACATCTTCCGGCGACGTGGGATCATGCGCGGCTGCGTCAGGTCGCGGTTGGAGGCGCCCGGGTCGACCTGGAGTTCAATCGTGAGGGCCACGCAATGCGAGTGCGGGCGCATTCGTCCGCTCCAGTCTGCCTGGCGCCGCAAAGCGCGGCTCGGGATCAGGATTGCAGGGCAGGAAATAACGAATTGCTCATCCCGCTGCCTGCCATCGAGCTGGAATTGGCGCATGCGCTTCCTCTTGCGGGTTCGGAGACATCACAGGTGAAAGTGGTCGGGCAAGACGTTTCCGACACCAGCGCGGAATTCGATTTCGAGGGGCCAGGCGGGACTGCTTTCGAATGCGCGGTCCGACTGAACCGGAGCGGCGTGCGCGTGACGGGGGCCGTTATTGCCGGGAACCACCTGCAGCTGGTTTTTCCTTCTGGCGGAAATCCTCAGAGAGTTTCGGTTCGCTTCACCTGGTAATGGCTGACAAGTGGTGCGGCAGCCCAAGGAGGAACCGAATGCGATCAATCTCCTGCAGCGGCTTGAGGAACGGCGGTTCTTCGAGCGGCCAGAGCTGGGCGGGAGTTGCACTCGAGCCCGAGGCGAGGAGGAGACAGTTGACGGCACGGCGCGCGGCTTCATTGGCGGCCTCCATACAGGCGATATCGGTGTACGTGCGCACGTAATCGGAGGCGAGGAAAAAGTTTTCGATTTCTATCTGAGCTTCGGGCCGATATTGCAGCGAGCCCGCCGTGTTGATGAGAAGTGGCTCGGCGTTGGTCGCATCGCCGGGGTTGGGAAATTCGATGTCGGGATCGAGAAACCACCCAAGAAGGTTGGAATCCTCGATCGAAGTGACGCCCCCGTCGTTAAGATGCTGCTTTAGTTGCGTCCAGACCTCCTCCTTGATTTCTTCGGCGGTGCATTCGCGCGCGGGCTTGCCATAGACGCTACCCGGAGTCTCCCAGTCGGAAATATCCACGGAAAGAATGCCGCGTACGCGGCCATCGCCGAATTGTGAGAAGTCGATGTTAGTCCAGAATTGCCGCTGCGAGATCGAGGTCAGAGCCCACGGAGAGTCCAGGTATATGGCATGGCCGTTGACGATCGGTTCATCCTTCGCGAGATAAAACTGAATGCCGTTCATCCAGCGGGTCTTCAACTGACCGAGCCCGGCAATTGAGGGAGCGGCGCGTTTGAGGTCGTCCGTGATGAGGGTTTCCATAACTTCGACCGGCATGGCCGCGATATAGAAGTCGGCGGTGACCGGGGCATCATTGACGATCGCTCCGGCGACACGACGGCCGTCGACCTGGATTTGAGTGAGACGGCAAGAGGTGTGGAACTGAACGCCGAGCTTTTCGAGGTATTGAGTCCAGGGCGAGATCCAGACATCGTTGGTCGGACCGGAGAGCAGGCGGTCGAAGACGCCCCCGGGAGACATGAGGCCGTAGAGGAGTTGCAAATCCGTGACGCCGACGGTCCGGGTGCTGCTCTCTTCCGCGCGCATCGCTACGAGAGAGCGGGTAACACCCTCTGCAAGGTAGGCCTGGTAGGCTTTGGATTTGTTGGGCGCGTCGATGAACCGCCACCACGTACTGTTTTCGTATTCGGCGAGGCGACGCTCGGGGCAACTCGTCGCTATCTGCAGCAGGCGATTGACGAAGAAAAGCAACTCATCGAGCGGAACGCCAAAAGGCGTGAGCATCTCGATGAGGAAGGCGCGAAGATCTTCCAGCGTGGCCGGATAACGGGCGAGCCAGGTGATTTCGGTTTGCCCCGCGCGCGCAAGAAGCATACGGGTGGCGACCTGCAGGTTGTCAGAAACGCTGCCGCGAGCGCCGTAGGGGATCCGGCGCATGGTGTCGATCACGTGTTTGTAGAACCCCGGGAAGAAACGGAAACCGTGCTCGCCGGGAAGGGGCAGCCGACCGCCGTCTGCCGAGTTCGGTACGGGAATGCTACGGGCTTTGCCGCCGAGGACAGCCTTGCGCTCGTAGACGTGAACCGTGAACCCGCGCTCGGCGAGTTCATGCGCTGCGCTTAGTCCGGCGACTCCGCCGCCAAAGATGGCTACAGATTTCGACACGCCGCCATTTTACCGGTGGGGATTGCTTGTGAATGGATTAGCGCCGAATCAGCTGCCGGAAGCCCGGCCAATGACAATGATCGATGCCCAGTAGTAAGGGTCGGACCAGCGGTGGGATCGGGCCATCGCGTCTCGGGCGAGCGTCAGAGCGTGCTCCATAGAATTGGTGCGCCCCAGGCCTCTGGAGGGGCAGTATTGCGGCAACCGACTGGTTTTACCGCGTGTGACTGCGCGAAAGCCGTCCGGCAACGGTCAGAGCCGTCCCGCTGGCGGACATCATTCTTTCCCGACGCTATATGTTTCATCGCGTTTCAGGAGCCATCGGCGTGCTCTGAGGTCGTCGATGGTGTCTGAGCTTCGCCAAGCCATTCGTACCTTGTTGAAGTCGCCTGGGTTCACCGTCTCGGCTATTCTGATCCTGGGCCTCGGGTGCGCAGCGAGTACCAGCATCTTCTCGGTGGCATACAGCGTCATCATCCGTGACCTTCCTTATCCCGCGCCGGACCGCCTTGTCTCTCTTTCCACGCGGTTGCCGCGCGCCATAGCCGCCAAAGCCCCCGCCGGCGCCTCGGACTACTTCGATTGGCGTCGCCGTCAGCAGGTCTTCACCGATCTCGCGCTGACGCGCATTGTCGCCAATTTCAACCTGACGGGTGAGGGCGAGCCCGAGCGCATCCGCGGCACCCGCACCACGGCCAGCCTGTTTCACACTCTGGGCGTGGCGCCGATCATCGGCCGCACCTTTACGGAAGCCGAGCAACTCGACCCGGAGCGCGCGGCCGCCGTCGCTGTGCTGAGCTACTCCCTGTGGCAGCGGCGTTTCGCCGGCGATCCGGATATCCTCAATCGCAAGATCCGTCTCAACGGTCGCGACACGGAAGTCATCGGCGTCATGCCGCGCGAATTCCACTACCCCGACCGCGACTACGACCTGTGGGATCCGCTGTACTACCCGGCTGAGGAACTCCGCGATCGCCTGGATTTCAGTTACTTGTCCGTGGCCCGCCTCCGCCCGGGCATAAGCATCGAGCAGGCGCGCGCGCAGATGAATGCAATCGCCGCCAATCTCGCGCGGGAGTACCCAAGGACGAACCGCGATCTCGGTGTCTCTGTCGAGCCATTGCTTGGCGCCATGACGGAATCCGTACGGCCCGCAATATGGTTGCTGTTCGCTGCGGTCGGCACGCTGTTTCTGGTGGGTTGCGTGAATCTCGCCAACCTGCTCCTGGCGCGCGCTGCGGGGCGTCAGGCCGAGTTCACTATCCGCGCCGCGCTGGGCGCCACGCGCATGCGCCTGATCCGGCAGTCTCTTGTTGAGACGGTTCCGCTTGCCATCGCTGGCTCTGGCCTTGGCATCTGGGGAGCCGATTTCCTTCTCAAGGTCTTAGTTCCACTGCTTCCGCCCGGGCTCCCGCGCATCGAAGAGATCGGGATTCACCTGCCGGTTCTGCTATTCACAATCGCGCTCTCCGTAGCCGCCGCGTTCGCCGTTTCGATCGCGCCGGCGCTGCATGTTTCGGCAAACCTCCAACGCGGGCCTGAGTCACACTCGCGGTTGCGCGATCTCCTCATCTGCGCCGAAATTGCGTTCACGGTCGTGCTGCTGGTCTCGGCCGGACTGTTGATGCGCAGCTTCGTCAACGTACGAGCTACAGATCCTGGATTCCAGGCCGACCACGTTCTGGGTCTGCATTTCGCCGTCGATCGCGCCACACACGGCGATACAGACTCTGAAGTGTGGCGGTATTTGTCGCGCCTCATCGACCGCGTCCAATCTATTCCGGGCGTACAAACCGCGGGAGTCGTCAATCGCCTGCCGCTTGGAGGCCAAACGCAGACGCTCCAGATCGAATTCGAGGGGCGCGGGGTAACCGCGAATATCGATTCACGCTCCGCCAGCCCCGACTACTTTCGGGCTCTCGGCATCCCGCTTCTCGCCGGGCGCGCCTTCCGAAACGACGACATCGCCGGCCATCCGGACGTTGGCATTCTCGACGAACAAATCGCTCGCCAGGTTTTCGGCGATCAGAGTCCGATTGGCAAACGCTTCCGCATCGCGATCGTGCCCGGCATGCCGTGGGTGCAGATTGTCGGCGTAGCCGGTCACGTTCGCCATGAGGGGCTGGACCGCGACCCGCGCCCGCAGGTCTACTGGCCGTATGCTCAGCGAACCCAGGATCGAGTGGCTATGGCGATCAGAACGGCAGGTAGTCCGCGGGTGATGACATCCGCGATCCGCGCCGCGATTCGGGAGATCGATCCGAACCAGCCGCTCTATGATGTATTCCCGATGTCTGACTTCATCGCGCGCACGCTGCTCACGCAGCGCCTGAATCTCATCCTGGTTGGTTCGTTTGCGGCCCTTGCGCTGCTGTTGGCGAGTATTGGGTTGTACGGCGTTGTCTCGCACCTCACAGCGCGCCGCTCCCGAGAGTTTGGCGTGCGGTTGGCAGTAGGAGCGACTCCGGCACACCTTTTGTCAACGGTATTCCGCGAAAGTCTCACCCGCGCCTCGGTAGGCCTTGCAACTGGCCTTCTCCTCGCCGGCATCATTACGCAGTTGCTCTCGAGCATGATCTACGGCGTGACGACGCTCGATCCGCTCACCTACGTCGCGGTAGCCGCGCTGTTGATGATCGTGGTCGTGGCAGCAAGTTATGTCCCTGCCCGGAGAGCTTCCCGCACAGATCCGCTTTCGGCGCTGCGGGATTTCTAAGACCGCAACCAGGGTGCGCGCAGTCCATGGCACTGGCCAGAGATTCATCCCAGTTCCTATCCCGAACTTAGAGCTCCGGCCCGGGTGCGGGACCCGACGAATCTCGAGCGCGGGGCTCTGAAGACTGCTGCTGAAGTCGCGGATCCTCACTGAGAATTCGGCATATCCGCCTCAGGTCACGCGGGTTCGAGCGCAACGCGTGGCTCCAAAGCTCCGCAGATCAAGCCTCGCTGTTGCTTCCATTCCGGCCGATAAATGACTTCTGTGCTTGACAACGGGGGTGCCTATTTAATATCTATAGAAATACTATAGATTAGTAAAACGGACCAGCCAGAAAAACACGACACCCATGAGATTTCCATCGCATCCCGAGTCTATTTCGGCACTGCTGATTTTCCTTGCCGCAGCGCTGGCGAACGCGCAGAACGCATCAACCGGGAGAGTTTCCGGACTGATCAGTGATACTCAGTCCGCTGCTGTTAATGGCGCATCCGTGAGCCTTATTGAGGTTTCGACAAGAACTATCCGGTCGACCAAAACGAACGAGGCGGGGCGCTATGATTTCCCGAACGTCGAACCGGGTACGTACGACCTCTCGGTGGACAGCCCGGGATTCTCGATTGCAAGATTATCCAGTCAAAAAGTAGACGTTGGAATGATATTGACCCTGAACGTGGGCCTTGAAATAGGAACCGTCGCGACGACCGTTGAAGTGAAAGCTTCGGCCGGCGCCGAACTCCAGACGCTGAATTCGACGGTCGGGAACACGATCACAGGCGATTCGCTGCTGATGCTGCCCAACTTCCAGCGCGATGCGAATGCGCTGGCGACCCTTCAGGTCGGCGTGACGCCATCCGGGCAGGTGGCGGGCGTACAGACAGACCAAAACTCCTTCACGCTTGACGGCGGCAACAACAGTGACGACATGTCCGGAAGCTATTCCGCTTACACGACGAGCAACGGCGGCGGCCCTTCGGGCGTTGTGCCGACGCCGGTGGAAAGCGTCGAGGAGTTCAAAGTCGCGATCAGCAACCAGACAGCGGACTTCAACGGCGCGGGCGGAAGTCTGGTTCAGATGGTGACCAAGCGCGGCACCAACCAGTTTCATGGCGCGCTCTACGATTATTATTTCGCCAGCAACGTCGGTGCGGCCAACACGTGGAAGAATAACCACACGGCCTCGGGAAGCCTGCCGTACACGCCGCTTCCCAGCACGCATCGTAATCGTTTTGGCGGGGCGCTGGGCGGTCCGGCGCTGCCCCGGTTGCTCGGCGGCAAGACCTACTTCTTCGTCAATTACGAAGGTTATCGGTATCCCAACGCGACCACGGTCGAGAAGAGCGTTCCCACGGCTCTGCTGCGCGCCGGAGTCGTGCAGATTCCGAACAGCGCCGGTGTCTACCAGGCTTACAATCTCAATCCGTATCCCGTCACGGTGAACGGCGTGACCTATCAGCCGGCGGTCTGCGGCGCCGGCCAGCTTTGCGACCCGCGCGGGCTGGGGCTGAATCCGATTGTCAGCCAGATCTGGTCGAAGTACATGCCGATGCCGAACGATCCCCAGGCGGGCGATCAGTACAACACGCAGGGTTATCGGTCGAACGTGAATCTGCCGGTGGCGTCCGATTTCGGCGTGATTCGCCTCGATCACGATTTTGGCAGCCGGAATCATTTCATGGTCAGCGACCGTTACTACGTCTATAACCAGCTCACGTCGAACCAGATCGATATTGGCGGCGCGCTGCCGGGCGATAAGTTTGGCCAGGCGACCGCGTACGCGCCGCGCCCCCAGACCGCGCATTATCTGGTCGCGGCGCTGACGACCACGATCACCCCGAACCTCACCAACGATTTCCATTTCAACTTCCTGAGAAATTTCTGGGCGTGGTCGACCGCTGGCGGCGCCCCTCAACTGCCGGGGTTACCCGGGGCCGTCGAAATCGGCGGCGAGACATCGAATGCGCTGATTCCTTACAACGTGGACACGGGAAGCACGCGGCAGCGCGCATGGAACGGGCACGATCAGGTCTATCGCGACGATCTGAGCTATCTTCACGGCTTCCATTTCCTTCAGTTCGGCGGATCGTATCAGCGTAATTCCGATTTCTATACGCGCAATGACAACGGGATCGCGACGGACGCTTCGCTGGTTTATCAGATCGGCAACGGCAGCGGGATCTCGATGGGCTCGGCGTATCTGCCCGCCGGAATTCCTTCGAGCCAGGTAACGAACTGGTCGAATCTGTACGCGGAGGTCCTGGGGCTGGTTTCGCAGCCTCAGGTGATGTATACGCGCGCCGGTAAGCAGCTCAACCTGAATCCGATCGGGGATCCAATTTCGATCCATGCGATTGTGCCGAGCTACAACCTGTATCTCACGGATACCTGGCGCCTGCGTCCTTCGTTCACCCTCAACTACGGACTCGGATATCAGATCGAGATGCCGCCGTATGAGCTGCGGGGGAAACAGGTTCAGTTGGTGGACACATCCGACAATCCGATCAGCCTGCAGCAGTTCCTGCAGCAGAAGCAGTCGGCGGCGCTGGCGGGCGGCGTCTATGAGCCAACCGTGGGATTCGCGATTACTCCGAATGTCGCCGGCGGCCCTAAGTATCCATTTCATCCTTTCTATGGGCAGTTCAGCCCGCGTGTCGCGGCCGCATGGAATCCGAACTTCAAAGACGGCTTTCTTCACAAAATCTTCGGCGACGGCGCCACGGTGATCCGCGGCGGATACAGCCGGATTTATGGAAGGCTCAACGGCGGGCGCGTGGTGGGAAGCCCGGTGCTCGGAGCGGGGCTGGAGCAGGTGATTCAGTGCATCGGGGCCAGCCGTTCAGGCCAGTGCCTCGGAATCAACGGGGTGGATCCGACTACAGCGTTCCGGATCGGGGCGGACGGACTCACCGCGCCGCTTCCTGCGGTGACGCCCACACTGCCGCAGCCCTACTTCCCTGGAGTGAACGGTAATGCTACCGCCGGCGACGGAGCGGGCGTGGATATCAACTTCCGCCCGGATCGTTCGGACGAATTCAACTTCACGATTCAGCGGGCTCTTTCGCAGAAGATCGTGATCGAAGCGGGGTATATCGGCCGCATCATCCGCAACGAATACAACCTGATCAATATCGATGCGGTCCCGACGATGACCACACTCGGCGGCCAGACTTTTGCGAATGCATTCGCCAATCTTTATCAGGAAGTCAGCGGGGGCCAGGCGATCGTGCCGCAGCCGTTCTTCGAAACTGCGCTGGGCGGCGCGGGATCGAAGTATTGCGGGGCGTACGCAAGCTGCACCGCGGCGGTGGCGGCGCAGCAGAAATCGGCCATCGTTTCGACTCAGGTTTACAACCTGTGGTCGGCGCTAAACGCCGCGCCTTCGTGGATTCTTGGCCGCACGTTGCTGGCTTCACCCGCGGTCAATGGCGGGTCGGTGGGCACGCAGCTCACGTCGTATGAACTCGCGGCGAGCAATGGTTGGGGCAACTACAACGCGGCCTTTCTTTCGTTTACGGCGAAGGATTGGCACGGCTTGACGGCGCGCTCGAACTTCACCTGGGGACGCGCCATGGGTACGGGCGCTTCGGCGCAGAGCAGCAGTTCGCAGACCGTGCTCAACCCCTGGGATCTGCAGGAGTCATACGGACCGCAGCCGTTCGACATCCACTTCATCTACAATCTGTCGATCCTGTATCGTGAACCGTTCTTCCGGTCACAGCGGGGCGTTCTCGGGCGGCTGCTCGGCGGATGGACGATTGCGCCTCTCTTTACGGCCCAGAGCGGCTCTCCGCTTCAGGTAAGTATCGGAACCGGTACCAACACGAACGCGCAATCGTTTGGCGAGGTATACGGCAACGGTAACAGCGCCTCTGAGAACGCCGTTCTCATGGTTCCTTACACCGGCGGCAATTCCGTGCACGAGAACGTAACCGTGGCCAGCGGCGCGGGCGTTAACGGAAACGCATCGAAGGGTGGATCGGGGCTGAATATGTTCGCCGATCCGAATGCAGTCTACGGCGAATTCCGGCGTCTCATCCTGGGGCTGGATACGACAGGCGGCGGCGCGGGTGTGCTGCGCGGGCTTCCGACATGGAACCTCGACGCGACTCTGTCGAAGGAGATTCGGGGTACGGAGCGAATCGGAGCGACGGTGCTGTTCCAGTTCACCAACGTGCTGAACCACTTTCAGGCTTCGAATCCGTCGCTGAATATCGACAGTCCGCAAACCTTTGGCGTGATCACGGGGCAGGCGAATACTCCGCGACAGATGGAGTTCGGTCTTCGGGTTCACTTCTGATGCGGAAACTGATCTGGTTGCTGCCGCTGGCCGCGTCCGCCGCAGCGACGGATGGGACCAGCGGCCTCGTGGGTCGATACTGCGCGGGATGTCACAGCGCGAAGGTAAAATCCGGCGGGCTCGCGATCACGGCGCTCGATCCGGCTCACCCCGAGCGCGACGCCGCCGAGTGGGAGAAGGTGGTGTTGAAGCTGCGGTCGGGAATGATGCCTCCGGCGGGCGCGCCTCGACCAACGAAGGCTGCGATCGAACAGTTCGCGGCGTCGATCGAGGCGGGGCTTGACCGCGCAGCGTTGGCGCATCCGAATCCGGGGCGGCCTGCTCTGCACCGGCTGAATCGCACGGAGTATGGGAACAGCATTCGGGAGCTGCTTGGCCTCGATATCGATCCCGCGGCGTACCTGCCGCCGGACGACATGAGCCACGGATTCGACAATATGGCCGAAACGCTGAACGTCTCGCCGACCTTGATGGAAGGATACGTTCGCGCGGCGGGAAAAATCAGCCGGTTGGCGATCGGCGATCCGGCGATGAGCCCTCTGGTCGAGACATACCACGTACCCGCGACCCTTTCGCAGACCTCTCATGTGGAAGGCGCCCCATACGGAACGCGCGGCGGCATCGTGGCGCGCCACAACTTCCCGGCCGACGGCGAATACCGGTTTCGAATCACCTTGTACTTCACCACCAACACGCTGCTCTTCGGCACGTACGCGAAGGGGGAGCAGATCGAAGTTGCGGTGAACGGCGAACGCGTGGCTCTGCTGGACGTGAATCCACGAATGAAAGTGGATGATGATCTGCGAACGCCGCCGATCCGGATCAAAGCGGGGCCGCAGACGATCTCCGCTGCGTTTATCCAGAAGGCGTCGGGGCCCGTTGATGACTTCCTAATGCCGTATGAGCAGACGCTCGAGGATCTCTTCGCCGGACAAATTCAGGGGCTCAGCGCGCTGCCGCATGTGCGCGATCTGGGGATCAATGGTCCATACAACGTGACCGGCGTGAGCGACACGCCGAGCCGGCGCAAGGTGTTTGTGTGCCGCCCGACGGCGACCTCCGATGAACTTCCGTGCGCGCGAAGGATACTGACGTCGCTTGCCCGGCGCGCCTGGCGCAGACCGATTACCGACTCCGAAATCGAAGATCTGCTCAGCGCTTATCAGACAGGGCGGAATAAGGGTGATTTCGAAGCAGGCGTGAGGCTGGGTCTGCAGTTGGCGCTTGCGAGCCCGCAGTTCGTCTTCCGGTTCGAACATACGCCCGCGGGCGTAGCGCCGGGGAGCAACTACCGCGTTTCGGATCTGGAACTCGCCTCGCGGCTGTCGTATTTCCTCTGGAGCGCTCCGCCGGACGACGAACTGCTGAACCTTGCGGCGCAGGGCCGCCTGAAAGACCGCGCAACGCTCCGTAAACAGGCGCTCCGCATGCTGGCCGATGCTCGCTCGGAGGCGCTGGCCCGGAACTTCGCCGGGCAGTGGCTGTATCTGCGGAACCTTCGCGATGCGCAGCCGGACGTATTCACGTACCCGAACTTCGACGACAATCTGCTGCAATCGATGCGGCGAGAAACGGAACTGTTGTTTGACAGCGTGGTGCGCGAAGACCGCGACGTGCTGGATCTGCTGCGCGCAAATTACACGTTCGTGGATGCTCGGCTGGCGCGCCACTATGGCATTCCGAATGTCGAGGGAAATCGCTTTCGGCGTGTGGCGCTGACGGATCCGAATCGATTCGGGCTGCTGGGGCAGGGAAGCATCCTCACGGTTACGTCGTATGCGACCCGCACGTCGCCGGTCGTGCGTGGGAAATGGATCCTGGAGAACATGCTTGGAGCAGCGCCTCCGCCTCCTCCTCCGAATGTGCCGCCGCTGAAAGAGAACAGCGTGAACGCGAAGGCGCTGCCGGTCCGTGCGCATCTGGAAGAGCATCGTAAGAGCCCGGCGTGCTCGGGTTGTCACGCGCTGATGGACCCGATCGGATTCGCGCTGGAGAACTTTGACGCAACCGGCGCCTGGCGCATCCACGATGGCGGCGCCGACGTGGACGCGCGCGGAAAGCTCATCGACGGCACGCCGGTGGATGGTCCCGTCAGCCTGCGCGCGGCGCTGGTGGCGCGGTCGGATCTGTTCTTTCGCGCGTTCACGGAAAAGCTGCTGACCTATGCGCTCGGACGCGGACTCGAGTATTACGACATGCCGGTGGTCCGGTCGATCGATCGTGACGCGGCGAAGAGCGGCGACCGGTTCTCTGCGTTTGCGCTCGGGATTATCGAGAGCGCGCCGTTTCAATACCGCCGGGCGGAACCGCCCGCGCCTGAAATATCGAAGATGACCATACCTGGAGACGCCCTTAATGTTCGTCACTAAGAAACATCTCTCGCGCCGCGCGGTTCTGAGAGGAATCGGCGCGAGTCTTTCACTGCCGCTGCTGGACGCCATGCTTCCGGCGCAGACGCCGCTGCGGAAGACCGCGGCTGCGCCGAAGACGCGGTTCTGCGCCATCGAGATGGTGCATGGGGCCGCGGGCAGCACGATCGACGGAGCGGCGAAGCATTACTGGTCGCCCGCGGCGACCGGATCGGATTTCGAGATCACTCCGACTTTGAAGTCGCTCGAGCCCTTCCGCGAGTATCTGACGATTGTGAGCGACACGGACCTCAACAATGCGGCTGCTCTCTCGCCCAATGAGGAAGGCGCGGACCATACGCGATCCTCCGCGGTGTTCCTTACGGCGGCGCACCCGAAGATGACCGAAGGGTCGGATATTTTCCTGGGCGCGTCGATCGATCAGATTTATGCGCGGAAGGCGGGACAGGATACCCCCCTGCCTTCGATTCAGCTTTGTATCGAGGATGTGGGTTCGCTTTCGGGCGCCTGCGGTTATGGCTACAGCTGCGTGTATGCAAATACGATCAGCTGGTCGTCGCCAACGCAGCCTCTGCCGATGGAGATCGATCCTCGCGTGGCTTTTGAACGGTTGTTCGGCGATGGCGGTACTCCCGAAGAGCGGGCCTCCCGGCGCGCGGAGGATCGCAGCATCCTCGACATGATCACCAATGAGGTGGCGCGGCTGCGGAAGAATCTCGACGCTAGTGATCGCCGGCGGCTTTCCGATTATCTCGATGATGTGCGAGAGATCGAGCGGCGCATCCAGAAGATCGAGAAGTTCAATGCGAGCGGCGCCGGGCGGGTTTTACCCGCCGCGCCTGTGGGCGTGCCCGACTCATTCGAAGAGCACGTGAAACTGATGTTCGATCTTCAGGCGCTCGCTTTTCTGACGGATACGACCCGCGTTTCCGCATTTAAGCTGAGCCGGGACGTGAGTTCGCGCGTGTATCCCGAAAGCGGCGTGAAGGCTCCCTTCCATGCGCTTTCGCATCATGGCGAAAACCCGGAGACGATCGCTCAGTTCGCGAAGCTGAATCAGTATCACGTTAGTAAAGCTGCGTATTTCATCGAAAAGCTGCGGAATACGCCGGACGGCGATGGAAACCTGCTGGATCACTCGCTGGTTCTGTACGGCAGCCCGATGGGAGATTCGCATGTTCACAACCACAAGCGCGTGCCGATTTTTCTGGCTGGGAAGGCAAGTGGGCAACTCAAAGGGAACCAGCACTACCGCGCGGCTGAGGGGACGCCGATGGCCAACCTGCTGCTGGCTCTGGTTCATAAGCTCGGGGTCGAAGACGTGAGCAGTATCGGTGACAGCACCGGGGAGTTGGCTCTGTGAAACTGCGGCGCGTGTCCGGTATTCTGCTCGCGGCATCCGCATGCGCGCAGAACCTGCCTTTGCACGATGCGGCGTCGCGCGGCGACCTTGCCGAGGTAAAGCGGCTGTTGCAGAAGGGCTCCAACCCGAACGAACCCGCGCGGAACGATGCCGTGACGCCCCTTTCGCTGGCTTCGGTGGACGGGAACGCGGCAATCATTCAGGTCTTACTTGCGGCGGGCGCCGATGCGAATTCTCCGCGCTTAGACGGGACCACACCCTTGATGACGGCGGCTGCCTCCGGCAACCTGGATGCGGTTCGTCAATTGCTTGACCACGGCGCGAACGTCAACGCGAAAGAGTCGCATGGACAGACTGCGCTCATGTTGGCGGCGGGGCGCAATCGCGCTGACGCGATCCGCTTTCTGATCGCGCACGGCGCCGATGCGGGAATTACCACGAACGTGACTACGCTGGGCCGCGCTCAGTTCGATGAGGATGGCAATCCGATTCCCGCGCGCGCCGCCAGTGCGAGCGCGGCTGGACGGGGCGGAAGAGGCGGTGGCCTGGGCGGGCAGGCGCGCGGAACAACTGCGACGGTCATGGGCGGCATGACCGCTTTGCTGATCGCGGCGCGGAACGGACATCAGGAATCGGTTCGGGCGTTGGCTGAAGGCGGAGCGAATGTAAATGAGGTTTCGGCTGGCGACCACTCCAGTCCGCTCGTGATCGCGATTTGCAACGGTCATTACGATCTTGCTGCCTACCTGCTGGATCATGGAGCCGATCCGAATCTGGCTACGATCGACGGCCTCGCCGCTTTGTACGCGACCGAAGACACGGAGTACGCGCAGGTCGGATGGGCTCCTAACCCGATCACGGCTCAGGAAAGGACGACCCACTTGGAATTGCTGAAAATTCTCCTCGCTTATCACGCAAATCCCAATCAGCAGCTTACGAAGGCGCTCTGGTTCCGGCCGACTTCGCACAATCAGGAGTGGGTGGATAAGAAAGGCGCAACGCCGTTTTGGCGCGCTGCGATGGCGACCGACGTGGAAGCTATGAAGATCCTGCTCAAAGGCGGCGCCGATCCGAAAATCGCGTCGGGCGAAGGCGTGACCCCTCTCATGGTCGCGTCGGGGCTCGGGTGGGGCGCCAACTCTTCTCGCACGGTTCCCGATGGATGGCTTCCGGCGGTGAAGTATCTGGTCGAGGATGTAGGCGCGGATGTGAATACTCAGGATGCCTATCAGTACACGGCGCTTCATGGCGCCGCGTATCGCGGCGACAACGAGGTTGTGAAATACCTTGCATCGAAAGGCGCGAATCTCGACGTGCGGAGCAAAAAGGGCCAGACCGTTACTGATATGGCCAACGGCCCGATGGTCAACGCGCACCTCCCGATGGAGCATCCCGATACCATCGCGCTGCTCGAAAAGCTGGGCGCGCCAACGCCGGAGATGCCGGTCGCCGCTGCACCGAGAACTTCCACACGGAGAACGGAATCGAAATGAACAGACTGAACGTGATCGTCGCAGTTTTGATGGCCGCCGGCATGCTAAGTGCGGAAACGAAGCAGCCACTTGTCGAGTTTGATCTGATGACGTGGCCGGAGGTGAGACAGGCCCTTCAGGAGGGGCGGACTACGGCGCTGATCTTCAATGGCGGAACCGAGCAGCGCGGTCCACAGGGAGTGAACGGCGCCCACACGTTCGTCGCGCACGAACTCGGCGTCGAGATCGCCCGGAAGCTCGGTAATGCGATCCTCGCGCCGGTCATCCCTTACTCCGTGAATCGGGCGAACGGCCAACTGCCGGGTACGATCGGCCTATCCACCGAGGTTTTCGCCCAAATCAATGAAGAAGTAGCCGAGCAGATGATCACGAACGGATTTCGCAACATCGTGCTCATGGGCGATCACGGCGGCGGGCAGCAGCAGCTTGCGGAAATCGCGAAGAAGTTGGACGCGAAGTACACGGGAAAAGGAATTCACGTAGTCTACTGCGGCGACGTCTATTCAAAAATGGGAGCCGACTTCGACAAATGGCTCGCCGACAACGGATATCCCGCTGGCGCTCATGCTTCGGTGAAGGATACGTCTGAGCTGTTCTATCTAGAAGGCGATCGGCCCTGGATCCGGAAAGAGCTGATTCCCACAGCGGTCGGAGATCCGGTGCGCAAGCCGGGCCAACCGCGAGATCCCAACGCCAAGCGCGTGAACAACGGAATCGAGGGGGATGCGCGACGCTCAACGCCCGAAATCGGGAAGCGTGTTTCGGATATGAAGGTAGAATACGCGGTTCGGCAGATTCGCCAGTTACTGGCGGAGCAGCCCTGAGATGGCCACAGTCGCGCAAACCACGTATATTGCCGCACCGAAGAGTCTGGGGCGGCGCGGGGTGGTGGCCTTCGGCGCATCGATTGCGTTTCTGTCATTCGTAGATCGCGCAGCCATCAGCCAGGCGGCCCCTGCCATCGCGAAGGATCTTCATCTGAACCCGATTCAGATGGGCCTCGTGTTCTCGGCATTCAGCCTTACTTACGCCCTGGGAGAGATTCCCAGCGGATGGTTATGCGACCGTTTCGGTGCGCGCAGCGTCCTCACGCGAGTCGTAATTCTCTGGTCCGTCCTGACAGCGGCCACCGGCCTGGCGTGGAACTATGGGTCGCTTGCGGTAATCCGTCTTTTATTCGGCGCGGGGGAATCCGGATGTTTTCCGGGGCTGGCGCGGATGTTCAGGACCTGGCTTACACCTCGCGAACGAAACTCGGCTGAGGGGATCAAGGCTGCGTGCGCCCGGTTCGGCGCCGCGGTTACTCCAGCGCTCATGGCGGCGCTTTTTCTTTACTTCAGTTGGCGCACCGTCTTCGCCCTGTTCGGATTATTCGGCGTTCTGTGGGGAATGCTGTTTCATCGGTGGTATCGCGATCGTCCGGGGCCGGTGCGAATTGCGCCGCGCCGCGATGACTTCTGGCGGCGCCTCATTGCTTCCCGCAGCGCCTGGGCGCTGGGCATCCAGTGGTTCTGCCATTATTACGGCTTTTACTTCTACATCACCTGGCTGCCGCTATATCTTTATCAGGCGCGAGGACTGGACATCCGGCATGGCGCACTTGCCGCGGGCGCGCCTCTGCTCGCGGCCGGACTGGGCTGTCTCGCTGCGGGCTGGACCGTCTCGGCGCTTACCGCGCGTTTGCGCAGCACAGCGCGTGCGCGCAAACTGCTTGGTTATTTCGCGTATGGCGGTGCCGCGGCTCTGCTGGCGCTTTTTACCTTCACTTCGAGCCCCGCGCTGGCCCTGCTGGCGATGAGCCTCTCCAGCTTCGCCGCTGAATTCAGTTCTCCGATCTCGTGGACAACGGCAATGGATATCGGCGGCGAACGCGTCGGGACGGTATCGGGCTTCATGAATATGCTGGGCCATCTCGGCGGAAGCATCGCGCCCGCAGTTACAGGATTTCTGCTGGCGTGGACTGGCAACGGATGGAACATCGCATTCTGGATGTCAGCCGCAATCTATGCGGCGGGCGCCGTCTGCTGGTGGTTCATCGATCCGGTCACGCCTATCGAGCGTTAGTCCGGGAACCGGCCCCGCATACGGTATACAAGCGCTGTTGCCGCTGCGGTATACACTAACTGGTATTCCAGTTGGGAGGCCTCATGAAGCAGCTCCGTAAATCCAGAAGTCTGATGAGTCTGTTGGCGGCCGGCGGGTTGATCGCGATTGCCGCCGGCGGTTTCCGCGGAGGCGCAGAAACGCCCGCGGCTCTGGCGGAAATTCCGGGAGTTGGCACCGAGAACTGCCCGCCCGCCACCGGAGATCGTCCCTGGATGAACCGCGATCAGGCGCCTTCGTGCCGCGCGCGGGAAGCGATCGCACAGATGACGTATGAGGAGAAGCTGAATTTCCGGATCTCCGTACCGCGTCTGGGGCTCGAAGCGACGGCGGGATCCGACGGTCCCTATGGCCTGGCGGCAGGAGGGCGAGGCGGCGCGCCCAATCCGCGGGCCCAGAACATCACCACATTCCCCGATGAACTAGCAACGGCTTCCACGTTTGACCGGGATCTCGCGCGAGGTCTCGGCCAGGCAATCGGCGAGGAGTTCAGCGGCAAGGGGCTTAGCACAATCCTTGGCCCAACCATCAATCTGGCACGCACGTGGCACTGGGGCCGCGCGCCGGAATCGTTCGGCGAAGATCCCTATTTAATGACGCAGCTCTCGACCCCCGAGATTGCCGCGATTCAGGCGCAGCATGTGGTGACAGTGCTGAAGCACTACGCTGTCTACGACCAGGAGACGGATCGCCAGGTTCTGAACGAAGTGGTTTCCGAGAAAGCTTTGAATGAAATCTACCTTCCCCACTTCAAATCCGCCGTGCAGAACGCTCACGTCGGTGGAATTTTCTGCGCGTTCGCGAGCCTGAACGGAGGACCGGCGGTTTGTTCGAGCGGCGAGCAACTGGGGCTGCTGCGCAAATGGGGCTTCGATGGATTTATCCGCCCGGAAGCGGCTCCGGACGTCGCCGTGGCGGTCAAGGCAGGAACCGACGAGGTTCAGGCTGCGGCACTTGACCAGGCAATCAAAGGCGGCCGTCTTACAAATGCCGACCTGGATCTGATCGTGTATCACCACCTAGTCCCGATGTTTCGACTGGGGGTTTTCGACGTGCCGAAAGGCCAGCCGGAGACTAACGTGAGTACCCCGGAACATAAGAAGATCGGACTGACGATCGCGGAAGAGGGCGCGGTGCTGCTCAAGAACAAAGGCGGGTTGTTGCCTTTGAGCGGGATAAAGTCGATTGCAGTGATCGGCGACGATGCCGGTCCGGCCGCATCGATCCAGGCGACCAACTCGCTGGTCCCGGTGGGGGACCGGTTGAGCGTGCCTTCGGCCGCCATTACCAATCGCGCGGGCTCCTCTGTAAAAGTGACTTACGAAAGAGGAACCATGGGCATCGCCCCCTTGCCCCCCATACCCCAAAGCGCGCTGCATCCGCCGTCTGGCCCGGGGAATGGATTGCAGGGCGTTTACTATAAAGCCTCAGACTGGACCGGGGATCCGGTAGCGACGCAGGTAGATTCGACTCTGGATTTCAATACTCCGCCCGTTGCGTCGCTCGCGCCTCCTGCCGGCGCCGGACGAGGGCGCGGACCGGGGGCGCGGATCCGCTGGTCAGCCAAATGGGAAGGCACGCTCACTCCGCCCTACACTGGTCTCTACCGGTTTACTGTAAACGGGTCCGGAACAGCGCGGCTGATCATACAGGGTAAACCGGTGGTGGAAATTTCCCGGCAATCCGGCGTAGTAACGCTTACGGGAATGACAAGCCTGACGGCAAACCAGAGCGTGCCCGTGCGGATCGAGTACACCGATGGCAACGCTCTTCACGTTGGATGGCAGACACCGGACCAAGATCTGCTTGGCCCCGCCGTAAAGGCTGCGAAGGCCGCCGACGTGGCCATCGTGTTCGCTGGTGAGCGCGCCGGAGAAGGCTATGACCGCACAGGCCTCGCGACTCCCGGCGATCTGGATTACGTGATCAATGCGGTGGCCGACGCGAATCCGCGCACCATCGTAGTGCTGAACACCGCCGGGCCTGTCGCGATGCCGTGGCTCGATAAGGTGAGCGGCGTCGTTGAGGCGTGGTATCCCGGGCAGTTCAGTGGCGAGGCAATCGCCGCGCTTCTGTTCGGCGACGCGAATCCCTCCGGTCGCCTGCCCATGACCTTTCCGAAGGATGCGGCGCAAGGTCCGGCGACGAAGCCCGATGAATATCCCGGTGACGGCAAAAGCGTGAACTACTCGGAAGGCGTGCTGGTTGGTTATCGCTGGTATGACGCGAAAAATCAGGCCCCTCTGTTTCCGTTCGGATTCGGTCTTTCGTATACGAGCTTCCGGTATTCCGCCGGGAAGGTGGAACATAAGTCGAACTTCGATCAGACCGTGAGCATCCGGGTGACGAACACCGGAAAGCGCGAAGGCGCCGAGGTGGCTCAACTGTATCTGGAATTTCCTCCCGAAGCGGGCGAAGCGCCCAGACAGTTGAAGGGATTCAGCCGCATCAATCTGAAGCCGGGCGAAAGCAAGGTCGTCACGATGCCGCTTGATAAAGAATCGCTTTCGGTTTGGGACGAAGCGACGCACGACTGGAAGGTTGTTCCCGGTAAGTACGGAGTGGCGGTAGGAGCATCGTCGAGGGATATCCGGTATTCCGGATCATTCACTGTCGGCAAGTGAGTTATCCGCGCTTGAGCAGCTCCGCGAATGCAGTCAGTTCCGCCGCATCAAGATCGGAGACGCAGGTGAAAGCGAAGTCGCCGCGCTTCCACGAAATCTCGTGAAATCCGTAGCGGTCAAACCGAGCCGGCGGCATTTCGCCCTCCGCGGGCCGGACAAACACATCGATGCGGTGCAGCCGTCGCCGATACACAAGCGCCGCGACAGGCTGGCCGCTGATGTAGTCGAGGCGTCCGCCCTCGAGCGGGAAGCCCTCCGCGCCGTGATCCGCCACCGGCGGTGAAAAAGGCAGTTTGCCGTTGAACCACGGCTTGACGGTGTGGCGATCCGTTGAGATGACATCCATCTCGCGGCCAGCCAATGCCCGCTGGTGAGCCGATACGATTTCTTCACCGAGAGCGCGCTGTTGGTTGCGGGCATTGACCAGGAAAGGCGCTGATCCGAGCGCGGCGACGATCACGATCCCCGCCGCGAGCGCGCCCCAGGATTTCCATCGAGACGCGCGCTTCTTTCGTTCCTGAACCTGGCGTTCCAGAACCTGGGATCCCCGCAGCGCGAACCGGACGTTGTCCCGCAAATGCTCCGGAGCGGTGAACGCCGGAGCTGCGCCTCGAATCGCTTCTCCTACCCTCCTCATATCATCGAGCGCTTCAGAACAGAAGGCGCAGGTTTCGAGATGGGCCTGGACTTCAACCCGAAGGGCGCGATCCAACTCGTCATCGAACAGTCCGCTGAGCAGGGACCTGGCTTCGTCGCAGTTCATGGCCTCTACGCGGACCCTCTTTTCATCGTCCTGTCGTCCGCGCCGAGACGAAGTTTCAGGCATTGGGATAGCCGCGCTCGCGCCCGCGAGAGCCGGGACATCACGGTCCCGGGAGGCACGCCCGTAATCTCGGCGATTTCTTCATACGAAAGCTGCTCCATCTCGCGCAGGATGATACCTTCGCGAAAATCCAGCGGCAGTTGCTCGATGCAACTCCTGACCGCCTCTGCGCGTTCACGGCCAAGCGACTGCGTTTCCGGCGTACTTCCCGGAATCGAATGTACGCTTTCATCGAATTCAGCCATTTCCGTCCGGGCGCGGTTGTCCCGCATCCAGGTGTAACAGGTGTTTCGGACGATCTTCAGCAGCCAGGGGCGCGCCGCCGCGCCGCGAAATCCCTCGAAGCCCCGGAGCGCCCGTAAATAAGCCTCCTGAACCAGATCTTCGGCGTCCGATGCATTGCGCAAGAGCAGGCGGGCCAGGTTGTACGCTGCATCGAGGTGCGGCAGAAAGATCCGTTCGAATTCCGAGGCGATTCCTCCGGACATAGCGCGCTCAGGCTCGCCGTGACAGACGCTCTTGCGGGCCGCCTGAACGGCTTCGATCCGAAATGCCGGCATCCCGGCCGCTGATGACAGACGAACCCTCATTATCGAGCAACGGAACTCGCCCGGGCTACAGCGAGCGAAGGAATGTAAGCAACTGTTGCTGCTGGGTTGCGCTTAACGTGGCGTAGCGCCCCACAACGTCCGAGGCCTCACCTTTGTGGCGGCGAATCGCGTCGTCGAGAGTAAGGGAATTCAGGTCGTGCATGAAGCGCGATTTGATGTGAAGTCCCCAGAGAGGCGCGGTCCGCATCTTGTTTGCCGTGTCGGGAGGACCGGCCTGAACGATTCCATCGCCCGTGCCGACGTCGTGCAGCAGGAAATCTCCGTAAGGATGGATATACTGATTCCCCACCGCAGCCGTGACTATGTACGTTCCGCCGTTAATCAAAGTGTCAACGGGCGCAGTAAGCATGATGCCGACGTGACACAGATTGCAACCGATCGACTTGAAGACCTGATTTCCCGCAATGGCATCCGCGGTCGACGCCAGCTCCGTGTCCCGAGGGGGCGTCATCGTCGCCCGGATGAATTGAGCAAAGTGATCGATGTTCGCCATGCCAATGTTGTCGGGCGCATCTTCCGGATCCATCGAGACCTTGCACACGGAAGTTACGTCATGCGGCCGCAGGCGGTTGGTTACGCCCATCTCATTCAGGTAGGCGTCCGCTGCGAACGAAAGAACCGTCGGCTGCTGGTCTTTCCATCCAAATCGTCCGATCCGCGTTGCGCCTGGGCTTTCCAGAATCGGAACCTCGATGGCCTCACCCTGAATCTTCCCACCGGTCTGCGATGCCTGATACGCGGCGATCTCGAGCAGAGTCTCATCGGGGACGGCTTCCACAAAACCGTCGCCGAGAGTGTTCAGCACGGCGCGGCGCGTCTGAATCGTCTCGGTATCGGGGACGTGTTCCTGGGCTTGATCGCAGATGGCGCGGTCGTTCACGATGGAGCGGCCCGCGATGGTTACCGCGCCGCCGTTAATCGCGACCGTCGGATTAACGAAATTGCCGTTCGCGTCCTGGTGGCCGACGCGCAGTTCCGTGATCTGGCTGGCTGCGCCGGTGACGCTGTTCTGGTGGCACTGCGCGCATGAAGTGGCGTTGAATACGGGACCGAGGCCGTCATCGGGAATGTGAACTCTTTCAAATTGCAACTGATCCGCGGCGAAGGTATCGCCGGGAGGCTCAGTCAGGCCGTTACTCGTTATTTGGGCGGCGGGATTCTGAGTTAAGGGAGGAGTGGTGAATCCCGCGGGAGCTTCCGTGGCGCCCTGTTGGGCAACCATCATCAGAGCCGCGACGCACGCGACGCCGCATAAGGGCAATATTGAGTTACGCATAGGTTTTGTAGCATTCGGACTACGGTGTTGACAGACTCTTCAAATACGCGATAACAGCCTTTCGCTCGTCAGGAGCGTCCATCCTGAAGGTCATATCGGTATCGGGCGCCACTGCGTTGGGATTCGTTAACCAGAGGTCGAGGCTTGCTTCGTCCCAGCGCAGGTTGAGGTTCTTTAGCGAGGTCGAGTAGGTGAAGTCGGGAACGCTGGCGGCTTTCCTTCCATAGACTCCCCGCAGGCGCGGACCTTCCTTGTTAATGTCGGCTGAATGACAGCCGCCGCAGCGGCGCTCGAACACAGCTTTGCCTTTTTGCGCGGCTTCTTTATCGACCGACGCCAAAACATGGAGAAGCGATTCCGCAATCAGACAGGCGACGATCAATCTGACTGGTCTCATTTTGTTATTCCAGAGTGGAATCGATGATGGCGAGATGCCGGGGACTCTGAACCAGCTGGACCCGAGTGATTCCCAGCGCGCTGCGGAGTTTGTCGGCCGGAACTTTCATTGGGCCGGGGGCGGGCGCCGCTCCCGGAGCCGGTTGTGGAAAGGCCGTTGACATCGCGGTGTGAAAGCTGACGCTGCCCTCCACCTTCTGCATGGTCTGGTGCACATGACCGTTGAGAACCGTAACTGAGCCAAAACGCTTCAGGTAGCTGAGGGCTTCTTCGCTGTCCGCGGTTCCCCATCCCCAATCCGGATACACGGTCCACAGAGGGAGATGGGCGAACACAACGATTGGAGTGCTCGCCGATTTCGTCCGCAGGTCTTCTTTGAGCCAGGCAAGCTGGTCGGGGCCCAGCTTGCCCATTCCCTCCAGCGCGGCCGAATTTACCAGACCCACGAAATGGACGCCATGCTGGTCGAAGCTGTGCCAGCCGGTTCCTTTGGTTCCCTTGCCGAGGCGCGACAGATACTCCCTGCCATCGTCAACGGCGTTATCGTGCTCGCCGGGGACATAAAAGACCTGCTTGGCTTTCGACTCTTGTAACAGGCCGGTGAGCGTGTCGAATTCGGCTGGTTTCGCGGTGTGCGTAAGGTCGCCGGTGTGAATCAGGAACTCCGGTGTTTGCGGCAGCGCATTGATCTTTTCAATCGCGATCCGGAGCGTGGCATTGACATCTGAATTCGCCGGTTTGTTGAAGCCGATATGGCTATCGCTGATCTGCACAAACTGAAGTTCGCCACCGGTTGTTTCCCCCAGCAACTCGGATCGGGGAATACCACCCGCGATTGACCACACGACTCCCGCGCCAGCCCATGCCATGCAGCGCAGAAACCCGCGCCGGTCGATGCCGTCATCTTCTTTTCGTAACGAGCGAAGCCTGTCCATCAGAGGCCCTCCATCTGACAGGACTGAAATCGCGCGATTTTATTCCCGGGGATCTTCGCCATGCGCCGAAGCATGGGAGCATGAATGCGGGCACACTATGGGCGGTCGTTTGATGATTCTCGGAGCCGCGGCAGTCGCAAGCTTGTGGGGGCAGCGGGTGACGGACCGGCGGGCCGCGGAAATCCGGGGCGGCTCCGGCGAGGGCAAGTGCACGATCGAGGTTGTCGTCGACGATTCCGCGGAGATCGAGATCCGCGGAACGAACGCATTCATTCGCACGATCAGCGGGCGTCCCTCCACGTTTCGCCGGTTTCAGTGTAATCAGGCGATGCCCGAGCGTCCGTACGGCTTCCGATTTCAGGGAATCGACGGGCGTGGCAATCAGCAACTCGTGCGTCCGGCCGGCGATGGCGGGCCGGCGGTTGTCCGGATCGACGATCCGAAAGCCGGTAGCGAGGGATACACGTTCGATATCACCTGGAGCGGCGGCGGAGGCGGATACGGCGGTGACTATGGGGAAGGCAGGCGTGGCGGATACCGCGGTGGAGAAGCATATCTCGGACAGGCGAATGTTGACGGCTCGTCGGACCATGACGAAATTTCAGTTGGGAACGATCAGGTATTCCGCTCGATCCAGCTACGAGTGCAGGGCGGCTCGGTGAACTTTCAGAGAATTGTCGTGCACTACGACAACGGGCAGAATGAGGTCCTGCCGATGCAATACCGGGTCGATCCGGGCGGCAGCACGCAGTGGGTTGATCTGCCCGGCGACCGACGGCGCATCCGCAGCGTCGAACTTTGGTACAGCGGTGGCCGCCGGGGCAACAATAGCCCTCGCGTACAACTCTTCGGACGTAACTAAGTTCCACACTGGACCTCCGGATTGGCCGAGTGCATACTGGTATGCCGTATGCCCTCATCACGCCGCGAGTTTCTGACCGCATGCAGCGTTGTTTCGCTAGGGCCCGCAATGGGCGCGGCCGCGACTACGACGCCCCTTTCTAAGTTCGACCGGCGGATCGGCGAGCTCATGGGGTCGATGACTCTCGATGAAAAGATCGGCCAGATGGCGCAGGCAGACCAGCAATTCCTGAAGAGCCGCGGCGATATCAAGACTTACGCCCTCGGATCGGTCTTGAGTGGCGGGGATTCCGATCCCAAATCGGGGAACGATCTCGCCTCATGGACCGATTTAATCGATGAGTGTCACAAGGTCGCTCTGACCACGCGCCTGCGAATTCCAATCCTCTACGGGATCGATGCGGTTCACGGCCACAACAACGTCATCGGAGCGACCATCTTCCCGCACAACATCGGGCTGGGATGCGCGCGCAGCGCCGAGTTGGTGGAACGCGCGGCGCGGATCACCGCCGAAGAGGTCCGTGCCACGGGCGCAAACTGGGCATTCGCGCCCTGTGTCGCGGCGCCGCAGGATATCCGCTGGGGTCGGACGTATGAAGGATTCAGCGAATCTCCGGATGTGGTCCGAACGCTTGCGGTAGCTGCGGTGCGGGGTTTGCAGGGCAAGTCTCTTGATGACCGGCTTTCCGTTCTGGCCTGCGCGAAGCATTACGTAGCGGACGGCGGCACGACGTGGGGTACCGGAAATGTCATGCGCAAGGGAGCGCCGCGCATGCTGGACCAGGGCGACGCAAAAATAGACGAAGCTACGCTTCGGAAGGTTCATCTGCCCGGCTACGAAGCCACTGTAAAGGCCGGCGTCGCATCGGTCATGCCGTCCTACAACAGTTGGAACGGTGTGAAGTGTTCTGGTGACGAGCGTCTGTTGACCGGCATTCTTAAGAAGGAACTGGGGTTCGAAGGCTTCCTGATCTCCGACTACGCTGCGCTGAATCAGCTTCCTGGCGACTACAAAGAGCAGATTGCCACGTCTGTTAACGCCGGCATGGACATGGTGATGATTCCCGATAAATACGTGGAATTTCTCGGCGCGCTGAAACAGGTCGTCCAGCAAGGAAAAATACCCATGGCGCGGATTGACGATGCGGTGCGGCGCATCCTCCGCGTCAAGTTTGCCATGGGCCTTATGGACCCGCGGCGCTCACCGCTGGCCGACCGCAGCCTGCATAAGGGGTTCGGGTCGGCCGAACACCGGGCCGTGGCAAGGGAATGCGTGCGCGCGTCGCTTGTGCTGTTGAAGAATGACAACCGGCTGCTTCCGCTGGCGAAGAATACCGCGCACATCCATGTGGCGGGCAAATCGGCTGACGACCTGGGCAATCAATGTGGCGGGTGGACTATCAAATGGCAGGGGTCGAGTGGTCGTCCAACACAGGGCACGACGATCCTCGAAGCTGTGAAGCGCGCGGTTTCGACGGGCACGCGAATCACAGCGTCTGCCGATGCATCGGGCGCCAACGGAGCGCCGGTGGCGATTGCCGTCATCGGGGAATTACCTTACGCGGAAGGTTTCGGTGATACGGACAATCTCCGTCTTGCACCGGAAGACATCAAGGTCGTGGCGGACCTGAAGAACGCGGGATCGAGGGTAGTAGCGGTCATTCTTTCCGGGAGGCCGGTTTTCATCGAAGATATTGCGGGAAACGCAGACGCGATCGTTGCGGCATGGCTACCGGGGAGCGAGGGCGATGGAGTCGCGGATGTGCTCTTTGGGGGCTATAAGCCCTCCGGCAAGTTGTCCTTCACCTGGCCAAAGATGAGTTCCACCAGTCTTCACCGCGGAGATGCGGGGTATCAGACCATGTTTGAGTTTGGGTACGGGCTCAGCTTTTAGCTCAGTAGCAAGCCGGTAGCTCAGTTGTAAGCCGGGTTCTTGCCGAGCGAAATCATATTCTCTAAGAGCCGATACGCTCCAGCCACTCCGGAGGGCAGTTGCCGGTAAATGGCGAAAGCATCATACACATAGAAGCCTTTCCCGTAGCGCGCGACGAGCAGGCCGCCTTTCTGGTCATCCTGTTCGGGGTCATGGGTTTCGACCAGTGAGGCGTATTGTTTGTCCCAGCTCTTCATGAAGCCGTGGCCGCGCTCTTCTTCCCAGCCCTTAAAGTCGTTGGGCGTGATGCGATTCGGCCATGTGAACATCGGGTGATTCGGATCGAGGAAATTGACCGCCGAGGCTTCGTCGACAACCTTCTGCGGATTTGAGCCCAGTTCGAACGGATAAGGACCGTAGTTATGATCGAAGTCCTGCAGGTTGTACTGAACGATCAGCACGCCGCCGTTGCGGACGTAATCGAGCAGGCGGCCGTTAGCGGATTTTAAATCGGCGCGCACGGCATAGGCGCGAACGCCAAGAACAATCGCGTCGTAGCTGGAGAGGTCACCCTGCGTGAGATCGGTTGCGGCGAGCACGCGCACCTGGTAACCCAGATTTTCAATCGCGCGGGGGACTTCGTCGCCGGTGCCGGGGAGATAACCCAGGCGGAGGCCTGAGACGGTCTTCACGTCAACGGCGGTAGCGCGATAAGTGGCGGGTGAGTAGAAAGGATAATTGCGAACGCCGGGATATCCGGCCATGCGATAGCCCTCGGCGTATTGATGGCCCTGGTATTCCGCCGTAGCGGAGATTTTGTAAGTCTCGGGACTCAGGCCAGCGGGGATCACGCTGAAAGAAATGACGCGGTCTTCGCCGTCGCGAGCCATGCTGAAAGGCGCCTCGGCGGGTTCCGAACGCCAACCAGTGGGCAGCGTCAGATGCAGAGTGCCCTGCGCCGGTCCTTTGACGTTGCTGTGAACGGTTGCGGTCAGCGCGAAGGATTTCGCCGTGAGCGGCAATGCGCCCGCAGGAACGCCGAATCCTACAGAGATCGCCGGCGCCACCATCAGTGGCTCCAGCATCTGACCGATGCCCGCGACGCGCTCCGAAGTCTGAACTACCTGCTCCATCACGAACGGCACGCCGTGATAACTGAAACGCGCACGAGCCATCAGTGGATACGGCGCTGTCGGGAGATTAAGGTAGCGCGGGTCCAGAATGTCGTAATAGGGCTGCTCCAGAGAATCGCGTTTGTAATAAGGACGGGTGATGGTGGCGTCCGCCGGGACTTTGACGGCCATGCGCCACATTTCCTGCTTACCCGGCGTGAGGCTGTGCGAGGGGTTGCCCTGATGCTGGGCGCTCCAGTCCTTGCCGTCTGACGGAACGAGCGAGACATCGTCGAGCGATACCGGTTCGGCGCCGAGATCGGACGCAGTGGCTTCAACCGCAAAAGCCTGACCAGGAATCGCCATGGTGAACGCGGTATTGCGGTTGAGGCCGAAGCCTCGTCCACGCCCTCCGCCCCGTCCGTCGCCTTCCGGCGGCTTGACCTGAGATGACACGGCGGTTTGAAGCGACAAGTCGAGAGATGCGGCGAGCGCCTGCCCGAACTGCTTCTCCTTCACGTTCAGTTCGAATAACACATCGCTTTTGCCCGGTTCGGCGAGACTGCCGGCGCGAACATCCGCGATGAGTTGCCGAACCGATTTCAACCCGTCCGCAAGGATCGGCGCGATGGCGGCCGGCTTCTCAGGCGAGTATTGGGCGAAGGCCTGATCTGCCTTCGCCGATAGCGCTGCGAGGCCGCTTCTCAGCGCGTGCGTATCTCCCGTAGCGAGGCCGGCGATTCCTTCGAGCGTGATGTCCACCCCATCGAAGAGGCTCTTCTCCTGGTCGGTGGTCTTCACGCGCGAACCATAGCGGTGGTAGGTAACCGACGACGGCGAGGGCACCGGAAGCGTGCCGCCGCCGTTCTGCGATTTCTGCAGGCCCCAACCTTCACGCGCAATCTGCGTAGCGGTGAGGCCAGTTGCGGGGATCAGCTTGCCCTCGTCGATGGTCAGATTAACCGGGGGCTTCTCAGTCGACCATTTCTGCGCGACGTAGTCGAAGAAACGAACCGGCACATACTTATCGATCGCGTAGTCATACATGCCCTCCTTCGTGATGTCGAAGAAGGGAGATCGCGCATAGACCTTCAGCGGAGACCAGGGACGAAGGCCTTCCTGAATCTGTTCCGGGAACTTCGCGGGATCGCCCGCAGCAAGCCAGGCCTCCTGCGCCATCTGACCCGCGACCTGATGATTGCCGTGCCCGTCGGTCGCATTGCCGGTAAAGACCGATGTGATCACTAGTGGGCGGGTCATGCGGATCACGCGGACCACATCGGAGAGAACGCGGTCATGGCCCCATTTTGCGAGCGCTTCCTCGCGGGTCTTGGAGAAGCCGTAATCGATCACCCGGGTCCAGTACTGATCGACACCGTAGTAGCGGTCGGCCTGAAGGAGCTCCTGCGTCCGGACAAGGCCCATGGCGTCGTAAGTATCGGCCGACATCTCGTTCTGGCCACCTTCGCCGCGATTCAGCGTGAGCTGGATGGCGCGGACGCCCTCGCCCCGCGAACTTTGAACGAGCATGCCGCCGTCTTCATCGTCGGGGTGAGCGACGACCAGCGCGAGACTGGCGCGCGTGCGAATTTCGCGAAGCAGACGCGCCATTTGGGAGGCGCCACGGTCGGGCGCGATGGGGAGAGCGTCGGCTTCGGCGCGGAGCTTGTGGACCGCGAATCCGGCTGCCAGCATGGCGACGGCGGTCGAAGCATAGAGAAATCGGGTCCGAAGCGGGTTCATAGGTGATTCCGGAAAAAACGACACACGCAACTGAGCGTATCGTTAGAATAGTTTGCCATAAGGGTCCTCGTCGCCACGCACTTAGGCCGGGCTTTTCGGGAAAATGCAGGTCCCGTTCGACGCCGCGTTGCGCTTGCAGTTCATTTCGACTTGAGGGGGGAGATAAGCATGGGTTCCAATTCGATTCGGGCGGCTGAGCAGTTGGCGCGCGCCGCCGCGCTTTTTGCGCTCCTCGCGGGCGCGGTTTTCGGGCAGACGCAGGCGATCAACGGCACGATACGAGGGCGCGTGGTGGATCCGGGCGGCGCCCCGGTCGCCGACGCGTCTGTGGAGGCGGCCAACCCGGACACGGGTTCAGCGCGGTCATTCCAGACTCCCGAGGACGGCTATTTCGTCTTTCCGAACCTGCCGCTGGGGACCTGGACGGTGACGGTGACGAAGGCGGGGTTCGAAACCTTGCGGGAGACGGGGATCGTTCTCAACGCGGGCACGCAGGCCGAGATCGAGGCGAAGCTGGTAGTGGGCCAGGTGAGCACTTCGATTGAAGTGACGGGCGGCGCTCCCGTGCTCGAGCCGAGCCGGCTCGAAACCGGGCGCACGATCGGGCATGAGGAGGTGGACAACCTTCCCCTGACGTCGCGAAATCCGTATAACTTCATCATTTTTCAGCCGGGCGTGAGCGGGCATCCGAACCCGGAACTCGGCATTCCGCGAACTCTCAACACGAACGGGCTATTGGACCGGATCAATTACCAGATGGACGGGATGGTGAATACGGAGAGCGACCGATACGGGCTTCGTTTATTCCCGATCTCCGATATTTATGTGCGCGAGGTTCAGACCGTTTCGAACAGCTTTGCTCCGGAGTTCGGCGGCACCTCCGGCGACATCTTCAACGTAATTACGAACTCGGGCTCGAACACGACGCACGCCGAGTTCTACTACATCGGGCGGCCGATCGACGCGAATGCGCGGCCAACGCTGCTTGCGGCGAACCAGCCGAAGCCGAATCTGACGCTGACCGATTACGCCGCTAACGGTTCCGGCCGCATCATTAAAGACAAGCTGTTTGTCTTCGCCGGCTATGAACACCTCACGCGCGGTTTGCCGGTGGCGAACACGATCGATCCGAATCAGGCGGCGCAGATCGGACTCGATCCCAGCCTGCTGGCGATCGCCCCTTCCGTTCAGCATGCGCAGTTTCTGAACATCCGGGTGGACTGGATTATTACGCAAAAGCATCAGGCATTCTTCCGGTATAACTACTTCCGCAACACATATCCGTTCAACACGGCTGTGGGCGGGAAGAATGCGTTGGATGTGGCGGCGGATTTTCGGGACCGCGCACATATCGCGGGCTTCCAGTTGCTCTCGACTTTCACGCCAAACCTGCTGAACGAGTTTCGCGCTTCGGATCCTTACCGCAATGAAGCGCATCTGCCGAATCCGATCACCGGCACGGGCGTCCAGATCGTGATCAGCGGAATCGCGACCTTTGGCGGATCGAGTTCGATCGGGGATCACTTCGCGGAAAAGATTCCAAGTCTGAGCGACAACGTGACGTGGATTCGCGGCGACCACACCTTCAAGGCCGGATACGGTTTCCAGGCGATCAACGATAATCAGATCGGCAACGTCTACAGCCGCTACACGTTCCCGGACATTAATTCGTATCTGATGGCGGAGTCAGGCGTGAACCCGAAGTCGTACAGTACGTATGCGACGGTTCTGGGAACGCCTGGCACGCACTACAAGTCGTTCTTCCAGGACTTCTTTGCGCAGGACTCCTGGAAGGTGCGTCCCAATCTGACCTTTAGCTACGGCGTGCGCTATGACCGTTTCGCAGGGCCCCCGGGCGAGGCGAATGCGCCGTTCGCATGGACCCAGCATTTCCGAACGCCCAACGCGAATTTTGCGCCTCGGCTCGGGGTGGCCTGGTCTGTGAATCCGAAGACCGTGGTGCGCGCGAATGCCGGGATGTTCTATGAAGCGCCTCCGACAAATCTCTGGTACAACGCGCTCGTGAATGACGGATCGTCTAAATCGTTTGTGGCCACGCTTTCGCCCAGTTCCGCTGGGGCGCCGTCCTTCCCGACACAGTTGGCATTTATCGCCGGGGCGGCTCCGGTTACGCCCGCGATCACGACGGTCACGCCGAATTTCAAAAACGCCTATACGCTCAACGCGAATCTGCAGGTTGAGCGGCAATTGAGTAAGAACGACAGTTTTATGGTCGGCTTCACGCATACGGGAGCCCGCAATCAGGGCTATCTGCGGAATCTGAATCTGACGAATCCGATAGGGGCACTGGCCGACGGGCGGCCGATTTTCTCGACTTCGGTCTCCTCGCGAGTCTATCCCCAGTTCGGAAATATCACGCTGCAGGATATCGGAGCGATAGCGGATTACGAGGCGCTGGTTGCGCATTACAAGCACCAGTTCTCATCGGGCGTGTCGGCGAATATCTCTTACACCTGGTCGCACACGATTAGCGACGCGCCCGATGCGAACAGCTTCGAGCAGAACGCGGCCATCGAAGATACAACGAACCGCGGCCGCGATCGTGGCAACAGTACTGTAAATCGTCCACAGGCGTTAACCGCGAGCATATTCCTGCAACCGACGTTCAAGATCTCGAACGGGTTCTGGCGGCATTTGGCGAACGGCAATCAGCTGTCGCTGCTGGCGAATGTGTCGTCGGGTGACGAAGTGAGCTTCGTGGCGAATAAGAACCTGAACAACGATACGCTGGCTACCAGCCGCCCGCTGTTTATCGCGCGCAACTCCGCGCGCGGCGCCAACATCTATCAGTTCGACGCCCGCTATACGCGCACGTTCTTTACGTTGTGGGAGCGGCTTCAGCCGAAGTTCTTTGCGGAAGTCAACAACATCTTCAACCATAAGAACATTACTGCGTACAACAGCACGCTGACCGTGGATGCAACCGGCGCGGCGACGATTCCAACTACGCTGACCCCGACTTCGACGGTGCTGGAAAGCAGGATTGTTCAGCTCGGGGTGCGGTTAGACTGGTAATTGCAGCACGAATTTCCCGCGCCGGTTTACGCCGAAACGGTTCTGAGTCATAACTTTCGAGACGCCCAACAGTTGTTTTTCGAGGCGCTCCTCGAAGTTCATTACGCGCATACGTTGATGCTGGCGAGGCAGGGAATTATTCCCGCTTCGTCGGCGCGCGCCTGTCTGGATGCGCTCGATCGACTGGAGCGCGCGGATGTTCTCAATACTTCCTATGACGGGAAGTTTGAGGATCTGTTCTTCCTTGTCGAGGCGCGTCTCGAAACGATTGCGGGGGCGGAACACGCGGGCCGCATGCATACTGCGCGCAGCAGGAATGACATCTGCATAGCGTTATACAGGATGCGGCTGCGCTCCGAAGCTCTGGAGATTCTCGCGGACATCTCGCATCTGCACGGAGTATTGCTGAAGCTGGCGAAGCAACATGCTGAGGCCCTGATGCCCGCCTATACGCATACGCAGCCTGCCCAGCCAACGACCCTGGGGCATTATCTGATGGGCTATGCGGAGGTAGTTGCGAGGGATGAAGTTCGTCTGCAGGCGGCGTTCGCGACGATCAATCGTTCGCCTTTGGGGGCGTGCGCGATTACGACCACTGGTTTTCCAATCGATCGCGAGTACGTGGCAGAGTTGCTCGGTTTCGAGGGCCTGCAGTTGAATTCGTATGGCGCGATCGCGGCGACCGATTATTTAACTGAACTGGCCGGCGTGGTGGCCTGCGCGATGTCGAGTCTTGGCAAGTTCGTGCAGGATTTGCTGCTATGGTGCAATCCCGCTCTGGGGTTCGTTCGGCTCAGCGACGCGTGGACGCAGATTTCGAGTATTATGCCTCAGAAACGAAATCCGGTTCCGCTGGAGCATACGCGCATACTCGGGAGCCGGGCGCTCAGTGAAGCGCAGGCGGTTTTTACCTGCGTGCACAACACTCCATTTGGGGATATTAATGACTCCGAAGATGACATCCAGCCGCTCGTCTTCACAATGACGTCGAGCGCACGTCGGGCGCTCAGGTTGCTGACGGGAATTCTGGATGAGGCCGAGTTTCAGACATCCCGGATGGCGGAGCACGCAGCGGCCGATTTCCTTACGGTGACGGAACTTGCAGACACGCTGGTGCGCGAGGAAGGGCTCAGTTTTCGGACTGCGCATCATCTGGTTTCGGCGGCGGTTCGGAAACTGAACAACCAATACAACGCGACGGGCGTCGCGGCCGCCGTTCGGGATCTCGCGCCGGCTCTGGTGGGAAGGGAATTGGGGTTGTCGAGGGAAGACCTTGAGTCGGCTTTGGATGCCCGGCGCTTTGTTGAAAAGCGAACTGTACCGGGCGGCCCCGGGGCGATTGACCTGGCATTGCGGGCGGCGGAGGCGGATCTCGCCCAATTACAGCTCTGGCTAGCAGCGAAAAGAGGCGTTCTGGCGCGTTACCCGCGTTTGATTCGAGAGGCCATCGCCAAGGACGAATAAAAGTTCGCGGGCGCCAACCTGAAACGATAGCGATTCGATACAACCGTCAGAGTTTTCTCGAGATGCGATAAGAACCCCGAAGAGGTTCAAAGTTATACTTCGTGGAGCGGTCCTTGACCACGATACGCCGGCGGGAGGAGTGATGTCTCAAATCAGATCGGAGTTCGAGCCTGAACTCAGCAAAACGGATCCGCGCCGCATCGGATCCACGCCGGCGAGCAGAGTCAGCATCTAGCGATGACGAATAAGTCAGGGTGAAGTGAAAGCGCAGGCGAGGATTCTTTGTCGAGGAACTCTTTGACGGCGCTGGTTTTGTGGGCCGACAGATTGTCCAGTACGATCTGAATCTCCCTGGGCTGCGGGTTCTCCTCCACGACCTCGGTCAGGAAGGTGATGAATTCGGCACTGCTATGGCGGGCCGCGGTCTTGCCCTGAACCTTGCCCGTCCTCACGTCGAGGGCGGCATATAAGGACAGCGTTCCGCGCCGGTAGTATTCAAAACCAGGAGCAATCCGGTCAGAGCACGTGTACGTCATGGCGACTTTACGCTCATGTGGTCTGCTCTCAGACAATTCCACGCGAATGACGCATATTAGACCGGCCGCTTGCGATTAACCTTCCACCCCGACAGCCTTCGTAGCTGCCCGCATCGGCTGAAGCGTGCTCGATTCCAGTGCCCGCCTGAGCACGCCTCCGAAGATCAGGATCAAGAGGCCGCCCGTGCAGGCGATCGCCGCATGCAGCAACCAGAACGATACAGGGCCCATTCGCTCGTAGAACGCTCCAATCCAACCGATAATGTTGTTTGCCAGGAACAGGGACAGGTACGCGATACCCATCATGGTGGCGCTGACGCGGGCTGGGGCGACCCGCGAGACGAGCGCCAGCAGCGGGGGCCAGTAATAGAGGAACGCCACGCCCATTCCGGTGGCGCAAATTGACCCGCTGGCGTCCATTCTTGCCGTACCGGTGCTCTTCTGGGTATGGCGGCAACAGGCGGCCCGTCGAGGTGAACCCGGGGAACTCGCCAAAATCGCTGCCGCGATCCCTGCTCCATAGTACTGGGCCAAAAGGCCGCACACCACAGGCCCTAAGAGAGCGCCAAAGTTAATTGCCATGCTGAAGATGGCAAAACCCCTGGTTCGCTGCGCATCGTCATCATATAGACCGCCTACCTGGCTCGCGATATTTCCTTTCAGGAAGCCGGAGCCGACGACGAGCAGCAACAAGGCCAACAGGAATGTCCGGTCAAAAGCCATGGCAATATGGCCGGCGCTCATCGACAGTGCGCCGATCACTACGGCGTTGCGTTGTCCGATCCAGCGGTCGGCTATCATACCGCCGAAGACCGGCGTGAAGTAGACAAACCCCGAATAGAGTCCGAAAATCAGCGAAGCCAGGGCGACGGGCGAAAGTGGCCCCATAAGCCTCTCGACGGTTCCGCGAAATCCTGCGAACCCGGCAATGTTCTCGATATGCCCAGGCAGCAAGAGCTGGTTCACCAGGTAGAGAACCAACAGTGCCATCATTCCATAAAAAGAAAAACGCTCCCAAGCCTCTGTGAAGGCAAGAAAGAACAGTCCCTTGGGATGGCCGAACAAGGGTCGATCGATTACACGGGTATGGGTTTGAGATTTTGCGATGATGAGGCCCCCTGAGAGAACAAGAGAACGATTCTACCTCTTTGGTGGCGATCGGAGTGCCCGAACTGCACGACAGTCTCGCAGTCGGGCATGGCGCAGTCAGCTTGAGGGAAAGCGCGCTATGCGTGGATATGGCCGGCTGGATTCCGAGTGGTTTGTCGGCCACTCTTCCATTAGATTCAGGGCTGAATGCCTGAACTGGCACAATGTCCAGTTTGGCGCGCGAACCGTTCGGAACCGACCCCGGTTCATGCGGCCAACTGGCCTGCGTTCCGCATTCCAACTTCTAGTTTGGCGTGATCTGCTCTCGATGCCGTTCCGCCATTTCTCAAGCTAGAATCAGTAGGCACTCCAATGCCTGTGGTCCCAGGAAGCCGCACGGGCCCGTACGAGATCTTGCTGTCCATCGGCGCGGGCGGAATGGGAGAGGTGTACAAAGCGAGGGATACGCGTCTCGATCGCGTCGTAGCGATTAAGATACTGTCCCCGGAGAGAACGGCCGATGCGGCGCAAAAAATGCGCTTTTTCCACGAAGCCAAGGCCGCATCGGCGCTGAACCACCCCAATATCGTCACCGTCTACGATGTCGGCTCCGAAGACGGCGTCGACTATATCGTCATGGAGTTTGTGGATGGCAAAACCATGGACCAGCTCATCCCGCGTGGCGGTATGCGGATCGGTGAGATCCTCGGTCGAGCCGTGCAAGCCGCGGACGCACTCGCCAAGGCACACGCGGCCGGAATTGTTCACCGGGATTTGAAGCCCTCGAACATCATGATTTCGCGGGATGGTCTGCTAAAGCTATTGGACTTTGGACTGGCGAAGTTCAGCCAGCCCACACCGTCGCAGGATGATGCGACCCAAACCCTGAAGGCCCTCACCGACGATGGCGCCGTGGTCGGAACGGTGTACTACATGTCGCCGGAACAGGTCGAGGGCAAGCCGGTGGATGCGCGGTCCGATATTTTCTCGTTCGGGGCGGTCCTTTTTGAGATGACGACCGGCCTCCGGCCCTTCACCGGGGATTCCAAATCCGCCGTGCTGGCATCCATCCTTCGGGACGAGCCCAAATCGCCTGCCGCTCTACGAGCCGATCTTCCGCCCGAGCTATCGCGAGTCATCATGCGGTGCCTTCGTAGAGATCCGGCGCGCCGGTTTCAGCACACTGCCGATCTCAAGGTCACTCTGGAGGAACTGAAAGAGGACTTTGATTCGTGCGCCCTAGGGAATATATCGAGGGCGACTCCGGCGGCCCGGCGTTCGCGGCCGTTAGTCTGGACGGCAGCGGGCGCAGTGGTCCTGGGCATGGCCGCAGCAGGGATCTGGCGATCGTTCTCCCTTTTTCCGACGGTTCCCTCGGCGTTATACACCCCTGTGCCGATCACCAGTTACCCCGGCAACCAGATGTCTCCGAGTTTTTCGCCGGACGGAAGCCAGATCGCTTTTTCCTGGAACGGACCTGCGGAAGACAACTTTGATATTTATGTGAAGCTCATAGGCGCAGGGGCGCCTTTGCGCCTCACCAGCAATCCCGCGTATGATTCTTTCCCCCGTTGGTCACCCGATGGCCGGTGGATCGCTTTTGTAAGGATAACGGCGAAAATCGATAGCTTTTCTGTAATCGTCGTCCCCGCCCTCGGAGGCCAGGAGCGGGGCATCGGGACGTTTCACAACAATGCCAGGGAAGCTTCCCTGCCGCTTGAATCGCTGTGTTGGACCAGCGATTCCCAAGCACTGGTCGTTTCAGCGGCGGAATCTACCGGTCGGCCCAATAGGCTGTTGCTGGTCCCGCTTGATGGAGGAGAACCAAAGGCCCTGACTCACCCGAGTCCGGAGTCGTTAGGGGACGGTCGGCCGGCTCTCTCGAGTGACGGCCGCCAGTTGTTGTTTCTTCGGGTGGCCAACTCCTCGAGATTATTCGTTCTTGCGCTTTCGGCGGCAATGGAGCCCGAAGGAGATCCGCGGCTCGTTGACCAACACCAGCCGTTCGTATCAGAGGCCGATTGGTTGCCGGACACTCGCGAAATTGTTTTTGCGTCGACTGCGAACAACGTCTCCACACTGTTCCGGACCTCCACCAGGCGCGGCGCCCCGGAGCACGCCATACCGGGAACCGGCTCCTCTGCCTACGGTCCAACCATTTCCCGGCGTGGAAGCCGTCTGGCCTACCAAACCGGATCTGCGGACAGCAATTTGTGGGCGGTGGATTTGATGACGCGGACAGCCTCGCTGGACCGAGCCCTCTCCTCTTCTTTTCGCGATGTTTTTCCGCAATTCTCTCCGGATGGTAAGCGGGTTGCCTTCTATTCATCCCGGAGTGGAACCACGCAGGTTTGGACGGCAAACCGGGACGGCTCGCAAGCCACGGCCCTTACTTCAATGGCCGGGCCTACCACGGCCAGCCCGCGCTGGTCGCCCGATGGCCAGAAAATCGTCTTCGATTCCGATACGGGCGGCACGATTCACATTTATGTGATCGGGGCGGACGGTGGACAGCCCCGCCAGGCGGCGCCAGGAGATGGCTATTCGGCAAGCTGGTCGCGCGACGGTCGATGGATTTACTTCTCATCCCGCCGTTCCGGCTCCCAACAGGTCTGGAAAGTTCCAGCAGTCGGGGGCGCGCCGGAGCAGGTAACCCATGGCGGCGGCTCCGGACCGCTCGAGTCACCGGACGGCAAGTCGCTTTATTACGTGAAACGGGAGGGAAACGGAGGGCTGTGGAGAATGCCAGTGGACGGCGGTGAGGAGATGGAGGTCGTGCCCGACGTGTACGGCGTGAATTATGACGTGACTGATAAGGGCATCTATTTCACTCCTCACATCGGGAGGTATTACACGGCATCGGTCCAGTTCCTGAGTTTTGCGACGGGCACTACCACACAGCTTGTGAAGACCAAAGCACTGGACCTCGGACTGGGAGTTTCTCCGGATGGCCGGACGCTGCTCTACAGCCAGATCGATCAACCAGGAAGTAACATCATGCTCGTCGAGAACTTTCATTAGGATCGAAGAGAACTCGATCTGGATGCCGCTCTCGGGATACGTCCTGGATCGTCGACAATTCAGGAACTGCTTGTCTTACGTGAATATTGTGAAATCAAGGGCAAGCTCATCGTGTGGTTCGGATTTCTCTGCAATGATCTCCGGGACAATCTGCATCCCTATATGCAGAACCACACCGCGCCGTTCCTTCGCCGCGTCAACATAGAAGGCGACTGTCGAATTGAGGCGAGTCACCTCAGCGCAAAGACGCGTCACTACAAATCCCAGGAATGGCATGATCAGCATATCCGCGAGATGCTGGCCGACATGTGTTCCGCGACGTATATCGCCGGGCGGGCCGATTCCGCATGCGCGCATCTCATCCGCGAGGCCCAGTCGCTCTGCGTCGTCCATGCAGCGCGCCTGTGCGTTTTTACGGTGCCGGACCGCGCCCAACTGAGCCCAGACGATCTGGAGGGGCTGCGGGAATGGTCTTCCGCTCCGGACCCCTTTGATCCAGCGCTTCCGGACCTGAGGATATCGGAAATCTGCGACAGACTGGGGGTTACGTTTGTCGCCGGCCGGGATCACCTCGGTCAGGACGATTACCGGATCGTGGACAGGCACTGGAACGAGCAGGGACGTAGACGGGTCGCGGAAATCCTTGAAAAGCTGCGTCAGAAATCCGCCGATCGTTCACTGAGCGCTGCGCAATATTAACGGTTTTCCGAGCGCCAGAACGCATTGGTGAAAGCGCCGTCGCCGGCCACGTCCCAGACGGCAAGCCGCGCCCATTTCCACGTGGGCTCGTCGAGGGCCCACGTGAACGCTTGCGAACCAAACTGCGTGCTTGCATCGAGATCGATCGTTTTGTGATGCGTTTCGCGCCCGTCGCCCCAGACAATTTCGGCCAGCGCGAGTGGAAACGTCCATCGGACGGCAGCATTGACCCGCAGGTTGGCGCCGCTCGCGCTCCATTGAACCGAGGGCAGAAGAATTTCGCCTGTAGTGACGAAGCCGTCGCCCTGGGCAAGAGCGTCGAGCACCTTCGAATAGTCGTGCCAGGTGGGCAGGGTGTTCATGCGAACGTAATTCACGTTCATGTGCGCATAGAGTTCGTGCGTACGATCGAGCTGAAAGACGTCGACCTCGCCGAACATTTTCTTGCGGAATCCCTTGTTCGCAAGATCGTCGGCGACTTTGAAGGCGCGCTCGCCGAGCCGGGGAGACGAAAGATCGGACGGCATCGCCTTCCAGCCGGTGCCCAGATAATGCGGGTCCTGGAACCATGCGGTGTCGAGGATCTGATCGGGAAATCCCGTTGACCCCTTGGTACGGGGATGCGTTTCGTAAACGAAGGCGTTTTCGTCACGCACCATTTTGAGAAGCTCCGAGGCATCTTTGATCCTATATGTCGTACCGTAGGCCGGGTCGGTTGATTTCCATTCGCCCGAGTCGCGTTTCATCGCCCACATCACGGGCTTCGGAAAGGCCAGCGCCCAATGGCCGCCAAAATAGACATCGGCCTCTTCCGCCGGAATGATGAGAAAGTCGCTGGCCGAGTGAGTGCGGCACATTTCGTAATAGCGACGCAGTTCCGCGAAACGGAGGGGCCCGGGGTCCTGCGGATGCAGGTCTCCGTGAAAGTCCATGATGAGGACGGCGTTGACTCCCATGTCCCGCAGGACCGGCTTCCACGGCGGAATCCAGTTCGGCCCCCCGGCGATCGCCTGTTCAGTGAAAGCAAAATGCCAGTGCGGCGCGACCGTTTTGAAACCGGGCAGCGGAACAAACCGGTCGCTATGCGTAAAAGCGAGAACATCCGAGAGAACTGCCGCCGCCGGGCCGCCGGAAAGCAGGAGGAACAGGCCCATTCGCTGCTGTGTGCCTGGCGGAGCGTTCATCCACGGATAGTACGGGCTGTTGTCGTCGGGCAGTTGCCGGATGCCCAGTCCGACGTGGCCGCGCCAGGAGCGCACCCATGTGTAGCCCATGTTGGAGGTGAAGTCGCGGGCGAAAAAGTATTGATGAGGAGGCGGAAAGACCGCCAGACTGCCGCTGGCGGTTTTCGCAGCCAGGGCGCGGTATTTGACCGCTACCGGATTGCGTTCGGAAACCAGAGGGACGCGAAACGCGCGCAGTGATGAGTCGTCTGGACTAAAGCTCGTAACCTCGGTCTCCATGTTGTTGCCGGGACGCCGGTCTTCGGTTGGTTGATAATCGATGCCCGCGTCATAAAAATAGGCAACGTTTTCCGCGCTGTTCGAGAGGACCGCTTCCTGTTTGATGAGGCGGCTTCCCGGGTAGACGGTGTAAACAATGGCCCCGGAAAAGATTCCGAGATTCATGCCGCTGAAAGCAATCTCCAGGCGATTGCCAACGGTTCGCGCCACAACCGACGTTGGTTTGAAGTCCTGCTGGAAACGGCGTATGCCGGCTGGATGACTCGGCGGAAAATCGAAGAACTGGTCCCATCCTCCGCGCCGGACTCCGGTGTCGGCGAAATAGACAGGCTGCGCATTTTCAATGATGGATTTGCCGTCGACCGAAACCCGGCGAAGCACCTGCGGGTTACCGTCGGCGCGGAATTCGACAGACCAATTCAGCCCTTTCTCGTCCGCCCACGCGACGATCAGGCCGTCGGCAGTCTGGCGTGCGCTTACGGGCCCGGGACGAACGGCGGACATATCAACCGGGATCGCCGCGGCGGCCGGGAACAGACAGAAGAGGCACGACGCAAACCGGAGCATAGGCGCTTAATATGCTAACCCCGCCGTAGGCCGCGCAAAGATACCCGGGCCGACTTTACGCGCCTGCATCCGCGAGGCGATCCTTCGCATCTCTCCGAGAGACGTGTCCACTTTCCGATCGCGCATCCACACCATTGCACTCTTTGCTGCGTACCTTGCCGGCCAATCAGCCGAGGCTGCGGACCTGAACGAAATCGTCCGCCGGGCCGCTGAAGCGCTCAAGGCCGATTGGGCGGCGGACCCGTCCTACGCGTGTCTCGAGCGCGATGAGACCCAAAAGCACGGCAAATTGACCAGCAAGACATTTGAAGTGGTCATGATCGATGGCTCCGAATATCACCTGCCTGTCGCGAACGACGACCAGCCCCTGACGCCTGATCGCCGCAAAGCGGAACTGCTCCGGCTGAAGCAGGAAATAGAGCGCCGGGGGAATGAGAGTCAGACCGCCCGGCGGGCGCGCGTCGAGGCATGGAAGAAGCAGCGAGACGAAAACGGTGAAATTCTGCTTGATTTTCCCAGTGCGCTGGATTTTCAGTTAATTGGCGAAGAGTTGAAAAACGGGCGCTTGGCCTACGCGCTTTCCGCGGCTCCGAAACCGGGAATTGTACCCGCGACGCGCGCGGCAAAAGTGCTCACGGGGATCAGAGGCAAAGCCTGGGTCGAAAAAGAGAACCTTCACCCGATTGCAGTCGAGTGCACTGTTATCCGACCGGTTCCGGTCTACGGGCCGCTGGCCAGCGTCCTGCCCGGAACAGATATCGAAATAACAATGGAGAACGTCGGCGAAGCTACATGGCTGATCGACCTGGTATCGATGAAGCTGAATGTCTCGAAGTTGCACCTGGTCAATTCATCGACAGTAACGCGCTCGACGTATACGAGGTACCGCCCCAATGCGGACGAGCTCCGGGATCTTCTTGCGGAAGCGGATCGTCAGTGACAGCAGATCTGGACGGGATATTTCCAGGAGAATTTAACAAAGGAATCTGGATTAGCGAAAAAATCGCCAATATGTGACTTCGCCGGGATGTATACTGGCTTGAACTTGATCCACCCGGAGACGAAAAGGCCTATGAGCAGTCCGTCACACGCGAGCCACACCAGCCGGCTGGGACGCTGGCTGCCTTCAAATCGGTCAGTCCTCAACGTCTGGTTGAAAAATAGCATTCAACAGGCTGAAGAAAACAAAAAGCCATTTCACCCTGTGGTGCAGGAATTTCAGGATCTGATTGAACGCGACCCGGTGCTGTTCATGTACTTCAGCCAGATGTTCGCGCAGCAGCCGCGCTTCGCCCCGCCGGACCGCAGCGGCGATGTAAAGATCAAAGACTACCATCAGATGCTCCGCGTAATCAACCACGTACTGACTACGGCGCCGGAGTTCAACGACACCGAAATGGTGGGTTTCCCGATCAACGCGATTCTGGATTTTCCGATGATCACGCCGGCGGGGCAGGCCGCCTTTACGAATCCGGCAGTGAACGCCATGTTCAAGAAAATCCTGAAGGTGTGGACGGATTTCCTGAATTCGCCCAACTCGCTATACGTTTTGAACGATACGCCGACCGGCTGGTTGTCGGAAGCGGCGCAGAAGGCCATTCATCTGGATGAGTTCGTCCATGACTCCAGCGCCCCTTTCTATGGCTTCAAATCCTGGAACGATTTCTTCATTCGTCAGTTCAAAGCGGGGATGCGGCCCGTCAAAGCGGGGATGCGGCCCGTCGGTGGCGAGGAAGATCCGAAGGTGATCGTCAGCGCCTGCGAGTCGGCGCCGTTCGCGATCTCGACTGGCGTGAAACAGACGGATACCTTCTGGATCAAATCGCAGCCGTATTCCCTGAAGCAGATGCTCGATGGGCAGTATGTCGATGAGTTTGTGGGCGGCACTGTGTACCAGGCATTTCTGAGCGCGGAGAAATACCACCGCTGGCACAGTCCGGTTTCGGGAACCATCAGGCGGATTCGCCAGGTGGATGGGACATATTACGCCGAGGCCGCATCGGAGGGCTTTGATGAAGCCGGTCCGAATAACTCGCAGGGATACATTGCGCACACGGCGACCAGGGCGCTCATTTTCATCGACGCGGACGAACCCGGAATTGGGCTGATGTGCCTGATGCCTGTGGGAATGGCAGAGGTGTCTTCCTGTGTAGTGACGGTGAATGAAGGGCAGCATGTGGCGAAGGGAGACCAGGTCGGATACTTCCAGTTCGGAGGCTCGACCCATTGTCTTGTGTTCCGTCCGGGAGTTATCGGCGAGTTTGCGTTGCAAGCGATTCCGCAGGGACAGAACGGAGCCAATTCCAGCGCAGTGAAAGTGAACTCGCCTCTCGCTATAGCTAGCGGCGTCCCGGTTGCGATAGCGGCGCATAGCAGCTGAATCCGAGAGAGGCGCGCTGCCCCGACGGTACACAAATCGTAGCGGAATTTTCTGATGAAAACGGAGGGTTTCCAGCTTGAGCGCCGCCAAATGAGAGTCCCGAGTTTTTCCGCAGCTGCCGATCTCTGATGGCGCTTATTCGCAGGGTTATCGAACGTTCCTTGATAGTTGGTGCTGTTCCTGGAGATCTTTGAAAGCGAGCCGGATTCCTTAATTCAACTTGGGAGGCATTAGGCGCCCTGCCACGTCGCTCGATGGTTTGGCGCGAAGAGGGCGGACGGCATGGCCGCCAACAAGAGCAAAATGTCTCATAGTGAGTCCTTGTGGCTGCCGCGCTTTACCGCCAAACCTGCGCGGCGGAACAGCAGCCCTGACGCTGCAAACAACGCCACGTAGACGCCATGCCCGATCGCCATTCTCAGCGCAGGCTCGGACGGCGCACGAGAAGGCAGCATCACCGAGATCAGCGCCAAAACCGCCGCCATCGTGAACAACGTGACGGCTAATCCTGATGCCTTCAACCGGGCCAGGCAGCTGCCAATGAATCCCACCAGGAGCACGCTGAGATACCACAGGCGCTCGGGGTGTCCCGAGTCCGCCATCTGGACCATCGTCGACCACCCCAGCGCGAGTGCTGCGACCGACGCCACGCCGACGCCCGCCTTGTACGACCACACGCCCATCCGCCTCGCGATCAGCGCAATCAGCATCCCCGTAACGAAGAATAGGAGATACACCCGCACAAAACCGCCCACGCCCCAGTGCCAGTCCTCCACGAACTGCGCGGCCACCACCGGCACCATCCAGACCGCCAACGCCGCCAGCGCCACCCGAAGCATTGTCTTTCCCGTTTGCGGCATATGCGTAATGTTCTCCATGCTCATGGTACAGGTCATGAAGGGTCTGAGGCATCGTCTCGCCAAACCGTTCTCGAAATGGTCGCCGGTACAGTCGCAGCAGCATGGCATACCACGCTTGGCACCGCAGGCCTGCATCAGTGGCCAGATGCATAGCGGCCTTCCGCCACCGCCACGATCCCGCGATAGCGCATCAGTTCAGCTTCCAGCGCCGGCCGCCCCGCGCCTATCAGTTCGTAATAGATCCGCCGCTGATCGTCCATCTCACGATCCACCCGCTTATCGCATTCCCGGGCCAGCGCGGCGTCTGTCATCCGCGCGATGGAACCATATATATAACGCAACCCGCGCGAACTTCCCGAGTCAGTATCAACGCTTTCTAATTCCAAATTTCGAATCGATGCTCAGCGTGCATATATAACGGCATCAATGAGTTTCGATCGCACGCCCTTGAATCCTCGGTACAAAATTTGTACGAGGGGTAGCACCATTGTTTGTAAGTTGTTGATTGTAAGCATTGGCTCCCCGGCATGGATTCGAACCACGATTCACGGCTCCAAAGGCCGCTGTCCTACCGTTAGACGACCGGGGAAAATCAGGCGGGAACTGCTCGACCTTCAGTTTAACGCACGCTGCTACAATACGCCACGGAAGCCAATCCCGGCCGGTGCCGGGCCCGGACTTCAAACCCGGCGTGCGTTACTCCGTATCGCGGGTGGGTTCGACACCCACTGGCTTCCGCCATATTTTTCATAAACTTACAGCCTAATATTTGGCCGCGTGTGGGATACGTGTGGTACTTTTCGGTTAGGGAGGCTCGCGCGTGCTCACCATCTTCCGCCGCCACCTGGCGAAATGCCCGCACAGGAATAAAGGCCGGCAACATCGCCGCTGTTCGTGTCCGATCCACACGGAGGGCAACATCGGCCTGAACCAGACACCGGTCCGAAAAGCTCTGAACCTGACGAACTGGGATGCCGCCACCGTGCTCGTCCACAAGTGGGAAGCACAGGGCTACATCGATCTCGACCAGAACCCGGGTTTGGCTGAGGCGACGAAGCCGGACGGTAAGACGGTCGCAGCAGCCGCCAGGGCATACCTCGAGAATTGCGTCGCCCGCAGGATATCCCAGCCCTCTGTCCGCAAGTTTGAAATCCTGCTTTCCGCAATGGACGCGCATCTGGCGAAGCAGGGCATAACCCAAATCGCGGATGTGAAGCCCGAACACATGGACGGGTTTTTCAATTCCTGGAATTGGAGCCCCCGCACCGCGCAAAAGCAGGTCGAACGGCTCCGAGCGATCTGGCGCTTCGTATACCGCCGGCGCTGGGTGGCGTTCGATCCGGCGCTTGATATCAAGGCTCCCGTCGTTCCTCCAAAGGAAGTCGATCCGCTTAGCGAAGACGAGATCGAAAAGATTCTCCGGGAAGCTTCGAGGCATCCGCGCCATTACGCGCTCGTTCTTCTCCTGCTTCATACCGGACTTCGAATAGCGGATGCGGTTTTGCTGCGCAAGGATCGCGTCTCAAACGGTCGCATTCTGCTCTACACCGCAAAGAACAAGAAACCCGTCCATTTACCGCTTCCCGAGAACCTTGTATCTGCCTTGGACAAACTCGAAACACCGAGCCGGCAGTTTTATTTCTGGCGCGGCGAAGGCAAGAAACAAACGGCCGTGAACAACTGGCGCGACACACTCGACGGCCTCTTTAAGCGCGCCGGCGTTGAACGCGCGCACCCTCATCTGTTCCGCCATACGCTAGCCACCGAACTGCTCTCCAAAGGCGTTGAGATTGAGGATGTCGCCGCCATTCTGGGAAATACGAGCGCGATTGTCGCTCGGCACTACGCGCAGTGGTCAACGAGTCGGCAATCGCGGCTGGATGAGGCCGTGAAAAAAACGTGGGGACAGTCGAAGCCGAAGCTGGTGCGGGTGCGATGACATTTTAAGGACCTGCCCAGGCTTCTCGGGCAGCGGCGCAAAATCAGGGGCGGGGTCACACCGCCGATTACCGTCCCCGAAGCTTCAAAGCTTCGTACCTTCGCGCCACAACTGATAGCGCGTCATCTGCCGGAACTCTGCGTTCATTCCAAGCACGACTACCGGGGTTCGCCCTACAGCGGTGAGCCCTCGAATCTCGATGCCGAGCGCGATTGACGTGCCTATGCTGAACGCAAAATGATCGGCCCATCGATCACTTCTCGGATTGAATAGCGGAGTGATCTGCCCGGTTTCCGAGTCGACCCGGAAAGGTTCGGTCCCTTCTTCAAGTTGCAGGTCCAGCAGGCGAGCGCCAGATTGCCCATCTCCGTCGCGCCGCCATGTTGCCGCGCGATCACGTGTTCGATATGAAACGGCTTTCGAAATGCTGCCTCGGGGCTATGACAGTACTCGCAAAGACCTTTGGCGCGCAGCCGGACCTGACCCGATACATCTTTCACGCCAGATTTTGCAACGCCTGTCTGGCTCGCGATTGCCAGAAGGCGAGAAGATCGGCGATGTTAGTATACGCTTCCAGTTCCGCCTCTTCGCTCTCTGTGAGGGCCCCTTCGTTCGCCTTCGCGTTAAGTTCAGCGATGTGAACCGCATCATGCTCGGAAAAGTCAAGAGAGAGGATATCCTGAGCCAGCGAGCGTGTCATTCCGTGCCCGCCGAGATCGAATACCTTCCTCAATACATCCGCGTGAGCCGCGGCCCGAGAATCAGCAAGCAACCATTTCACTCTCAGTTTAAGCCGTTCAAGCTAACATTGTCGGGCTTTTAGTACGCGAAATGCCTCTGGCCCTCTATGTCGAAACTCATAGTTCACGCCGAGGCTTCACCTTTTGGGACGGGTTTGACCCGGGCCCGCGGACCAGTTTCAGCGGCTCCTCCTCGTTGTAGGCGAATACTTTTCCTTCGGCCGGCCTCGCGGATTTCCGCTGTTTGAACTCCTCAATATTTTGCCAGGCATCGTTGCGGGTCGGCGGTCGCGGTTGCAACTGAGCCCTTTCTGCAAGTCCTGTTGATCTGGCAGTTTCAGCCGATCGTCCGCCACCTGGCTGCCTGGTGCGCGCCCATTTCTCAGCTTCCTCGCGCACGCGAACAAAGTTTGTAAACAGTGTACCCTGCGAGCACCTATCTGCAGGCGGACACGGATTTAGACTCTCCGCTCGAAGCGCCGATGGTCAGGCAGCCCGAAAACGCTCACCGGAAGAGCCGAGCGGTGCTCCGCGACCGAAAACGAACACCACCGGATGTCACGGGACCCATCGCCCGCGACGTACAGAGAGAGGGCAGCGTCCCGAAACGTCATTCTGCGGCTCATTAGTACTTAGGGGAAGTTTTCTAATATCCACAGTTCGGAATCGGCGTCGTGACACCCCTTCCAGTAGAACCGCTGGCAGGTCTGGTTGTTCACGGCGAACGCAACAGAGCAACGAGGACGTCATATGCGGCAACTCAACGAAATTCCCGCCATCAGCCTGGGCAGATCCTCAGGCGAAGGTGTCGACACAGTCTTTGGCCAACACCACTACACCGCCGATCAGGTCGCCAAAATGTGGAATCTTTCGACGGACACCGTGCGGCGGCTCTTCCAGGGTGAAGATGGCGTGCTGAAAATCGTGCGGCCCGGCAATCGTTACAAGCGGACATACGTCACACTGCGCATCCCGGAGAGCGTTCTGAATCGGGTCTACAGGCGCATCGCCGGATCACCACGGAGGACAGTTCCATGAGTAGCGCCGGCGCAAAACAGGCAGAGCCGGTCAGAATTTCCAGCCAGCAGGAGGAGAACGAAACGGGCGCTCGCAAACGCGTCATTCTTTCGATGGGCGGCAAAGGCGGGGTCGGAAAGACCAGCGTGATGTCGGGTCTCGCCGAATGGTTTGACGAGAACGAGATTCCGGTGACTCTGCTGGACCTTGATACCGAGAACAAAGCGCGTGGATCACTGGCCCACTTTTTCGGCCGCGGTGTTCCGAAAGTTAACATCCATACGCCGGCGGGGCTGGATGCTTTTGTGGATCATCTTGCGGACGGAGCGCGCGTCATTCTCGCGGACATGGGGTCCGGATCGGGTCAGATCACTCATGACTGGTTCGACAGGATGTATCCGGATGTGGCGGAGGCGGGCGTTGTATTCACGGCGATTGGCGTCGTGACTTCCGATCCCGCCAGCGTCGACAGTGTACTCGACTGGGCTAATCGTCTTCAGGAACGCGTTGACTATCTGATCGCCGAAAACAGCATTAGCGATCAGGCTGATTTTGTGTACTGGCGTGAGAGCGATCAGGCGCGGGAATTTCAGAGGATCTTCGAGCCGGCTGTGATCGGGATCGACTATCGCCTTGCGGATCTGGAGAACGCCGCACGCAATCACGGCGTCACACTCGGACAGGTGGCCGGCAGGAAGAACAATGCGCCGGAGCTTCAGAAGGCGTCACTCGTCATGCGGGCCCAGAGCTATCGGCGGCGGATGTTCGCGGAATTCGAGAAGGTGAAAGAGCTGCTGCTGCCATGAAGGCTCCTGCTCAACCGGTCGAGATCCGTCGGGAAGAGCCGGATCTCATCGACCGCATCGCAAACGCATTACCTGCTGAGCTTCGCGCTGACTACTACCGCGAGCTGCGCCACTGCCGTTCTCTGCCCGAGAACGACGAGATGCTTCGGGTCCTGCGAGCTATGCAGTTTCTGGTGTTGCTCATCGAGGGAGCGCCCGCGCGGCTCGGACACGAGCGAGAACTCGTGGAAGGGACGCTGAATCGGATCAGGGATGAGTTGCGCGAGTCGCTCGATGCCGGTCAGCAATACCATTCCCGACTGGAGGAGCGATTAACCGGGTTGCCGGAGGAGATCGCGAAGGGAATCAGTCCGGACGCGATCGCGGGCACGATCAAAGAAAATCTAAGGCAGCAGTTCATCCGGTCGACGCTTCCCGAAATCGCCGAGGCGCTTGCCGCGACTTCGCAGCAGTTGAAGAAGATCTGCGCGGAATTCGCCGCGGCTTCCCGAAAACTCGGGGATAGTTATGATGGCGCGGCGAAAGATGCGCGCAGCGCCGTCGGTTCGATAAGGTCGGAAATCTCTGCCGCGACCGCTGCTGCGAAGCAGGCGAGCGATGAGCTTTCCCTGACCTTCCACACCGCCTATCGCTGGACGGCTTACTCGTTATCGGGACTGGCCGTTGTAATCGGCTTCGCACTCGGGTTACTCACAGATCAATGGATCATGTCTGCGCCAAAGCCAGTCGCGGAAGCTCCCGCACCTGTTGTTCAGGCTGCGCCACAGCAGGCGACCAAACCCAAGAGCCTCAGGTGACGGCGCCGTATGCTTACGATCCGGGCCATGGCCGATGGCAAGGGATATTCTGCGCGGCACCTCGAACACAGCGACTATTACGCGGAGGGCGAAAAGGTTCTGGGCCGATGGAGCGGTCGTGGCGCGGAATTGCTCGGCTTAACAGGCGAAGTACGCGGCGAGGATTTCGAAGCTGTACGACAGGGACTCGAGCCAGCGAGTGGCGAGTTCCTGCGTCAGCGCCACAGCGCCGATCGAGTAAACGATGCAGGCGAGGTTGAATCGCGCGGCCGGCATTTGTATGACTTCACGTTTTCAGCTCCGAAATCCATTTCGGTGATGGCGATCGTCGGTGGCGACGACCGGCTTATTCGGGTGCACGAAAGGGCTGTCTCGGATGCTCTCGAGGAGCTCGAAACGCACGCCGCTGCGCGGGTCCGCCTGAACGGCGCCAATGAAGACCGCTCGACCGGCAGCCTCGTGATGGCTGTCTATCACCATGACACGAGCCGGGAACTTGATCCCCAGCTGCATACACATGCGGTCGCGGCGAATCTCACCTACGACGGAGCAGAGGGACGCTGGAAAGCTCTCCAGGCTTCCGGAATCTACGAAAGGCGCGCATATCTGACTGAGGTGTACCGCAATTCCCTTGCACGCGGGGTGCGTTCGCTCGGGTACGAAATTGAAAACCGCCGTGATGCCAGAGGACGGGATTGCGGCTTCGAGATCACGGGTGTCTCCGATACGCTGCTGGAAAAATTCAGTCAGCGGAGCAAACAGCGTGACCAGGCGATTGACGCGTTCACCCGGGAGAACGGACGCAGGCCTACCGACAATGAGGTCGCCGTGCTCGTACGTGAATCGCGCGCTGACAAGCTGACTGAGATCTCGACGAGAGAGGTTCGCACACGCCAGTTGCAGCGCCTCGCGCCCGAGGAGTCAGAGAACCTGGGGGCGGCTGTGGCCAACGCTTTGGGCAAAACAATCGCCGTCGATTCACCCGAACCTTCGCTCGACTACGCCCAGGCGCATGTATTCGAACGCGTATCGGTGGCGCGCGATCACGAGATCCTGACCGAGGCGCTGCGATACGGCCGCGGGGCGATCGGTCACCGAGAGCTGCGCGGCACACTGGCCCAGAGGGAGTCCCGCGGAGCGGTTCTTCGGGATGGCGCGGAGATCGCAACCCGCGTGAGCCTCGAACGTGAACGCGCCATGATCGAGCTCGTGAACCGCGGCATCGGACGGTGCGAGCGTCTCGGCGGCGCCGAGCGATTCATCGCATCAGATCGCCTGAATCCTGAACAGAAGCGCGCCGTGCAATTTGTACTGGACTCACGCGACCGCGTTGTAAATGTTTCCGGAGCCGCCGGTACCGGCAAGACCGCCACGCTCGAGGAACTCTCGCGCGGTCTGATGGAAGCAGGCAGGGAAGCCGTTGCCGTGGCCCCTACTATGAGCGCGGTCGAGGAGCTTCAGAGAGTCGGCTTTGGCAAACCGGCGACCCTCGAGCGCCTGCTTCAGGACCGGCCTGTACAGAATGGGCTCCGAGGAAAGGTGATCATTCTCGATGAAGCCGGAATGGTATCCGCGCGACAGATGGACGAATTCCTGAGGCTCGCAGAAAGCCAGAATGCACGGGTAATACTCACCGGCGACACAAGACAGATCCAGAGCGTGGAGGCCGGCGACTCCCTTCGCGTTCTGGAGACGGAATCGCGACTCAGGAGCGTGGGACTGACGCAGGTGCAACGGCAAACAGCCCGCGACTATCGAGACGCAGTTGAGGAATTGCGACGGAACCCGGAGCGCGGCTTTGAAAAGCTGGAGTTGATCGGGGCCGTTCGGGAAGTTGCGCCCGCCGATCGCGCCAGGGAGGTGGCCAGGGTCTTTAGCGAGGCCCGGAATGAACAGGGCGGGCTCGCATCCGTCCTGATAGTCTGTCCGACTCACGAAGAAATCAATCGCGTTACTGACGCGATCCGATCAGACCGGAAGATGCAGGGTCAACTCGGCGCGAGCGTGCACACGACCCGGCATGCTGCGCTCAACTGGACCACCGCGGAGAAGAGTGACGCGCGCAATTTTCGCGCGGGGCACGTTCTCGGCTTTCACCGCGCTGTGAAAGGGATCGCCAGGAACGAGCTGCTTGAATTGGTGCGAACCGAGGGGAACAAACTGATCGTACGCAACAATTCAGGGGCGGAGCGAAGCCTCACTGGAAAGCAGGCAAAGTCGTTCGAGGTTTATGAGGCCAAAGAACTCGAGGTGTCCGTCGGCGATCGTCTGCTGTTGACCGCCAACCGACGGGACAGCAACTTTCGGGCGACGAACGGGGAACTTGTGACCGTAGCCAGTGTCGATGAAGGGCAAATCCGACTGGATGATGGACGGACGCTCCCCTCTAATTACAGGCAATTCAATCATGGCTACGCCGTCACGGCGCATCGCAGCCAGGGTAAATCTGTCGATTCCGTGATTATTTCCGGCGACGGGATGCGGAAGGAACTGTTCTACGTGGCGGCGTCGCGTGGGCGCAGGAGTGTCCGGGTGATCACCACCGACAAGGAAACGTTGAGAGACACCGTGGCTCGCTCGACTGCCCGGAAGTCAGCTACCGAACTGGCGCGGAAGGCCGGCGTCATGCCTGGGCAGGGTGAGCGTCGAGGACGGGCGTGTGCGATCGACACGGTGAGACGCCATTATCTCCACCATCAAAGTACCGATTTGACGCGCGTTCGGGCCGAGCGTCGGTCAGTAGCGATTGAGCGGCCGATGGAACCAGAACGCAGGGAGCGTGGTTATGAACGCGGCATCAGTCGATAGCGAAGACGAATGGCGAGTGGTTGCGAGAGAGCGATCCACCGGGCTCGAAATCGTTCTCGTGAAGCGTACCTACGTGCTGCCCTATAGCCAGTTTCTTTACGCCGAAGGCGGCGACGATGAGATCCGACTCGTATTCGCGACACACGATGTGGTTGTCGCGGGCAGAGGTCTCAGCGCCATACTGACCGACCTTGCCGAACAGCGCATTTGCCGCCTGAATGAGCCAACACGTGCGGACCGGCTGAGCAGATTCGGGACGCCTTGCATTCGGGAAATCCGCGTGCAGAAAGCTGTGGAGCGCGGCTTTTGAGAGTTCTTCGCCCTGCGACGACCAGACGGGATCGCAGTACACTGAGGGTATTGGCACCACTATGGAGAGGATGTCGGTCAACGAGTACGTCGAAACCCGAAACGGCGGCTATTATGTCGCTGGAACGCGGATAGGACTTGATGTTATCGTGAATGACTTCAGACGAGGGCGCTCGGCGGAAGCGATTTTTGAAGCTTACCCATCCATTGGCTCGCTGAAAAAAGTCTACGGCGCAATCACATTCATCCTGGAACACCCGGAAGAGATCGGAGCATACCTGAAGGATCAGGAGCGAATCTTTGAGGAAATCAGAGGACGCTACCCAATGTCTCAGGAGATGATTGACCGATTTGAAGAGGCGCGGAAGGCTGCGGGGACCCGACTGGGTTGAAAATCCGTTTTCAGGCGGATGCCGACATCGACCCTGCCATTCGGAATGGGCTTCTCCGACGAGAGCCGACGATAGACTTTCAATCTGCTGCGGGCGTCATTCCGGACGGAACTCCCGACGCTGGCGTGTTACAGATCGCCGCCGATGACAGGCGCGTCCTCGTCTCGCGCGATCTCCGTACAATGCGAGTACATTTCGACGCTTTCGTCGCCGTGCAGGAATCCCCGGGTGTCCTGTTGATCCCCTCGACTCGCTCCGTCGGAACAATCATCGAAGGTCTGCTTTTTGTCTGGTTGAACTGGACGTCTGAGGATTTGCGGAATCTGGTGCAGTGGCTGCCTTGGGGGCCCGCCGATTAGGTGATGGGCAGATCAGCCGAGAGCAGAGGCAGGATTAAAGAAAAGAGACACCATCCCTAAGCCTTGCGGCTTAGGTTCGGAGCTTAGGCTGCGCTTTCCATATTCGGTGGCTGTTGCGGCGGCGTTGGGTAAACCGTTCGGCGTCTGTTCGGTATACTCCCGGCAGGAGCTTTTGGTTCAATGGCAATTCCCGATTTCAAAGAGATTCTTGACAGCCTTCCGGAGAAGCCGCTGCGCTCGCGTCTGGAACCATACCGCGAGTTGGTCCTCGAGATGCGCCGACGCGGCCGACCATTCCGCGAAATTGTCCATGTGCTCGATGAAAAATGTGGCGTGCACGTTGTAGCCAGCACGGTTTACGATTTCGTGAAGTCCGCGCGGGCGAGAGAGCGAGACCATGAGCCGAACGTTGTCGAGAAACCTCGCCAAGACGCCGCCCGGCTCAAGAAGGGCCCCGTCCACGACGAACTTGACGATCGGATTGCGGCGCTCAAAGCCAGAAAAACCCAGAGCCGAACCGCGCCAGAGCGATTTCAGTTCGTGTCAGGCGAGCCCCTCAGATTGGCTTCAAAACGTGATCGGAAATCCTAAAGGGTCAACAGCATCCATAGGCCACCGCCTCACGCCGTGGCTTCGGCATCAGCTTTGCCAATCTGCCGCACACAGGATTACGCGGCTCTCTCCGCCGCCGCTTTGCGAGCTTCGATCGCCTTGACAGAATTTTCAAATGCGTTCCCTAGGACACCCTTCCCGACGGTCCTCACGACCAGTCCCAGCAGCCATCCCTTGAGGTTCTTCCCCTCACGAACCACGTCGAGATCAATATCGGTCAAGCCGTCGGGTCGGGACGTGAAGTTGTAGATATGGCCGGACGCGCCTCCCCAGATGTTGGAGTCGGTCGTCGTCAGCACGACTCGCTTGGGATTGGACCAATCGTAGTGCAGGCGTTCCCAGATGCCGCCGGAACCCTCGGTGACATCGGCCTCCGAACGGCCAAGGTGATGCACCTTAAGATACTCGTCCGCGCTGTTGCTGAAGAGCTTCGCGCGGCCCGGTCCGAAGTCGGTGAGCCCGGCGATATACTCCCCGGCGGTAGCGGTAGTTGTCTGATGGAAATGGATTTTCGGCTGTGTCATTGTCGTTCTCCTTTCTGAACGCAGTCGCAGCAGAGGAGAGCAGTCGGTTCTCCATTACAAAACGTTGAAATGAAAGCGATTGAGAGCTCTGCCAGAGCTGGATGCTCGTCAAAATGACGAACGCTGAGCACTTTAGTTTACGCGCTGACGTTATTTGGACGCGGGACGCTTTTGTTCGTACTTATCGATCCTCAGACGTCTGATCTTCGATTCCAGCGTCTGCCGGGGAATCCCGAGTTTCGCAGCTGCGCCGGAAGGTCCGGAGATACGCCCGTGACTCTCGGCGAGAGCAGCTTCGATCATCTCCACCTCGCGATCCACCAGGGCTGAGAGCCCCTCATGCGACCGCACAGAGGCAATTGGTTCCCGTTTTAGCCAACTCTCGTCGACTACAAATGTCTTCCCCTCACTGAGGATGACCGCTCGTTCGACGACGTTCTGGAGTTCGCGGATGTTGCCGGGCCAGTCGTAGACTCTCATGAGGTCCAGCGTGTCCTTGCTGATATTCCGGATGCTCTTGGCGGCTGAGTTGGCGTAACGACTGACGAAATATTCCACGAGCAATCGAATATCTTCCGCGCGTTCTCGCAAGGCCGGAACCGAGATCGGAAAGACATTCAACCTGTAGAAGAGATCCTGTCGAAAGCTTCCGGCGGCGACGGCGGCGGGCAGGTCACGATTGGTCGCTGCAATTAGCCGGACGTCTACCTTGACCGGATGATTGCTCCCCACGCGCTCGAATTCCCGTTCCTGCAAGACCCGCAGCAGCGCGATCTGCGTTTCCATGGGCAGTTCGCCGATTTCATCCAAGAAAAGGGTCCCGCCGTCCGCGGCTTCAAATCTCCCCACGCGCCGCTGGAGCGCTCCCGTAAATGCGCCCTTTTCGTGCCCGAAAAGCTCGGAAGCGATCAGCGATTCCGGAATCGCCGCGCAGTTGACCCGCACGAAGGCTCTGCCCGATCGCCTCGATCGTCGATGCAACGCACGGGCAATGAGTTCTTTACCCGTTCCTGTTTCCCCCAGAATGAGGACCGTGGAATCCGATGGCGCCACCTTTTCTATCTGCTTTACGACCTGACGCATCGGTTTCGAAGAACCGACGATCTCCTCAAACATCGAAGTGCGATCGATTTCTTCCCGCAGGGCGATGTTTTCATTGCGCAGGCGCTCTTCCGTCCGCTTTTGGTCATCAATATCCGTTGCCGTCGCGTACCAGCGGATGATTTTTCCGTTCTCGTCTTTAAGAGGTTCATACTGGACGAGCTGCCATCGATACTGCCCGTCTCTGAGGAGAGCCGCATTTCCAGTTCGAACGGAACGCCATCCGATAGGCCGGCCTTTCGTCCCTCCCGCACGCGGTCGACGCCATCCGGATGGAAAGCCCGCGCGAGGAAGCCTTGAACGAACTGGACGGGAGACTCGGCGGAGCGGATGTCGAAGCCGTTCACGAAGCCTGGCAGCGGGAAGCCTTGGTCGATGCCCGGAGATCGGTCGCAGTCGATAGTCCGCGGAAGCGCTCTACGGGGAGCCAGAAAGATAACGGCAACTTAGGCCTAGGACAAGATCTTGAAAGGCCAGCCGGTTACTCGTCGTGCCGTGGGTTAATCACTGTCACGCAGTTCTGTTTAGAACATGGGCACACACAAATTCGATCCGTTGCGCTTCGTGATAATCGCGACCACGATCCACAGGGTCAACCCGTAGACGGCGTACCACGTGGCCTCCTGGCGAGCGGTGACCTGAGACGGACCGAGAACCGCCAGCGCTCCGGTGGAGCCGGCGTGCAGCATCTGGGCCAGCAACAGACTCCCGGTGTTGGCGTACACCCAGCAGATCAGAACCCGCAGCGCTGTCATGGCGGCCAGGAACGCAAGGAAAAACGGGATGAGGTACGGCCCATGCGGTGTTGCGCTGCCCAGGTAATCGATGACCGGGATGTGCCAGACCGACCAGATCATCCCGAGCGTGATTGCCGCTCGAAGGGCGGTCCGCCTCAGCCGCATCGTCGGAAAGGCGAAGCCCGTCCAGCCTATCTCTTCGAGAAATCCCGCAGCGCACCCGAACGTTACGCCGATCCAGAAGTGATTTGGGACAAAAACCGGGGAAACCAGTACGTGCATCCCAAGCAGAACGCCGAGCACCAGCCCCGGCGGAATCGCGACCGCCGCGAGCCAGCGGGGCGACCACGCGGTGCGCATTTGGGAGAACATTCTCCGCACGCCTGCTTTGCCCTGGGTCGCATAGGTCAGCGTCAGGCCTGCGATGCTCGGCCCCAGAAGCATCGCTGGAAACATGAGGAGACCAGACATCTTCGGAATGACCTGGCCGCGCATCCAATACCGGGATGTGAGCGCGAGACCGCCGCCCCACGAAATCGAGTATGCCAAAACGAAGTACATGAACAGCGGCCTGCGCAGACGCCACACGGCCAGGCCAACGCTTCCAACGAACAGTCCAAGGACGACCCAACCGTACCGGCTCGACCAGAGCACGGCCGCAATTTCCGCGCGAAGGGGGCGCGGCTGCCAGGCAGCCAAACCTCGCGGCGGATCCTGAGTCCAATCGACGCTTGTCGATCCGGCCAGCCTGTCCTGTCGAACGCGGGACGGCGCCATGCCAATGCCGGCACGGAGATCGGCGAGATCGGACATGAACAGGGGAGTCGAAAGCAACGACGAGAGCGCCGCCATGGTCAGCTCGCGGACGAACACCACATTGGGGCGACGCGCGGCTTGACAACCCGCGAACGCAATGATGATCGCCGCTACGGAAACGTACCGGCCCAGTCCCGCGGTTCGCATGAGGACCCCTCCTGCCAGGCAATCGATCGCCTGGTCTTTCCGTACATATCGAGTATGATATATCTAACCGATATATATGCAACCGGTGGCGGGGATGTATGAGCTGTTCATTCTGGGAAAGTTGATGCATCGCCCGATGCACGGTTATCTGCTCCAGTCGATCGTCAACGCAGCGTTGGGCCCTTACCGCTGTCTGAGCTGGGGCACGCTTTACCCGCTGCTGCGCAGACTGGAACAAGGCGGCTTCATCGTGGCGCTGGGCGGCGACCCCAAAGATGGCCGAGGTACAAAGAGCTATCGCATTACGGCCCGAGGTCGACAACGTTTCCTCGCATTAATGCGCTCCGGCGCCGAGCCCGATACCGACTTCCGCGACGTCTTCCGCATCCGGCTGGCCAACTTCGGCCATCTCCGAACCGCAGAGCAAGCGGCCATTCTCGAGGAGTACCGCAATCTTCTGGCCGCCCTTGTCAGCCACTCCGAAGCAATGGCAGCCGCGGTCCAAAGCGCGCCGGGAATGGCGCAGGCGGAAAGACCGTACGTCTTAAGCGCGATCGATCATCAGCGGTATCTTGCCGCATCCGAGATGGCATGGCTCAATGACCTGATTCAGGCAACGGGAGGGGACGATGAGAAGACGACGAAAAACGCGCGCGTGGATTCGAAGCCTCGCGGGACTGGCAGTGGTCGCAACCGCGCTCGCTCAGGGCGTGCCCGCGGGAAGTGAGCCGCCGAAATTGCGCGGCCAGACGCTGGACGGGAAGGCGATCGTGCTGCCCGATGCCGCCGCCGGGAAGGTGACTCTGCTGGTGCTCGGCGCCAGTAAGAAAGCCGGCGATCGAACCGGAGCATGGAAGGACCACTTTTTAGCCGATTTCGGCTCAAACTCGAACGCAACCTACTATGTGGCTGCCTTACTGCAAGGTGTCCCCGGCCCGTTTCGAGGAGTGATCCGATCGGGGATGCGCGGAGGGACTCCCGCCGCGGCGCAGGGGCACGTTTTGACCTCGATCTCCGACAACGATGTGTGGAAGAAGTATCTGAATATGCGGGATGACGCGCTGCCGGGCGTTCTGCTGCTCGATGGCTCCGGACGTGCGCGCTGGGACTTCAACGGCATATTCGATCCGGCTCCATACCGAGCTCTGAAACAGGCCGTCGGGGGATTACTGGAGCGTCGCTAGTCAATTCGGCACGTCCCGCGTACGAAGAATGGCACTGTTTTTTCCACGCTTCCAAATAACGGAGCGCGGCTTTCTCATCGGTGTAGGTCCAGAGACGGTTCAGGCTCTCCTTCAGCAGGCGCGCATTCCGACGGAATATTTGCGCACTTCAGCCACTGGCGGTCAAGTTGATGCCGCGGAAAACGCAGGCATCGACGACGCGAAATTCAGAAAAGCTTAAAGCGACCGGCGAAAAGCCCCTCGCCGGATCAGTTCCGGCGCGACGAGGAATTGCGTTTCTTTTCCGACTGAACGTCGTTACGGTCGATTCAGCCGAAGCGCCGGTCGCGTCGAACAAGGTGCGCGGCGTGTCACTTCGGCGCTCTGACGTTCCGTCGACACCGGACTGCGCGCCTTGCGACGAGTGGACGACGCTCCCTGCTCCTCTTTCTTTTCTTTCAATCTTCTGCGGTAGGGCCAATCGAATGCACTAACGTTGGCGCTGGGTTATCCCGGCACTCAGGAATGAATCAATAGACAGGTTTTTCATGTAACGCGCTTTTTTATGCCTAAGGACGTTATCCATGATCGTCACGATCGCCGGATTCACAGTCACCCGACCGAATGCCGGGCCGACGCGCCTATCCGCCGCGCCCTAAGACAAGCTCAAGCGCCGGAAGTATTCGCACACAGGAGGGCCAATCAATGGAAGCAATTGGATTGTTAGTGACGCTCGAAGCCCGGCAGGGCAAGGAGGCTGATGCCGAGGCATTTCTAAAATCAGCTCAGCCACTCGCGGTGGATGAAAAGGCGACCTTGAAATGGTACGCGATCAAGCTCGCGCCGGGGAAGTTCGGCATCTTCGATACCTTTGCAAATGAAGCGGGCCGTAGTGCTCATCTGACTGGCGAGATTGCAAAGACACTGGGCGCGCGCGCCAAGGAATTGTTTTCGGTTTCGCCGCAGGTTGAAAAATTTGAGGTCCTTGCAAGCACACCCCTCAAAGGCTAAGTGCAAGGTTCGGCGACCATGGCCAAAACGCAAGGAGAATCAGATCAGTCAAACGGCCAGCAGCATTAAGCAGCAAAGCTGCCGATGTGAGCGCCTATCGACTAGTAACCAGCAATAATGTGTGGCTTCCGTTACAGCAAAATAACAAGCCAGTGAAAGACCGGACAACTAAGGAGTAAGCAATGAACATCAAACGAACACACCGAGCTGCTTTAATCGCAACTCAGACCATCGATTCCGCTCCCCAGGAGCCCATGTTATCGCACCGAGGCCTCATACAGCGTCTCGGCTTAGCGGTTCTTGCGTGGACGCTCGTCACCGGCGCGACCGGCTCTGCGAGCGCCGGCGACGCTAGAGACGAAGCAGCCGTTCGTGCGCTCGGAGATAACTTTGCTAAGGCTTTCGTTCAGAAGAATGCCGAATTCCGAGCATCCCTATTCGACGAAAACGGAACCTTCGTGACGCCCCAAGGTGACTTTCTGCAAGGACGGGGCGCGATGGTGAAGGACTTCGGCCCCGAGGCGCAGCAGGCCGTCAACGCCACGACTCAAGCCGCGTTCTCCAACTATCGCATCCGCTTCGTCAAACCGGATGTCGCGGTCGCCGACGCGCTCCTCACCGTGCGCAATGTGAACGGTCCAGATGGGTCGATCATTCCAGTGATACCGATCAACTTTTTCATTGTGGCCGTCCGCCACGCCGATAAATGGCTGATCGAGGATGGGCGCGCGCATTTCGCACCCGCGCTGCCCAATGGCATGACCTCTCCAAAATAACGCGGAGAGAACTTGTGGCGCCACATTTCACGCAGGGCCATAAGGAACCGATGGCTACATTCACGCCGGCGGCGCCGCCGCCGTGCGTGAGTGTAGTCCGTAGACACCACGTGCTGGTGCGCGTGAGTCACTGGTTGATTATTCCCCTTCTTTTGGGTTTGATCGTCAGCGGAATCTCGATTTATTGGGCCTCACCGATTTATCGGCACAATCCAGATCCGCAAACTGGCTCCGCCGATTATTTTGCCGATGCTGGTATTTGGATTTGCGCTCACCTGCCGGAAGGGCATGACTGCGCGAGTCGCCGGGACTGGATCTACAACCATACCAGTCTGGGCCCCTCAATGCTCGCTCCCGCACTGCGCCTGCACTGGTGTTGTGCTTATCTATTCATGCTGAACGGGCTCATGTATCTGGCCGGCCTTCTATTGAGCGGTGAATGGCGCGCCCTGCTCCCACGAGTGAGCGACGCGGTCGGCGCAGCGAAGATGGCTGCCTACTATGCCGGAACGGCATTCGCGATCCTTCAGCGACAACCGCGGAAAGCGCCCCGTCAAAGCACTAAATACAACCCGCTCCAAAGGCTGGCTTATTTTTCCGTTTCTATCGCATGCCTGCTCGCTGTCCTGACCGGCTGGGCTATTCATAAACCGATACAGGTTTCCTGGCTGGCCGCAATCTTCGGTGGGTTTGACAGCGCTCGTGTCTGGCACTTCTGGTTGATGTGGATCTTCGTGTTGTTTGTCATACCGCACGTAATTCTCGTTTTCGCCGATGGTTGGGACACGCTGCGGGGTATGCTCACCGGTTGGTCCCGGAGGGTGGAAAGCGCAGGCCGGGCAAATGAAACGTGATAGCGCATTCAAGGAACGGCCTGCCGGGATCGTCGACGTGGCGCCGGAGACTTGGCGCCGCCGGAGCCGCCGCGATTTTCTGGTGTTTGGCGCGAGTGCGTTCGGCGTGCTCGCAGTTGGCAGTTCATGGCATCACCAGGGCTGGCTCGCAAATATGGCCCTTCGATTCGACGACGATGTCGCCGAGGCGCTGTATTCGCCGAATCGTCTCGTGCCTACCTACACGAAATCGCAGATCACGCTGCTTAAAAACAACTACAACGGGGCTACCCCAGGTCCCGGTTACATTTCTGCGTGGCGTCTGACTCTTGATGGGCTCTCCTCAGGCCTAGGCGTTTCGCTCGATATTCACACTCTTCTGACGCGCCATCAAGTCCATGACCAGATCACGCGTTTTGTGTGTGTGGAAGGCTGGAGCGCGATCGCCTGGTGGGCTGGGGTGAAATTTGATGACTTGTTGAATGCATATCCGCCCGTTTCCGAGGCAAAGTGGGCACGGCTCGAATCGTCGATCAACCTCGATGGGTACGGAAGGCCCGACCCGTATTTCGTGTCAATTGACTTGCCGACCGCCCGCCATCCGCAGACGCTGCTGGCGACCCACTTAAATGGACAGCCGCTTGCTGTAGGTCACGGCGCGCCTCTGCGCTTGCTTGCTCCGGTTAAACTCGGCCTGAAGAACATCAAAGCCATCACTCGCATTACATACATGCGGGACGAACCAAAGGACTATTGGGCAGAACGCGGCTATTCGCGCTATGACGGCATTTAGCAGCGCCCTTGCGCTGAGGCAGAGCCCCCAGCGCAACACGACAGGACTCCGTTTGTCTCGATATAGGCAGCTCAAGCACGGCGCCGCAGATGATCTTGCAGCGAGGCATTCACCAAGCGTAAAACCCCGGTCACTCCCGACGCAAGCTCCTCTTGATTGGTGTTCGGGATCATCCCGAAATGCCGTTCGGCTGCGCCGGAATCCCCGCCAATGAGGCGGTCCGCGACTTCGGCCCCTAGCTACTTTCCGTCGCAAAATGGGTAAATCTGAACGGGGACTTAGCCTCTGAAGATCGCTTGCGCACCGCGGGAGTGTTGAGTTCTCGCGCCCGGGGTGGAGCGGTGAAGGCGGTTTTTGCGGAAGCTATGCACGGGCGGCGATCGCCTTTCCAATGTTGATTAGGTTGTCGGCGAGGATGCCCAGTCCAACCCACCGCTTCATTCCTTCCACGCCCCGATACAAGCAGCGCCTCAGTCCGTGGCGCCGTTTCAGCACGCTGATACGGCCCTCGCATCCGGTTCTCCACGCCTGGGCTTTTTTGAACCAGCGGCTATTTTCCATCGTCTTGCGTTCTGCGCTCCGCATGTTGCGGTTCGGCACCGCCACTCGCTTTACACCCATTTCTGCGATTGCCAGTTCGTGGCTTTGCGCATAATAGCCGGCATCGGCCGTCACCAGTTGCGGCACGCGTCCCAGCCGCCTGCATTGCGTCGCCACCGCTCTGGTCAGCAGTTCACGGTCGCTCGGTCTCTGGTCGAAAACATCGTAGTGCGTCACGATCTGGTTCTCGGCTTCGGCCACTTGCACCAGCTTGCCGAATTCGGTCGGCTTGCTGGCCTTGCCTTTGCGGATGATCTCGCTGTGCGGCTCAAACAGGCTGACGATTTTGCCCGGCAATTGCGTGACACCGCCGAAGATGCGCGCGCTGGCTTGTTTCACCACCTGCCGCACGCGGTCTGACATCACAGTCAGTTCTTCCCGTAAGGCTTTCAGGCCCGGCTTGCGCCGTCCTTCGACCTCGCCGATGACACGCCGCGTGTCGTTCAGAATCTGACGGGTGAGCCGGAGCAATCCGCGATACTCCTTCTGACGTTTCTGTTCGCCCGCTTCACCTCTGTAACGACTGGCCGTGGCGATGGCGATTACCCTCTTGTTGACGCTGCGCGTCCGGTCTCGTATGGGGCGCTGCAGCTTTCCGGATCGTTGTTCCACCTTCTTCATGGTCCGCGTCAGAACGCGCGCCCCATCGCCCAGCAGGCCGGAATCGGTCGGGTAGTGGATGTTGGTCTCCACCACCGTCGTGTCCACCCGCATCTTCCGACCCTTCACCACACCGTGCTCCTGCGCCAATGCCACCAGCCGTTCGTGCAACTGCGCGATCACTTCTCCACCCAACGCCTGCGCGATCCGCGCCATGGTCTTCGCATCGGGAACCTTGCTCAGTCCAATGCGTGCGAAGTCGCGATAGGCCAGGTTCAGCGTCACTTCGCGCTCCAGTGTGTCGAAACTCCAGTTGCGCACGTGCTTCAGCAGAAGCAGCCGCAATACTGTTTCGGCGGGTGTTTGCGCGCGACCACGCGTGGCGCTGTGTGCATGCCGTTGGCCCTGCGCTTCGAAAACCACATCGATCAGATCTTCGTCGTCAAGCAGTCTGTCGGCTTCGATCATCCACGGTTCCCACAGTGATCGCACATCCAAATCCACAACGCCTTCCCACAGCGTTCGTTGCGCCTTGGCCTTGCGCCGTATGCTCATGCCTCATTGTGCAGAGAGTTCCAAACAGGATCAAGAGTAAATGTTCTTGCACCGACTCAGCACTTCAGTCTTCGTTTGGCGTGGCATTCACGCCGTCATTTTGCGACGGAAAGTAGCTAGTGGGCTGTCCCGGTCAGTTCGGAACCACGATTCGTTTTGTGTCCTTTCGGCAAGCGTGTGACGGGACGTGAACCTGAGTGGGCAACGGCTGGAAAGAACGCCTATTGAATTGGACAGCTAGAAGCTCGGCGCGGCCCAGAACACACTGTGGCGCTTGACAGTTAGCTTAGTTAGAGTGCCTCGCCCAACAGCCTCCTGAGCGCAGCTACATATGCGGCCAGCGCCTTGCGCCCTGCTGGAGTAAGCCGGTACAGCGAGGTGGGTTTTCGGCCGATGAACTTCTTCGTCACGGCGATGTACCGGGCCTCTTCCAGGCGCGCCAGGTTGGCTCCAAGGTTGCCGTCCGTCGAGCCGGTTTTGTCGCGCAGCCATTTGAAATCGGCGGAGTCGACGCCGATGAGCAGCGAGAGGACCGCCAGCCGCAACGGGCCGTGGACCACCGGGTCGATTTCAGGCAGCGTGCCCGTTTCATTCGCGGGCATGCCACTCCCGATAGGTGAGCCATACTCCGAACGCCACATTGCCGGCGAGCAGCGCCGCCGCGGCCAGAAGGCGCAATTGCGGTGCGGGCAGAATAAACGCGGCCCATGCCGCCGCCCACCAGACTAGAGCCGCGAAGAACTGCGCCGCCCAGCGCAGCATGAGCGCGCAGGCCGTGTGCGCCACCGCGGCGACCGCGAGGAACATTATGTAGAGAGCGCGAAGGTCCAGCGCGCGCGACCAGGTCGCGGCCAACGCCAGCATGAGAACTGCAACGCCCGCGGACGCCCAGACCGCTCCGACCGCGCTCATGGTAGGGGTGCGCGCCTCACCGCTGCGTCGCTGTACGCGCATAAGAGCGCCGTTCACGAGGATGCACGCCAATGTCACGGTGGGCCAGGCGAGAGCCGTGTCAGGCCATGCGTACTCCCACCACATTGCCACCAGAGGGCCGATTCCCCAGAGCAAGAACATCCATCCCCACCGCTGGGTCGTGCGCCTGCCCTCGGTCATCATCTGCTCGATCAGCCGCAGCCGGTCGAGGATCTCGGACTGGTCCGGTTCCCACATCGACATCTTAATTGTAGCAAAAGTCCAGAGTACTCTAGAAACTAGAGTACAATTGAAGCATGACCGCATTTCACTATGCCATTCTGGCCGCCGGTACCGTGCTGTGGTTCTTTCCGTTCATGCTGGTGCGGCGCAAATTCACAGGAACCTTAACGCTTGACCGGCGAGCGCGCCGGGGCGTCGTTCTGGAGGGCCTGGGCTATACAGTGTTATGGCAAGGCCCGTTCTGGACGCGATCGCTGGAAGCCTGGCAGCCAGCGCTTGCGCTTACGTTGTTCGCGATGGCGTGCGCGACGTCATGGACCTCGGCATTTGCGCTCGGCGGGCAGCTTCGTGTCGACGCCGCGCTTGAGGGCGACCACCGGCTGATTCGCTCGGGCCCGTACCGGCTGGTGCGGCATCCCATATACATGTCGATGCTCGCCGTTCTCGCGGGCACGGGCATTCTGATTGCGCCGTGGTATCTGATGGCGCCGGCGTTGACTCTCTTTCTGCTGGGGACCGCGATCCGCGTGCGGGTGGAAGACTCGCTGCTGGAATCGCGATTCGGCGAGGAGTTCCGGCAGTACCGCCGCACAGTCCCGGCGTTCGTTCCGTTCGTGAGGTAGACATGAAATCCTTGCGACCCGCACTCGCACTCATTCTCGTGGCGCCGCTGGTGGCTGAGATCCTTCCAGGTTCGGCTCCGCTTTCACGACCCGGCCTGCTCCCTTTCATCGTGCTGATCTATGGACCGGGGGCACTGCTGATTCGCGATGTCCTGCGGCGCAGGGGGCGCGGCTGGATCGGCATATTGTTGCTGGGCGCAGCATACGGATTCATCGAGGAGGGGATTGCGCTGCAAAGCCTGTTCAACCCCAACCTGTACAATGCATCCGCCTGGGGACGCCTGGGTCCGGTCAATGCCGTCTATACCGAAGCGGTGATCCCGATTCATGCGGTTTGGAGCGCTGCCGTTCCGATCCTTCTCATTGATCTGCTCTTTCCTGAGCGACGGAGCCGGCCGTATCTAGGCCGGGTCGGACTGATTGTGACGGGCTGTTGGTATGCGGCTGGCGTGTTCGTCTTAGGACTTCTGACTCGATTCTCGATCGCGCCAGGCTACCGCGCGGAGCCCGTTCTGCTCGCGGCCAGCGCGGCTGCGGCGCTCCTGTTATCGATCGTGGCGTTGTACCTTCCGAGAGGCGCCGCGCAACCGCGCTACGGCGGAAAACCAGTCAGCTCCCGGGCAATCCTGTTTGCCGCGGCTACCGCAGGACTCATCTGGCACGTCTTGATCGCCGGGCTTTGGCGAGTCGATCCGGTATTTGCCAGCTGGCCCTTCGTGCTGGTTCCGACGCTCGGCGCGGCTGGCCTGCTTGTGGCCGCGTACTGGTTTGTGAGCCAATGGTGCGCAGCGCCGGGGTGGTGCGATAAGCATTGGCTCGCCTTGGCCGCCGGAGCGGTGATTGCGCACAGCATATTTGGCGCTGTAATTTTCACGCATAGCGCTCTCGATCGAACAGGAATCGTGGTGCTCGGGTCGATACTGTTTTTGCTGGTGACTCCGCGCGTTCAGCACGCGCCACGGATGGATTCCGCCGCGCCCGCGCGCTGATGGACGCCGAAAGGAGACCGATGAGTCTTCGGTAAAGGGGAAGGCAGTACTCGCCCAGTTAATCGGCTACACCGGAGTCAACCGTCGTCACTTTGAACGGCGATCGCACTGAACCGATATTCCGTGAGCTTGCGGCAAGGCTGGTAAGGTGGGTCGATCGGGGCTATTTTGCGCGGTAGGTAGCCAGAATGCGCCGTACCGATGTCCTGCCGATCTGCAGCCTGCGGGCGATCTCGGCTTTGGCAACGCCGGCCTGGTACAGTTTTCGAATTTCAGTGGCCTGTAGTCCGGCAGTCAAGGGTCGACCGAGCCGTTTGCCGTTTTGCCGGGCCTGGGCCAGACCGGCACGAGTTCGTTCTCGCAGGATTTCTCTTTCGAACGCTGAGAATACCGCGAGCCGTCCGGCCAGGGCGCTACCCGCCGGTGTGGTGAGGTCCAGCGCTTCTGTCACCGAGACGAAACCGACGCCGAGATGCTGCAGTTCCTGCAGCGTGGCGAGCAGGGCCGTTACCGAACGGCCCCAGCGATCCAATCGCCACACCAGAACGGCGTCGATCTCACGGCGACGCGCGGCCTCCATCAGCTGCTCGCGGGCCTTTCGTTCAACAGCTCCGGAGCCGACTTCACCAACTTGCAGCGCGACAGTCCACCCGCGCCGGCTGACGTACTCACGCAGCGCGCGAAGCTGCATCGGTAATGTCTGCTGATCGTTGGTGGACAAACGCGCATAGATCCCCACACGCAACATTTTCGCCGCTCTTCGTCGCTGGCCGAAAACGTTTCCTGATTTCTCTTTGCGCGAAGGCGATCTTACAGGCATTCGGATCATCTCAGATTGTATGGCCGCATAGGATCCTTTAAGGCCATGTGGACCAATAATATTACGTCGAAGGTGGCGGGTGCGTCAGCCTCTCACGATAGTTCCACGGCATCCATTGCGCCGGACTGGCCAGTTCCCGCGCGTGTCGTTGCAACTCCGTCAGATACTCGAATGAGTTCACGCCCGCCAGTTGACAGGTATGGATCAGACTCATGAACAGATCGCCCACCTCGGCCCCGTGCAAGGTCTTATAGAAACAGCGCGTTTTTGCGGTGCAGCACGGCGCGCTTCAGCGCCTGCTCGCAGATATTGTTATCGAGCGGCGCTCCGCGGCTCAGTTCCTCTCGTTCCTCTTCAGTCAATTGCCGCAAGTTCTTATACAGCCTCCCACAAGGGCCAGGCGTATAAAAGAACTAAATGGTTACATAATTATCGGGACAGACCACTAGGTCTCTGACCACCTGAAGCAGTTCTAAAAAACCATTTTTATGCAGAATTGTTTTGGCGCATACGCGGGGTATGGGCCGCCCTCCTTTGAAGATCGTTATTGCCCCGAAAGATCAGCGCCTCTTTCGGAGCCTCCTCAAAAGCGGAATCCAGCAAGTCCGCGTGGTTCTGCGGGCGCTGGCGTTGTTGCAATTGGCCGAGGGTGTCAGTGCTCCGCGGATTGCGAAGACGATTCCACTGACTCCCCAGGCGATTCGCCGCCTCGGTCACCGTTATCTGACGGGTGGACTGGATGGCGCTCTTTATGAGAAGCCACGTCCGGGAGCGGCCGAGGTGCTCGACAGCAGTCAGAGGGAGCGCATCATCGCCATGGTCTGCGCCGATCCGCCCGAGGGCCGTGCCCGCTGGACGGTCCGGCTGGTGGCTGAAGAAGCGGTCAAACGGAAACTGGCGCCGCAGGTGGGAAGAGAGACCGTCCGAGTCCTGCTGCTCCACCACGACCTCAAGCCGTGGCGGGAAAAAAATGTGGTGCGTGGCTGATCTCAATGAAGACTACATCGACAAAATGGAGGACGTGCTGGAAACCTATGAGCGGCCCTACGATGCGAAGCAACCGGTGGTCTGCCTCGACGAGAAACCGGTTACCTTGCATGCGGACGTTCGAGAGTCCTCACCCGCTCGGCCGGGACGGGAAACGCGACGGGATAGCGAATATGAACGCTGCGGCACAGCCAATGTCTTCCGCCGTAGAGCCAAAAGCAGGACGTCATTTCACCTTCCCCACTCCGGACCGCTCCGGACTCGAGTTCGCAAAAGTGCTGTTCGAGTTGGCCCTGCATTATCGAGAAGCCGAGACCGTACATCTGGTGATGGACAATCTCAGCAGCCACCGCCAGAAGTCCTTGATTGACCTCCTGGGGGCGGAGATGGCGCACGAGATCTGGAACTGCTTTACGATCCACTACACGCCCAAACACGGCAGTTGGCTCAATCAGGCGGAAATTGAGATCGGCATGTTCGCGCGGCAATGCCTCGGCAACAGGAGAATCCCGGACCTGAAGATGCTGAAACGGGAAGCCCGTGCATGGAATCGGCGGATGAATCGCAACGGCGTCCAGATCAACTGGAACTTCGACCGCAAATCAGCCCGGCGCAAGTTTGGCTATAAAAGGACTGTTTCTAAGCGGTCAAAGAACTAGTTCGCGGTTGGCGGTTCGTCCATATGATCGACAGTCAGGACTTCGAGCGGAGCCGAATCTGCTCCGCGTCCGGACGGGCCTGAATCGCGGCGGACGTGTCCACTGGTGATGAAACGGCGGGTTGCTGCTGCCAGTTCAGGCGCTCGCGGTGTCGTTGGGCCGACGCAAACTGTCCGTCGCGTGTTCCTGGCTTCGACATCTCAACAACACGGCGCCTCCGAAGGCGTTTCGGAAATGCTTTTCACCTCAGCAGATTAGCGCGTGAGACCAAGATTGGCTCACCGCATGCGCTTCTGGGGATCAGATACGTGCAGTAAGGACTATAAATCTGATAAAGGATGTGCCCAAAATGAATTACAAGAAGATGGCGATCATTGCGCCGATTGCGGGAGCGCTTGCCGTTATGGGCGGCTGGGCCATTGCGGCGCAGGACAAGTACACGGTGAAAGTGCCGAATGGGCTCGCGTTTTCTGATTTCAAGGGATACGAAGACTGGCAGGCTGTCGGTCCGAGTCAGACCGACGCCCAAAATGTGATGAGGCTCATCCTCGCGAATCCCGTGATGATCAACGCATATAAACAAGGTGTCCCCGGCAATGGCAAGCCCTTCCCCGAAGGGTCCAAAATCGCGAAAATTGAGTGGAGGCCGAAGAAGCTAATCGATCCTCCCTTTTCCGCGAGCACCCCAGATACGGTACCGGGTGACCTCACTGAGGTCGAGTTTATCGAAAAGGACAGTAAGAGATTCTCAGATACGCACGGATGGGGCTATGCCATGTTCGACTATGACGCCTCAGCCGGTACGTTCACACCTGCGACGTCGGCCGGCAAGCCGCCGCAGGGGCACGATGCCAAGTGCGGGGCCACGTGCCACGCATTAGCAGCATCAAAGGATTACATTTTCACGGCATACGCCAAGAGGTGAATCCCGATCAGGCGCTCTCCAGGTCCGGATCGAGGAATGCCGAGGAACCGGTAGGTCAGCTCGCTGTTATTGGGAAGATCACCGTTTTTCTTTCGACGCGCTCGACGCGCGCAGAGCGAATATGCGGCATCGACGATGATGGGTCGGCCTTCTCCAGGGCTTTCATGCCCGGAAATTGGGGCGGGCCCGAGGAGGGCTTTGAGCGCGTTATGGACGAGCTAGGCCGGGATACGCCTTGCTGAAACCATACCGAGCGATCGCGCAGGGGAATGAGGCCGAGGCCGACGGAACCGGATGCGAAGCCGTCCGGTGTGAGGAACGGTACCCATCCCCATTTCTGTCGATCTACCAACTTCACTGAGATGTTTTCCCGAGCCGACCCGATCTGGCACGGCCCGTCGTGAGCACTTTACGGCGTTGGGTAGTCCCAAACATCGGGCGGCAGCTTATCTTTGAGCGCTGCATACATGGCGTCCCGGAACAGTTTCAGAGCCGGATACGGCCGAAGGGCAATAGTGCGCTCCACAACCAATCCCTGTTCGTTGTCCACGATGACCTCCAGGCTCTCGAACTTGTGGCCATCCATGGTCCCCACCCACCGCAAGAAGGTAGTGCGCTCATCGAGCTTAAACTCGGCTGTATAGGTACCCGAACCGCGCGTAGCGCTCGACTGAGCGAAAATCGCCGCGATGACTTCACGCCCCTCGATCGGCCGTACCAGTATCGGGCTGTTGAATACGATGTTTTCGGCAAGCAGCTCGCGCACCTGGGCGGGAGTAGGGTTACCGGATTCCCGTAGTTTTCGTAAAGGATGCATTGCGATTTCTTCCTATGCTGTGCTATCAGCGCAAAACAAACCGTGGACTCCACCTTGCTTCACCGTTTTCCGTCCGCCGCTGTCGGCGAACCTCTTTGTCCTCTACCATGAAATCGACGTTCCCAGCCGGCCCGGCGCCGTCGCATCCGCAAAGACTCGCTCTGTTTCGGCGCGCCCAATGGACCTTGGCCATCTTCGCCCGTTCCGGAAAGCCTGACCATTGCCGGGAATCCCCTCCCAGTAAGCGTCGATCGTTGCGGGATTTCCGAGGATGACAGCGACGACCCTCTCGTTCCGGGTGACCGAAATGGTCTGCCATCCTTCATATCCCCTGAATTCCGAGAATGCCAGCCCGCCCTGCGCTTTCACGATGTACTTGTCTCCAGCGGCCAGGATAAAGCCCACGCAGCGGAGGGCAATATCGAGCGGTCTATCCTCCCGGCAGCGGTGGAGCGGGTATCAAGCAAATTCGAACGTCCCGCCCACCGCGGCGGCTCCCATACTGCGGAACCCCGATTGCTCCGCGCCAGGCTGACTGTACGTTACAGGCGCTTTCACGCGTCTGGTCCGCATCCCGGTGGGAATCCCAAGACGCTGCATTTTCGCGATGAGCGTTGTTCTCGGCAGACCGAGCTGAGCAGCGGCGCCGCGGGGTCCCCCAACGATCCAATTTGTATCCCGAAGCGTCGCGGTAATGTGAGCTCGCTCGGCGTCTGCGAGAGTTGTGGCAGGCGCGTTTTCCGCTGCTGCCGTCTCGAACTTCGCCAGACCTGAAATCGTCTGTCGACTCAGCGCCCGGCCTGTCGTCATTATTACCCCGCGTTCCACGACGTTCTGCAGTTCTCTGATATTGCCGGGCCAGTGATAACTCTTCAGCGCCTCGAGTAGGTCATCGGGAATCGTGTCTATGATTTTTCCTTGGCGCTGAGCGAACTTAAGCACGAAATGCTCAACCAACAGGGGAATATCTTCCCGGCGCTCCCGCAGGGGAGGCAGAGAAAGGGGGAAAACGTTCAACCGGTAATAGAGGTCAGCTCGGAACTTCTTCTCTTCCACCATCTGCCAGAGGTTCTGATTGGTGGCAGCAATCACTCTGACATCCACCTGGATGCTGTCGCGCCCTCCCAGTCGTTCCACCTGCTTCTCCTGAAGCGCCCGCAGCAATTTTGGCTGCAGTTCGAGCGGCAGATCGCCGATCTCGTCGAGAAACAGCGTTCCGCAGTCGGCTAATTGAAAGCGCCCGATGGTTTGGCTGACCGCCCCGGTAAAAGCGCCCTTCTCGTATCCAAACAATTCACTTTCAAGCAACGTGCTCGGGATGGCAGCGCAGTTGAGCGCGACGAAACGATTTCTGCGGCGCGGACCTGCCTCGTGGATCGCGCGCGCGATGACCTCTTTTCCGGTACCCGTTTCGCCCTGGATCAGGACGGCGGAGTTTACCGGCGCGACTAGATCGACATCATCAAGCAGCGCCCTGAATTTCGGACTCGTTCCGATCAGTTCCAAGTTAGCCAAAGTGTGTACTCCTTATCGCTCGGTCCTTGAGACCGTTCTACTTACCCTGTGATCTGCGCAACGCGGCCTGAACTGTTCTGAGCAGTTCGGCCGCGTCGAACGGTTTGTACAAGAAATCAAACGCGCCTTCGCAAAGGGCCGCTTGGCGGCCTTCCGGATTCACATGCGCCGAAATGAAGACCACCGGAACTTCGGGCCTCCGCGATCTGATCCGGCGATGGAGTTCGAACCCGTCAATACCCGGCATGCGAACGTCCGTGATGACGCAGGCGGCCGCTGCGAGCATTCCGGAATTCAGAAACTCTTCGGCCGACGCGAAACTTGCCGGCTCATATCCAGCGGATTCCAGCAGACTCTCGATCGACTCCCGCACACGAAAATCATCGTCGACTGCCGCCACGAGCGGCTTCGCGATACTTTCTGTCCTAGGGAAATCTTCCTGCACGCTCCGATCGTATCCGGGATCAGGCGTCGCGCCAATTATATGTTTATTTAGGGTGCCGGACGCGTCGGAATGCTCAATTTGTCGGCCATTCTGACGAGTTCCGCAAGTGATCTTGCGCGCATTTTGCGCATGATCTGACCTCGATGCACCCCGATGGTGATCTCGCTGGTTCCGAGATCGGCGGCCGTTTGTTTATTGGCGAAGCCGGCAACTACGAAGGGCAACACGTCGCGTTCGCGCGGGGTGAGTGATGCATAATGCTTCTGGAGTTCGGCTATTTCCAGTCTTTTCTCACGAGCGGAACGATCGCGCGCGATCGCGTCCTCGATCGCGTCCAGGAGGTCCTGCTCATCGAATGGCTTCGGAAGGAACTCGACCGCTCCGGCCTTCATTGCGCGCACGGAACTGGGAACGTCACCGTGCCCGGTAATGAAGACGATCGGCGGCGAATCATTGACTGAAAGCTGAGTCTGGAGTTCAAGCCCGCTTGTGCCTGGCAACTGAAGGTCAAGAACAAGACACGATGGGGCGTCGATTCGCTCCGCAGCGAGGAACTCGGCGCCCGACCCAAAAGTCGCCACCTCGTAACCTGCTGACGAAAGGAGGTCCGAAAGCGCCTCGCGCACTCGAAAATCATCGTCGACAACATACACAACTGACGTTTCTGAGCTCATGCCGCGGCAGCCGCTTCGATAGGAAGCGTGAACGAAAATTTTGTACCTGATCCCGATGTGGACTCGGCCCACAAACGGCCATGGTGGGCGCTGATGATGGAGCGGCAGATCGCAAGACCCATTCCCATTCCAGTCTCTTTTGTCGTGAAGAACGCGTCGAATATCCTTTCGGGGTCGGGTAGTCCGGGACCAGAATCCCGTACCTCAACCAGAATTTCTCCCGGTGATGTCTGGCTTGTACGGATGAAAATCTTTTTTGAGCCTTGTCGCACAGCATGCATGGCCTCGACGGCATTCGTGAGTAGATTGAAGACCACTTGTTGCAGTTGTACAGCGTCGGCGACGACCGGCGTCAGACCCGCGGCAAGCTCAGTCTCAACAGACACGCCCTTTCCCGTCGTTTCGCGGTTCAAGAGATGGATTACATCGGTTATGACGCCGTTTACGTCGACCGGGCTTCTCTCGACCTGCGTCTGCCTGAACAGAGATCGGATACGCCGCACGACTTCCCCGGCTTCCTTGCCGTCACGAACGATCCTTTGCGCCGCCTCGTTAGCCTTGGCCATTCCCGGCGGATCGGCGGCAAGCCATCGCAGGCACGCATGTCCATTGGCCACCACTGCCGCGAGAGGCTGATTGATTTCATGCGCAATCGCGGCTGCGAATTCACCTACAGTGGCCGTTTGGCTGGCCTTGGTAAGCCGCGTCTGTGTATCTCGAAGAGCCTCTTCCATGTTCTTGCGGTCATCGATGTCAAGCAGGAGGCCGTACCACCGGATTACCGCTCCCTGGCCGTCGAGAGCGGCTTGACCAAACATCTGAAACCAACGGAAGACGCCATCATGACGACGAAGCCGGCACTGAAGCTCATTCATTTTGCCCGAAGAAAGGGCGCTCCACCACGCGCTCACGACGGGCTCCACATCGTTCGGATGAAGAAACTTCGCCCATCCCCCTTTCGACCAATCCGTTAGGGCCGCGCCTGTATATTCGAGGAGGCGTCGATTGAGATAATTCAACTCACCGTTGGGTGCGGCGCACCACGCCAGTCCGGGTATGGTCTCGATCATCAGGCGCAGATCCCGCTCGCTTTCTTTCGACGCTTCGATGGCGCGCTGAAGTTCCTCCGCCCCTTCCTTGTGTGCCTGAATGTCCGCATTCGTGCCGTACCACCGGACCACTTTGCCCGAATCGTCCCGCAGCGGGCTCGCGCGAAACAGGAACCAGCGGTAAGCGCCATCGAAGCGACGCAGGCGAGCTTCGGCTTCGCCTGCCTGCTCCGACGCCACGAGGCCCTTCCAATACTCTTCCAATCGGGGTCTGTCGTCTCGATGAACGGCGGCAATCCAGCCCCAGTTCACCGCCTGTTCGAGGCTCATGCCTACGTAGTCCAGGTATTGGTGGTTCAGGAACTCCGCCGTCCCGTCAATTCGCGCCGACCAGGCCATCGCCGGAATAGTATTAATGATCAGGCTCAAATCCCGCTCGCTGGCCCGCAGAACGTCCTGTATGCGTTCCTGCTCCCGGATACGGCCATGCATCCTCGCCGAAAGCTGCCGGGTTCGCAGGAGATAGAGCGCGAGCAGCAGTCCGGCAAGGCCCACTGCGGCGGCTGTTCGGAACCACCAGGTGGCCCACCAGGGAGGGAGCACACGGATGTGCAGCAGAACGCCGGGTTCGCTCCAACTCCCGCGATTTGTCGCGCCCTGCGCCCGGAACGTGTAATCGCCCGGCGGAAGGGTGGTGTAGCTGGCCCGATGCTGGTCGGCGCCTGTCTCCACCCATTGGGGCTCGAGGGGTTCCAGTTTATGGCGATAGCGGTTCGATGGCGGATCCCGGTAGCTGAGCGCGGAGAATTCGATGGAGAAGATGTTCTGCGCACTTGATAAGTCGAGAGTGGTCGAGCGCCCGATGGACTGCCGAAGGGGAGAGCCCTTTCCGGGCTCCACCGGGGATCCGAACAACTGGAACCCGGTGAGCGCAATCGGAGGAGTATGTAAGCTCTCCGTTAGCCGATCGGGATAAAACGCGGCGGCCCCGCTGAACCCTCCAAAGAACATTTCACCGGACTGACTCTTGAAACACGCCCCCCAACCAGTTAGGTCCGGGCCAGGAAGACCGTCCGCGGCGGAGTAGTTATTGACGGTCTGGTCCGAAGGATTGTAGCTCGATATTCCCGCGTTTGTGCTCAACCATAAGCGGCGATGGTCGTCTTCCAGGATGCAGGAGACAACGTTGCCCGCAAGGCCGTTCTGGTCGCTCACGTGAGCGAAGCGCTGCGTTTTCGGATCGAATCGGTCCAGACCGTTCTGTGTGCCGATCCACAGCGTCCCATCCTGAGCCTGATAGATCGAATTGATGCGATTATCGCTGACGGAACTCGGATCATCACTGTGCACGTACTGTGTCGCGCGGCCGGTCGAAGGGTCGACCCGTTGCAAGCCCACACCGGAGCCGACCCAAATCATGCCGTCGCGGTCCTCGGCGATGGCGTGGTAGGTGCGGTAGGCGCTGAGGTCAGGAAAGCTTGTGAATCGTCCGGTCACGGGATCGAGGTAACAGAGCCCGCCCCACGCGGCCTCCCACAGGCGGTTCTTGCGATCCATGAGAAGCTTCTCGACGAAATTGCTGCAAAGTTCCGATGGTTTGCCTGAGGCCAGCCAAGTCTTGATCTGTCCGGTCCTCCGGTCGTATCGTTTCAGCCCCAGGCCACCCGTACCCATCCACATGACGTCCGGACCCTGATCGACAATGGACAGCACCTCATGTCCGGTGATTTGGTCAAAGGTTGAGTATTGTCCGGTATTCCGGTTAACGCGTTTGATGAGGCGGTCCGCCCCGATCCATAAGTAGCGGTCACTGTCCTCATGGATTACCGAAACGAGAGCTGAACCGAGGCTGTTGGGATTTCCGGCCTGGTACGTAAACTTCTCAAAAGAAGGCGGCCGAGGGCTGAAAAACACCGGAGCGGATTGGTGAAGACCCACCCAGATATTTCCCTCCTGATCCTCAAAAAGCGTGATGACGCGATTCTCGGGCAGACTCTCCGGGTCGCTGGCCTGACTTGTATAACTGACGAACGTGTCGTGTTCGCGATCGTATTTCAGGATGCCGCGGTTGGGGGTCGCGAACCACATCGTACCGTCACGGTCCTCAAGCATTCCCTGAATTTCGACCCGGGATTCCGGACTGCCGACGGCTCGATCGAATGCATAACGCGTAAGCACATTATTCCGTCGGTCGAGAACACCCAGGGAACCGTTGCCATCCCTGACCCAGAACCTTTGAAAACGGTCCTCGTGAAACCAGACAGAGTAGCCGGTATTGCCCAGATCAATCCTCTGTCGCACCCTCCCCGACTGTCGATCGAAAATATCGAAGCCGCCGGCCATGCCAACCCAGAAAGCGCCGAAGCTGTCTTCCTGCACGGTCTGCACTTCATCCTGATGCAGGCTCGCTGGATCACTGGGATTGTGCCGGTAGTGTACAACGCGATTATTCGAGGGGTTCAGGCCGTACAGACCGTCGCTTGTTGGAAGCCACAATGCGCCCGTGTGGTCCTGCCCGATATTCGAAAAAAGTACTGCCTTCGCGCCTCTGTCCGAGATGGGAACCCGGTGAAACGTTTCGGTAGCGGGGTCGAAACGGTCGAGATATTGATCGCTACCGGCCCAGATTCCGCCGGAAGCGTCCCTGAAAAGCCCATACAGAAACACGCCGCTGAGGCTTTGCGGTTGGCGGGGATCATGCTTGAAGACCTTGAATTTGTAGCCGTCGTACCGGTTCAGGCCGCTCTGAGTGCCGAACCACAGAAAGCCGTCGGCATCCTGGCTGATTTGAGCAACCCGAGTTTGGGAGAGTTCGGCCGTGGAAGGAAGACGATGGAACGCGATGCCCCGACCCTCAGTCAGACGCGCTGGAACCGACACGACGCGGGGGCGAATGATCTGGACTTCGTCTGCGCCAAAGACCATCGTCGCGCTGACGAACGGAAGCGTGCAGAAGAGTCGCCAGATACAGCGCCAGTGCCGTTCGGGGGCGAGGATCATTTGAATGTACGCAGCAACGACCGCCATCAATACGGCCCTGGCTGATCGCTTTCCTACAATGCTGCCATAGGTCCGGCCGACCTCAGTCTAAAGGATTATTTAGGCGTAGAAGTACCGGCGGCGCTGCGTCGTCCGGGCGACATGTCCGCGCCTTCCCTGACCGGCTATGGTCACTCTTCCATGGCTGTCAAACCAACAGCGCCGTGCAGGAACCGGAGAACTCATTGATCTTCAATCCGCGGCGCGAGCGGCGCCGTTCGCGACCGCATTGGAGCAGGGCTTGCATCCCACGCCGGCGGAGAAGCAACATGACGCCAGGACTCCGGATTGGTTCTGTACAGCGCCGCGACGGAGCGATCCCGACCGTCTGTGCCAGCGTGGCAGTGCTCGCTGCCTTCACGGCCGCAATAGCGTTACGGGCGGGCGCAGCGGAATCCCGCACCGCACTGGCAGACGAGGGCCGCATGCCCGAACTCGATGGATCCGTTGCATGGCTCAACTCTGATCGATTGAGCGCGAAGAGCCTGCGCGGCAAAGTCGTCCTGGTCAATTTCTGGACGTACTCCTGCATTAACAGCTTTCGCGAGTTGCCGTACATACAAGGTTGGGCAGACAAGTACGCCAGCGCTGGTTTGGTTGTTCTCGGCGTGCATGCCCCGGAGTTTGGATTCGAAAAGGAGCAGGCAAATGTCGCGAACGCGATGCGAGAGCTGAGGATTAGCTTTCCCGTTCCACTCGACAGCAATCATCTGATCTGGCAGGCATTTCACAATGAGTACTGGCCGGCGGACTACCTGATCGACGCCAGGGGGCGGGTCCGCTATCACCACTTCGGTGAAGGCGACTACGATGTTTCCGAACGCGCCATCCGCACGCTGCTGGATGAGAACGGAGCGACTGGTCTTAGCAGCGCTCCTGTTGTCCCGCCGACGGATGGTGTTGAGGCAGCGGCCATTAGGGACGTGCGATCTCCCGAAACTTACGCCGGCTACCTTCGCGCGGAACGATTTGCGTCTCGAGAACATGTGGCTGAAGATGTTTCGAAAACCTACAGCCTGCCCGCTTCGCTGTCATTGAATCAGTGGGGACTTGCGGGCTCGTGGAAGATCGCTGGCGAGCGGGCCGAACTGCATTCAGAGCCGGGAAGGATCGCGTTTCGATTTCATGCGCGCGACGTCCATATGGTGCTCGGCCCAGCAAAAGAAGGACACGTGGTTCGTTTTCGCGTGAAAGTGGACGGCGCGGCGCCAGACGCGGACCATGGCGCGGACTCGGCTGCGGACGGCTCCGGTGAGGTTCGGCAACCGCGGCTGTATCAGCTGATCCGGCAAAAGGGTCGTATACAGGACCGAACGTTCGAGATCGAGTTTCTCGACCCCGGCGTCGAGGCATTCACGTTCACGTTCGGTTAAATCTTGTCCGAACCAGGGTTCGGAGCCGACCCTCCAGCTTGGGTCGGCGTAATCAGACTGCCGGCATGAACGGCTCGGATCGTATCCGCGATATCCCGCGGCGTCGTCGATTTGAGCAGGTAACCACGGGCTCCTGCTTCGACCGCCCGCTGAATCTCGACGTCCCCGCTAAAAGTCGTCAACACCAGGATCCGCGCATTCACAAACTCATTGCGAATCGCGATCATGACGTCGATCCCGCTTTCACCCGCAAGTCGAAGATCCATCAGGGTAATGTCTGGGCGCAATTCACGGAATTTCTTAAGCGCTTCCGCGCCGCCCGAGGCCTCGCCGATAAGCACCATATCCGACTGGCTGTTGATGACCATGGCGATCCCGTCGCGGATCAGCGGGTGGTCATCCACGCTAAATACACGTATGCGACTGTCTTCGGCCAGATGTCACTCCTTCTGATGCTTATTGTTATCGGTCTGAAAAGCGATCGCGGCCGGTACTGTCAGTTCTACTCGTGTTCCGGATGGCATACCGCTCGAAATCTGAAGCGAAGCTCCAACCCTGGCCGCTCGTTCGCGCATTCCCGTCAGACCCCAGTGCCCTTCTCGTCCGCTTTGTGTGATCTTCGGGTCTATGCCCCGTCCATCGTCCCGCACCAGCAGGCGGAGACGCCTGCTTCCATATTCGATCTCGACACGAATCACTCCGGCATTCGCATGACGAAACGCATTAACCACCGCCTCATACGCAATTCGAAAAACCTCATCGCGCAGGAGAGGGCGCAGCGGGCGTTGATCGCCAGTCACAGTGACCTGGAAATCCGTCCCGGCCGAAGCGGGAAAGTCTTGTGGAATTCTCGACAGCGCGTTCGACAGATCAAACGAGGGATCGCTTGATGAACGAAGCCCTCGGACTGCGTCCCTCCCCTCGTCGATCACTCGCTTCATAAGCGCCAACACTTTTTCCAGCCGCGACTTCAGCGGCGATTCCCTGGGCGTTTGGTCGGCGATGAGATGAAGTTGCATGGACGCCCCGAGAAAGCCCTGCAGGAGAGTGTCATGCAGTTCCTGCCCGATACGTGTTCTTTCCGCGAATCGCTCTTCGAACCGCACATTTAACCTGTTGGTTAGAATTCGCATGCGCCACCGGTAAGCGGCCACTGATGCGCCAATGAGGAACAGCGCTACGCATAGCTGAAACCACATCGCCTGCCAGAACTGCGGATCGACACGGAACGGCGCCGACGCCTCCTCTGAACCCCACACCCCCTCGGGATTAGACGCAATCACCCGGAAGACGTACGAACCCGGCGCCAGGTTTGTATAAGCGGCTTTACGATCCGATACTGGATCACTCCACCCCGAGTCGTAGGGATCAACTCTATACCGGTACCTGACGCGACTGGGAATCGCGAGGCTCAAACCCGCGTACTCAAATTCGAGGCGGTGACTGCCCGGCGGTACGTGAAATGCCTCGCCGGAACTCAACATTCGCCCATCCGCGGAAATCCCCTGGATGTGAACGATTCCGGCAGCTGAAGACGCCGCCGCGACGCGCGCCGGGTCAACCATGGAAATCCCGCGGTTCAGCGACACCCATATCCGGCCGAAAGGATCCCGAATTATGGACTGATGACGTTTCACTCCCTCAGTGCCACGCAGACCATCATTGATTCCATATTCGCGGACGGAGCCAGCCGCGCTTCCATCGAGAAGCTTGCTGCGTGGGACGCTGAGAACCCTGTTGGCAGTCGTGATCCACAGAGCGCCAGACGCGTCATCCGAGATACCTAATACGCTATCGCCCAACGCGGAAGGCGCCGCGGGCGGTGTCGAAAATCCATCGCCCTTTCGTATAGCGAGTCCACCAGACGTGCCGGCCCACAGGGTTCCCCCGGAGTCTTCAAGGAGGCAGTTGACGTTGTTGGCCGGCAGTCCGTCCGAAGTCGAGTATCGTCTCCAGCGTTCATCCCTGTACGCGCTCAATCCCTCGGGCGTCGCGAGCCAGACCGTTCCTTCGCGATCCTCGAGAATGGATGCGATTGTGTTTGACGCGAGGCCATCCGCCTTGGTGAAGTTCGTGAACCGTCCCTCGGCAAGATGGCTCACTCCGCCGCTGAGGGTACCAGCCCAAACCGTCTCGTCACGGCTCACGTAGACCGAATAAACGCTGTTTTGCGCTAACCCGTCCGCCGTGGTGAATGTCTTGGACCTGAATTCCGTTCCTGTGCTCAGCCATGTGAGGCCGCCCCGCTGCCGTCCCAGCCAAAGCTCACCGGATCTCCCCGCGATCGAATAGATCACGTCCCTTTCCAGCGCCGCCGCGTGCACAATTCCGTGCATGTGGTCCTTCACCCACCAAAGGCCACCCGCTCTCGGGGAGAACCACATTCGGTTCGTGGAATCCACGTAAATCGGATTGGCGCCATCGGTGGGAAGGCCCTCTGAGTCTGAAAACGACACAAACGGACTGTCGCGCAACCGCTCGATTCCGTTGATACTGCCAAACCAGATGCTGCCCTCACGATCCTCAAATACTGTCGTGATCGCCGTACTTGCGTACTCGTCGGGATCAAGAAATGAGATACCGCTGTCATTAAGCCGGATCAATCCGCGCGAGTTTGTTCCCAGCCAGAGATTGCGATCCCGATCCCGCGACATCGCAAGCACCTGAATTCCGTTAAGAGCCGCTACTGCGACAAGCTTGTCGCCTTCCTTGCCGGTCCAGTGCGCGAGGCCGCTGTCCGTGCCGACCCATAGCCCACCGTCTTTGTCGCCGAGAAGCGCATTCACTTTCGGGTCGGGCTCACCCGGTATTGAGATTCGCACCGTTTTGCCGGCTGCAACCCGATACAGTCCTGAGCCGCGCATGCCGAACCAGACTGATCCGTCGGCGGTCTGCGCGACGGCGAGCACAGGCGTGCGAGGTAGTCCCGAAGCGCGCGCAACTGGTACCAGTTTGCGATCTTTGACGGTAAATGCCCCATCCTGATACCAGGCCACGAGCAAATCTCCCTGGCGGTCCCGCGACATGGCAGTGAGAGTCGTCGGGGAGTCTGCGATCGCATTCTCAAGCGCGCCATGACGATAAACGATCAGGGTTGAGTCTCTGCGCCTGACCCAAAGATCGCCATGCAGGTCTGAAAGTATTTCCAGAACACCGGTGGAAGGTACTGTGCCGGTGCGGTCCACAATTGCTTTGAAAGCGGCTCCGTCGTAACGCAGAAGGCCTGTTTCCGCGCCGATCCACAGATAGCCGTCGGGTGTCTGCGAGACCGAATAAATCGATCCGCGAGGTAGTCCCTGAGCGGTTCCCCAGTGTTCGCGAACGTATTGCGAAATAGCCCGTTGCGGATCGATAGCCGCACAAGGTGACGCGGACAGGAAGAAGAGCAATATGCGGATCCGATTGCTCACGGAAGAAACTCGAAGCTCTCGACCACGACTTCCGCGCCTCGCATCGAATGCGAAAGCTCGTTCTCAAACACGTAAAGGTTCAGATGAACGCGCTCATCGCCCGAGGGCGGTACAGCGGCTGTGAACACGTGGTCGATCGATGCCTTCGCGTCGGGACTGAGAACTGTGCCCGCCAGTGTTTTGAACTCGGCCCTCTCGGGAGACCAGTGCAGCATGAAGGTCGCTTTCCCCGCGGGCGCTGCAAACCGAAATGTGTTCGCCGGAATGTAATACGGCTGAATGACAAACTGTCCGTTACGCGAGCCGGGCTGCCCCCACTGACTGATCTCGATGTCCATTTCCCGCCAGGGTCCGGCATCGTCGCAGGTCATCATGCTGAAGACGGCGGAAGGATCGAGCCCCGAGATGTCCCGAACAATGAATCGATAGGTTCCATAGCCAAGACTTCGGTTCAGCATAATCTCTGAACTGGTGAGGTGATTGGGCGGGCCGTTGATCCGCATGTGCAGATGCTGCTGATCGTCGGTCCAGGCATTTGAAGGATCGTACCGATTGTAAGTTCCGCCCGGGCTGCTTCCACTGCTTCGGACCGCCCAATCGTAACCGCTGAAATGAAGAAGATGCGGCGAGACTTCAGCGATGATGTTTCCCTCTGATTTCGCGACTGCAAGAACCGATTCGCCGACCTCGGGCAATGAATCCATCTGTGGTGGAGGCTTGAAACCGGGCCTCACCAGCAGGGCGGCGTAGGCCACGCCCGGGTGGGTCTTATTTCGCCACCGGCCATCTTCCGCTACTCGAGTGAGCGGTTCGGCAGTGGTCGGCTGCACCCACCAGACTCCCGCCCGGGCGTACAGCACGATCCGTTCGTCAGCTTTTGCTCCTTCTGCGTGGCCTTCGATGTCGTAAGTTCTTTCGGAACTTCCCTGCTCGAATGGCGGCGCCTTTGTAAACGTGATGGTCGGAGGCGGGGCAGGTTGTGAAGGAGCGCACCCCGCCAAAAGCACGCTCAAAACGATGACAGCGGTAACCAACCGGGTCATCCCGTAAGGATCGCAAGCAGGCGCCTTCGATGCAATCCGAATCCTTTCCTGAGCTTCCGCAGAAGTCCGCCACTTACGTCCGATTGGATTATTGCCATCCGCCTCCAAGAGCTTTGTAGAGCTGAACGACCGTAAGCGATTCGTCCAGCCTGATCCGAGCCAAATCCAGTTCCGCCTGGAATGAATCGCGATCTGCGTCGAGCGCGTTCAGTTGCGTGTCGACGCCACCGCGATATCTCACGTACGCCAGTCGCAACCGGTCCCGAAGGGCAGCCACCAGCGCTTCCTGACGCTCGCGGCTTTCGCGCACGCGCTGGTGCGCGATCAAACCGTTGGACACCTCGGCGAACGCGGTTTGAACGGTTTTCTCATATTCGATCTGTGCGCCTTCCCGCTCCGCCTGCGCCAGTTTCACGTCCGACTTGATCCGACCCGCCGTGAAGATCGGCTGCGTCACCTGCGGCGCGAGATTCCAGATCGTGTGCGGTCCGGCAAACAGGGCCGCGAGCTGCGTACTCTGTCCTCCGAGGGCCCCGCTCAGGCTGAACGTCGGAAAGTACTCGGCTTTCGCAACGCCGATCTGCGCATTCGCGGCAACGAGGTTCTGCTCGGCCGCGCGTATATCCGGCCTGCGCTCGAGCAACTCAGACGGAAGACCCGACGGGACCTCGGGCGGAAGCTCCTGTGACAGAAAATCCCGCCCGCGAGCCACTTCACCCGGCCCGTCGCCCAACAGCAGATGTATCTGATTTTCGGTCAGCTCGATCTGTTGCTGTATCCCGGGAATGGTTTCCGCGGCGGTCTCGACAAGCTGCTGGGCCTGGCGAAGGTCGAGCAGTGTCGACACGCCTCCTGTCTGTCGTGATTGAGTCAATTCCAGAGAGTGTTCGCGCGACGTCAGGGTTCGCTCCGAGATTTCGAGGGAATAATCGAGTTCACGAAGCGTGAGATATGCAGTGGCCAGATCCGCGACGAGCGTGGTAACGACAGCTTTTCTGCTCTCTTCCGCGTTCAGGAGTGTCGCCCGGGCGGCTTCCGTCGCGCGTCGAAGCTTGCCCCAGATGTCGATTTCGTAGGAGAGCAGGCCCAACGTCGCAGTTCCGAAGTTCCGATTCTGTGACGGCAGTATCTGCGGGGGCAGGGCAGTGGCCCCGTCGCGCGACAACCGATTAATTTCCACAGTGCCCTGCGCGCCAAACTGGGGGAACTGATTCGACCGAACGATTCCGAGTTGCGCGTGGGACTGCTCCACGCGCGCGACGGCAAGCCGCAAGTCGAAATTTCGTTCGAGGCCTGTTCGGATCAGGGCCTGAAGCTGTTCATCTTTGAAGACCTCAAACCACTTCAGATTGGCCAGTGAATCGCCCTGGGAGGGCGGAAGCGGCTCCGGCGCCCGAAAGTTCGCCGGAACCTTTAACGCTGGCCGGCCGTAATCCGGACCAACCGCGCAACCCGCACTGAGCAGGGTAATGGCGATTGCGATGAAAATGCGTTTCATGGTCAGTCCCCTTGCGCGGGCACCGGAGTTCCGCCGATGAGTTCGGGCCGCGGTTTTGGCGCCGACGAGAATCTCTCGACCAGATAGAAGACCGCCGGTATGAGGAAAATTCCCAGAAAACTCGCCGCCGTCATACCGCCGATAACGGTGGTTCCCATGATTTGCCGCGCGACTGCGCCGGCGCCCGTCGCAGTCCACAACGGCACGCACCCCAGAATGAACGCGAACGACGTCATAAGTATGGGCCGTAATCGAAGGCGCGCGCCTTCGAGCGCCGCCTCTGCCAGCGGTTTTCCTTTCTCGTATTCGTCCTTTGCGAATTCGACAATGAGAATTGAATTTTTGGCCGCTAGACCGATCAGCATGACGAGTCCGATTTGCGAGTACACATCGCTCTCGATCTGAACCATGTACGGCGGCAGCAGCCAGCCGGAAACGATCCGTCGAAGCCACAAAAACGCAAACGCGCCAAATACCGCAACCGGAGTACTAAGGAGAACGCTGAACGGCAGTGTCCAGCTCTCATACAGAGCGGCCAGAATCAGAAAAACGAAGAGCAGCGAGAAGCCGAAGATCGCGGCCGGGGAAACTCCTTCCTGCGCTTTCTTTTCCTGGAACGAGATGCCCGAGTAATCGAACCCCATCTCCGGCGGCATCGTATCCGCGAACACCTCTTCGAGAGCTTTCATTGCCTGATTCGAGCTGTAGCCGGCAGCTGCCGAACCGTTGATTTGGGCCGAGCGATACTCGTTGAACCGCATGGTGAATTCAGGACCGTTACGGTTCTCGAATTTCGTCAGAGCGGAAAGCGGCACCATCTCGCCGTTGGAGTTACGCACATAGAACTGCCCAACGTTTTCCGGTCGGGTCCGATAGTCGCTTTCCGCTTCGACGTAGACCTGCCATTGGCGTCCGAAACGATTGAAGTAGTTCACGAACAGGCCGCCCATGAACGTCTGGATGGTGCGATAAACATCATTGATCGCCACACCCTGTTTAATGACTTTGTCCCGATCAACCGCCACGAATTGTTGCGGCACGCTGGGCAGGAAAGTCGTTGTGGCAGATCCGATTTCAGGACGCTTGCGCGCAGCCGCCAGGAACTTGTCCACGTTCTGAGCGAGAAATTTCACATCGCCACCGGAGCGGTCCTCCAGGATGAACGTAAAGCCGCCCGATGTGCCGACGCCGGGAATGGCGGGCGGGGAGAAACCGAACGAGACGCTCTCCGGCTCACTGGCGAACGCGGCATTGAGGCGCGCTTTGATTTCCTGGAACTGCTGATCGCGGGTCTTGCGTTTATCCCACTCCTTCATGCTGATGAAGCCAAATGCGTTGTAACTCGTCCGCACGAGGCTCAGCAGGCTGAATCCGGAGATGGTCGTGACGTGCTCGACGCCGGGTATCTGCGAAGCTACTTTCTGAAGCTTCGCCACCACCGCTTCCGTTCGCTGGAGCGAGGCTGCGTTTGGAAGCTGAACGTTGACGTAGAAATAGCCCTGGTCCTCATCCGGCACGAAACTGGCGGGAACCTTACCGCTCAGCCAGATGCCCGCGGCCGCGAAGCCCGCGAGCAAAATCACGGACACCGAAGCCTTTCGCAACAGCAAGCCGGAGAGCCGGACATAGCCGTTCGTGGCTCGGCCGAAAGCTCCATTGAACCAGCGAAAGAATGCCGCCAGCGGTCCTTTCGATTCTTTCTTCCGGCGAAGGATGAGTCCTGCGAGCGCAGGACTCAGCGAAAGGGCGTTGAATGCCGAAAGTATGACCGAAATGGCGATGGTGACGGCGAACTGTTGATAAAGACGGCCGGTGATTCCGGGGATGAACGCGGTGGGTATAAATACGGCCGACAGGACCAGAGCGATTCCGATAACAGGACCGGAAATCTCCTCCATGGCTTTTTGCGCCGCCTCCTTTGGCGAAAGACCATCCTCAATGTGGCGTTCCACCGCTTCCACGACCACGATGGCGTCATCCACAACCAGCCCCACCGCGAGCACAAGGCCAAACAAGGAGAGGGTGTTGATGCTGAACCCGAACAGAGGGAAGAAGATGAACGTACCAACCAGCGAGACCGGCACAGCCAGAAGCGGGATTAAGGTCGAACGCCATCCCTGCAGGAAAATGAACACGACCGCGACCACGAGTACGATCGCGATCACGAGTGTTTCGACAATCTCCTTGATTCCTGCATTCACCGCGCGCGTCGTATCCACCGGGACCTCGAAGTCCATATCACCGGGAAAGCGCTTCTTTGCTTCCGTTATCAGCTTTCTCACGCCGGCGGCAGTCTCAACCGCATTCGATCCCGGCAGTTGATAAATGGCGATGATCGCACTCGGCTTTCCGTCAAGATGACCCGTAACGCTGTAATCCTGCGAGCCGAGTTCGACCCGCGCCACGTCGCGCACGCGGACTACGCCCGTTTCGGGGGTCTCGCGTACTACGATGTCGCCAAATTGCTCGGGCGTAGTGAGACGGCCGAGTGCCTGGACGGAATACGTGAATGCCTGGCCTTTGGGGATCGGTTCACTGCCCACTTGTCCGGCGGGATTGACGGTGTTCTGAGTCTGTATCGCAGAAACGATTTCCGGAACCGTGATCTGCAGTTTGGCCAGTTGATCGGGCTTTACCCAAAGGCGCATCGCATATTGGCCAGCCCCGAAGATCTGAACCTGCCCCACTCCCTTAACGCGCGTGAGGGGATCGTTCAGGTTGATGTAAGCGTAGTTGGCAAGAAATCGGTCAGTGTAGGTTCCCTTTGGGGAGTTGAGCGCGATCAGCATCAGAGGCGCAAGTACGGATTTCTGCACGGTGACGCCGTAATTAGTCACTTCCGTAGGAAGCTGCGACGCCGCCTGCGTCTCGCGGCTTTGAGCCAGAATCAGATCCGTGTTGGGGTCGGTGGCGACATCGAAATCGACGATCATTCGCATCTGGCCATTCGCCGTCGAGTTGAGCGAGTACATGTAGTTGCTGTTATCTACACCGCTCATCTGCTGTTCGATCGGCGTGGCCACCGATTGTTCGATTGTCTGGGCGTCCGCGCCAACGTAGATTGCCGATACCTGAATTTCCGGCGGGGCTATGGCCGGAAACTGCGCCACCGGCAAACCGGCCAGCGCGACGACTCCGACGATCACCATGACGATTGCGATCACCATCGCGACGATGGGACGGTTGATAAAGAATCGTGACATTCTGGGTTGCTCCGTTGGGCTGTTCAGTAAACGAAGGGCTCGGGCTTGACACGCATCCCCTGACGGACCTTCTGGAGCCCTTCGGCAACGACACGCTGACCAGGTTGGAGGCCGCTCGTAACGATCCAGTCCCGGCCCACTGTTTCGCCCAGAGTCACCGGATGGATGTCAACCGTATCGGCGGAGTTGACGACTGCAATGAGATGGGCGCCTTGCAGATCGATCACGGCCTGCTGAGGCACGAGGAGGGCCCCTGCGCTCGTGCCGATTGCGGTCCGCACGCGCCCATACAGGCCGGGCCGAAGGCTGTTCCCTGCATTCGGGAACAACGCGGCAACCTGGATGGCGCCTGTGCGCACGTCCACCTGGCGGTCGGCGAAAGAAAACTTCCCCTTCTGTGGATGTACAGAGCCATCGGCCAGGATCAGCTCAAATTCTCTCGTTCGCAAGTGCTCCTCGCGCTGCTCGACCGTCGGATAACGCCGGGTCAGATCCAGATACTCCTGCTCACTCGCAGTGAAGTAGACCTTGATAGGGTCGACCGTTGAGACGGTGGTCATCACGCCGCTTGAGGGGCTCACCAATGAGCCGACCTGCAGTTGCGCACGGCCGGGAATGCCGTCGATCGGCGACGCAACGTGGGTGAATCCGAGATTGATCTTCGCGGTTTCAACGGCAGCTTTTGCCGTCTGGACTGCTGCCGTTGTTGCAGTAATCTGCGCTCTGGCCGTTTCTACCTGCGCTTTGGCTGCCTGCAACTGGGCTTTGGCGGCCATGTTGTTCTGCGTGGCATTGTCCAGATCCTGTTGCGTAATCGCCTGCTGCTGCGCAAGGGGAGTATAGCGGTCAACATCAAGCTGCGTGCGCCTTTGATTGGCTTCGGCTACAGCGACCTCCGCCTCCACCTGCGCCAGTTGCGCGCGGGACTGCTCCAGTTGACCTGAGGACTGCGCCAATTGCCCTTCAGCCTGCGCCAGCGCCGCGTCGAACGGACGAGGATCGATCTGAAAAAGTAACTGGCCCTTTCGTACGAAAGAGCCTTCCGTATAAGCCTGCTGAACGAGATAGCCCGAGACCTCGGCCTTAATCTCGGCGTTCACGAGGCCGTCAAGCGTGCCGATCCACTCCCGGACGACTGGAACGTCCTTTTGTTTGACCTCCACCACCTTCACGGCGAGGGGTTTGGGCGCAACTGCTCCTTTGGAGTTGCGCGCGCACCCTGTGGCGGCGACGGTTAATACCGCAACTCCAAGCGGAGCCAGACCCAGGGCCCAGGATTTCATCGGAATCATCTCGGCAGTTCTTCGCCGGTTTGTTCGCGGACCATGTACTCCGCATACCAGACCGGCCAATCCGCATCGGGCTTACCGATGCGCGCCTCATGTTGTCCGTGCGCCGCCGCGGCGCGACGCAGTGCGCTCTCGAGATCATTGACGGAAACGAACCTGGTCGCCGTCGGGTCCAACCGCCCGGGCATTCGGATCGTAACTTCCTGGAGAAGCCAGCCATTACCATCGGGATCCTCGAACGAAGCGAACGAGCGATAGCTGTTGCGCTCCGGATCCGGGCCGGTTACGCGCACTCGACCGAACAGATACGGCTCGTCCGGGCCGCTGAAGATGCCGTTTGCACCGTGGAAAACCTCGGTGACTTCGGCGCCATGCGAGAGAAGCTCAGCCCGTGCGGCTTCGATATCGGAAACGATCAGGTATAGCCCCCGAGCGGATCCGGGAACTGCGTCGGTGATGTTCGTTCCGAACATGACGGAGCACCCGGAACCCGGCGGTGTGAATTGAATGATGCGGAACTCGTCACCCTTTGCGTAGTCGGCGTCGAGCCGCCATTCGAGTTTCGTATAAAACTCCTTCGCGCGATCCACGTCCGACACAGGGATCACGACGATTTCAAACTTCATGTCTACCTTCGGGACACGGCTCACTGTGGCAGTATTCGGCGCCTCTTCGACTTTGGTCATTCCTCTATCCTTCCGTGGCCAGTCAAAATGCAAACGCGCCGCCAGCGTTGACCACGGACGCTATGTGGTTCAATCCAAAGCCGCTACTCGGTCGTCGCGGAGCGGATCGCTACATGCGAATGTCGCTGAATGGTCTCCGCTTGCCGGGAAGGTCTGACGAAGTGTCGTCTGCTCGACTCTTTGGCGCCGGTCATCGGGCGGGGGACGTTTAACCGGCGCTAATTTCCACTCAGACCTGCCTCTCGACCATCGGGGCGGGCGGTCTGTCTTTCCAGCGACATTTCATGCAGGGGAGGATCGGGTCGAGACCATGGTTCGACAGATCAAGACACTTGGCTGCCAAGGCGGAAATCCCGCAAATTCTTACGATTCAACAGGATCCCAGACCAAGAACCGTGTGGCGGATTTTTTGCAACGCGTTGGGCGCGAATTCATGCACCCCGTCGCCATGCAGATAACAGAAATAATTCCCGAGGCGTTCCATGCCGCCCTCGTCCTGACCGGGAGCGTCGAAGGCGCCGAGCGCACCCTAATCGACGCCACTGCCAGAATCGCCTCAGATGGTTCCCGGGAAGCTTTCCTGGCAGAGACTGCGCGTGCGGCCGCAACTCACGAGGCTGTTCCCGACAAATCGCCGTTACTGATTCCACGGGAACTCCAGGCGCTTTTCCTGCTTCCGACAACATGCCGATACTGCTTTGTCCTGCTTGTGCTTTTGCGCTTCGATCTGGAAACCTGTTCTCAAATTCTCAATCTGTCCGCGGACGACGTGAAGGAAGCCCTCGATCAATCATTACTGGACCTCCCCAAAGTCCAAAGCGCGATGTGTCGGGCCGGCATTAACTGATAGCTGGCAAACACGGCGTTGGACTGCCGTTCGGGTGCGCTAACGCTTATAGCCCGTGTCTTCACATGAGGTTCGTCGCAAAGCCGTCTCAGTACTGAGCGCGATACACTGATCCGGAGCGACCGCTCACCGAGGAGCAGCAGAATCCATGGCATCCCTTCAGGAATTTCGGTGCGACATCTGCGGAATCGTAACCAGCACACCGATCCGCTGGTTCGTGATTCGGTGCAGTGACTCGCAACTTATAGTTCTGAAGTGGGAAGAAGACGTTGCGAATGCCGATGGCGCTCGGCATTACTGCGGAGAAGCGCACGCGCAGATTTACATCAGCCGCTGGCTTGAGGCCGCGTGTACCCCTCCGCATCCGAATATTGCGGCTTCGCATGCTTCAGGCCATCGCTAGAAGAAACGGAATTTCCAAAGGCAGACCTGAATAAGGCCATCTCGGTTTGGACGCTTTGCCGGGGGCCATATGTTCCGTTCCGCGCCCCTACGCGCTACGGTCGTTCCCGTATGGTCAAAGAACTCATGCGGCGATGCCGTAATACTTCAGTAGGCCGCCGAGGCGCTCATGGCAGCGTAATCGGCTTCCCCGCTTCTCCTGGACGAGCTTCTTCGTTGGGAAGAGCAGGACGTTACCTCTTCCCTGATGGTTTCTCTCCTCATGAAAGTGATCGACAAATTCAGTCAGTGCTCGTCGCAGAGAGGCTTCTCCAAACAGGATCAGTTTCGATAAGCACTCACCCTTTACGGACCGCACCCAGCGCTCGGCATGAGCATTCAGATTCGGGCTCCGCGGCGGGAGTTGAATCGGTTCGATACCGCCAGTGGTCAATGTCTCCCGGAACAGCGAACAGAACTTCGTGTCATGGTCATGCAGGACGTACCGACGCTGATCCAGAAATCCCCACGACTCACCGGTAGCATTCCGCGCCATCTGCTGCATCCATGCCTGATCCGGGCGCCTCGCGATCCCGGCCAGGCTCACACGTCGGCTTTCAAGATGAATGAAGAACAACACGTAATAAGTGACCAGACCCCGCCAGGTGAGGACCTCAACTGTAAAGAAGTCCGTCCCGGCCATTACGGCCAGATGCGATTGAATGAATTGCTTCCAGGTGGTGGTTTGGCTTCGTTTCGGTGCGGGAGCGATGCCATGTCGCTTCAACACGTTCCCAACGGTCTGATCCGTGACGGTGTGGCCGAGATTGGACAATGCTCCAACAATCCGGTCGTAGCCCCACCCGGAATTCTCTCGCGCCATTTTGATGATCAACTCCTGAAGCTCAGGCTTGATCGGCGGTCTGCCCGGATAGCTGCGGTGTCGGATCCATCGAACTTCTTTGCAATGAGCTTCCGGTACCACGCCAGAATCGTGTCCGGTTTTGCAACGCAGGCTACTTGCCCGAGTACCTTCCGACCGAGGCGCTTTCCAATCTCGGCGAGCGTAGACCTTTCCGGATCGGACAGCCGTGCCTTGTCGGCAGGTGTGCCCGCAAAATTCGGTTCTCGGTCGCCAGATACTCGTTCTTCAGGAGCAGTTCCTGATTGATCAGACCGGTAACATACGCCAGCAGCCGCGCCCAAGGGTTCTCTCTCATATCGAGCGCTTATAATACTGTGCTTTCTCGATTGCTTTCGGATATTTTGACTATACGAGGTCGGCAGGACTTCGCTTTGCACTGCCATCGTACTTCTGAGCGATCAGTCGGCTGTGCCACCGCAACAATGTCTCCGGCGTGACGATCGTGGCAATGTCAGCCAGAAGCTTCCGTCCGATTCCTTTCGCATTTGCGCGGCTAATCGACGCCGCTGGTCATCGTTCAGCCGCAAACGGCGGCTGCCGAGCTGCTCACGAAGAACGTGGTTTTCTTCGCGCAGGTACTCGATCATTTGCAGCTGGCGCTGATTCATCCATCCGGCTACAGAGATCAGCACAAACCGGAATGGATCAAAGCCTGGCATCTGGCCATTATCAATGCATCCGGTTTGAGCGGCAAACTGCTGTGGATGTACCAGCTCGATTATTCGCACCATACGGCGTAGCGCTTACGGTCGCCGCGAAGTCTATCGTCGGCTACTCGTACAAGGTGGAGCGCAATAGAGAGGGATTCAGGTACGCGGTCCAGATACGGCGTGGGAAGATGCAGGCGCATTCAGGGCGAGTGACGCTATCCGGACATTACCGAGATTACAGGATGGACATGTGGTTCACATCACGCCGGCACGGCGCATGACCGCTTCAGCTTTTCCCCTGGTCTCGCGAGCGACCTCAAATGGGGCGGCTTGTTGGAACTTTGGCAGAAAGAGCTCCACTGAGAGCGGACCGGCGTATTCCTTGTCGGCGAGCTTCTCGAGAATCCGCGTGAGTGGACTGACTCCATCGCCGGGGATGACTCGCGTTGAGCTATCCAAAAGCTCTCGCGGAATGTCGGGTACGTCCTGAAAATGCGCATGACCAATTTCCCCGGGCCATATCAGATCCATATCCTCCAGCTTGTTGAGGCCCGACCAGAAGTGATAGAAGTCGAACATGGGCGCCAGATTCGGATGCGCCGCCGCACGCGTCATCTTGAGGAGAGTGGGCAACGTCGAGATGAACGTCGATGTGCGTACAAATTCGATCCTGAGCGACAGGTTGAACTGCCTGGCAATGTCCCCTGCCTCACGCATGTTGTCCGCCCCCGTTTTGTAGTCGTCCGGCAGGACTTTCTGCGTGGTAATCGTGGTCGCGTAGACGTTCCTTAGGCCCAGGGTTGCGTAAGTCTCGCAACGGTTCTTAAGCTTCTCGATCGAAGCATAGCGATTAGGATTCGGCTCCCATAAACCCGTCACTCCAGTGGCTCCCTGAACGGGTGTCAGTCCGAGGTCTGTGAGTACGCGGCGCGCCGCTGCCAGATCCTCGGTTTTTAAAAACTCATCCAGCAGAACATCAGAAAGTTCCACGTATTTGATCCCCGCACGAGACCAGCCTTCGAGAGACTTGCGGTAGCCTGCCCCGGCGGACGTGGTCTGGTGCATCGCTAGTATCATCGCCTTTCGAGTTGCGGGAAGGACCGGCGCGCCGGTCAGAGCCACGGAAGTCATGAATACCGTTCTTCTGGAGAGTGTAGTCATTGAGCAGTTGTTCCTGCAGCGTCTGTCGATTTTACCGTGCGAGGGCGTTGGATGCGGGTGCGAATGGATGACGCTAGATCTTTATTGGAGGTGCCTGCGGGATGCAGGGGGGTGAAGGCCAGAGTTGACCGCCGGGCACTTTCGATAAAGTCGTAAGAAGTGAGCCACTGGCGCGTGTGCCGAGATGTCTCAATCTATGGGTTTTGAACGCCGGGAAAACGATCCGTGTCGGAAACAAGAGAGCATCCGATCGGTCGGGATGTGTGTGCGCGTAGGTTGAAGCGGAAAGAAGTCATCGAAGCAGGCGGGCAGGTGACACACAAACGACGGTTTCGATCATGAGGGCGAAAGTGCCGGGGGCGTGCCGTTAGGCAAGCGTGTTGGTCCGACTTGGCGTGCAACTCACGAGGTATCAAGAATGGCTGTAAGGAACTCGACAACCCGCATAACACCGTGGCAACGAGGGCAATGCCAGACCGCCGGTTCAGTAGGGCTTGCCACATCTCCGGGTGCCTTGACAGGAAAACCCAGGGGTTGCCGCAGTCCGATCCGCGGATTACGATTTTGTGTGGAACAAGAAACAGGTTTCAAGAAAGCAGGGCAGCCATGTATCCACAGATTCGCGAATGCGGGGTCAATAGGCGGAACTTTTTGTCATCCGCTCTGGCATTGTCCGGCATCACGGCCGCCGCGACTGTGGCGCCGCCATCCAAAGCCTGGGGAACAATTACCCATAAG
>DATFSM010000042.1:0-68760 GCA_035262625.1 Bryobacteraceae bacterium
TGCGCGGCGGCGAATAGTCCCGCGATCACGAAAACCGCCGCCAATGCTTCAACATCAGCATTCCGTATCAGGAAAAGATACGCCGTCAACCCTGCCATCAGCGCGCCACAGAGATATCCGAACGACAGGAGCGCAGTCTTACTGAACCGGTCGGCCAGCCAACCTATCGGGTACGAAGCAGCGGCATACACGACGTTCCGCACTACATAAAGAATGGCGGCGATCTGGGCCGCCCGCACCGCTCCGTGTTGAGGTCCGAGCAGGGCCGCCGCCGCGAGCGTCAGGAGCGTGGGAGAAAAATCGCCCGCTCCGAACAGTGCAACTGCAGCGAGAAATCTGCGGAATTGTCCGGGCAACCCGGCCAGCGCCGCGCGAAACTTCATCCTCGGCTTGGGCTGACGGCGCGTCTCCCGGACCATCACCGCGAACGCCAACGGGGCCATGAGCCCCGGGATTAAGGTAAGAAGAAAAATGGTTCGAAAGGAAACAACGGAGAGCAGAAATACTCCGGCCAGCGGGCCAATAACAGCGCCGACTGTGTCTCCTGCCCGGTGAAATCCGAACGCCCGACCTCTGGCTTCAGGTTCAACGGACTCCGAAAGCATGGCATCGCGCAGCGACCCCCGGATCCCCTTGCCAAACCAACTCACCATTCGGCCGAGCAGAATCGGAATCCAGGAATACGCGGCGGCGAAGAGCGAAAGTCCCGTCCCTGTAAAGAAATAACCAAGGACGATCATCCGCTTGCGATGACCGATCCTGTCCGAATACCACCCGGCAAACAGCTTCAGGAAACTGGAGAAGGCGTCGGAAGCGCCTTCAATCCAGCCGAGAGCGGCCGCGGCAACATGAATGACCGGCAGGAAGCCGGGCAGAACCGCCAGCGCCATCTCATAGCAGGCATCAGAGAGCAGACTCGTAAGAGTCATACCCCATACATTGCGGTTGAGCCAGCTCGGCATCCGCGTTCAGCGGGTGTCTTTTCTCTAACTAAGGGGCTCGACGCGATCGAGCGACGAAAGGTAGTCTTTGTCTTCCTCTTCGTCGTCGAGTCCGAGGGCGGCGCGGCGCGCCATTTCGGCGGCTTCTTCCGCGATCATCTCGGGGGTGGCGAGGGGCTGGCTATTCGCCTTGCGCTCCGCGCGGCGCGCTTCCTTCTCCTGCCTCTTTTCCGTGCGTTTCTGTTCTTTCTGACGCTTATTAAACGTCGGTCTTCCGCGACCAGCCATATGATGCTCTCCTCGCGGCCGAATTACGGCCCTATTATGACTCGAATTACCTGCGGGGTCCCCGGCCTCCGCCGCCTTCCGGCTTCGGACGCGCTTCATTGACGTTCATCGCCCGCCCATTCAGTTCCAACCCGTTCAGCGCTGTGATGGCTTTCTCAGCTTCGGCCCGATCCGTCATTTCAACAAATCCGAAGCCGCGCGATTGCCCCGACTCCCGATCCGTGACGATGCTGACGCGTTCTACGCTGCCGTATCGCGAAAATGCCGTCTGAAGTTCTTCCCGTGTCGTGCGGAAGCTCAGGTTGCCGACAAAAATATTCGTCATATTCGTCTTCCTTTGTTGGATTTGTCGCTGCCGGTTTGCGTTACAACCGGGCTCGGGGTCGCCACGCGTGGCTTCGCGGCGATAGACCGCCGCCTTTCAGATCGAAAGCGGAGATGTGTTATGCGGGCAGGAACACTTTTAGGATATCAGATCGCCGTTGAGCAGAGTATGGCACCGGAGCACTTCAGCGACGCTCCATGCCTGGGCGATGCAAGCCCGGGGAGTGTGCGGCTCGATAGCGTCGAACACCTCGCTGATCGAACCGATGCAAGCCTGGTTCAGGTGCGGCTCAAAGCCAGCCAGGAACTGCCTGGCCTGGTCGCGACGGTCCGGATGCACCTTGATCCACGCGTCTATGAACGGCCCGATGAGCCACGCCCACACCGTACCCTGGTGATAAGCGGCGTCACGCGCGCGGAGGTCTCCGTCGTATTTCGGCTTGTAGTCCGGGTGGTCAGGTGATAGCGATCGCAGGCCGACCGGCGTCAGTAGCTTGTCCTTCACGATTTCGATAACCGGGGTCCAACGGCTCTCATCGAGCACGGGATAGGGCAGGGAAATGGCAAAAACCTGGTTGGGGCGGCAGGACGGGTCGTCACCCTGTTCCCCATCAACCACATCGAACAGGCAACCTGTCTTTTCGTTCCAGAAGCGCTTGTTGAAAGACTGCCTCGCGCGCCCGGCCAACTGACTGAAGCGCTCGGCCTGGGCGCCGTCCATTTCTTCCTTCACCCAGCTCGACATGAGGCACAGGGCGTTATACCAGAGCGCGTTGATCTCGACTGCTTTGCCGCGCCGCGGGGTAACAACCCAATCGCCCACCTTGGCGTCCATCCAGGTGAGTTGATAACCTTCCGCGCCCTGACGAAGCAGGCCGTCCACCGGGTCGACATGGATGCCGAAATCCGTGCCACGCTCATGATGGTCGATGATGTCGATCAGTTTCGGCAGGAGGAGCCGGAGCGTGACGCGGTCATTCGACGCGGCGAGATAGCGGGCCAGAGCATGGAAGAACCACATGGTCGCGTCGGCGGTGTGATAAAGCCCGGCCTGCTGCCCCTCGGGGAACATATTGGGGATCAGGCCGTTGTGGATGTACTGCGCAAACGTTCGGATAATCCAGCCCGCCTCGGTGACCCGCCCGGTCACCAGAGTGAGACCTTCGAGGGAAATCATGGTGTCGCGGCCCCAGTCCGTAAACCAGTGGTAGCCAGCGATAACCGTTCGGAGTTCCTCGCCCGCCGCATGCGCGCGCGCCGCATCCTCGGTACGTCCCTTGGGCATGATGAGAAACTGATCCGCCGCGAGCGTAAGTTCCGCGCCGAAGCCGTCACGCGCCGCGGGGTGAGCCTGCTGGACGAGCGTGTCGCGGCGTCCGTGTTCGGCGCCCTGGGCATCCCGCGGCGCAAGCGACTGCTGAACCTCCCATGTCTCCGTGGATGCGACGAACGTCAATTGCTCCCCGGGTTGGAGGTCCAGACGGAAGTATCCGGGGCTCCACATAGAGCCCTGCGATTCGTAGCCGCGCGTCTGTTCGGTCCGAAACAGAATGTCCCGAATGATCTTGCGGTCTGCTGTGAAGGGCACGGCTGGACTGCAGCTCATGCGCAGCGTGGGGCAGTTAGTATCCGCGGCGCAGACCTCGTAGCCTTCATCGACGACGGTCATCACATACCGCTTGGCCAGAGATTCGCTCACATGGGCGTCATGCGAACGGAAGTGGAGGCCGGGGCGCAGCGCAAGGCGGATGGCCGTCGGTCCCGAGAGCAGCCTGTATGAGATGTGCACCGTGTTTTGCCGGTACACCATGAACACGCGCTTTTCCAGCATGAACCCGCCTAACTCGTAGTTCCAGACCGGCAGGCCGCCTTCAAGCCGAAACTCGCGCGGCGCGAGCGTGCCCGGAGGATCCACGCCGACGAGCTCGTTGGGCCCGGTGAAATAGACATCGCGATTCGGGAGCCGAATCCGCTCGGAAAGCGCGTTGAGCGTCATCGTGCGGCCCAACGGATTCGGCAGTGCGGCAATCAGCAATCCGTGGTAGCGCCGCGTGAGCGGGCCGGCGACGGTTCCGGACGCGTATCCGCCCAGACCATTGGTGATCAGCCATTCTTCATTGAGGTGGGGGTCGCCGTCGTGGACCCGCAGGTCCGCGTGTGCCAGCTTTCTAACCGGCAGAGGCATTCTGGTTCTCGAGAGGCGCAAGCGCGAGGGCGGAGTATCCCGCGATGCGCCAGTTCTCTTCGGTTTCGGGCGGGGACGCGCCAGTTCCGCCATATTTCGGTTGCTCGCTCGAAAACAGAACTTTCCACTGACTGTCAGCCGGAGGCGCGAGCAAAGGCTCCGGCGCCGGATTCAGATGAAGATCGATGCCGGTATTTACGATCAGGAGGCGGTCGCCATGTTCGGCGCTGAAGTACCGCAGCGCGAAGGCGTGATGCGAAAGCACTGCCCCATCCACTCCTCCGCGCCGGACACTTGAAAACACGGGGTCCTCGCGGCGCAGGCGAAGCAGATCCTTGTGAAGGTCGTACGCGGCGCGGTTCCGTTCGCGCTCGCTGAGATCAAGCTTCGATTGTTGAAAGACCGCGGGATCGCCGGGATCCACCAGGGTTTCCTGGAGTTCCGGCTGGGCGAGGCTGCGGAACTGGGCCAGGAACTCCGCTCTTCCTTTCCGCACACGCTCGCAGAGATCTTTTCCGTGATCGCAGAAGAACAGGAACGGCGTCGTCGCGCCGAATTCCTGGCCCTGAAACAACATCGGCGTGCCGGGCGACAGGATCAGAAAGGCCGTCATGGCGCGGTACAGCGCCGGATTCGCGAGCGTGTTGGGGCGTTCGCCGCGCACGGAGTTGGCTACCTGATCGTGATTCTCGAGGAACGTGACGAACTTCCACGGCTCGAGGTCGAAAGCGGGCGTCCCCCGCCGCTTTTTCTGCCACGCGGAACGCTGTCCCTGGTAGAGATACCCATACTTCGCCGCCGATACGAACTCTTGCGGCGTCGCCTTGTAGTCGGTGTAGTAAGCCTCGTTTCGGCCCGTAAGCGCGATGAGGGCGGCGTGGTGAAAATCGTCGTTCCACATCGCATCGAGACCGTAATCGCGAATCAGCCGAGTATCCTGCGGCTCGTTCTCCGCAACGATGAATACCTTACGCGGCGCCGTGGCTTCACGAACCTTCTTCGTCATTGCAGCGAGGATATGTTCGTCGCTGAAGTCGTGGATGTCCTGGGTCGCATCGAGCCTCAGGCCGTCGAAGTGAAACTCTTCGATCCAATAGACGGCGTTCCGAATGTAAAAATCCCGCACTTGCTCGCGGCTGAAGTCGATGGATTCGCCCCAGTCGTTTTCAAACTTGTCGGTAAAGAACTGCGGCGAGAAGGAGTTCAGATAGTTGCCGTCCGGGCCGAAGTGGTTGTAAACGACGTCGAGGATGACGGCCGTACCGAGCCCATGCGCCTCGTCGATGAAGCGCTTCGCCTCTTCGGGAAGGCCGTAAATGCGCGTTGGCGCGAAGAGGTCCACGCCGTCGTAACCCCATCCCCATCGACCGGAAAATTCGGCAATCGGCATCACTTCCAGCATGGTGATCCCGACCGAGGCGAGTTCGCGCAGTTCGGCGCGGGCGGCATTCCATGTGCCCTCGGGTGTGAACGTCCCGATATGCATCTCGTAGACCACCTGTCCGTGCGGGCTGGGGCCGCGCCATCCGGAGTCGCTCCACTTGTAAGCGGAGGGGTCGATCACCTGCGACGGTCCGTGCGGACCTTCCGGCTGAAAGCGTGACTCCGGGTCCGGATAAAGCTTCTCGTCATCATCCAGGCGGAATTGGTAAAGGGATCCCGGTTTGGCGGATTCAGCGACGCCGGAAAAATAGCCACCGGCTTCCGGGTTGAGCGCAAATCGCCTGCCGTCGATGACCACTTCAACCTTTTTCCTGATCGGCGCCCAAACCCGGAACTGGACGCCTTTACGCGGCAGGAGCGTAGTCAAGCAACTTCAGGTTACTTCAGCGCAGGAACGATAAACCAGTGAAACGGCGGACGTTTTACGCTCGGCTTGTGACATTTCGTTCAATAGGATCCGCGGCGCGATAATGAGGGCTTGTGAGACTCCACAGCGGTGTTCCGAGTCGTGCGGAGGGTGGAGGACATCGAAGCAGACATATGTCCCCCGCGCCCGCGGTGAAAAAGCCGCCTTCCGAATTACTGCGCGTGCTTTGGCCCGACATCTGGGTTTTGATTCGCCCGCGACGCGGACTGTTATTCATCGGGCTGCTTCTGATTCTCGTCAGCCGGCTTTGCGGCCTCGTCCTTCCGTGGTCGACCGGATTTCTCTTCGATAACGTCATCCACGCGAACCGTCCGCAGTTGCTCGTGCCGCTCACGCTCGCGGTGGTCTTCGCTACGGCGATTCAGGGCGTGGCGTCGTTTACGCTCACCCAGCTACTGTCCATAGAAGGGCAGAAGGTAATTGCCGAACTGCGCCAGAAAGTGCAGCAGCATGTGGGGCGGCTTTCGGTCACCTATTTCGATGCGAATAAGACGGGACAACTGGTGTCGCGCATCATGTCCGACGTGGAGGGCATTCGTAACCTCATCGGCACGGGGCTGATCGAGTTCATTGGCGGGTTGCTGACGGCGGTTATTTCGCTTGCTCTGCTGCTGCGCATCAGCGCCTCGATGACTGGTATCGCGGCGGCGGTGGTGCTCTGTTTCGGACTGACTTTGCGGCGGGCGTTCAAGACTATACGTCCGATCTTCCGCGAGCGCGGAAAAATCACGGCCGAGGTTACTGGGCGTCTTACGGAGTCGCTCGGCGGAGTGCGCGTCGTGAAGGGTTATCACGGCGAGGATCGGGAAGCGAAGACGTTTTCCGAAGGCGCGCTGCGGCTGCTGGATAACGTACGGAAGAGCCTGACAGCAATGTCTCTGATGTCGCTTTCGGCGACCGTAATCATGGGAGTCGTCGGCGCTCTGGTGATGTATTTCGGGACGCGCGAGATCCTTGCGGGCACGCTGACTATAGGCAACTACGTGCGCTTCGTGGCGTTTCTGGCGCTGCTGGTTGCGCCGGTCGTGGGAATCGTGAATATCGGGACGCAGATCAGCGAAGCGCTCGCAGGAATGGAGCGGACGCGTGAGGTCATGCGCGAGAAGCGTGAAGACGACGATCCCGAGCGCGTAGTCGAGATCGATGACATTGCGGGTGAAGTGGTTTTCGACGATGTCGAGTTCGCATACAATCCCGGCCGCAACGTGCTGCACGGAATCTCGTTCGTGGCGCGGCCAGGCACCGTGACGGCGTTCGTCGGTCCTTCCGGGTCGGGTAAGTCGACGACGATCGGGCTGATCGCTGCGTTTTATAAGGCGACCAAAGGCCACATCTACCTGGATGGGCAGGATCTGAATTCGGTCAGGCTTTATAGTTACCGGTCTCATCTGGGCGTCGTGCTGCAGGAGACGTTCCTGTTCGATGGATCGATCCGGGACAACGTGATGTTCTCGCGTCCGGATGCGACCGAGGAGCAGTTCCTCGATGCCTGCCGAATCGCGCGCGTGGATGAGTTCGCCGAAAGTCTCGAAGAGAAGTACGACACGATCGTGGGCGAGCGCGGCGTAAAGCTTTCGGGAGGTCAGCGGCAGCGGCTTTCCATCGCGCGGGCGATTCTGGCCGATCCACGGATTCTCATTCTGGACGAAGCGACGTCGAGCCTTGATTCCGAATCGGAAGCGATGATTCAGGAAGGTTTGTCCCACCTGATGAAAGGCCGCACGACCTTCGTGATTGCGCATCGGCTTTCGACCATCCGGCGGGCCGATCAGATCCTTGTCGTGGAAGGCGGCCGGATTGTGGAGCGCGGGCGCCACGCGGAGCTTTATGCTCTGCATGGCCGTTACTGGGATATGTACACCCGGCAGCACGCGCTGGATGACAATCTGTTCCTTGCTCCGGGCGAAGGCGACGCCATTCCTGAATCGAATCAGCCGGAATCGGATCAGCGCGCAGTCCCGACCGCGATCTAGTATCCTGAAGCATCGGATCTTCAGTTCCGGGAACGGATATGACGCTCAGCATCACAACCCGTAAGTACAATCCCGAGGTCACAGTTATCGAACTGGCGGGCCGCATTACGCTGGGACGTGAGAGCGGGCAGATCGAAGCCACGGTTTTACAGGTTCTGCATGAGGGAGTTCGGAAGATCGTGATCGACCTTTCGCGGGTGGATTACATCGACAGCACCGGTATCGGCAAGATCGCGTACGCGTTCGGCAAGATTACGCAGGCGGGAGCCGAAGCGCGCGTGTCGGGGGCCCGCGGACTGGTCTACGATCTCTTCAAGATCACCCGGCTGGATCGCGTAATCCGGTTCTTACCGGATGCCGACACGGCGGCTGCCGAACTGGCTTCGGAGCAAAAAACGTCGGCCTGAGTCATGCAGGTTTTACAGGCGGGGCGCCACAAGCTCATCCTTTTGGAAATCGATTCGGCGACGGTTCACGCGGTGGCCCAGCAGGCGGGATTCGAGGCACGGCTGAAGGAATCGCCGCGCAGCATCCTGGTGGAACTGACCGCGGAATCGCGCGATACCCCGCTGCTGCTTTTCGATGCTGCGGACCCTGCGAATCTGGGATGGTTTTCGCGGTGCCAGTTCTACGTGGATGGGCGGACGGGCGGCGTGATGCAGACGCCGATCACGGTGGCGAACAAGCGTGACCGGTCGGGGCGCAGCGTGACGAATTCGCTTCGGCTACGGATTGCGAAGGAACTGCCGGCGACGTTCCGGTTGCCGGGGAAACAACCGCTGACCGAGCAGGTGTTCTACATGATGCTGAACAATTTCCTGCAGGCGCTGATGCGGACGGGTGTGGCGGTTTGCGGTGGTTCGGCGGTCCAGCCTCTCGCGGGGCGGACGGAAGCGCCGGGTTCACGGAATTAGCGCAAATCAGATTTGAACGCGGTGGGCCGGGATCCCGGTTCCCATTTTTTTCTCAGAGCGCGGGATCTGCGATGGGTTATTCCGTTGACCTGAATGTGGGAGCTTTCGCACGATTTGATTTTCTACTGCGGCAGGTAGCTCTTGATCACTGGATAAGCCGCCTGGACGAAGCTGCGACTGATCTCATCGGCATGGGCTGCCTGGCCTGCTGACGCGGGGACGACGACGCGGATGAGCGCGGTGTCGCTGCGGTGCTTGCGGATGGAGTCGGCCACCAGGTAGAACTTCGCGGCGAACTCATCAGCGATGACGCGGCTCTGAGACTGATACCAGTAGATGACCAGGCTCTGGTCGTCGCCGTTCGAGACCAGGTATCGATTCACGTGGATGCTCTCAGCGCCGACCGGGATATCCACTTTGCCGCTTTGCTCGGGCTGCCAGCCGGAACCGGGGAGGCAGTTCTTGGGGGAGTGCGGCGCCTGGCCGGTGCGCTGGGTCCTGAAATAAGCGATGAAGAGGCTCGCGGAGGCGCGATCGGCGGGATCAACGTAGAGGCGCGTGAGGACGTCGTCGGCGCGGAGGACGTCCATTTCTTCCTTTTCTACGACTCCTTCCTGCGCCATTTGCCAAGGCCCGAGGGTAGCGGGGAATGCCGAGAGCGGCGCGGCGAGCGGCGTGCTTTCGCCACGTGAGGCGGCGTAGAAAAGAATCGTCTGGAGAATCAGAACCACCGCGAGGACGCGTCCGTACTTGTTAAGCATGAGCCCTCCGGTGCCCCATCAATCCGGCGGCGCGCGTCAGGGTCTGATGCAGGAAAACCAGGATCGCCATGGCGACAAGGAAGATCACCATGCCTTGGGCTTCGTGGACGAAGCCGTCGGCCAGGGCGGGGTTGTAGTTGGCGACGATGCCGGTCAGCGTGACGCGTCCGGCGTTGGCGAGGATGGCGATGGGGATCGTCGCGAAGAAAAGCACGACGCGAATCCACATCTTCTTTTCGGCGAAATAACCGTAGACGAGAGCGACGAACGTGAGGGTCAGCAGCGAACGAATGCCGCTGCACGCTTCCACGACATTGAGCTTCTGTGAAGCGAGTTCCAGAACGTTTCCTTCGCGGATGATTGGGATGCCGAGGGCGGAAATCGCCCACTCCGCGGCTTCACTGGCGCGCATCTGGAGCGGAAATGTGAGCTGATTGTAGATAATCGCCGGAATCGGCACCATGAAAAACAGAAGAAACAGCGGAAAAAAGAAAATCTTTAAATATTGGGTTCCGCCGAGCAGCAGCACGATGCCGATCAGACTGATTACGAAGGACGTGCGCGCGAGAAATAGCTCAGCGCCAAGCGTCGCGATGTAGAGTTGAAGCCCGGCCCACATCACAATCGCTACCCCCCACCAGTTCGGCTGAGGCGCCAGTTTGGTGATCGCGCTTCGTTTGCGCCAGGCGATATAAGCGGCGACGGCGGGCACGAAGAAGCCGTGTCCCATGTCCGGGTTGTTGTACCACTCGCTCATGAGCCGCGCGAGGACCGGCGCGTAGCAGACAAGCAGGAGAGCCGAGACCCAGACGATCGTGATCCACGAAAACGTGCGGGGCGCGCTTCGGGCGGGCGCGGTCCCGCTAACAGCTGGGGTCATCGTACGAACAACAAGGATAGCATCCGCGGAAAAGGTCCTATTCCGGGCGCTCGCACTACACTGGTTAATGTGAGTTCATTCAAAATCGCGCTCACGGTGGCGGTTTTCCTCGCCGCAGAACCATGCCGGGCGGCCCTCGACATCATGCCGCTGAAGGACATTCATGCAGGCATGACCGGCGTGGGCAAGACCGTTTTCTCCGGGGACAAGATCGAGGATTTTAAAGTTGAAATCCTGGGAATTCTGGCGAATACCGGGCCGAAGCAGTCGCTGATCCTGGCGCGCCTTTCCGGCGGGCCGCTGGAACATACCGGCGTGATGCAGGGCATGAGCGGCAGCCCGGTTTATATCGATGGAAAGCTGATCGGCGCCGTGGCGATGGCCTTTCCGTTCGCGAAGGATCCTATTGCGGGAGTGCGGCCGATCGAGGAAATGCTGCGGGTGGATTCGATGACCAGTAATCCCGCGCCGACGCGCCGAGCGGCGGTGGCGAACGGGGATCTTGCGTCGGTATTTCCGGCGCGGGGCGTCGCAGGATTCGGCGATACGCGAATGATGGATGTGGCGACCCCGGTTTCGCTGAGCGGATTTACGTCAGGCGCGGTGGAAAGGTTTTCGGCGGGCCTGCGGGCGTTAGGGTTGGAGCCGCGGCAGGGCATTTCGCTGGGCGGAGCTCCGGAGATGAGGATGGGCGACCCGTCGATGCTGAAGCCGGGCTCGATGATCAGTGTGGAACTGATGACCGGCGATATGAGCGTCGGGGCGGATGGAACGCTGACGTGCATCGATGGCGATCGGGTTTATGCTTTCGGGCACCGGTTTCTTGCCGTGGGCCCGACGGAGCTGCCGTTTACCCGGTCAGAGGTTATGACGCTGCTGGCCAACGTCAATACTTCGTTCAAGATTTCATCCGCGCACGAACTGATGGGCGTGATTTCGCAGGATCGGGACAGCGCGATTACGGGGCTGGTCGGGAAACGCGCCGCCACGCTGCCGCTGGATATTTCAGTGGGTGAGGGTCTCAACACAGTGGGCGATTACCACATGCAGATGGTGAACGACCGGTTCCTCTCGCCGTTCCTGCTTCAGATGGCGGTGTTTTCGTCGATTGACGCGACACAGCGGTCGACGGGCGCTTCGAGCATCGATGTACGCGGGTCGATTGATTTCGAGAACCGGAAGGATTCGGTGACCCTGCACAACGTTTACGCGGCCGATACGGGTACGCCGCTGCAGGCCGCAACGCTGACGGCCGTGCCGCTCTCCTATCTGATGCAGGCAGGCTTCGGAGCGCTAAAGATCCAACGCATTTCGCTTCGGCTCGAAGCGTCGAATGTGAAGAACGATCTGAATATCGGGCAGGTTTATCTTTCGCGGAGGGATGCGAAGGCGGGCGACACGGTGGAACTGATGACTCTGCTCGATGGCGAGAACGGGGTGGAGTTGACGAGATCGGTTAAGTACACGATCCCGCCGGGTACGGCGCCCGGGACGCTTTACTTCACGGTGGCGGACGGCAATCAGACCAGCATCGCGGAGTTGAAGCAGATAGTGGCCGAGACGCCGGCTTCGGCCGAGCAACTGATTTCGACGGTGAACCGCGTGCGGCCGAACGATAAGACGTACATTCGGGTGTGGCGCGCGGAGCCGGCGTACGAAGTACAGGGTGAAGAATTACCCGACCCGCCACCGTCGCTTGCGCTTGTGCTGGGGAGCACGCAGAGCGTTTCGCAGAACCGCAACTCGAAGATCGCCGAGATCGTCATAGATGCTCCGGGCATGATGGTGACGGGTTCCAAGACGGTCCAACTGGAGGTTAAAGAGTGAAGCGCCGGTTTTTCGCGCCGGCGATTCTTCTAACGGCTCTCTTGGTCAGACCGATGGTGGCCTGGGGCTCGAGTCCCGCGGTCTGGGAGATGACGAGTTTTTCGGACTTCATCAAGGGGAAGTTCGAAGGTGTGTCGCTGGGGCGCGACGGGCGGCTGAGCCTTGCGCCGAAGCTGGATACGTTCTTCGCATCGGAACAGCCCGTGATCTGGAATGCGGCGGCGGCTCCGGACGGATCGCTGTATGCGGCGACGGGGCATCGCGGCAGAGTGTTCCGGATTGATGCGAAAGGCAAAGCAACCCTGGTGTGGACCGCGCCGCGTCCCGAGGTGTTCGCGGTGGCGGTGGACCGCAACGGCGTGGTCTACGCGGCGAGTTCGCCGGACGGGAAGATTTACCGGATCGAAAACGGCAAAGCGACCGAATATTTCGATCCGAAGACGAAGTACATCTGGGCGCTGACGATTGGTTCCGATGGCGCGCTGTATGCGGGGACGAGCGACGGCGGGAAGATCTTCCGGATTACGGCGGCGGGTCAGGGCGAGGAGTATTACTCGACGGGGCAGGGAAACGTTACGGGTCTGATGGTAGATCCGCGCGGCGGTCTTTTGGCGGGCACGGAACCGAACGGAATTCTGTATCGCGTGACGGGGAAGGACAAAGCATTCGCGCTTTACGATTCGACGCTTCCGGAGATTCGCGCGATTGCCTCGAATGCGGATGGAAGCGTGTATGCGGTCGGGCTAGGCGGGGCGCTTTCGAAGAAGGTACTTGCGGCGCAGCAGACGAATACGACCGTTTCGACAGATTCGGGCGGCGCCGCGACGACGACGATTACCGTGACGGCGGATTCGAGCGGTGACCTGAAGCCGACGCCTCCGGAACCGCAGAAGCCGCAGCAGGCGGCTCCGGCATCGGCGACTCCCACAGTGGCGACGACGCCGGCGAGCGCGGTCGATCTGTCGAATATCGAGAAAAGCGCCATTTATCGCATCAATCCCGATAACACGGTCGACACGCTGTGGAGTTCGAAGGAAGAGAACGTCTACGACATCCTGCCCGCGGATAACGGGCAGATTTATTTCGGGACCGATCAGAGCGGACGTGTTTACCGGCTGACGAAAGACCACAAGCTGACACTGGTGGCGCAGACGAACGAGTCCGAGGCGACGCGGTTGTTTTCGATGAACGGAACGCTGCTCGCGGCGACCGCGAATATGGGGAAGATTTACCGGCTGGGCGGCGCCGGCAGCAAAGGGACATATGAATCCCCCGTGTTCGATGCGGGCGGGATTGCGCGTTGGGGCAAGCTTCGGTGGCAGGGCGAGAACGGCGCCGGGTCCGTCACGTTCCGGACGCGGTCGGGCAACAGTCTGCGGCCGGACACGACCTGGAGCGACTGGTCCGCGCCGGTGCGCGAAGCGTCGGGCGTGCAGATCGCGAGCCCGAATGCTCGGTACCTGCAGTTCGAGGCGGAACTCTCTGGGACGGGCGCCGTGATCGATAACGTGAGCGCGGCGTACCTGCCGCAGAACAATCCGCCGATCGTTCGGTCCATTACCGTGATGACGCAGCTTGCGACCGGCGGGACTTCGAAGACTGCGGCGCAGTCCACAAGCACGGCGGGTTCGGCGACGGCTCCTTATACGGTGACGGTGACCGATACAGGAGATGCGACTCCGACGGCATCTACGGGAACGCCGACTCAGACGCTCTCGCGCGCGACTCCGCAGCAGATGCTGATCTCCTGGCAGGCGGACGATCCGGACAGTGACAAGCTCGTTTATGAGCTTGCGTATCGCGGCGATGGAGAGCGTGAATGGAAGGTTCTCAAATCGAATCTGCACGACAATACGTTCACGCTTGATGGCGATGCGCTGCCGGACGGGCGGTATTTCTTCAAGGTGAATGCGTCGGATCGCGAGGCGAATCCGCCGGATTCGGCGAAGGATGCCGATCTGGTGAGTTCGCCGGTTTTGATCGACAACACGCCGCCGGTGATTCGGATCACGTCTTCGAGCCGCACGGAGATCGTTTTCGAAGCGCAGGATTCCGCATCCGCGCTGAGGCGGGCGGAGTGGAGCGTGGACGCGGGTCCGTGGACTCCGGTGGCGCCGGTCGATGGCGTGCTGGATTCGAACACCGAACAGTTTCGCCTGAAGCTCGAAAACATCCCTCCGGGCGAGCATGTCGTGGCGATTCGCGTGGCGGACAGCGGGAGTAATACGGGACTCGCGAAGGTAATCCTGCACTGAAGAAGAAAGCTCCGCAGAAGACGTTAGAGCGCGTGCTCTCGAAGGCGGGGATCGGTTCGCGCACGCAGGCTCGAAGCTGGATTCATGCGGGACGAGTGACGGTGAACGGGCGCGTTGTCGAGAACCCGGATCACTGGATTAATTTCCGGCGAGACCGAATTGCTTTTGACGGGAAGCCGCTTCGGGTACAAGAGCGGGTTTACATCCTGCTTTATAAGCCGACGGGATACATCACGACGTTCCGCGATCCGGAGGGGCGTCCGACCGTTTACGATCTGATTGGCGATGTAGACACGTTCGTGTCGCCAGTGGGCAGGCTCGATCAGGATACGAGCGGGCTTTTGATTCTGACGAACGATACTCAGTTCGCAGAGCGTCTGACGAATCCGGAACACAAGGTTCGGAAAACGTATCTGGTCAAATGCGCGGGCGTTCTGAGCGATGAAGCGCTCGAGCAGTTGCGGCGCGGGGTGGAGTTGAAGGACGGTCCTACGCTTCCGGCGCTCGTGCGGCGCGTGCGTGATTCGGCGAAGAACACGCACATCGAGATTGCGATCACCGAAGGGCGCAATCGTCAGGTTCGGCGCATGATCGAAGCGGCGGGCAGTAAGACGCTGAAGCTTGTACGCACGGCTATCGGACCGATTCAGATCGGGGATCTGAAGATCGGGGCCTGGAGAACGATGACGCCGGAAGAGATTACGGCTGTTTCCAGGCCGCGGTGAAGATGTTGAATTCGTAGCGCGACGCGGCTTTCCAGTCCGTTACGAATACCAGCGTTTTGCCGTCGGGCGAGAATTCCGGAAACGACGTGAAGCCGTCGAAGTTCGTCACCTGTTTCAGGCCCGTGCCATCCGTGTTGATCAGGTAAAGCTCGAATTTGCGGCCGTCGCAGTCGTGTTTGTTGGATGAGAACAGGATCTGTTTGCCGTCGGGCGTGAAGGTCGGGGCGAAAGAGGCGCAGCCGAAGTCGGTGAGTTGTTTGATGTGGCCGCCCTGCGCGTCCGAGATGAAGAGTTCCATTTTGAAAGGGCTGGTGAGGTTCTCTTTCAGCAGGTCGGCGTATTTCTGCTTGGTTTCGGGAGTCGCAGGATGACCGGCGCGCCAAACGATTTGCTTGCCATCACGCGAGAAAACGGCGCCTCCGTCGTAGCCATAGCTGTGGGTGATCTGCTTCTTGCCGGAGCCGTCCGGGTTCATGGTCCAAAGGTCGAGGTCGCCGGAAGCGAGGGAGGTGTAGACGATCTTGTTGGTCTTCCAGTTGACGGTGGCTTCGGCGTCATAGCCATTCGCGGTGGTAATGCGCTTCGGATCCGAGCCGTCATCATTTGCGACGAAGATGTCGTAGCTCGGATAGACCGCCCACACATACCCCTTCGAGCGATCGGCATCGGGCGGGCAAGCGGGGCCTGCGAGGTGCGTGGAGGCGTACAGGATGTGTTTGTTGTCGCCCAGAAAATAGCCGCAGGTAGTGCGGCCCTCGCCGTTCGAGACGCGATGCTGATTCGATCCGTCGGCGTTCATGACATAAATCTGATCGCATTTCGAATCGCCGCGTGTGGACTGAAAGATGAGGCGCTTGCCGTCGGGCGACCAGTAGGCCTCGGCGTTCTCGCCGCCGGATGTGAGCTGTTTGATATCGGAGAGGTAGTCGCTGTGGGGATCGGCCGCCCAAAGGCCGGCGATGGGAAGCAGCGCGAGAACAAGGAGGCGCATGTCGGACATTATCTCCGCGGTTTGTGAGCCATGGCTTCGGCGAGGACGGCGCGCGCCTCATCGAGTTCGCGTCCTACGAGCGGCAGGCGCGGCGGTCGAACGCGCTGGCTGCCCATTCCGACTTCCTGTTGAACGAGTTTAATCAACTGCACGAACTTCGGAACTGTGTCCATGCGGAGTAGCGGAAGGAACCAGCGGTAGATCTCGAAGGCTTTTTCTTTGTCGCCGTCCATGGCGGACTGGAAGAGGTTCACCGACTCCACCGGGAAGGCGTTGACGAGGCCGGCGATCCAGCCGACGGCGCCCGCGTAGACGGCTTCGACGATCAGGTCGTCCACTCCGCAGAGGATTTCGAGGCGGTCGCCCGCGAGCGCGCGGAGGGCGGCGATGCGGCGGACGTCGGCGCTGGATTCCTTGATGGCTTTGAGCGTGGGGTAGGCGTCCATCAGTTCTACGACCTGGGCGGGGAGGAAATCCACTTTGTAGGCGATGGGGTTGTTGTAGAGCATCGCCGGAAGCGGCGTGGCGCTGAGGACTGCGCCGACGTGCTCGCGCATTTCGCGCCAGTCGCCCACGTAAACATAGGGCGGGAGCACCATGAGGCCGTCGCAGCCCGCTTCCTCCGCAGTGCGGGCGCAGTGGATCGCGTCTTCGGTGCTCAGGGCGGAGACGCCGGAGACCACGTACGCGCGATCTCCGATGGCCTTGGCGCAGGTTTCGAGAACCTGCCGCTTTTCGCGATGAGTCAGGGTGGCGCCTTCTCCGAGGGAGCCGAGCGCGACCACGCCGGCGCACCCGGATTCGACCAGCCATTTGCAGTGGCTTGCAAGGAATTCGTAGTCGATCGAGAGATCTTCGCGAAAGGGTGTCGTGATGGCAGGGATCACGCCGCGCCATTGCATCGATTTCATATTGTTTTTGTAGTTTAGCCGTTGTGGGACCGCGGACTCATTCGCTTTTGAGCGCCGCCGGAAGAAGGGTCACAGAACTCTTCCTCTCCGCGAGCGTCATCCGCTAATCGACCTTGCCCGTCCGCCGGTTTTCGCATTGACGGTCATTGCCCTGGGTTTCTCTCCGACGCCCACCGCATCTGCGTGAAATGCGATGGGCAACTGGCCTGCGTAAGCCAAAAATAGTCTAGAGTGGACAGGGGACGATGGGCCGTTCGCTTGGTATTGGGCTGGCGCTGGTTGCTGCGTTGGGCGCGCAAACGTCCGATCTACCGCCCAACGTCCTTTTCCTCTCGCGGGCAATGCGCCATATTCGCCAGACAATAACGGCAGTTCCGAATTTCACGTGTACGGAAACCATTTATCGCGAGCAACTGACACCTCCTTCAAAGAAGTTCGAGCAGCTTGACGTGGTGCGGCTCGAGGTGGCAAAGGTCGGCTCGAAAGAGGTGTTTGCCTGGCCGGGCGCGCGACGGTTCGAAGAAAAACCCGCTGCCTCTTTCGTCGCCGGGGGAATGATCGGCGATGGAATCTTCAGCGCTTTTGGCGCAGACCTGTTTCTGCACAGTCTGGCAACGATGGATGTCGTTGGCCCGGAGGAGATTTCCGGGCGCAAGGCCATTCGCGTCAACTACGTGGTAGGCCCGCTTCACGCATCATTCAGCATTCACACAGAGCTTGGCAGCGCGACTGTAAGCTATTCGGGTTCGTTTTGGGTTGATCCGGAAAGCTTCGATCTCATTCGGCTGAGCGTCCGGGCAGACGACATTCCCGCTGCGTTGCAATTATCGTCGGTTCTGATCAACGCCGATTTCGCGATCCTGGAGGGCGCGGCCTTGCCTCAATCGGCGGTCATGCAAATGGCCAGAGCATCGGGATCGGTGAGCCGCGACCAGATCGGGTTTGCGGGGTGCCGAAAATTCACAGGCGACACGCGGATCAGTTTCGATTCGGCTGAACCGGATGCCGGCCCCGTGGAGACATTGCCCGTCAGAAGTCCGACTACCCTGCCGGGCGATCTCGAGATCCCCCTGCGGCTTACGACGGAAGTGAATGTAAACACTTCAAAGGTTGGCGACGAAGTAAGCGCGCTGATTGAAGGCGATGTGAAGCGCGGCCATCAGACGTGGCTCAGGAAGGGTTCTGTCGCTTATGGCCGTATACGGCGGCTCGAACGGCGCAAGGGCCGTCCGGACTATGTGCTTCTCGGGCTGGAGTTCTCCGAGGCTGAAGCGGGTCAGGAGCGTGTGGAGTTCGTGGCGCGGCTGAAATCGATACCGGGCACCCAGGGGTCGATGCTGCGACACCTTGAGGAGCCGGAAGACCAACCTGTTTTGAACCAAGGCCGCCTCGTCACAGAAAAAAGCTGGACTGAGGCTTTCGACCCGCCGATGGCAGGGGTGGGATACCTTTACCTGAATTCCGAGCCCTTCCGTTTGCCTGCCGGGGTTCGCATGGTCTGGCAGACGCAGGCAATCCGTCAGAGCGATCGGCGCTGAACAGCGAAATCGTCTGATCTCATTCCACGGCTCGCGCGGCTCTCACGGCGAAGCGCGCGGCGGGTTTTCCCGTACCTGACAATTGAGGTATGAGAATTCTTCTCTACAGCCGGCAAAGGCGGTGTCGGTAAAACCAGCGTTGCCGCGGCTACCGGCGTGCAGTGCGCAAACGTGGGGCACAAGACGCTGGTGATGAGCGTCGACCCGGCGCACGGGGTTGAGTATCGAGAGCCTTAATTCACGGAAAAAGCAGTGAAGTCCCCGGGGCGGCCCCCGAGGCGGCCGACGACGTTATCCGCATCGGACCCGTAGATGAAAAAATCGAGACCACCGGGTTTGGGGCCGCCCTGAATCTCCTTCCACTGATTCGGGGTGCGGTCGAGAACCATCACTCCCCAATGCGAGATGTTTTTGTACGCTACGACTACCTTGCCCGAGTCTGTTACCGTCATACCCATTAAGTGAAATGCGGAACCACCGGGAAGCGGGGCTGAGATCTGGCTGACCTGCCCTGTCAGAGAGACTTCGGTGAGAGTTCCAGTATAAGATGAGTACCAGACCACACCCGTGGGCGAGGCGGCAAAAGCGTTGTCGAACGCGAGGGTGCGGAACGCGTCCGCGAGGGAGCTTTGGGGTAACCAAGACCCGGTCAAGTTGCCGTTGCGGTCCCAGCGGCGCACAATATTGGCCGTGGGCTCGGGTTGCGATTGCCGCGCGCCGGCCTTGGGTTCGTAGCCGACGGTCCATACACTACCATCGGAGGTGATTGCGATCCTTTGGGGGCTGTAGGGGCTGGTTCTGACGATATTGGTCGGGCCCCCGTTCCCCGGAAGGGTCGCCACGTATGTACCAGTCCGGCCCTGTGCGTCGGTCGCGGAGCCACAGGCCACCGTGGCTCCGTCGGGCGCGTGCGCGTAACTGCGCACGAGCACGTAGACAGCGCCGGGGATGGAAAGCGTTGTCTGCCCGACTATGTTTGCTGACTTGTCGTACCAAACGAAGTGAGGCGCGAGGGTACCATAGGCGTCCAAAGTTACCAGGACCCCGCCGCTCCAGATTGGCATGGGCCGGTTCGCAGCGCCTTCTCCCACTGAAGCCTGCCACGAAGTACTCAATCCAGCGGCATTGAGCATGCAGGGCACAGCGAGAGCGCATACAATCATAAATAAACATCGGGATTTCATGGATTTCATTAAAGATTCTCCTGCGCACAAGCGAATTTACAGGTGACTATTAAGTAACGACGCATTGCGTCTGGTTGCACGTGCAGCCGGTGATGTTACATCCCAGGGAGCCATCGTTGTAAGTGCCCACGTTGGCGTTGTCCATATCGCTAACGGAGGCCCAGTAGCTTCCGCACGGGGGCTCGCCGTCACAGCACAGTCCGCCGCACGGGTAGGGATATGGGTAGGTATAAGTGTTACATGAGGACTCATCGCCCATCGGACAGTCGGTCTGGGCGTGCACGACCGTTTCTTCCCAAATGAACGAGAGCAGGCGTCCCGTCCAATCTTTCTTCTCGCGCGCGCAAGCAGGGAGATGATCTATGGATCTCTCCTTCGCGGCAAGCTTGCCTAGATTCGGATGGGCCCGTAACCCGTCGAAGAATCCGATTAGGCGGGCGCCGCGTCCATCCACTATGTTGGTCGCGCTTCGATGGTTAGAGTAGAGTGTCAACTGAGTTATCGCGAGTGCGCAAACCGTCATCAGACCAGCCGATCTGAGCACTGGGGGTAAGTTGCTCATGCGTCTCCTTTATCGAGATTCTAGGGTTGCCCTTCGCGCCCGTCAAGGCGATTACCAAATAGCTGCTGTGTCCCCCCTGCAATCGTATTCTTTTTCACGGCCCAGGGAGTTCGCCGCAAAGCTGATAATCAGAACTTCATATAGATTAAGATCCATAATTTTTCGGCCGCCGCACGTCATTTCCCGCGAACTGTCTTCTCAGAGCACGACGCGGCAGCATGGTTGAACGTGTAGTACGCAGTTTCGATCACTCTTGTGTCGAACCGTGCGGGCGCGTCCCGCGTAGCTGACATTATTGAACTATGAGAATTCTTCTCTACAGCGGCAAGGGCGGCGTCGGCAAGACCAGCGTTGCCGCGGCTACGGGCGTGCAATGCGCAAACGTCGGCCACAAGACGCTGGTGATGAGCGTCGATCCGGCGCACAGCCTGGCGGATTCCTTCGATCTCGGGCAGCAGCTTTTTCATGGCGCGACGGGCGAGCCGGTGAAAGTCAGCGAGAACCTCTGGATTCAGGAGGTGAACGTTCAAAGGGAGATCAAGAAGCACTGGCAAGAGATATCGGGCTACATCACGTCCCTGCTGCGCACGAGCGGGCTGGGCGACGTGGAAGCGGAAGAGATGGCCATCTTCCCCGGTATGGAAGAACTCAGCGCGCTGATGTACGTGAACCAGTACCGGCGCAGTTCGGAGTACGACGTTGTCGTACTCGATTGCGCGCCCACTGCTGAAAGCCTGCGGTTCATCAGTCTGCCCACCACGCTGGATTGGTACATGAAGCATGTGTTTTCGTGGGAGCGGAAGCTGTTTCGGGCGATACGGCCGATCGCCAATCGCGTGGCTCCGGTCGAACTTCCGGCGGACTCGTACTTTCAGAACATCCGCGATCTGTTTAATAAGGTGGAGGGGATCGACACGGTTCTGGAGGACGCGAAGACGACGAGCGTCCGGCTGGTGACCAACGCCGAAAAGATGGTTCTGCGCGAGACACAACGGGCTTTCGTCTATTTTTCGGTCCATGGACTGACGGTAGATCGGATCATCGTGAACCGGCTGTTTCCGGTCGAGATTCACGACGAGTTTTTCGAAGGCTGGCGGGAACTCCAGGGAAAGGTGCTGTCGGAGATCGAAACGTACTTCGCGCCCGTGCCGGTGTCGCGAGTGCCACTTTTCAAGAGCCAGGTTCTGGGAGTGGAGCGACTAAAGGAACTCGCGGAGGTGCTGTATGACGGCGATGTCGATCCCGCGAAAGTTTCCCGAACCGAACGCCCCTATTCCTTCGTACGTGTAGATGGGCAGTATCAGATACGGCTGGCGATGCCGTTCGCTGAGAAGGGCGAGATCGGATTGTTCAAGAAGGAAGACGAGCTGGTGGTGGAAATTGGTACTCTCAGGCGGCACATCGGGCTGCCCACGTCGATGACCAATCTGACCCCCTCTTCGGCCCGCATGGAAGGGACTATGCTGATAGTAGAGTTGAGGAGCAACGTATGACAGAGCAGACTGCGCAGACTCACCAGGCTTCCGGCTGCATATTTTGCGAGGCCAGTGATCATATGAGGAAGTTTTTCCGCGACATCGGGCCGTCGGAAGAGGTGTCGAATCACTTCCGGCAGTCGCGCGTGGAGTTCCTCAAGGGGATTCGCAGGATTCTCGACGAACGCATTGACAAGGTGAGCAAGGGCGGCGCGCCGCGCGGCACTCACGTTGTAGTCGACTAATCGACTTTAGGGCTGAACGCCGCTGTTGCCTTCCGTAGCCGGAGTGGGCGCAGGTACGCGTGTCGGCGCTGGCGGCGCTTGAGCCGGCGGACGTGCGGGCGCTGGTTCCGGAGGCGGAGCGGCGGGCTGCTGCGGACGCGGGGCTGGCTGGCTCTGCTGGGCCGCAGGCGCGACTGTCGGCGCCAAGGCATATTCGCTCGCGACCGGCGCTACGGGCAGCGGCGCCGCATCCGGAAGATCCACGTCACATATATCCTGAGGCGCTGTGCCCGAGATAAAAACTTCCATCCGGGTGTTCGTACAATATTCGCCCGCCAGTTTTCCGCTGCGATTGCAGATCTTCACTGAATCGATTCCGCTGACTCCGGGGAATTCCGTTGCGTTACGGTAGCGGCCGAACTGCGCCGCTTTCTTCATGAAATCGGTCCAGATGGGAAGGGCGGATTTCGCGCCTTCAAGATCCAGTTCCTGGTAGTTGTCGAAACCGACCCACACGACGCAGAGCAACTGCGAGGTGAAGCCGGCGAACCAGCCGTCGTGAGAGGTGCCGGTCTTACCAGCGGCGGGGAGATTGAATCCACGCGACCGAACGCCGGCGGCCGTGCCGCTGCGCAGCACTTCTTCGAGCATGTTGACCATCACGTACGCCACACGGGGGTCTATGGCCTGATGGGCGTCCGACGGCTGGGTACGAAGAATGTGGGGCTTCACCCACATTCCCCCGTTTGCGAACGCCGTGTAAGCGCCCGCCATTTCCAAAGGAGTCACTACGTAGCTTCCCAGCGCGACGGAGGGGGTAGGTTTGATGTCATGGTTCAAACCCAGTCGGCGCGCCATGGCGACGACTTTGTCGTAGCCGACCATCTGGGCTACTTTAACCGCCGCGACGTTATCCGATTTCGCGAGGGCTTGCCGGAAGGTCAGGGTTCCGTAGCTTTCGTTCTTAAAGTTCGCGGGGGTGTACGCCGTTCGCCCTATCCAAAAGGTGGTTGGCGAGTCATCGACGGTGCTGGCGGGCGTGAGCACGCGATTGCCTCCTTCGACCGCCGTATCGATCGCCGCTGCGTAGACGAACGGCTTGAATACCGAACCCGGAGGGCGTTTGGCGAGAACGCGGTTGAGCTGGCTTGCTGCGTAGTCACGCCCGCCGACGACGGCGCGAATTTCGCCGGTATGCGGGTCTAGCGCGATAAGCGCGGCTTCGGCTTTGACGCCGGACTTCTTATATTTCGCGGCGAGCTGTTTATCGACTTCCGACATGCCGGACTGGATCGCGTCGGTGGCGGCCCGCTGGAGGTTGAGATCGATGGTGGAATCAACGGTGCGGGCGCCGTCGCGATCTGACGCGACGTCCTCATGAGGGATCTCATCCAGATCGTCCGTGACCAGGTCGAGGAAATACGACGCGCCGAACGCATCCTCTTTGACATGCGGGCCTGCTACGGTCAGCGGCGTGTCTACCGCTTCGCGGTACTGGGCGTCATCGATGTACCCGTTGGCTCGCATGAGCGAGAGCACTATATCGCGGCGCTCTTTGGTCGCTTCGGGATTGCGATACGGATTGAAGTGGCTCGGGCGCTGCACCATTCCCGCAAGCGTAGCGGCTTCGGAAAGCGTGATATCGGCCAGACGCTTACCGAAGAAGAACTGAGCGCCCTCGGCGAATCCGTGAATGCTGTAAGAAGCCTGGCGGCCGAGGTACACCTCGTTTGCGTAGGTTTCGAAGATCTTCTTCTTGGACCATTCGTGTTCGACGTGGATGGTCATCATGGTTTCGGCGATCTTGCGCTTCCAGCGCTTGTCGGGTTCCAGATAAAGGTCACGCACAAGCTGCATGGTGAGCGTGGAGGCGCCTTGCTGCTTTTTGTGGTAACGGAGATCGACATACGCGGCCTTGATGATACGCGGGACGTCGATGCCTTCGTGCGTGAAGAAGTGTTTGTCCTCGGCAGAGGAAACAGCCTTGACCAGGACGGGCGGAATCTGGTCGAAGGAGACGATGACGCGCTTTTCGCGCGATGCGTTCAGGTTGGCGAGGAAGGGCGCGCCGACCGTCCAGCTATTCGCGGCGCGGCCATTTACTTGTATTCGCGCAACGCGATTGCCGGCGACCGTTACTCGCGCGTGAGTTCCGTCGCTGGAAACCGCTTCAGCCACGCCGCTCTCGATGCGGAACGTCCCGGGTTGACCGTCAGGCGCCTGGCGGTAGCCGGTCAGGTGAAGTTCCGACTCCACGTCTTCCACGCTGAGCGGGTCACCGGTCGTGAGGACGAAAGGTTCGCCATAGACGTTCACCGCGTCGGCGAAGGGGCCGTCCTTCATTTTTTTATCGATGATGCGGGAGTAATGCCAGTATGCATAGCCGAACGCGCCCAATCCCAGACAAACCGGGATCAGCACGGATGCGAAGATCGCGGTCTGATGGCGGCGCATCCAGCGCCCGGTCGCGTAGGCCCTTGTTCGCGCGGTGCGTGCGAACGACCGGTATCTGCGCTCCTTCCATGGTTCCATCGCTCGCGCATAAAGGGGCAGGAAGCCATCCAAAGCGCGATTCCTTACACCAGGTTGTGGAAGTCTTATTCGCGGGCGCGGAGTTTGTCGAGGAAGTGAAAAAGCGCGACGCCGATGATGGCGTTCACGCCCGCCAGTATTGCCGTGGATTGGATATCGAAGATCACCGGCTGGTCGAGCAGGGCCCGCTGGAGGACCCAATACATGAACTGGTGAAATATGTAAAAGATCACGCAGAGGATCATGCGGACGAAGGGATGCTCAACGTCGAACTGCATGCCAATGGAAGCCGCGAAGTAACCGACGAGGGTTTTGCAGATGCCGAACATTCCGATCCGCTGCGAAAGCAGAGAGTCCTGCGCAAGCCCGAGAGCCATGCCCAGCGTAAGGCCGCGAATCTGCGAACGGCGCATCAACGCGAAGTAGACGGTCACCAGGAGGGGAAGTTCGATGCGCGATACGAACCGCAGCGTCTGAAACAGCGGCAGGTAGACCTGGATGATGAGTGCAGCGAGCGGTATCGCGAAAAAGACCCAGAGCGAGAATTTGGAGCGGCGCACCTGGCGCGCGTCATCAACCAGAATTCGGTCCGTCGAGTAGGCCATCAGGGCTCGGTAACGGGTTCAGGCTTGGGACGCGGCGGCGGCGCGGTTCCCTGCGTTGTCGCGGGCGGCTGAGCGGGCCGCGCCGCGCCGGATACCGCACCGGGGGCGGTTACGACCGGCGGTCTTGCCGCAGGCTGAGAACCGGGCACAGCGGGCGGCGCCGTTCTGATGGTCTGGCTGCCCGGCGGCGCGGGCGGTTTTACGGAGTTCGGCGGCGCGGAACCCGAGCCGGCCGGGGTGGCTGTTCTCGGCTGAGTCGCGCCGGATGCACCGGGAACGCCCGGCTTCGCGGGAGCGCCGGCGGGCGCCGCGGGAGCGTTCACGCCCGGCACCTTCAGATTGAAATTCGGCGGCGGCGTGCCCGGACCGCCCTCGCCGAACTGATGATTCTGAGCCGCGCCGATCTTCTTATACTGCTCAAGCATCTGGTCCGCTGTGGTGCGGGTAGGCGCGCCCGGCTCGGCGCCGGCCGTCGAGTCGGGCTTCACATCAGGCGCAAGGAAAACAGGCGCGTCAGATGCAGGCGCCTCAGGGATCTCCTGATGCACCGGATCCACGATGACGAGAACCTCTTCGGGCGCGGATTCGACGGCCGTCGGCTGCACGTAGATTTCCTGGAAATTCGAGCCTTCTTTTACCGACGTGATCTTGCCGACCGGCAGGCCTTTGGGGAAGATACGGTCTTCGCCCGACGTGAACACCATCTCGCCAACGTCGATCTTCTGGCCCGTCGGAACGTAGTCGATACGGGCGCTTTCGTTACCGACGCCCTTGAGTACGCCGTGCGTATGGTTCTTCTGGGATTCAACGCCCGCGGCGAAACCGGGATCCGTCACGCCCATAACCTGGCTTGCGAACGGGTAGACCGCCATCACGCGCCCGACGATGCCATCGGGGGTGACCACCGCCATCCCCTTCCTTACTCCCGCCGCTGTTCCACGGTCGATCAGAACCGCTTTGGAGCCCATCGCCGACGTCGTGCCGATGACGCGGGCTCCGATCATCTTCGAGAGCGAGTGGGACTGAAATCCGGCGAGAGCTTCGGCCCTGCGAGCAGATTCGAGTTCGTTTTTCAGGAACTGGTTTTCGAGGCGCAGCGAATCGACTTCGGTGCGAAGCTTCTGGCTCTGCGCCCGGGCGTTCTTCAGCTCAAAGTAGTTGCTGAAGAAACCGGTGGTCTCGTTACGTACTCCTTCAATGGAACTCGCCACCGGCGCGACGGCGGATATGGCCCAGACGCGGACGAGCGGAACGTCCTTGTCGCTTTTCACCTGCCAGGCTAGCAGCACCAGTTGGGCGAACAGCACAACCAGCAACACCGTGATGTTCCGATACCGATAAAAGAGAGATTCCATTTATCTACTCGGTCTGAAAGTCGACTCGCGGCGGCTCTTCCGCCGTGACTCTCTGCTATCGATTTTCGCTCAATTATCGATGGAAATCTTGCGCAGCAGTTTGAAATCGCTCAGCATTTTGCCCGTTCCGAGGACGACGGAGGCGAGCGGGTCGTCGGCGATCGATACGGGAAGGCCGGTTTCTTCGCGAATACGCTTATCGAGGTTCCGGATCAGCGCGCCGCCGCCGGTGAGAACGATACCGCGGTCGCTGATATCGGCGCTGAGTTCGGGCGGGGTGCGCTCGAGCGCCACCCGGATGGCGTTCACGATGGTCGCGATGTTGTCTTCGAGCGCATCGCGGATCTCGCTGTCGTTGATGGTGATGGTCTTCGGGACGCCTTCGATCAGGTTGCGGCCCTTGATCTCCATCGTGAGCGGGCGATCGAGCGGGAACGCCGAGCCGATTTCGATCTTGATAGCTTCGGCGGTGCGCTCACCGATCAGAAGGTTGTACTTGCGCTTGAGGTACTGATGGACCGCGTCATCCATCTCGTTTCCGGCGACACGAACAGAACGTGAGTAGACGATGCCGGAAAGGGAGATGACCGCGACGTCCGTCGTGCCGCCGCCGATATCGACCACCATGTTGCCGGAGGGCTCCGTGATAGGGAGACCAGCTCCGATCGCCGCCACCATCGCCTGTTCGACGAGGTGCACTTCGCTGGCTTTGGCCCGATAAGCCGAATCCATGACCGCGCGCTTTTCCACCTGGGTAATTTCGCTGGGCACGCCGATGACGATGCGCGGATGCACCAGCATCTTGCGGTTGTGCGCCTTCTGGATGAAGTAATTGAGCATCTTCTCGGTCACTTTGAAGTCGGCGATTACGCCGTCCTTCATCGGCTTGATCGCGACGATGTTCCCGGGAGTGCGGCCCAGCATCTCCTTGGCTTCTTTTCCGACTGCTTCGACGTCGCCCGTGGTTTTGTTCAGCGCGACGATCGAAGGCTCGTTAACGACGATGCCTTTACCCTTGGCGAAAACGAGCGTGTTGGCGGTGCCCAGATCGATGGCAAGATCGGACGAGAAGAGGCTGAAAAGCGAGCGAAGATTCATCTAAGTGATTCAAAATGCGAGGCGGGCTGCTTGCGCAAATTAAGGATCATCGTAACACAGCGACCCCGTCCCGAACCCCATTTTTGGGCTAGGCCCTTCGATATCATCGATGGATGGAGAAGCCATTCGACTGGAGCGCCATCCGGCCCGAGTTTCCCTCCCTCCGGAACGCAGTTTATCTGAACACGGCGACCTATGGACAGGTCCCGCTTCGCTCGCAGCGCGCGACGCAGCGCCATTTTGAACGCCGCGACCGATACGCCTGCGAGGACTTTCTGACGTGGTTCGACGATATGGACGAATTGCGGTCGGACGTTGCGCGGCTGATTCATTGTTCGGCGGATGATGTTGGATTTCTGAATACGGCTTGTTCCGCTCTGTCGCTGTTCCTGGGCGGAATGGAGTGGAGGGCCGGCGATCGCATTGTCACGCTGACGGACGAGTTTCCGAATCAGTATTACTACGCGAATCAGTTGAGGGAGCGGGGCGCCGAGCTGCTTGAATTGCCGGAGATCCAGCGTATTCCGGAGCGGACGCGCGCTGTGGTGATCAGCAGCGTGAACTATTCGAACGGGTACCGGCCGGATCTGAAGGCGATCTCGCGGATGGCGCACGAGGCGGGCGCGCTCCTTTACGTCGATGCGACGCAGAGCATGGGCGCGCTGCCGTTCGATGTGAACGAAGCGCAGCCGGATCTGCTTGCGGTGGATGGATATAAGTGGTTGATGTGCCCGAACGGCGCCACGTTCTTCTACATCTCGCCCGAACTTCGGCGGACGCTGCCTCCGGCGGTGATCGGGTGGCGAAGCGACCAGGGATGGAGAGGCGTGGACGACCTGCAGCATGGTCCGCCGCGTTTGCCGGAGGGCGCGGAGCGGTATGAAGGCGGGATGCTGAACTTTCCGTCGCTCTACGCCATGCAGGAGTCGGTGCGGATGATTTCCGAAATCGGTCCGGAGCGGATTGAAAAACGCGTCCTGAGTCTTGCAGCGATGGCTGGCGATGTTTTGAGGGAGTTCGGGGCTGAGGTTCGGCATCCGGGATCGAACATTGTGGCGGCTCGATGGCCGACCGGCGATGCGTCTGCGCTGGCGAAGGAACTCGCATCGCAGGGGATTATCGTGGCGGCGCGGCACGGCAACCTGCGCGTTTCGCCGCATTTCTACAACGACGAGTCCGACCTGCAGGCGTTCGCCGGAGCGCTGGCTGAAATCCACCGAAAGGTAGCGTAAGTACAAGAGCGCTCACTCTAAGCGCAAGAGAAGAAACGATTAGTCCTTTGGCATCACGAATGCTATAGCTTAGTCGTAGTGCGCTGGGAGGGCTGAAAGATGCTGCGAAGAACGGGTTGGCTCAGGAAGACACTCCACCGCCGGCCGTTCAGTCGGTCGGGTGAGGTCCGAATCGGGCTGGCGCTGGGCGGTGGGTTTGCCCGAGCGATCGCCCATATCGGCATTCTGAGAGTTTTCGAGCGCGAGAACATCCCGTTGCACTGCGTCACGGGCGTGAGTGCGGGCGCGGTGGTTGGCGCGGCGTTCGCGAGTGGTGCGACTGCGGACGAGATCGGCCGTATCGCCTGCGCAATGCGGTTCGGCGATGTTGCGCGATGGAGCGTTTGCCGTCTTGGGCTGGTGTGCAGCGAGCGCATGACGAACTTCCTGGCGCGGCTCCTGAAGCATATGCGCTTCGAAGATATGAAGCTGCTGCTGGGAGTGATCGCGACCGATATTCAGAAGGGCGAACCGGTGATTTTTCGCGGCACCGGAGATGTGGCTCCGGCTATTCGGGCCTCCTGCTCGTATCCGGGGCTGTTCCGGCCGGTCGAGTTTGAGGGCCGGCTCCTGGTCGATGGCGCCATGTCGGTTGAGGTGCCGGCGCTATTGGCTCGAAAGATGGGCGCGAATCGCGTGATTTCCGTGAGCATTCCCGCGCCGCATGATGATTCCCGTCCGCACAACATGTTTGAAGTGGTGAATCGCTGTTTCCAGATCATGATGGAGCGGAATGAAGAGAGTTGGCGGCGGCATTCGGACGCTGTGATCGTGCCTCAGGTGGGCGGGATTGCATGGGATGGATTCGCGAGCGCCGCACGGATGATTGAGGAGGGCGAACGGGCGGCGGAGGCGATTCTGCCGAAGGTACGAGGATGGCTCGCGGGAGCGAAGGCGGCGCGCGTGATTAGTCCGATGGTTTCACTGGCGATTCCGAAAGCCATGCCATAATCGCGGCCATGGAGATTACCTGGCTCGGTCATGGCACCTTTCAGTTCGTTCTGCCTGGCGGCGAAACGCTGATTCTCGATCCCTGGACGGACGGGAATCCGGCATATCCGAAAGAATTCGAAATCACGCGCTGCGACACGATTCTGATTTCGCACGGCCATTTCGACCACATTCATGACGTGGTTCCGCTGGCGAAGAAGTTCCATCCCAAGGTAATCGGCATTTTCGAGACATGTTATTGGCTCGAAAAGAAGAAAGGCGTGCCCAACTGCAGCGGCATGAACAAGGGTGGAACGCAGAAGGCCGGGGCGGTGACGGCGACGATGACGCACGCGGTGCACAGTTGCGGGATTACGGATGACGACGGCAGCATCATCTATGGCGGCGAGGCGGCCGGGTATGTCCTGAAGTTTGAGGATGGGCGAACTGTCTACTTCGCCGGCGATACGAACGTATTCAGCGACATGGCGCTTATCGCCGAGCTGTATCAGCCGGAACTGGCGTTTCTTCCGATCGGGGATTTCTACACGATGAGCCCGAAAGAAGCGGCGGTCGCGGCGCGTCTGTTGAAAGCGAAGACAGTGATCCCAATGCACTTCGGAACGTTTCCTCCACTCATTGGCCGTCCGAACGAATTGCAGAAACTGGTCCCGCAGGGCACAGAAGTGCGGGAACTGACGCCGGGAAAACCGATAAACTGGTAGAACTTTGAGCCTGTTCGCGAAGCCTGCGAAATCGGAGCCGGTGCTGGAGGTCGCGCTCGCGTTCGCGGATGCCATCAACCGGCAGGACGTCGCCGGAATCTCGAAGCTGATGTCAAAGAACCACGTGTTCGTCGATTCGCTGGGCGCCGTTGTGGAAGGCCGCGAGGCGATGGAGAAGGGCTGGACCGGGTATTTCCGCATGGTGCCCGATTACTCGCTGCTGATCGACGAGACGTACACCTTCGGGCCGGTGGCCGTGATGATCGGGACGGCTCGCGGGACTTACACGAAAGACGGAAAGCTGATGCCAGAAAATAAATGGCAGACGCCGGCTGCGTGGCGCGCCACGGTGCAGAACGGACAGGTTACGGAATGGCGGGTCTACGCTGACAACGAACCGATCCGCCGTATGATGGCGTCCGTTTAAGCTTCGCAATCGTCCGGCGAAGTCCTCGCGCGAAAATTGATCTGATCGCATGAAAACTGCTTTTCTTTTTCCCGGCCAAGGGTCTCAATATCCTGGCATGGGCAAGTGGCTCGACACGAATTTCCCCGCCGCGCACGAGCGTTTCGAACAGGCTGACGAGGCTCTTGGCTTCAGATTGTCCGAGCTCTGCTTCAACGGGCCGGAGGAAGCGCTGAAGCTGACGGAAAACACGCAACCGGCGCTTCTGGCCGTCTCGGTGGCGGCATGGACCGTCCTGCGGACGGAAGCCGGCGAACCGGATTTTGTAGCAGGGCACAGCCTGGGCGAATATTCGGCGCTGGTGGCCGCTGGTTCGCTGGATTTCGCCGAGGCGTTGCGCCTCGTGCGGAAACGCGGACGCTACATGCAGGAGGCGGTTCCGGCGGGCGTCGGGGCGATGGCGGCTTTTCTGAAGCTTCCCGAGGGCAAACTCGATGAGGTCCTCGTTCAGGCGGCGCAGGGCGAGGTGGTGACCGCCGCGAATCTGAATTCGCCCGATCAGATCGTGATCGCCGGAAATAAGGGCGCCGTTGAACGTGCTATGGAACTCGGCAAGGCGGCGGGCGCGAGAAAGGTTGTGGCGCTGGCAGTCAGCGCTCCGTTTCACTGTCCGTTGATGCAACCGGCGCAGGAGCGGCTCAAGGCCGATCTGGACGCGAGTTCATTCGCGGACCTCTCTGTTCCGCTGATCAACAACTGGCAGGCGGCGGAGGTTCGGACAGGATCAGACGCGCGGGAAGGTCTCTACCAGCAGGTGCCCAATCCGGTTCGCTGGACGGATTCTATCCGGCGGATGTCCTCAGCCGGGGTGGAACGCTGGTACGAAGTGGGCGCGGGATCGGTGCTTTCCGGATTGCTGCGCAACATCGTGCCGGGCGCGACGTGCACGCAGTTCGGCGGGACGGCTAAGCAGAATACTCCCTGAGTCTCGGGCGCAGGCCGAGCCACGCGAAGAGGCAGATGAGGCCAGTGAAGACAGCGGCCGCGATGGAGAGGTCCCGGGATTCACGCTCGCTGCGCGAGACGGCGTCTTCGAGGGCGGCGTAATCGATCGCGATGGTCTTGCCGATGGCCTTGTCGAATTCCTCCATCCCGGCGCTGCCCGGTTTTACCGGCGTGGTCTGGGCGGTGTGGATCCATTCCTGATGATGCCTCCCGGCCTCTTCAGCGGCTTCGCGTTCCCCCGGAATCACGGCGTTATTCATCTCCTGCCCGAGATCGGCGCGCAACTTTTCATCCGCCTCGGAGAAGGCTTTCCGATAAACAGCCGCGTGAGATCCGTCGAGCGACGCGCGGCTCTGCTCGGCGGCTTCGAGGTAGGCCAGGGAGCGGGCATTCCACAGAACGGCGACGGATCCCGCCGCGTCTTTTGTCGCGACTCTCAGATCGGCGTCGATCCTCTTGATCGACTGCCCGGCATCCACCACGAAGACGAACGCGGCGATCGATGCGGCGAACAGTCCTGGGTTCAGGGCGCGGCGGGTACGCCCGGCGAGAAAGATCTGCACCGTGAGCAGGGCAGCGGCGAGGATACCGGCTGCCGCGACCAGGCCCATCGGAGCCGCCGGAATTTGTTCCTTTGCCCGCGCTTCTTCGAGGGCCGCGCGGCCCACCGTTTCGAGCTGGGCCACGGCTGGCCGGACTCGCTGGTCCATGATGGCAACGGCCTGGCGAAACGCATCCATCTGGCGCTTATCACGCGCGATCTGAATCTGGTCGGCCCAGGCGCCGGCGTCGGACGTGATCTGACCCAGCAGTTGGCGTTCGACGTTGCTCCGCGCATTTGCAGACGCCTCGACAACTGCGGCGTGGAAATCGGTTCGATGGCTCGCGAAGGCGCTTCGCGCTGCTTCCGCTCCGGGGCCCCCAAGCAGTTCTTCGGCGGCGCTGGCGTCCATGGCGGCGAGCGCCGCAGCAATCTCGTCCGCCGCGGCGATCCCCGGCGCGGTTTCGCGGCCGATCTGAATTGCCATACTGCGTTGATTGAGCGCGCCCCCGGTCACGACAGACGCCAAGATCAGGGCTGCAATCGTGACGGCCCATCCGCCGGACCTGAGAAGGCGCGGCGTCTCCCAACTCATCCGGCGGAAGCCCTCACGGTGAGCCGCGTCCAGTGGCCCAGCGTGATCTGATCCCCGTCTTTGAGGGCGAGATCGCGCAGCGGTTCGACATCCGAGCCATTGAGCCTGGTGCCGTTCGCCGACCCGACATCCCGCAGCGCAATTCTTCCGTCGGCCAGTTCAATGAGGGCGTGGCGGTGCGAAACCGCATCGTCGAAATCGAGCGCGACCTGAGGGAACACGGCCCTTTTCTCGCTGCGGCGCCCGATCAGATTGCTGCCATCGTTCAGACGGACGCGCAGCGGCTCGAATGACACCGGCGCGGCGGGGCTCTCTTCTGTGCGCAATGCGGGGTCCACGGTGACGAGAACCTCCCATGCGGAAGCGATCGGCTTCGGCTCTCCATGGGCACCGGTAGCGAAGTTGAAGCCGCAGCTTTCGCAGAATGCCGCGTTCGCGGGCTCACGCGGAGCGTCGCAGTCGGGACATTTCGTCGCGGGCGCGGGCGGCTCAGCCATCTTCGCTCCGCACACCGAGCAGAAGTCCGTCTCCTGAGATTCGTGGCCCTGCGGGCAAACAATCTGAGGCATCGTTCACTCCTTATGGCCGCGACAGCCGGGCGGTTTTCGTCGAGCGCGTTTCGAGAGCCATGGCGTCTTCTTTGGCTACCTGCCGCTTCAGCCGGACGGTACCCTGCTCCTCGCTCTCGACGTCGACGACCCGGCGCAGAAGTCTCGTCGTCGCTTCATTGCCGGATTCATAGGCCAGCCGCACGGCTTTGCCGAGCAGGGCGGTAGCGGTTTCTTCATCGCCGCGCGCGTGAGCGTCGAGGCCGTCGTGAATCGATTGCGCGAGGTCCGCCTGGCCGGTATAGTGCGCGACCCGGCGGTCCAGGCGGGTCGATTTGGATTCATCGTCCGTCCAAATGGCAAGGATTCGCGCCTCGGCGACTTTGCTTTCGACGCCCGAGGTGGTTACAACCAGGCTTGCGCGCCCGGCGAGCATCTCGTCGCCGGCTCCGCCGGGATTCACTTCGATGCAGAAATGGTAGTCGCGCGATTCCGCCTTTCCCCACGCGCCCGTCGGGTAATCAAACAGTTGCGGCGCCGGTTGCCGCGCGCGGCCGGTGAGGTCGACGATGTCCGGGCTGACCTGTTTGCAGAACTTCACCCGCGCGCCTTGCGGCGTCCACAGACGCAGCGCCACGTCGCTTACGTCTTTGTTCAACGCCTGTTCGAGGATTCGCTTGAAATCCGCTTCGATCAGGTCGGGTCTTGTAATGATGTCCGTCGAGCCGAGCAGACGAGCGGAGATCTTGCGGAGTTCTTCGATTTTCCAGTCAGCGCCCACGCCCCGGCATTCGCACTGAAACTGTCCTTCGCATGCGTTCAGCATGGAATCGAGCAGGGGCTCGTCTTCTTTTTCGTTCTCGCCGTCGGTCAGCAGGATGCATTGGCGAATCGCGCCCGGCATCAGGCTGAATTGCTCCAGCGCTCGTCCCAGCCAGGTTGAAATGCAGGTCCCGCCGATGGCTTTGACGCGCTTGATGGCAGCGATGGCGGCTTGCTTGTTATCGGATGTCGCCCTGGCCAAAGGAGCCATCAGGACGCCGTGCTCACCGCCCGCGATTACGAAAAAAGTCGTCTCGGCGGGAAGCATCCAGATCAGCCGGACCGTGGCGTCTTTCGCGGCATGGATCTTGCCGCCTTCCATCGACCCGGAAGCGTCGAAGATGACTCCGATGACCTTATCGCCGGTCGAGCCCAGCCCTAGCGCGCTCTCGACGGTGACCGTCATGATGGCGTTCACTTCGGGCGACCCGACCGGCAGGTAAGCGTTCTGAAAAACCTCGGCTTTGAATTGATTCATGATGGGTCAGGGGCGAGCGACAAAAGCGCCACAGTGATATTGTCGTGCCCGCCGGATTCGTTGGCGAAGGCGATGAGGGCGCGGACGGCGTCGATCCGGTCGCCTTCACCGCGCGCGAGTTCGGCGGGGTCAGGCGCGTAATTCCACAGGCCGTCGGTGCAGAGCAGCAACTGGCCGGGTCCGGGTATTTCGAAACGCGAGAGTGACGGAGCGTCCTCCTCGGGGGCGTCCGCGCCCAGCCATTTGGTGATCGCGTGCGACTCCTCGGATTCAGAGTGATCTTCCGTGATGCGGATAGACTCGCCTTCAGTCGGGATCCAGTAGGCCCGGCTGTCGCCCAGCCAAGCGATGTCAACCGCGCCGCCGCGCGCGACCGCCGCGATGATCGTGGTGGCCGGGACCCGCGCGCCGGACGCAAGGGCTGCCACCGCGATGCCTGCTTTGGCCAGCGCAGCAGTGAGCGCCGTGCGGCGGGTTTCCTGTCCCGATTCGATGGACTGCACGAGGGACCGAAAAGCCGCTTCGCCCGCCGCTTCGGAAGCGCGGTCCGCGTCTTCGGTGCTTGACACGCCGTCGCACACGACGATTACGTGAGCATCGGTGTCCACCGTGTCCATCGCAAGGAAATCCTCGTTGCGATGATGGCGCATTCCGCGATCGCTTGCGCCGGCGAACGACGGCGAAACGACGACTTCGAAATGGTCGCGCTTCGACGCGATGCGGCGAAAACCGCACGCGGCGCAGTAACCGTCGGCATCAACCTGTTCCGCCCCTGCGCCGCATTTCGCGCAGTCGGGCGGCGCACCCTGCGGGCTTTCGAGACGGGTACCGCATTCTTCGCAGAAGCGGTCGTCGGCGGGCGACTCCACACTGCAAAGGGGACAGGCGCGGGTCAAAACAGACTCCTTGGCCGGACGCGATTGGCGCGGTCCACCAGGCGGACCTTTTCGCGCCCGTCCGAGAGACGAGCCATTGCGCGATAAGAACGTTCGAGCCCTGCCCGCAGATTGTCCTCGCTGAGAGGCTGTCCAAGAATTCGGATGGCAGCGTTGGGGGCAACACGGCGCGAGAGCACGAGATCGAGCGCGGAACCGTAGATGAGATCCTCCAGCATGCCGCGGTCGGCGGGATCGAGCGCAAGATCTTCGATGGCGGCCGAGGCGCTCGCGAGTTCGTCGGCGGACGGGGGCGCTCCGGCATTTCCGGTAAGCGCTCGCGCGGCTTCGATTCTGGAGCGGGCGTACATGCTCGAGGTCTTTGGGATACGGTCAAGGGCCGCAACCGCGCCCTTTCGATCACCGCTCCGAGCGAGACAACGCGCGAGTCCGAAACACGCGGAGACGAAGGAGGGGTCTGTCCGCGCAACCAGATCGTACATGCGCGCGGCGATATCGAGGTTTGCGGCTGCTTCCGCCGCCATAGCGAAGGCGAGTTTCGGAGCAAGTTCGCCGGGCAGATCGAAATAGACCTGGTCGAAGAGTTTCTCCGCTTCGGCGGCCTTTCCCCCCGCGAGGAGCAGACGTCCGCGATACCAGCGCGCGCGCCACTCCCACGGGTCCTCAGACTCAAGCGCGCGGAGAATCGTTTCGGCCTCTTCGACCGAGCCGCACTCGAGAAGGCTCTCCGAGAGACGAAGGCGGGCTTCGACGGACTGCGGACGCTGATCGACGATCTGCCGCAACGCCGCGACTTTGTGATCCGCATCGGGCCATGCCGCAACGCCGACGACGAGGGTTGCGGCGGGGTCGGAGAGATCGATGTTGGGCTCAGCCAGATCGCGGTAATCTACAGTGATCGGATTGATGCCGGGGGGCGGGTTGAGCGGCAGTTTGTCGCCGCCGAAGAGCGCGCTGACCGCCGGGCGGGGAGTGCCGGTTTCGACCGCGACCGTTTCGCGCAGGATGCCCATCAGTTGTTCGGCCATCTCCTCGGCGGAGACGAAACGGTCATCGGGGTTCTTCGCCGTGGCCTTCAGGAGGAACCGGAACAACGACTCTTCGCGCGCGAAGATAGGTTCTTCCTGAGGGTCTGGAAGAGTGTAACGGCGCTCTTTGGTGAAGCCTCGGATGTCCGAGACCAGAACTGCGAGCGTGCGGCCCACAGTATAGAGATCCGACGCGACGGTCGGACCATCGCCCGCTTCAGGGGCGCTGTAGCCTTCGGTCCCGTAGATGTCGCCCTTGAGGTCGTCGCAGCGACGTACGCCGCCGAGGTCGATGAGCTTGACGTCCTCGCCTTCGAGCATCACGTTCTCGGGCTTGAAGTCGCAGAAGAGGAGGCCCTGTTCGTGGAGATATCCAACTGCGCCGAGAATCCGGTGAATGTATGCGATCGCTTCGGCGACGGGCAATGGCCCACGGGCGCGGCGGATATCGCGCAGCGTGCGGCCACCGACGTATTCCATCACGATGAAGCCTTCGGTTCCGTGCTGGACGAAGTTGTAGATACCGACGATGTTCGGATGCTTCACGGCGGCGAGGAAGCGGCGTTCCGCCATGGCGACGGCGGCAGCGGCGGCGTCCTCCGCGTTGAGGAGTCCTTTCAATACGACGTAGCGCGAAAGGGTCCGGTCAAAGGCGAGATAGATCCAGCCCAGACCGCCGTAGGCGAGCGCGCCGCGCACCTCGTACTGGCCGCCGAGCATGTCGCCGGGCAGGAGCGTCGGAATGAACGAGTATTTTTGGCCGCATTGGCCGCAGAACCCCCGCTCGCGCGTGAGGGGACGATCGCAGCGGAAGCAGAAACGCTTGCTGTCGGGAACTTTTGGATCCGTAAGAATCGATTGTTCGGGTTCGGCAGCCGGGAGTTCCGGAACTGAAATCAGTCCGGCGCCGAGGTTCTTCCGTGAACTTCTCGACGGACCGCGCGAGACGGAGCGGCGCGAACCCGACCCGTTACGTTCGGCGGGCGAAGAACCGGTTGCGGTCGAGACGGCGGCGCTGCTCTTCGTCGCAGCCTTCGGGGCTGCAAGGCCGCAGATGTTGCAGTAGCCGTCCTCAAGGACTCCGAGGCAGTTCGGTTGAGCGCAGACTTCGTTTCCGGGGGCCATGGCTCGTCAGGAAGGGCGTCCATTCAGGCGCGCTTCATACTGCCTCACCAGGCGTGATGCCTCGTCGATCGGAGTTGGTTTCCCGTAGAGCGCCGTGTGGGCTCGTTCCGCGAGGTCCACGAGCCGGGAATCTTCGGCAGCCCCCCGGGCGTGAGCCTTCGCCCGGAGGGCGTTCAACCGTCCCCGAAGCTCTCGCCTCAATTCCAGAGGGGCATGATTGCGGGCACGCGCTTCTTCGGACGCCTGAATCAGCCGGCGAATCTCCGCGCCGCAGCTTTCGAGATCCATGCAAACCGGATCGATCGCGCCTTGGTTTGTGTTGCCTGCGCGAGCCCTTCGTTCGAGCTGGACCAGCGTGCCCGCCAAATCGCTAATACGCTGTTTGGGTACCGGTTGTTCCGCAATAGCGTAGCCGGAGATTTTGTCGCGGCATTCGGCCAATAGCGCGACGTTTTCGTCGCAGAGTTGCGCGAGATCTCCCAGAAGTTTGCGCGTTTGTACGAGATCGTTCGGCAGATTGCGGCGCTGCGTTTCGAGTTTCTCGATGCGCGCCTTCGCTTCACGGAAGACCGGTTCGATCTGGGTGTCGAATTCGATCGCGGCGCCGAGGGGATCCGAAATTACCTTCGGGCGGAGGGCCTCCACCATATGACGAACCTGAGCGATGCCTGCGGCGCCTTCCGAGGGGCGCGACTTCAGGAAGGCGATAGCGGAATTCATCTTCTCGTCCAGCCGTTTCCACGCGGCATCGGCTTCGAGGACTCCCGCGCGACCCGCCGTGAGCGCCTGATTCATGCGGTCGAAAAGCTGCGGAAGCGTTAACGTTTCGCCGGTTTCCGCAACGGTTGCCGACGGGCCCGTGAGCAGCATTTCGACGTCATAGAGCTTCTGCTGCCCGAGACTAAAACGCGGGAGTTGCTGACGAAGCGCCAGCGCCGCCTGGACGGTGTTGGAGAAAACACCGTAGTCGCGCCATGCCTGTTCGAGAAGGTTGATCGCGGGTCCGGTGCGGCGCTCGGTGAGGCCGGTCAGGCGGAGGCGTTTTCCGTCGTGGCCGCCCGTCAGAATCTCGTAGCTCGGCATCGCGCGAAGTTCGAACAGACTCGATGCGACCGATTCGCTCCGGGACTTCCACTGAGACAGCAGAATATCGATCTGATCGATCGTCATACCGCCTCTCTCAGGCGGACGGGCGCGGCTTCCATTCGATAAAGAGTATCTCCAACGGCTTCGTGCTCAGGTTCTTTTCGCTCCGCGCGCCCGCGCCGATCCATCGCGTTTGCCCTGCCTCCAAATGGACATCCTGTACGCGCCCGGCAGGGTCCGTAAGCCGCAGATGGCACTCGCGGAGGCAGACGAACAACCCGTCATTGGCGTCATGTATAGGTACGGATTCGTCGGCCTTCAGGTTCAGTCTGAGGACCCGGGCGTGGTCGTTCTCGAGGTCTTTCCGGTAGTGGGTGGGATCGAGCCGGAGGACGTCACGGTGAGTGAAGCCGGGCGGCGCGATCTCCGGCGGGAACTCCGGTGGCAAGTCCTTCTGGGGAAACGCGGAGGCCGCGAGGACAACGGCAAGCGCCGCAAGGCGTTTCATGAACTTATGTTCTCAGAAAAACGCGTGATCTCGATTTCACGGCTGTCGTCGGCCAGCGCTCGGATGCGGATCTCTGTCCGGTCAGCGGGCATGAGTTCCGGGAAGCGCTCGGCCCACTCGAGGACAACGAGGGATCCGGTGTCGAAAAGCTCGTCGAGTCCCAGGGCTTCCACTTCGCGAGCTTCGTCTAAGCGGTAGAGATCCACGTGGAAAACGTCTTCGCCGTATCGGTGGATCAGCGTGAAGGTGGGGCTGGAAACGGCTTCGGCGGTAGCGGCGCCACGTCCTTCGACGAGCCCTTTGGTGAGAGTCGTCTTACCCGCCCCCAGATTGCCGATGAGCAGCACGACGCCGGTTAAGCGCGAGCCGAGCTTACGGCCCAGCGCGATTGTCTCTTCCTCAGTGACAGTGCGGAATGTTTCGGATGGCACGGATTCCTTCGCCGAGATAGCGCAGCAGGTCGGTTGCGATCACGGGCTGCTCGCACAGATCGCGGGCGGCGAGTTCTCCGGCGAGGCCGTGGAGGTAGACGGCGGCGGCTGTTGCGGTGTCCGGCGAATCGGGAATCTGCGCTACGAGGCCAGCGATCATTCCAGTGAGGATATCGCCGGTCCCGCCTGTCGCCATGGATGGGGAACCGGTGGGATTGATCCAGACGCGCCCATCGGGAAATGCGGTCAGGGTGGCTTCGCCTTTCAAAACCAGCGTCACATTTCGGTCTCTGGAGAAAGCCCGAGCGGAGGAGATGCGGTCCGCCTGGATTTCGGCTATGGTTCGCTGCGCGAGTCGGCTCATTTCGCCCGGGTGGGGCGTGAGGACGCGGAGATGGCCTGGGGCTTTTCCAACGTGGCCCGCGAGGCAGTTCAATGCGTCGGCATCGATGACCATAGGCTTTTCGAGGGAGGTGAAGAGCTCAATCACCACGTCTCTTGTCTCGTCCTCAGTACCGATGCCGGGGCCCATAGCGACGAGGGTTCGTTCGCCGGCAAGCTTGCTGATGTATGGCAGACCAGTTTTCGCGATGGCTCCGGAAGCCGTTTCGGGAAGCGGCGCGGTCATGATTTCAGGGCTGACAGCGGCCACGGCCGAAAGCGCCGACTCGGGACAGGCCACCGTGACCAGACCTGCTCCCGCGCGCAGCGCCGCGAGTCCCGACATTGCCGCCGCGCCGCTTTTCCCCCGAGAACCCGCAACGAGGAGGACATGGCCGAATTTCCCTTTGTTGGAATCTCTGGGGCGTGGCGCGAAATGGTGGGCTATTGAGTCCGGCGTCACCAGGGCGAGATCGATGGCGTCGTCATTCTCATAAGTACACGGCGGGGAGCCAATCGGCGCTATGCGCAGATCGCCCATCAGATCCGCGGCTGGCGGCATCGCGTGGCAGATTTTCGGGGCCGTGAAGGTGACGGTTGCGTCCGCGCGTACGTATTCGCCGGGAATCGCGCCGCTTGCGCCGTTGATGCCCGAAGGCAGATCGACAGCGAAAACTTTGGCCAGAGGGAAGGCGTTGTTGATCTCGCGGATCGCGTTCAGCGCGGGGCCTTTCGCTGGGCCGTCGAGTCCGGTGCCCAGAACGGCGTCGATCACAAGCGTCGCAGTCCGCATCTCCAGGCCGAAGTCGCGGTACTCCTGAACTCCGGCGGCGCGCAACATGCGGAGATTCTCGGCGGCATCACCCTTTAGGTCCGCTTCGTCGGCAATCAGAATCACGCGCAGTTCGCGCGGCGCGAAGCGAGTATAAAGCTGTCGCGCGATAGCAAGACCGTCGCCGCCATTGTTGCCTTTGCCGCACACCACAACGATGCGCTGCTCCGAAAGCGGCGCGAACTTTTCCTGAATATATTCCACGCACCGAAGGGCAGCGTTCTCCATCAGGATCAAGCCAGGGATTCCCGCATCGATGGTGGCCTTATCGACCGCCGCCATCTGGGCCGGAGTGAGGACCTTTCGGGGACGGACGTTCACTCTACCCCCCGCGCGATCACGACGGTCATGTCGTCCGGCAGTTCGGGCGCTCCGCTCCACTGCTTTACGGACTCCATTACTTTCGCGACGATCTCGCGAGGCTCGGCATTCCGGTGCAGAAGGACCGTTTCCGCGAGGCGGTCCGCTCCGTATTCCTCGCCGTACGCGTTTTCCGGCTCCGTAATTCCGTCCGTGTAGGCCACCAACAAATCGCCCGAATACAGCGAGATTGACTGCTCCTGATAGGTCAGGGCTGGGAAGAGCCCAACCACGGTTCCGGTGACTTCGAGCGGTTTTACTTCCGTTCCACGCACGAGAAGAGGCGACAGATGGCCCGCGTTCGTGTAGGTGAGGTTGCGCGAGTTCTCGTCGTACACGCCGAAGAAGAACGTGGCGTATTTTTCCGGTGAAGTGCTCGAGTAAAGCTGGCGGTTGAGTTGCGCCACCATGGTCGAGGGCATGGGAGGCCCCTGCGCAAGCTGGGTGCGCATGATGGACTGGATCGAAGCCATCAGAAGCGCGGCCGAGATTCCTTTGCCGGCCACATCGCCGATGGCGAGAGCAAGATTCCCGTTGGGAAGGCAAAGGTAGTCGTAATAATCGCCCGAAACGGAGCGGGCGGGCTGGCAAGACCCTGTCAGCTGAATCGTCCGCGTGGGGGGCGTGGTGCGAGGGAACAACTGGTTCTGGACTTCGCTCGCGATGGCGAGTTCGGACTGCAGGCGTTCCTTTTCTTTCGCGACGGCGATCAGTTGTTCCAGCTGTTCCGACATCGCATTGAAGGATTTGCCCACCGCGGCAATCTGGTCTCTCCCTTTGACCGGAATGCGATGGGAGAAGTCGCCGCGTCCGACGCGAAGCGTGCCTTCATAAATGTTGTGTATCGCGCCGGTGATGGTGCGGGTCATCGACACGCCGATGATGATCGAAATCAGTTCGACGATCGCGAGGAGGATAGCGATCACGATGAAGATCTGAAGACTGATCTGCGATGTCTCGACGCGGTCTCCGAACACTACCGCGAGCACCGCCGAGGGCCGCGTGGTTACGGTCAGAAAGGCCTGACGGACGGAATTCGGTTTGTCCCAGTAGGCGAGTTCCGTGGGATTTACCCAAGGGAACTCGAAGTCGAAAGGATCGTATGCGGGGGGGACTCTGCCGGCAAGACGCCGCGTGAAACTCACATCGCGTTTGTTCACGGGGACGTTTTTCGTTGACTTATCGAGTTCTACCTGGGGGTCCTGCACATTCAGAAATCCCAGAGTACCGATACCCGGTACAAGCTTTTCGAGTACTGGCCGGGACAGCGGCGCCATAAATACGGAGCAGCGATGGCCATTGTTCACAATGGCCATCGAATAGAAGGCGCCGTCTTTGTAGACTGTGCCCGTGAAGTTTTTCCAGCCGGCGGGCAGCGTGCCTAAGTCGTTGTTCGGAGGATAGCGGAAGTCGCCGTCCCCGGTGACAAGAGCTTCGAAGCCCGGCGCGCGCTCGCGCAGGAGCGGCGTGATCTCCCGGAGCACATCGGCGCGGTACGCCGCCGGAGCCTCACTCAGAAAACGGGCGGGTCCTTCCAGCATCGCCGCGCGCCGCGTGAGTTCTGAACTGACGAGATAAGTCGCCATCTGCCCGACGACGATCCAGGCGCCGCAATAGGCGAGAGCCGAGATGAGCACAATCGGCACCACACCGATGAACATGTATGTGACGATCAGCCGGTTACGCAAATGCCAGATGAGCCGGGAGTGATGTACGACGATGCGGAGCAGGCTGAAACAGCCGTAAGCGACCAGCCCCAGAGTGAGGGGCAGAACGATGAGCGTCACTCCGAAGAAAGCGGCAACGATATCGGCGAGGAAAAGAGCGAGAAACGTGTAGAGCTTAGGGCGTTTCTTCCAATCGAGCTTCACAGGCGGTCCGTTTTTCAGGATAACGGGTGATCCCTTAATTGCGGGATTGTTTTGGCCGCCGGAAACTTTACAATACAGGGACGCATCAGGAACCCATGAGAATTATTGCCTCACTGGTCGGCGTCGCCGCGGCTCTAACGGCGCTCGCCGCTCCACTCAGCGACGGGGACCGCGGGCGGATTCTGACTGAACTTCAGACCTCTCGCAAACTTTTTCTCGATTCCGTAGCAGATCTGACGCCAGCGCAATGGACCTATAAGGCCGGTCCTGACCGGTGGTCCATTGCAGAGGTTTCAGAGCATATTGTGGCGGCCGAAGGGTACATCGGCGGCTCGATTATTGGCGTAGTGCTGAAATCGCCGGCGGATGCGGCGAAAGCGTCACAACGGGAACCCAACAACGCGAAGATCGATGAGGGCGTCCTTGTGGCGCTTCGTGATCGGAGTAAAACCGCCACCGCCCCAGCGGAAATTACGCCCAAAGGGATTTATAAAACGCCGGCGGAAGCGGTCGATGCTTTTAACGCGGCTCGCGATAAGACAGTCGATTACGTGAAGAACTCGCAAGACGACATGAGAGATCATTTCTTTTCCCCCATACCGGGTACGGAACTGGACGGGGTGCAGGCGTTCCTGTTCCTCGCGGGGCATAACGAACGCCACGTCGAACAGATCGAGGAAGTGAAGAAGAGCCCGGGCTATCCAAAATAAGTAGCCTCAAACAAAAAATCCGGCGAAGACCGCCCGCCTTTGAGGGCCGACAGTCTTCGCCGGACATGGTTCAGCCGGAAACCGGCTTACTTGCTGGACGGAGCGGTCGCGGGAGCAGCGGGAGTCGCCGTGCTGTTTGCGGCCTTCTTGTGCGATTTCTTCGAATGCTTCTTCGCAGGGGCGGTAGTCATGGCGCTACCGTTGTCCTTCGCAGGAGCATTGGTTGCGGGGGCGGGCGTCTGCGCGAACGAGATGCCAGCGACCGCGAGCGAGAGAGAGAGGCCGAAGACGGCCGAAGTCAGCTTTTTCATGATGTTTGAGTCCGGTTCCTTTCGAGGCGCTTCATTCGACCGCCTCTGATTCTAATGACGTGGCCGAATATTAACCGCGCATAAACGGACAATTAAAACCGGTTCACTTCAAAATTCCTCACTTCGAGACGCGTAGCATCGCAACTCCGTGTGCGGGAACCGTAGCGGTGTAGCCAGTCTCGGCGCCCGAGAGGTCTTTGTGAGCCCAGAGATCGCGCACGCGTTTGGCCTTGCCGATCCCGAGTTGCGCCCAGTCGGCTTTGATCGAGGCTTCGGACTCTCCGCGATTGAACATGGCCACGGCGGTTCCGCCGTCGGCGAGGGGTTTGACCCAGATCTCGATGTCGCCGTTCTGAGATGCGCGATGGCCCTGGTGTCCGGCTTTGTCCTGGTCGATTGCGATGACATCCGTATTCATGAGGATTTCCTTCGTAGCGGGGCTCATCGTCCGAATGTCGTTTCCAGCCAGTAGGGGCGCTGCCAGTATGGACCAAAGGCTCATGTGCGTGCGGTATTCGGTATCCGACATACCGCCGTTGCCGATTTCCAGCATGTCGGGGTCGTTAAAGTGGCCGGGCGCGGCCCATTTTGCGAGGTCGTTCTGGCTGAAGCCGATTGTGGTCATCGAGCGCCAGTTGTCCTGAATGTCGCCGGTGGTTCGCCAAAGGTTGCCTCCGACTGAGGGACCCCACTCCTGAACGTTGGCTTCGCCGTATTGGCAGAGACTGAAGACGATGGGACGGCCAGTGGCGGTGAGCGCGTCGCCCATCTTTTGATAGACCGCGTGCATGTCTTCCGGCTTGTAAATCGCGGAGGCGCTGCACCAGTCGTATTTCAGATAGTCAAATCCCCAGGCGGCGTACTGCTTCGCGTCCTGCGCTTCATGCGCATAACTGCCTTCGTAATTGGCGCAGGTGCGCGGGCCAGGTGAGGAATAGAGCCCGATCTTGAGGCCTTTGCTGTGGACGTAATCGGTGAGGGCTTTCATATCGGGGAATCGCTTGTTAGTCGTGATGTTGCCGCTGGCATCGCGTTGCCCCTGCCAGGTGTCGTCTATGTTCACAAACACGTAACCCGCGTCCTTCATGCCGGAAGAGACTAAGGCGTCTGCCATGCCGCGGACTCCCGCGTCGTCAATCTGTCCGCGGAAATGGTTCCAACTGTTCCAGCCCATGGGCGGTGTTTTACCGAGGCCGTTGTATTTCACCGGATGCAGTGTTGGCGGTTCAATGCGGGCAGGGGGTAGTCCTGCGCTTTCGGCAACCCGCTTCGCAATCATTTCCGCGGGGCCTCGGCCCGGTCCGGCGCCTCGTCCGACGCCGCGCCCGAATCCGCCTGAGGATTTCAGATGGAGTTCGTCACCTGCCAGATCGCCTTCGTAAGTGACCGTGACGGTCTGTCCGCGGCCAGTGAAACTTGTGGCGAAGCGAAGATGATTTCCCTCGATCGAGCCGGAGTCGATCGTTCGCATGTTGAAGCCCTGCTGCACGGCGCCGGTGATTTTGCTTCCGTCCTGCTTGAGACGGAAATAGGTATCGCGCGATGTTCCGTCGGGTCCCGGAACGCTGAAAAGCCAGTTACCGCTTACGTCGGCGCCAAATAGAAATGCGGGAAAAACGAGAGCAAATAGAAAAGAAAATGAAACCCTGGGTAGCCGAATACTCACTGAAGTCATCGGCGGCTAGTTTATCGCAGAAATACGTATAGGTAAAACGCTTACGCATAGCCCATTAAGCTTCTGTAATACATGGCACATGAGCAAGTCGGAGCAAGCGGCAAATCTGCATTAAATCCATGCTGTTGAAACAGATCTGTGGGACAGTGGAATAGAGACCTGCGACTGTCACGTCTCGCTCTCTGCGCCGAGATTTATTTGTTGTATGAGTGAGGAAAAACTATGGCAAGAGTAGCTCTGGTTGGCCTTGAAGAAACTGCGGCGACGGAACTTGGCAGCGCTCTGAAGAACGAGCACGAAGTTCAGCGAAAACCAGTAAATACCACCGTCGACGACCTCGCGGATTCGGATATTGTTTTCGCCGACGGCGACCGCCGCCGGTATGTGGGTCTTCTCCGCGGAGTTCGGGAGAAACGGCCAGCGATGCCATTCGTGGTGGTCACCCGACAGGCGGAGCTTTCGAACTGGCTCGACGCCCTCGAAGCGGGAGCGACCGATTATTGTTCGGCCCCCTTTCAGGTGCGTGAACTGCGCTGGCTCGTCGAAACCGCGCTGCACCGCCCCCGTGTGCGGGGCGTAGCCGCGTAACCCCGTTTTTCCTTCGCCGGAATTTCTCGCATCCTATAATCGCGTCTAATGAAAGACCGCGATGTTGCCTGGCTTTCTTCGAAGGCGCTTGCGTTATGGGCCTGCGGAGTTCTGCTCGCATTTTCCTGTGCGAGCCTCGGCGCCGCGCCGGTTCCGACCCCGGAATCCCATTTCGGGCACAAGATCGGCGCGGACCGCGAACTGCTCGACTGGGACAAAGTCGTCAGTTATTTTTATTCCCTCGCGAAGTCGAGCGATCGGATTCAGGTCGCCGAGTACGGGCGCTCAGCCGAAAACCGGCCAATGATCGTGGCGACGATCGCCGATCCCGCGACCCTGAAAAATCTCGCGAAATATCGGGAAATTCAGCGGCGTCTGGCCGATCCCCGCATCACTTCGCCCACGGACGCGGAGCCAATGTTCCGAGAGGGTAAGAACGTCATCTTGATGACGTGTTCAATACACGCCACGGAAGTGGCTTCAACGCACAGCGCGGTCGAGTTTGCCTACCGGCTGATCACGGAATCGAATCCGCGTTTCGAAGCGATTCTTCACAACACGATCCTTCTGCTTGTGCCGTCTCTGAATCCGGACGGCGTGGATATCGTGACGCGCTGGTATCGCCGAACTCTCAATACTAAGTGGGAAGGCACGAATCCGCCGGAGCTTTATCAGAAATACGTCGGCCACGACAATAATCGCGACTGGTACATCTTTTCGCAGCCCGAGACGCGCGCGACAATTTCCCAGCTACACAACGTCTGGCATCCGGAGATCGTGTACGACGTGCATCAGCAGGGGCCCGGGGCGTCGCGCATTTTTATTCCGCCCTGGCTGGATCCGATCGAACCGAACATCGACCCCATCCTCGCCCAGGAGATGAACATGATGGGCACGTCGATGGCGTCGGATCTCACCGCGGCGGGGAAGACGGGCGTTGCGATTCACGCAGCTTACGACTTCTGGACGCCGTCGAGGCATTATCAGGCGTTTCACGGCGGGCTTCGCATTCTGACGGAATCGGCCAGCGCGAGGCTGGCGACGCCGATCACGATCAAGCCGGATCAGATCGATACAACGGCGCTGGGCTACGATCCGCGCGAGCGAAGCTGGAATTATCTGCAGCCGTGGCTCGGCGGCACGTGGCGGCTGCGCGACATCATCGATTACCAGGAACTCGCATATGAGTCGCTGCTGTATAACGCGGCGCTGCACCGCGAGGAGATGCTGCGCAGTTTCTATAAAGTCGGGGAAGATCAGGTGGCGCGCATCTCGCCGTGGGGCGCGGTGATCTCGAAAAATCAGCGCGATCCGGCGGCGACGCGCAAAATGCTTGAGACGCTTCAGGCAGGGATGGTCGAGATCAGCCAGGATTCCGCGGGAGACTACGTCATTCCGTTCCAGCAGCCGTATTCCGGATACGCGAAAGCGTTGCTGGAACGGCAGGATTATCCGAATGAGCTGTTGTATCCCGGAGGTCCTCCGAAACGGCCCTATGACGTAACGGCACATACGCTGCCGCTGTTGTTTGGCGTGGATTCGAAGTTCGTGGATCAGCCCGTATCGGGAGGGTTGAAGAGGGCGAGTCTCGGAGTTCCCGCCCGGAAAGACGAGTACGCTGCTTCGGACACGGACGGATGGAAAGCCGCGAATGCCGCCTGGGCCGGTGGCCGCCCGGTGTGGCGCGACGAAAACGGCGACTTTTCTATGACCTCGCGTGGCGCGGGCTGGCGCGAAATCAGAAAGCCGCGCGTGGGTCTCTATCGTAGTTTTATGGCGAACATGGACGAGGGCTGGACGCGCTGGCTGCTCGAAGAGTTCGGGTTCGCTTACACGCCGCTCCGCAACGCGGATATTCAGGCGGGAAATCTGCGGGATAAATTCGACGCGATCGTTTTCGCCGATGAACAGCCGAATGCGATCCAGAACGGTCACGTGGCCGGTTCCATGCCGCCCGAGTTCACCGGGGGGCTGGGGCAGAAGGGCGAGGATGCGCTGCGGGCGTTCGCGAACGCGGGCGGCACGCTCGTGTTTTTGAATCGGGCATCCAATTATGCGACCCAGCATCTCGGCGTGAAGGCGACGAACGTGTTGGCCGGCGTCGCCGCGAAGGATTTCTATTGCCCGGGTTCGCTGCTGAACGCAGTTCTTGACACGCATAGCCCGCTGACGCGTGGGCTGCCGCAGAATGTTGCCGTGTGGACGGAGTCAGGTCCGGCATGGGACACTTCGGAGCCGAGCGTGGCGAAGTTCGCCGACAGCAAAGTCCTGGCCTCCGGCTGGCTGCTGGGCGAGGGCCACATCGCAGGCAAGACGGCGCTGATCGACGCGAAATCCGGCAACGGCCACATCGTCCTGTTCGGGATGCGGCCGCAGTATCGGGCACAGAGCTACCTGACCTTTAAACTGTTGTTCAACGCGCTGGTAATGAACCTGTGAAGCGACTGCCTCTCATCTTTTGTCTTTCTGCGATTGCGGCATTCGGTCAGGCGCGCCCTATTCCAGTTATCTTCGATACGGATATCGGGGACGACATAGACGACGCGCTCGCTCTCGGGCTGGCGCTTCAGTCTCCCGAGCTTGATGTGAAGCTGGTGACCACGGTCGCGGACGACGTCGAGAGCCGGACAAGGCTGGCGTGGAAGGAACTCGGCCTATTCGGGCGGCGCGATGTGGCGCTGGCGACCGGCGCGCCCGAGCCGCTGCTCGATCCCAAACTGCCCGACAAGGCGGCTCAGTTCAGTGTGCTCACCGAAGCGGATCAGCCGCCCGCTTCGGCGCATGCCCGCGCGGCGGACAAGATCATCGAGACGCTCATGAGCTCGCCGGTTCCGATGACTGTGATTCCGGTTGGGCCGCTTACGAATATCGCTCTCGCCCTGCGTGAGGAGCCGCGCATTAAGAGTAAGATCGAGCGTATTGTGTTGATGGGCGGGGCGTATTTTCCGCCGCGGCGCGAGTACAACATTTATCGCGATCGTATCGCGGCGCAGATCGTGTTCAGTTCCGGCATTCCGATTACCGGCGTAGGGCTTGATGTAACCGAGAAGTGCAAGCTCGAAGGCGCGGACCTGGACCGGCTGAAGAATGCGCAGAATCCCGCATCGCAGTTTTTGTATCGCCTGATTCAGTTGTGGCAGCAGGGCAATCCGAACCGGTTCCCGACGCTGCACGATCCGTTAGCGGTCGGGACCGCGCTTCGGCCTAATCTGGTTGAAACGCAGACGGGTTCGGTGGAGGTGGAGATCGCGAGTCCCGCGTTCTTCGGCGCGACGCTGTTCAAACTCGATCAGAATTCACGGACGCGCGTGGCTCGGAATGTTAACGTCCGGGAGTTTCTGGACTTGTTCACGCAACGCCTTTCCTCGTCTCCGCGCGCTCATTAAGCGGCGCTATCCGAACAAAGCATACGAGAGCAGCGCCAGTACCACGGCGCTGATCCCGGCGTAGAGCCAGTCGCGCTCCAGCAGGAAGGCGCCCACGGCGAACACCACCCGCAGCACCGGCGTCGCGATCATCAGAAGCACGCCGAGCTGAATGATCGCGCGGGCGCGCAGGTTGAGGACCTCGCGCAGGATTGCGGCAGGCGATTTGAATTCTGCCGGCACGCCGTGGAATTGCCGGTAATGCGTTTGTTCGAAACCGTAACGTTTCAGATAGATCGCCGCACCGGTCAGCATGACCAGCCCGGAGACCAGAACGCCCCACTGAAGCAGGCGCCCTATGTTTCGTTCGATGGTTGTGTCGGTGATCCGCATTCAGATCCTGTGAGTCCAGCCGTTGTAGATCATCTCAACGGCGAGAACCAGCAGAACGGCGCGGAAAAGATTTCGAAGGGATGAGGCCCTCGCGCGAGCCAGGAGCCGCGAACCGGCGAAGGCTCCGCCCAGAACCCCGAGCATCACCGGCATAACGAGCCCCGGCTCGATGTAACCGCGCGACAGATAGACGCCAGCGCTCGCCGCCGCGGTCACGCCGATCATGAAGTTGCTGGTGGTGGTGGAGACCTTGAACGGCAGGCCCATGGCGCGGTCCATCGCGAGGACCTTCAACGCGCCGGAGCCGATTCCCAGCAGGCCGGAGAGCGCGCCTGCCACCGCCATCATCGAGAAACCCAGCGGCACGCGCCGGACCGCGTAAGCAACCGATCCTGAGGAGCCCGGATACTCGCCGTTCAGCCGGAGTTTCGCGCCCAGTCCGTCGCGGGAGGCCGGATCGTGCGTATCGCTCGGCTTGTGCTCGGTGGAAGAGAGCGCCGAGTACAGGAGAACGAGCCCGAAGATGACGGCAAGGGCCGAGGTCGATACGCGCGTCGCGAGACCAGCCCCGGCCAGGGCTCCCGCGCTGGTGGCGATTTCGAGGAAAAGGCCGACCCGGATATTCGAATAGCCTTCGCGAACATATGCCGCCGCTGCGCCGGAGGATGTGGCGATCACGGAAACCAGCGAGGCTCCGACGGCATACCGGAAATCCACGCCAAAGGCCAGGGTCAGCAAAGGTACGATCACCACGCCGCCGCCGAGTCCCGTCAGTGAACCGAGGAAACCAGCGAGCAGGGAACCCCCGAAAACCAACGCGCTGAAAAGCGATATGTTCATTCGAAAATCGATTCCGGTGGAGGCGTTATGATCGTCCCAATTTTCAGGCTCCTCGATTAGAATGGAGACTCCACTATGGCTGAGCAAACCCCAGCGCTGCACGAAACTCTCCCTGCCGAGAACATGCCCCGACGCGCGTTTCACCTGGCGGTGATCTACATTCTGGGCGGTCTCATCGGTCTCGCGCTTGCAATACCCACCCTTCTCTATCTTCTGGTACCGCCGCGGTCCCGGAGACAAGAAGGATGGGTGGATGCGGGCGATATCAGCCAGCTCACGCCCGGCGCGCCCGTGGAAATGAGCTTTCAGCAGAGCCGGGTTGACGGCTGGCGCGTCATTACCGAGAAGAAAACCGCCTGGGTGGTGAAGGAACCCGATAACAAGATCGTGGCCTTCGGACCTCAGTGCACTCATCTCGGCTGCGCCTATCACTGGGACGAAGGCGTCAAGCAGTTCGCGTGCCCGTGCCACGCCTCTTTCTTCGCCATCGACGGTAAGGTGCTTGCGGGGCCTGCGCCGCGGCCTTTAGACCGGTACGTGACGCGCGTTCAGGATAACCGGCTTCAGATCGGGCCGCTGCGCAATTCGGCTTCGAACGCATAAGGAGACGCGCGATGAAGAAGCGAATCGACCAGTTCGTGGAAGCTTTTGATCACCGAACGGGACTCCACACCGCGCTGCGCAAGTTTCTCTATGAAGAGATTCCCCAGTCGAGCGGCTGGCACCAGGTTTTCGGCAGCGTGGCGCTGTTCCTGATTCTGATTCAGTTCTTTACCGGGGCAATGCTGGCGTTCAACTATGCGCCGACAACCGGAGAGGCTTACAACAGCCTGCGGTACATCCTCACCGAAGTGACGGCCGGAAGGCTCATGCGCGGTCTGCATCACTGGGGCGCAAGCATGATCATCGTGGTCGTTGTGCTCCACATGGTGCAGGTTTTTCTTTGGGGCGCGTATAAGAAGCCGCGTGAAGGCACGTGGGTCGTGGGCGTGATTCTCCTGTTGCTGACACTGGCCTATGGACTCACCGGATACCTGCTTCCGTGGGATAACCGCGCGTATTGGGGAACGGTGGTGGCGACGCAGATCGGCGCGACGGTCCCGTTAGCCGGGCCTTACGTCAGCAGAATCCTGGCAAGCACGGGCGACATAGGCGTGGTGACCTTCGCAAGGTTCTACGGCCTTCACGTGCTGCTGCTGCCGCCCGCGACCTTGTTGTTGATCGCGCTGCACGTAACCCTGGTGCGCCGACATGGCGTCCAGCCCGCTCCGGGAGACGAGGTGAAGCCTAAGAAATCCTTCTATCCCGAGCAGGTCTTCAAGGATACTGTCGCGGTCTTCATTGCGTTTGCGATTCTCTTCACGATGGCGATCGCGGTTCGCGTGCCTCTCGAGCGCTTGGCAGACCCGACCGACACGAGTTACATCCCGCGCCCCGAGTGGTATTTCCTTTTCCTGTTTCAAATGCTGAAGGTGTTTGAGGGGCCGCTCGAAGTCGTTGGCACCGTGATTCTGCCAACTCTGGCGATCCTTGCGCTGATCGCGACGCCGTTTATCGATCGCAGCAAACTTGTGAGCATCCGGAATCGCGGTTTAGCGGCGGGCGTCATTGTCCTCGCCGGGCTCGGATGGGCGGGCCTGACGGCGGCCGCCATCCGCAGCACGCCTCCTCAGACCGCAGCTTCGTCCATCGATTTTTCAGGCCCGACGCAATGGATGCAGCTCAAGCCCGCTGAGTTGTCCGGTATCCATTACTATCGGGAGCAAAACTGTGCCGCGTGTCATAACGTCGTTGGGGGCGAAGCGAAGGCGGGTCCGAATCTTTTGAATACGGCGCGGCGGCACGACCAGGCCTGGATGCTGCTGCATTTCAAGTCGCCGCAGACTACGAGCCCTGGCACTGCGATGGCGCCCGTGAATCTCACAGGTCCTCAGTTGAACGATCTTGCGGCGGCCATGCTTGCGCTCACTCCGGACAATGGCAATGTGATCGACTCCACGCCCGCGTTCGTGGCCGACGGCGCAGCGGTTTATCAGAAGAACTTCTGCTCGGCGTGCCACGCCATCAACGGTGTGGGCGGAAAAATCGGGCCGCCCCTGAACGGCCTTTCGGCGCGCCGCACCGAAGCGTGGACAAAGGAACATTTCGTTAATCCACAGAAGATGTCGCCGGGTACCTCGATGGGCGCCTATAAGTTTTCGAACGCCGACATGGATAACATCGTGTCCTATCTCTTCACGCTGCCCGACAAATGACGGCACGCGAATGAAGTGGACCGACGATAGCGAGCTGTTCCGGCTGATCCGCGAAAAGCTGTTTACGGCGGCCATCGGGGACGTCCTCGATTCGATGGGGCTACGGAGGCAGTTCCTGCCCCCCGGGATTCAGCCGTTGCGGCCCGACATGGTCGTGCTCGGTCGCGCGATGCCAGTGCTCGAGGCGGATTGCTTCGACGGAAAAGGCTTCGGGCTCATGCTGCACGCGCTTGATGATCTCAAGCCGAATGAGGTCTATATCGCCTCGGGCGGAACGCCGCGTTACGCCTTGTGGGGCGAACTGATGAGCACCCGCGCTCGCGTTCTGGGGGCTGCGGGCGCGGTGTTGAACGGGTTTTCGCGGGACACCGGCGGTATTCTGTCGCTTGATTTTCCGACGTTCTCGCTGGGGCGATACGCGCAGGATCAGGCATGCCGAGGTAAGGTGATCGATTTTCGGGCGCCGCTCGAGATCGAGGCCGTGAAGGTGGAGCCGGGAGATATCGTGTTCGGGGATATCGATGGCGTGCTCGTCGTGCCGAAGGTGGCGGAGGTTGAGGCGATCTCCCGCGCGCTCGAAAAAGCAAGCACCGAAAACTTGGTGCGCAAGGCGATCGTCGAAGGAATGAGCACCGTCGAAGCTTTCGACAAGTTCGGCGTTATGTAATTGCGTCGGAGGCGATTATGCGGGCTCTTTCTTCTTGGGCGGAGCCTTTTTACCCGCCACGCTCTTCTTCGATTCCGAAGCGGGCCGTTTTGAGCCGGACCCCTTCTTTGCGACAGCGGCGGATTTCGCTCTGCGCTTTGCCGCGGTCTTCGGGACCGTGTGGTTTGTCGCGCTCGTCGTATGCATCCCGCCTCCCGGAGTGCGGGCCGCCGCAGGCAAGCTCGAAAGATTCACCGGCGGGAAATCGGAAAGATCGCGCACATCCGGCGCCGCGGGATGCTTCTCAGCGTAGATGGTCCGATACATGTCCGCGTTGCGCAGTACCGCCTGCACATAATCGCGCGTCTCGTTGAACGGAATGCTCTCGACGAACTCGGCAGGCTCGCGGTAATTGGCCCAGGTCAGCCACTGTTTCACCCGACTTGGACCTGCGTTGTAGGCCGCGAGCGTCTCCGCCCAGTTGCCGCCCCAATGATCGAGCTGAGCGCGCAGATATTGGGTGCCGAGCGGAATGTTGATGCTCGGATTCAGTAGCGAACGGACGCTGGCGACGGCAATGCCTTGCTGGCGTCCCATTTGCTTTCCTGTCGCAGGGATTAACTGCATCAGGCCATAAGCATTCGAAGGCGAGCGCGCACCGGGGTTGAATTCCGTTTCCTGGCGGATCAGCCCGGCGACGGAATACGGGTCGAGATTATGGGCCGACGCGCTCCGCTGAATCTCGTCGCGATACGGCAGGGGGAAGAGCATCTGCCAGAACCGCAGGGGCGCGTTCTCGAAGGGGATCGAGAGGTAGTCTCCAATGAAGCTCTTCATGATCCGGAGCGCGTGGAAGGGAGACGGCATCGCGCGCGCCAGTTCAATGGCGAGCAGGTGCGGCTGTTCGTTATCGGTTTTCGCGCCGAAACGCAGTTCCGTATCAGCAGCATCGGAAAGACCCGCAAGCATCAGGATGCGGGCGCGGTCTATCCGCAGGCGCGTGGAGGCATTTGGTTCGGTGGCCGAGAAGTCGCGGCGCTCCGGCCAATCGACGTCGTTGAGCCACGAGGCAGCCTCCAGATCCGGCGCGGTTGCGGTGAGTTTGCCCTCGCGGATACGGTCTCTCGAGAGCATTCCATAGAAATAGTGAGGGAACTGGGCGCTCGTGCGGTCGTAATAGGCTCGCGCTTCCGCCGGCTTTCCGGTTTTCTCGCTCAGGCGTCCCAGGAAGTAGAGAGCGCTGCTTGCCCGCGTTTCATAGGGGTAACGCTCAACCTGTTCGCGCATCAGAGTGGCCGCTTCCGGCTTGTCCGAGAGATAGGCGTCCCAGGCGAGCTTCCAGTGGCAGTAAGCCGTAGAATTATCGTCGGGAAAAGTTTCGGCGGCGGCGCGGAATAACGGTTCGTATTTCTCGCGCTCGTTGGTGACCACGTACCGGTTCCCGGCGGTGATGAGAGCCTTCAGACGCCATGCGGATTTCGGGTAACGGTCTCCGAGGGTCTTCACCGCATTGTTCATGTCGACGTCCTCCCCCATCTTCTTCGCCGCTTCCACGACATAGTAGAGGCGTTGTGCGTCGGCCTCGGACTTCGCGACTTTGAGATCCCTCAGATAGCGAAGCGCGGCGTTAGTATCTCCGGCGAGGAAATCGGTGGCCCCGATTCCCACTTTGGCTTCGTCGCGGTCGGGCTCGGGCAGACTCGCCGCGAGAGCCGCGAATTCCTGCCGAGCGTTGTTGTATTGCTTCGCGTCGAGCCACTTTCTGCAGCGGTCGAGCTGCTGCTCAGCTGGCGCCGAAGGAAAGTCCTTGCCGAGCGCGGGACGCAGCCGCTGCATTCCATCCCAGGCTTTGGCGGCAGTGTCGGTATTCGGATAGTCGTAATAGACCTTTACATATGCGAGCGCGGCCTGGGGCTTTTCGTCGAGCGCCTCGTAAGCGGTGGCGAGCGCGAAATCGCCATCAGGCTGGGGCAACGCCTTGTAATCCTTCTGCAGAGCCTGCAGGGCGACAGTGGCGGACGACGGTTGATGTTGCTGCAGAAGCGTGCGCGCATGCAGTAACGCGATTTTTCCCGCCAAAGGGGAGGCGGCCACAGGATTCGCGCGGTACGCGGCCAAATCTCGCGCCGCGGCGTCTACATCTCCAATCTGCAGTTCCGCCGAGGCCAGATGATACGTAACATAGTCCGAAACCTTGGGAAGTTGTGACGCGAGTCCACGGAGGTGCTGAATGGCAGCTCCATAGTCGTGAGCGTTATAAGCGTTGATTCCCTGGCCGAGACGCGTCTCCGCGAGATCCGCTGCGGGCGCGCATGCCGCAGCTATGAGCAGGATAAGAACGGCCCTATGCCATCGGCCCAGGATAGGTCTCTCCAAGCAACCGGTCATCGTCATGCGCGAGGCTCCGCAGAATTTCAAGATGCAGATAATCCACCATCGTCGGCGATTTAGAAAGAAAGGACTGCAGAAAAGACTTACGGGCCGAATCAATCTGGGTCTGGAGCGCCCCGTAGACATTTCCCGCCGTCATTCCGTCACGCAGCGCATCGGAATGATATAGACGCATCTCAGCCACTCGGACGCGAGCTACGCGCTGCGCCTGAAGGTGAAGTCTCTGGTCCTCCGGACTCAGGTCGCTCCAACTCTGCGGAGCCCCGGTCTTTCCGTCGGTAATCTGCGCCAGCGTCGCGGGCTGTGGCAGCGGCTTAAGAGCCAGCCCTTCTGCCTTCAGGGCTTCAAGCCTGATTCCCGCCGCGCCGCACAGCAATTCGAGAGCGGAAGGCGCCGGCCGACCACCCGCCGCAAGTATCCCCATTACACTTTGACGGGAATTCAGGGGGAAAAGGTACACTTTGCCTGATCCATCGCCCAGAGCAGCGGCGAGTTCTTCCGCAATCTCGGGCTCAGCGGCCAGCGCGGTAACCGGTTCACGGCTTGTCATCACCTCTGCCAACGCCGCAGCTTTGGTTGACGGAAATGTCAGGCTGGCGTCGCCGGCGTTCCTCCGCGCTTCCGCGCGAAGTTCGGCGTTCCCATCCCCTTCCTGGTCGCTTTCCACCACTCGCAGCACCACAACGCGCTCCGCGTAAGGCGCAGTAGCCTCGGCGATCAACTCAAAAACGGCGTTTTCTGTTTTGGCCTCGCGCAGACGCCGTAATGTCTGATTCAGCGACTCAAAGGTCGAAATGCGAGCGCGTTCCGCTTCCAGAGCGGCACTGGAGCGTTCGGCCGCAATTGCCGCATCAAATCGCCCCGCAAGTTCATCGATTAATGTAGAGTGACACCGGTCAACCACGTCGCGCCACATCAGCGCTGACCCGTCTCGCATCCTTTTATTTCCGCTCCGTCTCTAATGGTACGGCAGGGTCGAGACAACCGTCGAGAATCCGGAGACAGCAAATGGCGAGGAATTCAGAAGAAAAATCTCTTAACAACAAAATAGCCATGGTTACCGGGGGAACCCGAGGCATTGGCTACGCCATAGTGAAGGGATTGTTAGCAGAAGGCGCCAAGGTGGCTTTCTGCGGCGTTACGCAAAGCACAGTCGACCGCGCCGTAACCAATCTCACGCCGCACGGGCGGGTTTTCGGTGCGGTGTGTGACGTTTCGAAGCGGGATCAGATCTCTCGCTTTGTCACTGATGTCGTAAATCATTTTGGGACGATCGACATTCTAATCAACAACGCAGGCGCCGGAACGTTCCGCGCCGCGGCTGATTTGAGTCCCGAAGAATGGGAGCGCATGATTTCGCTCAATCTCTCCGGAGTGTTCTATTGCTGTCGCGAAGTTCTGCCGATATTGAGGGGCAAGGGCGCCGGAGATATCGTGAACATCAGTTCACTGGCCGCCAAAAACCCATTCGCGGGAGGCGCAGGATACAACGCCTCGAAATTCGGATTAAACGGGTTCTCGGAAGCGATGATGCTCGATCATCGTTCGGAAGGAGTGAGGGTTTGTTCCATCATGCCGGGCAGTGTGGCCACGGAGTTCGGCGGCGGATCCGCCGATCGAGGGGCCGAATGGAAGATCGCGCCCGAAGATGTGTCGGAAGCGGTCATTGCTGTGTTGCGCATGCCCGCCCGAACCACGATAAGCAGGGTGGAAATCCGGCCCTCCAGACCGCCTTCGAAGTGATTTCCGTAGGATTGGCATGATGCGTGCTCCTTCACGGAATGTGAGAACGATGTTCGCGGGAAACAGTGGGTGGGGGAAAACGAGTATGGTGCGGTTGAATAAGAAACTGAATCCGTCGCTGACCGGGAATGATGCTGAGAAACTCAACAGCGATCTCCGTAAGCGAGTAGTAGGGCAGGAAGAGGCGATCGATCAGATCGTCAACATCTACCAGATGTTTTTGTCCGGCATGACGAGCCCGGGGCGCCCGATCGGGAACTTCCTCTTTCTGGGCCCGACGGGCACCGGCAAAACACGCATGGTGGAAGCCACTGCGGAGTCGCTCGTTGGAGACGCGCGGGCGGTGATCAAAATTGACTGCGCCGAGTTTCAGCACAGCCATGAAATCGCCAAACTCATCGGCTCGCCTCCCGGATATCTCGGACATCGTGAGACGCATCCGCTTCTGAGCCAGGAGGTACTGAATCAGTACCACACTGACAAGCTCAAGGTCAGCTTCGTTCTCTTCGACGAGATCGAGAAGGCGAGCGATGCGCTATGGAATCTTCTTCTCGGAATCCTGGATAAGGCGACGCTTACGCTCGGCGACAATCGTCGCGTGGATTTCTCCCGCGCCATGATCTTCATGACAAGCAACCTTGGAGCTGCCGAGATGGGGTCGATTCTGAGGCCGAATCTGGGCTTTGCGACTTCAGAGATCGAGCGCTCCAGGGCCGAGGGGATCGTGGACGAGAGTCTCACGGATAAGATTTCCCGCGCCGGCCAGGAAGCGGCTCGCCGCAAGTTCACGCCGGAGTTCATGAACCGCATCGACAAGACGGTGGTGTTCAGGCCTCTGGGAAACGGCGAACTCCACCGCATTCTCAATATCGAACTGAGTTTGCTGCAGCAGCGGATTTTTAACTCCGCAACGACGACCCCGTTTGTGTTCAACGTGATGCCTGAGGCTAAGGAATACCTGCTGCGTGAAGGTACGGATCTGAAATACGGGGCGCGTCACCTCAAGCGAGCGATCGATCGTAATTTGGTGCATCCGATGTCGAACCTGATCGCATCCGATCAGGTTCACGGCGGCGATCTGATTCAAGTCGATTATGACGGCGAGACCTGCTCACTGTCGTTTACGAAGCAAGCAGAGGATATGCCCGCCTACGCGATGATCCAGATGGTGGATACAACGTTTGCTCCGCAACCCGCCGTTGCGGCTGCGTCCGCCGAGGTTGAGTACTCGCGTCCGGCGAACGCGCGAGGCAAGAGTACGCGTTAAGTTCCAGCGGTCGAAGGCCGGTTGGCGAGAAGAACCCGTTCGGTCAGGCTCCCGAACGGGTTTTTCATTTCCGGATGGAAGTTTCCAGAATGAGCCTGCGTGGTAACTCTAAATGCATGCCCCGCCCAACGCATTTCGAGATTCCTGCCAGCGACCCGCAACGCGCAATCGCTTTTTACTCGACGGTATTCGGCTGGACCTTCACTAAATGGCAAGGCCCGATGGACTATTGGCTCATCACGACGGGCCCCGCCTCCGAACCCGGGATCAACGGTGGCTTACTGCCGCGCCGCGACCCGGCTCAGCCGTGCGTGAACACGATCGGCGTTGAGAGCCTGGATCAGACTATTGAAGCCGTGGTTAAAAACGGCGGGTCCATCGCGTTGGAGAAGATCTCAGTGCCCGGAGTCGGCTGGCTCGCCTACTGCAAAGACGCGGATGGCCACATCTTCGGAATCATCCAGAACGATCCGTCTGCGAAATAGAAAGCTCGGTCGATGCCCACGCGCGTAAACGGAGAATTGGTTGACGAAGAGGAAGTGCACGGGGAGGAAAGAGCGATACTGCCCCGTCTCACCGAAGCCATGCGCGGGGAACCGAGAAGCGCAGTCCTGGAGCGGGCGCGCGAATGGTCGCGCGAGAACGTTATCGACCGGGTCCTGCTGAGGCAGGCGGCGGAACGTGAAGGAATCGACGTCGCGGCGCTGGTCGAGCGGATCACGGCAAAACTCGCGAAGCCCAAGGCCACGGAACTAACCGATTATTATCGGCGCAACCCGTCCCAATTTTACGCGCCCGACCGAATTCGCGCGTCTCACGTTGTCTGCGACATCAACGAAAAGACCAACGAGGAGCAGGCGCGCGCAACGATTGAAGCCGCCGCCGCGCGAATCGCGGAAGGAGAAGATTTCGGCGTGGTCGCCGACAGCTTGTCGGACTGCCCAGGCAACGGAGGCGATCTCGGGTTCTTTCCCCGGGGCGAGATGGTTCCGGAATTCGATAACGTCGTATTCCAACTGGCGGTTGGTGAGGTGAGCCCTGTCTTCCGCACGCCTTTCGGCTACCACATCGCGCGCGTTGCGGAGTCGCGCGAGGGCGGCATCCGTAAATTCGACGAGGTGCGCGACGTCATCGCCCACTTGCTCTACAGCGAGAAACAACAGCGCGCGGTAGATCGCTTTATCGACCGGTTCCGCGCGAGTTCCGCGATCGAACATACATGAAACCCGAATTCCGGCTGTTTGCGGAACTGGGGCAGCCGCATCCCTGTTGCGTACCGAGCCGCGACCGCGCGGCGCGTCTGGCGGAATCCAGGCGGGCGTCCGCTGAGCGGGAGCGCGTGTTATCCGGTTCCTCCGAGGGAATGGTGAGGCTTGATGGCGGAATTTTTTTCATGGGGACGGATACGGATGAGGGCTTTCCCGCCGATGGGGAAGGTCCCGTCCGAGAGGTCACTCTCGACCCGTTTCTGATCGACGTTGAGCCGGTCACAAACGAACGCTTCGCGGAGTTCGCGCGCGCGGCCGGATATCGAACCGAGGCGGAGGTACTGGGCTGGTCGTATGTTTTTCGCGGACACTTGCCGCCGGGCGATTATCAGACGCCGCGTAATCTGAACTGGTGGTGCCGAATTGACGGCGCGGACTGGCGGCATCCGGAAGGCCCGGATACCGGAATTGAGCGCCGCGCCGATGTGCCTGTGACCCACGTATCCTGGAACGATGCGATCGAATATTGCAGATGGGCGGGCAAGCGTTTGCCCACGGAGGCCGAGTGGGAGTACGCGGCGCGCGGAGGGCTGGAGCAAAAGCTCTATCCATGGGGCGATGACCTCACTCCGGAAGGCCGGCACATGTGCAATATCTGGCAGGGCGAGTTTCCGGAGCGCGATACCGGCGACGACGGCTTTACGGCGCCAGGCCCCGCGCGGGCGTTTCCCGCCAACGATTACGGTCTGTACGGCGCTGTCGGAAACGCTTGGGAATGGTGCGCGGACTGGTTCGATCCGGTCTGGCACGTCCGGGCAACGCGCTTCAATCCTGTAGGCCCACCGGCCGGAACCGCTCGCGTGATGAGAGGCGGGTCTTACCTTTGCCATCGCTCGTACTGCAATCGCTATCGAGTCGCCGCGCGCACGTCGAACACGCCCGATAGTTCCACGGGCAACATCGGGTTCCGCTGTGTGCGCGACGTCTAAGTGTCAGCGCAGTCTGTGGAGCGCGTAAGGGGTTGATCCCAGCCGTTGCCAGCCCGCGGGAACATCCTTGCGGCCGCCCAGCCATGCGACCACGGCGTCGCTGTCTGTCGAGGCGAATGCGTGAAGTAACGAGGTCTGGCGCTCCGGCGCGAGGTCCCAAAACTTCTCGGCTTGTTCCCGAGGTACGTCGGCCACGATGATCTGCCGCGAAAGGCGCGCCCACCCCGGCGAAATCCACGGCGAAATCTCTGCCATATGGGTACCCGGGGCGAATCCCGCCGCCTTGAGCGCGAGCGCGGCGTCCACTTCGCTGCGCTGAGTCTTGTTCTCGTTGTCCCGAAAGTCACGGAGCATATTGATCCCGGTCCGGGCGAAGAGACTCACGGCGATGACGGCGACAGTCAGTGTCAGTGCGGTGCGCGAGAGTCGCGCCCCCAAAAGCAGACTGCACAGCAGGGTGAATCCGATGATCGATATCGGAGCGCCGATGTAACGGTCTTCGATTTTTGGAGTCGCAAGTAAATAGGCAGCCATCAATGCCACGCTCATCACAATGACTGGCAGGAGGGGACGCAGATGCGCCAGAGCGTTCCGCGGCCCGGCGAACGCGAAGATGAGCAGAATCGCCAGCGTCGCGCCCGTCAACTGAAGCAGAGTGCGCGCGTATCCCCGCAGCCCTTCGAATAGAATTCGCGCCTGCGTTCGGATCTGAATGGTTGGCCGGAGCCCTTCACTCCAATAATAAGGAGTGAACCAGAGCGAGTACGTCGCGTTGTGCGGCGAGGGGAATGAATACGCGAGTGGTTCCTGAGCGATTTTCGCCACAGGATGGATCGCCTGCCCGGAGACGGCTGTTCGATTCTGGTAATACCAGTCGAGTCGATCGACAAAGAACATGTAGTTCAGAGTGCCCGCTTCTGAAAACGTCGGCCGGTGCGCGCTGCGAGAAACGGCGGCCACGAGGGGTACGGCGAGGATTGCGAAGCCGAGCGCCGCTGCGACGGTCCGCTTGATCCGGAGCCGCATCGTGCCGCCGGCGAGAAGAAACGTCATGGCCAGGACAAACAGGCCGAGCGGAAACATGATCGCCTTGGTCATGTATCCCAGAGCGAGCGCGATTCCCAGAAACGCGAAGTCCTTTGTCCCGGCGTATCCGCCCGTGATTCGAACCAGAAACGCGGCGGCGAGATACAGGCAGCCTGACATGAGCATGTCCGGGGTCGTCCGCAGCAGTGCAACCATCCCCAGCGACGCATAAAGAAAAAATGAATAACCGATAGTCAGAAATGCCCAACGCGGCAGAATCTCACTTGTTTCGGAACGGGATGCGAGAATCGTCCAAATCGAGCGGAGCAGATACTCGAAAGCAGCCGCCGCAAAAAGGAAGCAGAAAAGATTCACCAGATGGGCGGCGGGAAATTCCCACTCGGGACCGGGTCTGAAGATCGCGTTCGCCAAGCCTAGAAGAGCGGGGTAGAGTGGGCTCCAATACGGATTGATCACGCGGCCAAAATCGCCCGCCGGGATGCCATCCCCCATATCCATGTACGAGATAGAATCGGCGTTAATCCACTGGCGATAAACGATCACCTGCGCGACGGCGATCAGCAGAAGCACGGCGGCGAATGCGACGGTGATGAGGGTTTCTCGATTGAGCGACGCTGCCCTTGCGGGAGCGGGTTGTTGGACCGGGGTCACTTTTTCCGGAGGGTACCACGAAGGTTTCCGTTGGAAATCGCCCGCATTTGGAAATGATTCTCAGGTTCCAGGAAATAGTGGTGGCTTCAGACGGAAAAAACGGGATAATAGGGCAGGTCTGTGCCGCTCGCGATTCAAGCACGCCAAATTCGCGGAATCCCCGTTCTGGACCTGAAGGGGTCCCTGACGCTTGGTCCGGCGATCGCGGAATTCGAAAGAGAAGCCCGGCGAGTTCTCGCTGAATACCGTCCGTCGCGTCTGTTACTGAACTTCAAAGGACTTGCGCAGATGGACAGCTCCGGTCTCGGCGAGGTCATCTCGATTTACACCTTCGCCGCGGATGCGGGATGCTCGCTGGCGGTGGTGGGAGCCAATTCGGCCGTCCGCCAGCTGATGCAGATTACCCGAATCGACGAGATGGTGGGCCTCTTTGACGACGAAGCTTCAGCGCTGACCGAGAACGTCGCGAAGGCCCAGCGTCCGTATTAGACGCAGAAGTGAATTCGGATGCAGCTCGAGCAGGGCTGCGGCGGCTTTATAGTCGCCGTTGGCCTGATTCCATGCTCGGATAATGCTTTCACGCTTGGCTGAACCGACCGAGCTCTGAAAGGCCGAAGGTCCGGTTGCCGCGACCGCTGCTGACCCGTCAAGGACGCTATCGGGAAGATCTTCGGGTAACGTCATGTCCGTCGCGCCCAGCACGACTGCGCGTTCGATAGCATTTTCGAGTTCTCGCACATTACCGGGCCAGGGATAGGCGAGAAGCAGCCGCAGAGCTTCCGGAGAAATTCCCTGCACGCGCCGTTTGCATCGCGCGGCCGCTTTTTGAAGAAAATGATTGGCCAACAGCGGAATATCTTCCGGTCGGTCGCGGAGCGGGGAAGTTCTCAGCGCGACGACATTCAGGCGGTGATAGAGATCTTCGCGAAACACTCCCCGCTTTGCCTCGGCGCCCAGGTCGCGATTGGTCGCTGCGATCACCCTCACATCGAGGCGTAAGGTCTGGGTCCCCCCCACGCGATCGAATTCGCGCTCCTGCAGCACGCGCAGCATTTTGGCCTGAAGGCCCGGAGCCAGTTCTCCGATTTCGTCGAGAAAAATCGTCCCGCCTTCCGCCATCTCGAGCTTTCCTTTTTTCTGCGAGACGGCTCCGGTAAAAGCGCCCTTCTCATGGCCGAACAGCTCACTCTCAAGAAGGTTGTCGCTCAGTGCGGCGCAATTGACCGCGACGAAGGGTCCGCGCCGTTCACTCTGATTGTGCAGGGCACGGGCGATCAGCTCCTTTCCCGTTCCGCTCTCGCCCAGAATCAGGATGGTGGCGTCACGGGGGGCCACGCGCGCGATCGTCGCTTTCAACCGTTGCATAGCCGGGCTCTCGCCGATAAGCCCGGTCGCGTCCGTTTGAATCTGTTCGAGGAGCAGCGCGTTCTCGTTGCGAAGCGCCTCTACCTCACGGGAGCTTTCGACGGCCGAGCCGGCAAGAACGGCAATGGCGCTCAGCATTTCGATGGTTTCCGGAGACGATACGCCGCGGGGGCGAACCTGAATGAGCCCGGCGATTTTGCCGCGCGCGTAAATCGGCACGGTTACGGTTCCCCGCTCGTCATCCAGAACGGGTCCTTCGGCCGAGAGCCTCGAGCAGAGGTCCCGAGGTTCGATCCCGCGCGCAGCGGCTTGCTGCGACAGAAGGGCCTCGCTCTTCGCGAGCAGAGCGATGCCGCTCTCAACAGGGACGATATCGCCGATGAGCCGGATGAGTTGCGTTTCGAGCAACCGATCCGTAGAATCGGCCGCCGCCGTCGCGAGAGCGCGGAACAGGAACAGAATCGAACACGCCCGGAGCAGCGTGGTCTTGGATCCGCTCGCGGTCTCAGGAGCGGAATTGGAGTTTTCGCGGAAAATGAAATCGTTTTCGCCCACGCTGATCTGGTCGTTATCTTCGAGTTGCTGTTCCTTGATGCGAAGGCCGTTCACATAAGTGGTGTGACCGGGACTCAGCGCGGTAATCCGCCAGACGGCATTCGTTGACTGAATGACGCAGTGCCGCGCTGCGAGGGCCGGATCGCTCAGCGGAAGCGAAGCGGAAGGGGAGCGGCCGATCTCGAATGGCCCCTCTCCCAGCGCATAACGATTGCCGGCCAGCGCACCGCCGACCGCTATGATCTCCGCAGGCAACGCGCCAGTGTAACAGAATCCGTTAGCCTCAGATCGCGCCAACGCGAAACGGCCGCCGGCCGCTCGTAAGCGGAAACGGTTCGGCGGCCGCCGGGGCGCGAGTCCATTCCGAGGCATTGTAAGGGCTAGTCGGCCTTCGAAGTGGTTAGAGGAATCAAAGCAATCCGATCATCGGAGCGATCTTTCGGGTGCGACGGATAGCCGTAGCCGCCATCGGGCGTCCAGATCTGACGAAGATTGCAGCCGCCTTCGTTGCAGCGGAAGACCAGGTGAGGTCGCTGGCTGCCTACCTGCGTACCGAGAGGAGATCCCAGGGCGAGAGCCGAGGTCTTATCCCTCTGATTGCGCAGTACGATTACGGGAGTTCCGCCGTGAGTCCTGTCCGCGTCGACGCGGTAGCTGCCCGCCGGGAAACTGACCTTATCGGCATGGAAGGCGAACGGGATATCGGCTGTCATGTTGTCCTGCGCGAAAGCGGAGGCGCTCAGCAAAGCTAAGCCCGCGGCGCATTGAAGAATTCGGTTGGTAAGAGTTTTCATTTTCGGCCTCCTTTCAGGCTCGGCCTGTAAAAGGCACTTACCGGCCCAATCGCAAAGTCTCGGATTCTTGTTGAAAAGAGTGGGTCTGCGATTCGTGCGATTCCCTGCTGTGAACCCTGAGGATAGTTCTCACGAACACGGCGGTTAGTGGAGGTGCAGCCATTCTGCCCGCCAGAACGCAAAACGGCCGCCGGTTCGCTTGTGAGCGAATTATCCGGCGGCCGTGGAGGCGCGGAGTTCAGACCGATCCATCTTTAGTAGTTAGTCGGCCTTATTGTTTGTCAGGGGAATTGATGCAACGCGGTCGTCGGCGCGATCTTTGGCCTTCGACGGATAACTGTAAGTCGCGTATGGCATACAGACCTGGCGAAGATCGCAGCCGCCGCTGTCCTTGCAGTGGAAGACCAGATGAGGCGCCTGATCGGGAACGTCCTTGAAATTCAGAGGCGCCCCGACGGCAAGGGCCGATTTGTTCGCATCAGCGTCGCGCAGTTGGATGACGGCGGTTCCGCCGTGGTCGTTGGACGTGCCGATGCGGTAGCTTCCGGCCGGCATTGTGGTTCCGTTGGCATGGAACGCGAACGGGATGTTAGCTGTCATTACATTCTGTCCGAAAGCGGAAGCTCCCAGCAGCATTGCGCCCGCGGCGCATTGAAAAATCCGATTGGCGATGGTCTTCATGTTCGGCCTCCTTTCAGGCTCGGCCGCTTTTATGGCACGCGCCCGGCCAATCAGGATTTCCGGCGGTTTTTATTGAAAATACAGCAACGTTGCGCCGCTGAAAACGGCTGGCGCAAACCCGTGAGTTAATTTTCGCGAACCGTTTGGTTAATACCGCTTGGCGGCGGCGCTTCGACTGACAGAGATTGGGCTTGGCTGCGGCGACCCCGCCGCACGCGCGACGAGAGCGTCATCCCGCGAGAAATTGGCGGCGGATTCTTAGAAACGCAGAACACATTTGTCGTTTAAGCTGCGGCGTCCTTACCGCATTAATTTCATTTCTAATTGTTTCTCTTGCAAAGATTTCAGGCAGGGCTGTATACTCGGGTTCTCGGAAAGGCGCAAGCTTTCCCCGCCCCCCGTCTCGTCGCGCCTTTCGAGCAGTAACGTTCAGCTGGAGGAGACAATGCCTAGTCCTAAAGTTGCGCTTCCAGGCAGCCACAAGGAAGCAGTAGCCGACGCGCATATCATTGGTCCTGTTAACCCCGCAGAGCGCGCCCAGGTGTTAGTGGTGTTGCGCCGCAAAGCCGAGCCCCTGCCGATAACTCCGGCCGGCGCTCACATGCGTCCCGAGGAGTATACGGCGGCTTACGGAGCCAGCGCAGGCGACATGCAGGCAATTCGCAAGTTCGCCCAGGAATACAATCTTCAAACCCAGGATGAAAACGCTGCAGCAAGAACTGTCGAACTCCATGGAACTATCGGCGACCTGAGCCGGGCATTCGGAGTCACGCTGCAGAATGCGCGGATCAAGGACCAGGTGCATCGTGTGCGCCAAGGCCCGATCATGATCCCTGAGGAACTCGCGGGGAAGGTCACCGCGGTTCTCGGACTGGACAATCGTCCCGCGGCGAAGCCGCACTTTCACCACGTTGCCAGCGCTCACGTAACGCAGTCATACACGCCGCCGGTCCTTGCAAAGCTCTACCAGTTTCCGACAGGCGTAACCGGCAGCGGGCAAACGATCGCGATTATTGAACTCGATGGTGGGTTCCAGCAAGCCGATATCAACACCTATTTCACCAACCTGGGGATCACTCCGCCGGCGATTAGCGTCGTGCTGATCGATGGCCAGACGAACACCATCAACAGACACCTTCCCGATCATCCGGAACTCAACGCCGACGGTGAGGTGGCGCTGGATATCGAAGTAGCGGGCGCCGTAGCGCCGGGTGCGAAACAGGTCGTCTACTTCGCCCAGAACACCGACGCGAGCTTTCTGAAAGCTTGCACCCAGGCTATTCATGCTTCGCCGACGCCCGCCGCTATTTCGATTAGCTGGGGGCATCCGGAAACCGGTCCGACTGGGTTTACGGACGCGACAAAGACCGCGTTCGAATCCGCGTTCCAGGACGCGGCGAATCTGGGAATTGTGGTGACCGTCGCGACGGGAGACGATGGATCTTTCGACGGAACCAGCGGACTTGTGTGCGACTTCCCCGCTTCCGCTCCCCATGCCTTGGCTTGCGGCGGAACTCGGTTGCTTGCCAGCGGTTCGTCAATTACCAGCGAGACCGGATGGGACGGCAGCGGCGGCGGTGTGAGCGTTTTCTTCAGCAAGCCCACCTATCAGTCCACCGTGACGATTCCAGCTCGGCCCTCGGGTTCGCCGGGCGGAGCAGGACGCGGTATACCGGACGTCGCAGGGGACGCGGATCCGGACACCGGTTACCAGGTTCGGGTCAAAGGAACGAACATGGTGGTCGGCGGCACCAGTGCGGTCGCGCCTCTCTGGGCGGGACTCGTTGCGCTTTACGCGCAGAGTATGGGCCGACTCGTCGGGTTTCTGCACCCGAAGATTTACGCCTCGTCCGCAATGTCGACGGGATTTCGCGACATCACGTCGGGAAACAACGATACGAGCGGCGGCGGGGGGCCCTATAGCTGCGCCAGCGGGTGGGATGCCGTTACCGGTTTAGGCGCCCCGAAGGGACAGGCGCTGCTGAACGCCATCAAGGTAGCGCCGCCGACGCCTACACCGCACCCGACG